>NZ_JBIIOT010000004.1:0-108924 GCF_044336785.1 Tardiphaga sp. | reverse complement strand
ACCCTCCCCCCGGTGGGGGGAGGGAACATACAACGTGCGCGGCATCGATGGAGAGCCTCTCAGCATGAGCTACATCACGGGCGTCGGCCTTCTTCGTTACGGCAAGCATGAAGGCTCATCGACCATCGACCTGATGTCCCGCGCCGCCGAGCTCGCGCTCGCTGACGCGGGCCTCAAGCGCGCCGATATCGATGGCTTCCTGTGCGGCTATTCCACGACCATGCCGCATATCATGCTAGCCACCGTGTTCGCCGAACACTTTGGCATCACCCCGTCCTACGCCCATGCGATCCAGGTCGGAGGCGCCACCGGCATGGCGATGGCGATGCTCGCGCATCAGCTCGTGGAGGGCGGTGTCGCCAGGAATGTCCTCGTCGTCGGCGGTGAGAACCGGCTCACGGGTCAGAGTCGCGATGCCTCGATCCAGGCGCTGGCGCAGGTCGGCCATCCCACCTATGAAGTGCCGCTTGGGCCGACCATCCCGGCCTATTACGGCCTCGTCGCCAATCGCTACATGCACGAATATGGCGTGACGCAGGAAGACCTCGCCGAATTCGCGGTGTTGATGCGCAAGCATGCGCTGACCCATCCCGGCGCGCAGTTTCACGATCCCATCACGGTCGCCGATGTGATGGCGTCGAAGACCATCGCGACGCCGCTCAAGCTGCTCGATTGCTGTCCGGTGTCCGACGGCGGCGCGGCTTTCGTGGTCAGCTACGAGCCGACATCCGATCAAAAAATCCGCGTGCGCGGCGCCGCACAGGCGCATACGCATCAGCACATCACCGCTGCGCCTCCACTCTCCGGCCTCGGCGCCGAGCTCGCGATTGCACGCGCGAAGCAGGCAACCGGCATCGCCATCTCCGATGTCCGCTATGCGGCGGTCTATGACAGCTTCACCATCACGCTGGCGATGCTGCTGGAAGATCTCGGCCTTGCCGGCCGCGGCGAGGCTGCCGCAAAGGTCCGCGATGGCCATTTCGGCCAGCACGGCGCGATGCCGCTCAACACCCATGGCGGGTTGCTCTCCTACGGCCATTGCGGCGTCGGTGGTGCCATGGCGCATCTGGTCGAGACGCATCTGCAGATGACCGGCCGGGCCAAGAACCGTCAGGTCAAGGATGCTTCGGTCGCGCTGCTGCATGGCGATGGCGGCGTGTTGTCCTCGCATGTCTCGATGTTCCTGGAGCGCGTGTCATGAGCAGTCTCAAACCCGCTGCCGACTGGACCATGGGCACGGAAGACATCAGCTTCCAGTCCTGTCGCGCCTGCAATGCGATCCAGTATTTCCGCCGCAGTTTTTGCGCCGCCTGTGGTTCGACCGATCTCGATGATAACGTGTCGAGCGGCGAGGGCACCGTCTATGCGACGTCGCTAGTTCTCCGCGCGGGCACGCCGGAAGCGCGCGAGCATGTGCCGTACAATATCGTGCTGATCGACACCGCCGAGGGTTTTCGCATGATGGCCCACGGCGCCAATGATCTCGTTATCGGCGACAAGGTGAAGGCGCGGTATGCGCAATTCACCGGTCGCATCGTTCCGTTCTTCGAAAAGTCTTCGTAAGCCAAAAGCGCGGGGCCGTAGGATGGGTTGAGCGTAGCGAAAACCCATCATTCCGTCGATTGCCGCAAGCTCCGCCGATGGGTTATCGCTCCGGCGCTGCCGCGCCTTCGCTCAACCCATCCTACGGGCCTAACCTTGGCGATCGCGCGGCCCCGCCCAGTTGATGATGGTCGCAGCGAGTGCTTCGACCGCGGGCGGCGGGTGGTCCGGCGTGATCACTGCGAACTGAATATCGGGCAGTTTTGGCAAGCCGTCGCGCGACGACAGGATCGTCAAACCCGGAGGCATCAAGCGCACGGAATGCGGCAACAGGCCGATACCGGCACGTGCAGCCGCAGTCAGGCCGGACACATTGGCGCTGGTGAAGGCAATGCGCCACCGCCGTCCCGCCGCTTCGAGAGTCTCCAGCACGCCGACGCGCGTGATGCTTGGCGGTGGATAGAGGATTAGCGGCAGGGGAACGTCGGGATCGAGCCTGAATTCGGGATGTGCCATCCATTCGATCGGTTCTTTCCAGGCAATCCTGCCGCGACTGTCACCGGCACGCTGCTTCACCAGCGCCAGATCGAGGCGGCCCGCATCGAACGAGGTGCGCAGATCCTCGCTCAAGCCGGAATGCAGTTCGATATCGAGTTCGGGATGACGACGCGCGAAAGCGGCGAGCACGTTCGGCAGCGCCGACAACACAAAGTCTTCCGATGCGCCGAAGCGTAACCGGCCACGGAGTGGTGCCGCCGACAGATGCTGCTCAAGATGAGCGTAGCGCTCCAGAATGGAGCGGGCGTGATCGAGCAGAATGTCGCCATCCGGTGTCAGCGCGACCCTGTGGGTGCTGCGGTCGAACAGGCGACGGCCGGTCTGCTCTTCGAGACGGCGAATGTGCTGGCTGACGGTGGATTGCTGCAGGCCCAGCATGCGGGCCGCACCGGTGAAGCTGCCGGCATCGGTCACCGCCACGAAGGTCTGCAGGAGATCGACGGGTACGTAATCCATGATCATCACAATACATGATGACTGATATCGTTGTTATGGGGATTTTGTATCAAGGCGGATGATTTTAGATCTGGACCATCAAACGAAGGTCCATCGCCATGACTTCCTCTTCACTCCGCCATATCAAACTACCGATCGATGCATTTCTGGTGTGTTTGATGGCCACGGTTGCACTGGCTGCCGTTTTTCCTACGCGCGGGGAGGCCGCTGCCTATGTCGATCACGCCGTGACCGCGGCGGTGGCGCTCCTGTTCCTGCTTTATGGTGCACGCTTGTCGCCGACGGCGGTGAAGGAGGGGCTGCTGCACTGGCGGTTGCAGTCCATGGTGTTCTCCAGCACCTATCTGCTGTTTCCGCTGGTCGGCGTCGTCGCGAGTCTGGCGCTGCGTCCGTATCTGCCGGCCGATCTCGTGACCGGCATTCTCTTTATGTGCCTGTTGCCCTCAACCGTGCAGTCGTCGATTGCCTTCACCTCGATCGCGCGGGGCAATGTGCCGGCGGCGCTATGCAGTGCATCGGTGTCCAATCTGCTCGGCGTCGCGCTCACGCCGGTTCTGGTGTCGCTGCTGCTCTCATCGGCTGGCGGAGGTTTTTCGCTGGTCGCGTTCGAGGAGATCGCGGCGCAGATCGTGGCACCTTTTGTCGTCGGCCAGCTGATCCGGCCGTGGGTCGGTGCATGGTTGCTGCGCCATGCGCGTCTCACCTCAACTGTTGATCGCGGCTCGGTTCTGCTGATTGTATATGCCGCATTCAGCGCCGGCATGGTCGAGGGCATCTGGGGGCAGCTGTCTGTCGGCAGTCTTGCCGCAGTTCTTGCCACCGATCTGGCGGTGCTGGCACTGGTGATCGTCACCACGATGCTGGCCAGCCGCTGGATGGGTTTCTCGACCGAGGACGAGATTGCCATCGTTTTTTGCGGCTCGAAGAAGAGCATGGCGAGCGGCATTCCGATGGCTGCGATCCTGTTTCCCGGTCACGCGCTGGGCTTGATCGTGCTGCCGATCATGCTGTTTCATCAGGCGCAGCTGTTCGTCTGCGCGATCCTGGCGCGGCGCTATGCGAAGCGCCGGGATGAGGATGGCATCGCGGAAGAGGGCGCGATGCTATCGACGTGAGTGCTTTGTTTTAACCCTCCCTCAAGCCGCAAAGCGGCGCAGTGGGGAGGGTCGGCCGAAGGCCGGGGTGGAGGCCCCACGTGACGTAGAGCTTGTGGAGACGCCCCACCCGCCTCGAACGCTACGCGTTCGATCCACCCTCCCCACGGTGCGGCTGCGCCGCTTGCGGGAGGGACAAGCAAGCGATCAGAACGTCACAACGCCACGGATCGATTCACCCGACTTCATCAGATCAAATCCCTTATTGATATCGCTGAGCGGCATCACATGGGTGATCATCGGGTCGATCTGGATCTTGCCCTGCATGTACCAGTCGACGATCTTCGGCACATCGGTGCGGCCGCGCGCGCCGCCGAACGCCGTGCCCTTCCACACGCGGCCCGTCACCAGCTGGAACGGCCGCGTGGCGATCTCCGCACCCGACGGCGCCACGCCGATCACGATCGACTGGCCCCAGCCGCGATGGCAGGATTCGAGCGCCTGCCGCATCACGGTGACATTGCCCGTGCAGTCAAAGGTGTAATCGGCGCCGCCGATCTGGTCGGCACCCTGCTTGGTCATGTCGATGAGGTGAGGGACCAGGTCCTTACCGAGTTCCTTCGGATTGACGAAATGCGTCATGCCGAAGCGCTCGCCCCAGGCCTTGCGGTCATTGTTGATGTCGACGCCGATGATCATGTCGGCGCCGGCAAGGCGCAGGCCCTGCAGCACGTTGAGGCCGATGCCGCCGAGACCGAACACGATGGCCTTGGCGCCTTGCTCGACCTTCGCAGTGTTGAACACCGCGCCGACGCCGGTGGTGACGCCGCAGCCGATGTAACAGACCTTGTCGAACGGCGCGTCCTCACGGATTTTCGCCACCGCGATCTCCGGCAGCACCGTGTAATTGGCGAAGGTCGAGGTGCCCATATAGTGGTGCACCGGCTTGCCCTCGAGCGAGAAGCGCGAGGTGCCGTCGGGCATCATGCCCTGGCCCTGGGTCGAGCGGATCGCGGTGCAGAGATTGGTTTTGCGCGACAGGCACGACGGGCACTGGCGGCACTCCGGTGTGTAGAGCGGAATGACATGGTCGCCGGGCTTCACCGAGGTGACGCCGCGGCCGACCTCGCGCACGATGCCCGCGCCTTCATGGCCGAGGATGGCGGGGAAGAGACCTTCGGGATCGGCACCCGACAGCGTGAACTCGTCAGTGTGGCAGATGCCGGTGGCCTTGATCTCCACCAGCACCTCGCCATCGCGCGGGCCATCGAGCTGGACGGTGGTGATCTCAAGCGGCTTGCCGGCGGCAATGGCGACAGCGGCGCGAACATCCATGGCGAATTCCTTATGTGGTCAAACAAGTATCTGTCTTGTGATCGCAGCCGGGCTGGCCCGCGCAATCAGCCATTGCCGCTTAGCACATGATGGGGCACTGAGCAGCCCATGAATAAAGAGACAAATGCCCTCATGGCCGCGGCCACGCCCGTGCTGTTCGTGCTGCTCTGGAGCACCGGCTTCATCGGCACAAAATATGTCCTCAACGGCGCCGAGCCGCTGACCTATCTGACGGTGCGGATGATCGTGGCGGCATCGATCATGGGCGTCATCGTCCTGCTCACGCGGCCGGCCTGGCCGGATCGCGCCGGCATCGGCCACAATATCGTCGCCGGCCTTCTGGTGCAGGGGCTCTATCTTGCCGGCACGGTGCTGGCGATCGCGCATCAGGTGCCGGTCGGCCTGTCGGCGATCATCCCCGGCCTGCAGCCGATCCTCACCTCGATCCTGGCCAGCCGCTTTCTCGGCGAGCGCGTGACGCCGCTGCAATGGGGCGGGCTCGTGCTGGGTCTCGGCGGCGTGCTGCTGGTGCTGCATGGCCGTCCGATGTCGGGCAATGCCGGCTGGGGCTGGGCCGCATCGGGGCTCTCATTGGTCACCATCACCATCGGTACGCTCTATCAGAAGCGCTTCTGCGGCGGCACCGATTGGCGGGCCGGGAGCTTCATCCAGCAATCCGCTGCCATGGTGATGCTCGGCATCGGCGCGTTCCTGTTCGAGACGCGGGTGATCCACTGGACCACGGAATTCGTGCTGTCGGTGGCGTGGCTGGCGATCGTGCTGTCGATCGGCACCGTCGGATTGCTGTACTGGCTGCTGCGCCGTCAGGCCTCGAGCCAGGTGGCGAGCCTGTTCTCTCTGGTGCCGGCAGTGACCGCTCTGATGGCCTACGTGCTGTTCGGCGAGAAGCTGGATGCGGTGGCGATCGTGGGCATGGTGGCCTGTGGCGCAGCGGTGCTGCTGGTCAATCGCGCGAAGGCCTAGCTGTCGTCCCCGCGAAGGCGGGGACCCATACCCGCTGTCGATCTGATGGAAACGCGATCGCTACGACTATGTCATTGCGATTTCGCTGTCGGTGTCTATGGGTCCCCGCCTGCGCGGGGACGACCGCTGAGAGGTCGTCGCATCTCGTTCATCCCCAAGACATGAAAAAGCCTCCGGACTTGGACCCGGAGGCTTTCACATCTGCGAGGAAGAAGGATTACTTCTTCTTGGCAGCCTTCTTGGCCTTCTTGGCGACCTTCTTGACGGTCTTCTTGGCAGCCTTCTTCACGGTCTTCTTGGCGGCAGCCTTCTTCACGGTCTTCTTGGCGGCGGCCTTCTTGACGGTCTTCTTGGCGGCCTTCTTCACGGTCTTCTTAGCAGCTTTCTTAGCCATTGGTGGTCTCGCTTTCTTGGTTGCCTTCTTTGAAGAGGATTTCTTCGCAGAAGCTTTCTTGGTGGACTTCTTCTTGGCCGGAGTCGCTTTCTTCGCAACTTTCTTCGCGGCCTTGGTAACTGTTTCGACCACCGAGGTGGCCGCTTCTTTGGTCGCACCGGCGGCGCTGCTCAGCGCATCCGTCACTTGTTCGATGATCGGAGTGTCGTCAGTCATAGCATCCCCCAGCGGTTATCGACTTTGCCACGTTAGTCCGATTCGGCGGTGTGTTGAAGTGCATGCGATATGCCGTCAACTACTTCGTATCGTCTTATACGCTTTTAACGCACGATCGCGACCTTCCTTGTGGTCGATGATCGGCATCGGATAGTCGCTGCCGAGTTTGATACCTGCTTCCTTCAGCTCCATCGGTGTTGCCGTCCACGGTTGATGAACGAGTTTTGCTGACAAGTTATTAAGCTCTGGAACCCATTTGCGAACGTAGTCGCCGTCGGGATCGAACTTCTCGCCCTGCAGGATCGGATTGAAGACGCGGAAGTAGGGCGCAGCATCGGCGCCGGAGCCCGCGACCCACTGCCAGTTGGCAGGATTGCTGCCGCTGTCCGCGTCCACAAGCGTATCCCAGAACCACGCTTCGCCATGGCGCCAGTCGATCAAGAGATGCTTCACGAGGAAGGATGCGACCACCATCCGCACGCGATTGTGCATCACGCCGGTGTGCCAGAGCTCGCGCATGCCGGCATCGACGACGGGATAGCCGGTCAGGCCACGCTGCCACGCCTTCAATGCCTTGCGATCGGTCTTCCAGGGGAAGTCGTCGAAGGATTCCTGCAGATTGCGGGCAGCAAGATCGGGAATATCGAACAGCAGATGCCGGCAGAAGTCGCGCCAGCCAAGCTCGCTGAGGAATTTGCCGACGTCGCTCGCGAGCTTCGGATCTTCATCCGCGGTGAATTGCGCAGCGTGCCAGACTTGCCTGGGGCTGATCTCGCCGAAGCGCAGATGTGGAGAGAGGCGCGACGTCCCGTCGCGGTCAGGGCGATCGCGATCGCCTGCATAGCCCTGGATGTCCTTGAGGAAGCGCTTGAGATGTTTGTGCGCCGCAGCTTCACCAGGCGTCCAGCTTTCGCGCAGACCGCCGGCCCAGTCTGGTTTGCTCGGCTCGAGCTTCCAGTCATCGAGCTTGTCGCTCTTCACTTTTGGTGCGGCGATCAGCTTCTTCGGCGCAGGCACGGGCTTTGCCGGGCCACCCATCGCGAGGATGCGCTTGAAGAACGGCGTGAAGACCCGCAGTCCGCGACCTTCCTTCATGCGAATGGTGTTCGGATGCGCCAGCAGGTCGCCCGGAAAGCTCTCGGTGCCGATATCGAGATCGGCAAGCGCTTCTGTGACCTCATCGGCGATGGCGAGATGCGGCGCCTGTGCGATCTCGTTCCAGTAGACGTGGCTCGCATTGATCTCGCGCGCGATGGAAGGGATCACCTTCGCCGCGGCGCCCTGGCGCAGCACCAGCGTCCCGCCGATGGCTTCGATCCTGTCGGAGAGCGCACGCAGCGACTGCGCCAGCCACCAGCGCGTGGCGCCACCCATCGGCCGGGCCTGTGGTGCTTTGATCTGCCTACTCTGCTCGTCGAGCAAATAGAGACAGAGCACCGGCGCGCCAGACCTCGTTGCAGCATGGAGGGCCGGGTGATCCGAAAGGCGAAGGTCGTCGCGAAACCAGACGATGATGGGGGCTTGATCGGTCATGTCACCGATCTAACACGGATGTGGCGCGATCGATCCAGTCTCTGATACCGCGGCTTGCAACCTTGCGCGTGCTGATGCGTATTTCTTCGTAGTCATCATGCAACCGACCGGAGACCGACGTGAAGCGCAATGTGATTCTCTATCTGGCGACCTTCATCGTCATGCTGCCGCTCGATCTGCTCTTCCTCGGGCTCATCGCCAAAGGTTTCTTCCAGTCGCAGGTTGGCGACATGCTGGGCGACGTTCGCCTGGCGCCGGCCGTCCTGTTCTATTGTCTCTACATCGTCGGCATCCTGATCTTCGTCAGCGCATCGGCGGATGCGACGTGGCGCTCGACGCTGATCTATGGCGCGCTGTTCGGCTTCTTCTGCTACGCGACCTTCGAGCTGACCTCGCTGTCGCTGCTCAAGCACTGGACCTGGCCGGTGGTCGTCATCGATATCGCCTGGGGGACGTTCGTCACCGCAACGGCGGGGACGCTGGGGCTGATCATTACGAATTGGCTGGCGCCGCGAACGTAGGATGGGTTGAACGGCGGCGCGGAGCGCCGGAGTGATAACCCATCAGCGGAGGCTGCCGCATCGACGGAATGATGGGTTTTCGCTTCGCTCAACCCATCCGACGTCCATCGCAAAAAAAAGGCGCCGCGATCATCTCGCGGCGCCTTTTCGTTTCTGCAAGTCGTTCGCAGCGTTACTTCGGCTGCGGCACGATGCGGATGTAAGGCTTCGGTTCTTTCCAGCCGGCCGGATAGATCGTCTTCGCCTCGTCATTGGTGACGGAGCCGGCGATGATGACGTCCTGGCCCTGGCTCCAGTCCGCCGGCGTCGCCACGCGATGCTTGGCGGTGAGCTGCAGGCTGTCGATGACGCGCAGGATTTCCTGGAAGTTACGGCCGGTGGTCATGGGATAGACGAGGATCAGCTTGATCTTCTTGTCCGGCCCGATGACGAAGACGTTGCGTACGGTGGCGTTGTCATTGGCGGTGCGGCCATCGGCGCCGCCGGAGGCGTCGGCCGGCAGCATGTTGTAGAGCTTGGACACCTTCAGTTCGGTGTCGCCGATCATCGGGAATTTCGGCTCGGCGCCCTGGGTCTCGTTGATGTCGGCGGCCCACAGCGCATGCTTGTGCACGGGATCGACCGAGAGACCGATCAGCTTCACGTTCCGCTTGTCGAACTCGCCCTGCAGGCGGGCGAGGGCGCCGAGCTCGGTGGTGCAGACCGGGGTGAAATCCTTCGGATGCGAAAACAGCAGCGCCCAGCTGTCGCCGATCCAGTCATGGAATTTGATGGTGCCCTGGGTGGTTTCGGCTTCGAAGTCCGGAGCAACGGAATTGATCTGTAGAGCCATGGATCGACCTCATGTCCTGGGAAGGGATCGCGCGAATGCGTGCGTGGTCTGATTATAGGGAGATGGGGTCACGATTGGAACCGGTACGCAAAAAGGACAAGATCCTTCCTTCATCGGTGCGCCCAGGAGCATCGCCTTTCACGCAAGCCCTCTGCGACACAATGGCGTCGGCAATATCAAGTGATCAGATGCCGCGAAGTTGCCGCTCGCCGGGCGCAATGCCGCCGGAGGTGATCGCCACATCTGGTCGAACCAAGTGGCGCCCGACCGCGACTGAACTGCAACGGTTGGGGATAAGAAAAGTGCCTATCCCGTCTCTTAACCGCTCGTTAATTCGCTCGTGGGATTTCCTAGGTATCCCGAAAAGCACTGCAAATAGAAGAGTTTGAAATGTCCACCGCTGCCGTTGCCGAGGTATTCGGCGCCCTCGAAATGTCCATCGCCGACCGCCGCGCCGCGGCCCAGGCTCTCACCGTCGTCCGCGACGGTGTCATCACCGGCGAAGGCCCGACCGCCGGGGGACGCATTCATTTCTCCCGCGCGCTCGACGCGGATGACGCCGCCTGGTGCGCGCGCATTCTCGGTGCATCGGCGCTCACGAGCCAGCCGGTCAGCCGCGACGAAGCCGAGGCGCTGTTTGCGATCAACGAGGCCGCGCGCGAGCGCAGCGATGACGGTCGCTTCGACGATCTGTTCGCCAAGGCCGTGGTACATCACGCGGCGTCGGCGTCGGGCCTGCCGGTGCCGCCACGCGATGTTGCGCTGTCGCCCGACGTCTCCATCGACAGCTGGGCGCCAACCAAGGCGGTGGGTGTGAATGTCGAAGTGCTGGAATGGATCGCGTCGCAGATGCGCGCCAAGCGCGTCAGCAATGCCACTATCATGACGCTGCTCGCCGCCGTTGTTGGCGCTGCGACATTGCCGCTCGCGCAGCTGCCAGCCGTGTTCGACATCGGCATGTAAGCCGGATTGCAGTTTCGCATACGAAAACGGCGCGGCATTGCCCCGCCGTTTCTTGTTTGGTGCGTTACTTCTTCGCGTCCAGTCCGACCGTGCGGCCGGGGAACCCGGCGACGTCGAAATAGCGTTGCTCTCCGACCTTCTGCCACACGAGAACGGTACGCAGGCCCTGGTCGTCGGGCTTCGAACGCGTGGTCTCCGAGGTCACCTTCGGTGTCTTGCCGTTCGGCATCGCTTCGGTCATCACGCGGCCGATCAGCTTGCCCCTGGCTTCGCGCTTGAGGCCGAGCAGGTAAGCGGCGGTGATGCCTGTATCGGCATTGCTCACGGGAAGCGGATTGACGAAGCCGGCTTTGAAGTCCGGGCCGATCGCCGCCATGAAGTTGTGCGTGTCACCGCGCCCGAAACTGCCATGCATGCCCTGGCCCTGACGCAGCACGGTGTCCGCAATCTCGACCTGACAGGCCGCGGGTTGATCGCAGCCGGTGGAATAGGAGCGGAACGAGACGGCGATGGCCGGATGCGGCGTGACCGCCTTGCCGGACAGATTGATCGCTGACAGCGGCAACGTGCCGGGGGGCGAGCCCAGTTCATCGGAGACGAAGATGCCGCTGATATAATCCTGCTTCAGCAACGCTTTCACGGTCTTCGCAGCCAGTGCCTTGTCCTTGGTCGGCAGGTAGATCAGGTCGGAGCCGCCATTGGTGGCGACAATCAGATCCGGTTTGTCTTTATCCTTACCGATGTAAGCATTGCCGGCCTTCGGATAGGCGTTGTCGCCGACGGCCGCGAACTTGTCGTTCGGGTCGAACAGCGGCAGGTCGAGCGATTTGGCGAGATCGATGGCCAGGAAGCCGAGCGGCAAAAAGCCTTCCGGCGTGTCGGGATAGGTGCCCTTGATGGTCGCCGAGGTCTTGCTCTCCTTCGAGATCGTCGAGAAGCCGTGATCCGCCGAGATCATGATGTTGGTATTCGCCGCGAGGCCGAGATCGTCGAGCGCCTTGCGCAACTGCGCGAGATTATCGTCGGCATTCTTGATCGAGGCGAGCGAGGAGGGGCCGTTGATCCCTGGCGTCACCTTGTTGAGGCTGTCGCCCTGATTGTGCTGAGTGCCATCGGGATCGCGCGACCAGAACACCAGCACGAACGGCTTGTTGCGGGCCTTGAACATCGGCAGGACCACTTTGGTCGCGACATCGGCCATGTAAGCCTGCTGCTTGACGTTGGCTTCGGTGGTGCCAGGCGTTTTGGCATCGCCGGCCTTGCCATTGTCGCCGCGGCCGGGCGTTTCAAGCGCGAAGCCGGCTTTGCCGAGCGCGTCCTTCATCTCGTCCGAGAGCGGAATGCCGAGCAGCTTGCCGGCCTTGTCGACGCCGCCGGTCTGGTCGTCGATGGTGATCGTCTCCTTGCCGGTGCGTTCGGTGTGATCGAACATCAGGGTCGGGCCGACCTTGCCGATGGCGGCCGTCGAGAAGCCCGCCTTGCGCGCGGCCTTCAGCAGCGTTTCCTCGTTCAGATAGTCGCCGTTGAACTGTTCATCGAGATCGCCGAGCACCTGGTCGTGCTCGATGAAGGGGATGGTGCTGCCGTTCTGCACCGGGGTCGGATGCCCCGTATAGATCGAGTTGGAGAACACGCCGCTGTCGCCGAGATAGTGGCCGGAGGCCATGCCCGAGGCATTGGCCATGGTGAAGGTCGGAAACAGCGAATGCGAATTCCTGAAATTGACGCCCTTATCCCGCACCGCGGACATGGCAGGTGCCGTTTCTGGCGTCACCTTCAGCGCCCGGAGCCCATCAGGTACGAACAAAATGAGGTTGCGGGGCGGACTGTTTTGGGCGAACACCGTTGTCGCACAGATAAGAGAGACACTCAGGGAGAGGATGGTGGCAGCGCCGCGCATGAAACACCTCGCTTCAGGACATTTCGGTCGATCGCGACCGGGCCTCTTTTTTAGATTTCGTCCGCGACAGAATTGTTACGGATGCGGCGCCATGTCACATTGTACCGCCGGTTTCATCTTCCCGATCCCGCCTCAAGGTTGCAAGCAAGACAGCTCATGTTCAAAAAGATTCTGATCGCCAATCGCGGCGAGATCGCCTGCCGCGTCATCAAGACCGCCCGCAAGATGGGTATCAAGACGGTCGCCGTTTATTCCGAGGCGGATCGCGACGCGCTCCATGTCGAGATGGCCGATGAGGCCGTCTTCATCGGGCCGCCGGCCGCCGCCGAAAGCTATCTGCTGATCGAGAAGATCGTGGAGGCCTGCAAGGCGACCGGCGCGGAGGCCGTGCATCCCGGCTATGGCTTCCTGTCCGAGCGCGAGGCATTCCCGCGCGCGCTAGAAGCGGCTGGCATTGTTTTCATCGGTCCGAACCCCGGCGCCATCGCGGCCATGGGCGACAAGATCGAATCCAAGAAGGCGGCCGCAGCGGCCAAGGTCTCGACCGTCCCCGGCCATCTCGGTGTCATCGAGGATGACAAGCACGCCGTGAAGATCGCCGACGAGATCGGCTATCCCGTGATGATCAAGGCCTCGGCCGGCGGCGGCGGCAAGGGCATGCGCATTGCGCATTCGACCTCCGAAGTCGCCGAAGGTTTCAACCTCGCCAAGGCGGAAGCGAAAGCCTCGTTCGGCGACGACCGCGTCTTCATCGAGAAATTCATTGTCGATCCCCGCCACATCGAGATCCAGGTGCTCGGCGACAAGCATGGGAATGTGATCTATCTCGGCGAGCGCGAATGTTCGATCCAGCGCCGCAACCAGAAGGTCATCGAGGAAGCGCCGTCGCCGCTGCTGGACGAAGCCACGCGCCGCAAGATGGGCGAGCAGGCTGTGGCACTCGCCAAGGCCGTGAATTACGACTCGGCTGGCACCGTCGAATTCGTCGCCGGGCAGGACAAGAGCTTCTACTTCCTGGAAATGAACACCCGCCTGCAGGTCGAGCATCCGGTGACCGAACTCGTCACCGGCGTCGATCTCGTCGAGCAGATGATCCGCGTGGCGGCCGGCGAAAAGTTGGCGCTGGCGCAGAAGGACGTCACGCTTACCGGCTGGGCGGTGGAATCCCGTGTCTATGCGGAAGATCCGTTCCGTAACTTCCTGCCATCCATCGGGCGCCTGGTGAAGTATCGCCCGCCGGCCGAGAGCCATATGGAAGGCGGCGTCACCGTGCGTAACGACACCGGTGTGCAGGAGGGCGGCGAGATCTCGATCTATTACGATCCGATGATCGCCAAGCTCGTCACGCATGCACCATCGCGCGCGGCGGCGATCGATGCACAGGCCAATGCGCTCGATGCCTTCTATGTGGACGGCATCCGCCACAACATCCCGTTCCTGTCAGCGCTGATGGTCCATCCGCGCTGGCGCAGCGGCAATATCTCCACCGGCTTCATCGCCGAGGAATTCCCGAACGGCTTTGCCGCCAAGGCGCCGGAAGGCGATGTCGCCCGCCGCATCGCGGCGGTGGCTGCCGCCGTCGATGCTGTCTATGGCGAGCGCAAGCGTCAGATCTCCGGCCAGATGATCGGCCGCCCGGTGGTGCGCGCCGGTCGTCGTGCCGTCTGGCTCGAGCGCGAGGAAGTGCTGCTGGATGTCGCGCGCGACGGCGATGCGACGACGGTGGCCTTCATCAATGCCGATGGCAAAGCCGGCGCCGTGCATCACGTGGTGTCGTCGTGGAAGCCCGGCGTGCCGGTCTGGGATGGCAAGATCGATGGTCATCACGTCGCCATGCAGGTGCGCCCGCAGGCCTCGGGCATCCGCATCGCGCATCAGGGCTATGAGGTCGCGGTGAATGTCTACACCGAGGCCGAAGCCGCTGCCGCGCGCCTGATGCCGATCGGCGTCAAGGCGGATACCGGCAAGAAGCTGCTCTGTCCGATGCCGGGCCTCGTGGTTTCGATTGCGGTGACCGAAGGCCAGGAAGTCAAAGCCGGCGAGACCCTTGCCGTGGTGGAGGCGATGAAGATGCAGAACGTGCTGCGTGCCGAACGCGACGGCACCGTCAAGAAGATCCATGCCGCTGCTGGCGCAACGCTGGCGGTGGACGCGCTCATTCTTGAATTCGCGTGACCACGTTCCGGCAACGCCGTTACGGATTGCGGGCCATCCTGGCCGGCGATCGCTGCGTGCGGCCGGGATCGGTCTATGATGCGATCTCGGTGCGTATCGCTGAAGACCTCGGCTTCGAGGTCGGCATGTTCGGGGGATCGGCGGCGTCGCTCGCCATCCTCGGCGATCCCGACATTGCGCTGATCACGCTGTCCGAACTCACCGAGCAGATGCGGCGGATGTCACGCGCCGGCTCACTGCCGGTGCTGGTCGATGCCGATCACGGCTATGGCAATGCGCTCAATGTCCGCCGCTCGGTGGAGGAGCTGGAAGCCGCCGGCGCCGGTGGTCTCACCATCGAGGATACGCTGCTGCCCGCCGCCTACGGTGAGGCCAAGGCGCAGGTGATCTCGGCGGACGAGGGGCTCGGCAAGGTCAAGGCCGCGCTGGGCGCGCGTCAGGATCCGGCGCTGGTTATCGTCGGTCGCACCGGTGCCGCCTCGATCACGTCAGTCGATGATGCGATCGCGCGCGCAAAGTCCTATGAGGCTGCCGGCGTTGATGCGATCATGTTCACCGGCCTCAAGAACCGCGCTGAGCTGCAGGCCGCGAGTGTGGCGACGACATTGCCGATCGTGCTCGGCACGCCCAGCGACGACATGATCGATTGGGATTTCCTCAGCGCCCAGCGCGTCCGCGTCTGCATTCAGGGCCATGCACCGATCTCGGCTGCGATGGCCGCGGTGCATGCGACACTGAAGGCCGTGCGCGAGGGGGCAGGGCCGAAGGAGCTGAAGAATCTCGCTTCCGCTGAGCTGATGGAAAATGTCACCCGCGGTGCTGTCGTCAAGCAGCGCGGCGTTGATTATCTCGGGCTGAAGAAATAATGGCCATCGTCATCCGCCATGTGATCGTCACGGGGCGGGTGCAGGGCGTTGGCTACCGTGCCTGGACCGGCGATCAGGCCATCATGCTCGGCCTGCACGGTTGGGTGCGCAACCGCCGCGACGGCAGCGTCGAGGCGGTGTTCGCCGGGCCTGCCGAGCTTGTCGCGGAGCTGATCGAGGCCTGTCATCGCGGGCCGCCGCCGGCACGCGTGGACAATGTGGTGGCGAGTGATGCCACGGCCGACATGCTGGCGCTGCGCGATCCGCGAGAGACATTTTCGCAGCTGTCGACGATCTGATTACGAACCCAACATACTCCACCCTCATCCTAAGGAGCCGCGGAGCGGCGTCTCGAAGGATGGCCGCGAGCGCTGACGTACGCCATTCATGGCTCGAGACGGCGCTATCGCGCCCCCTCACCATGAGGGCGGAGTGGGCTGTCAGGCGATCGCTGCGGTGTCGATGTCGTGCATCTCGCCGAACACCTCGCCAAATGCGGTCTTCAGCGCGACGTCCACATCCGTCATCGTGACAGGCAGGCCGAGATCGACCAAGCTCGTCACACCGTAGCGCGGATCGACCACACCGCAGGGCACGATCGCATCGAAGTGGCCGAGGTCCGGTTCCACATTGATGGCGATGCCGTGGAACGAGACCCAGCGCTTCAATCGCACGCCGATCGCCGCGATCTTGTCTTCAAAACCCGCACCCTTGTCAGGCCGCGCAACCCATACGCCGACGCGATCCTCGCGCCGCTCGCCCTTTACGTTGAACGCGGCGAGGGTGCGGATGATCATGTCCTCCAGCGCTGCCACATAGGCGCGGACATCCGGCCGCCGCGCTTTCAAGTCGAGCATCACATAGGCCACGCGCTGGCCGGGCCCGTGATAGGTGATCTGGCCGCCGCGACCGGTCTCGAAAACCGGGAATCGGGCGTCGAGCAGGTCGTCGTCCTTGCCCGATGTTCCAGACGTATAAAGCGGCGGATGTTCCAGCAGCCAGACCAGCTCCGGCGCCTCGCCATTGGCGATGGCGGCCACCCGCGCTTCCATGGCGGCGACCGCCTCGGGATAGGGAATCGGGGCATCCTCGATCCGCCATTCCACGGGAGGGCCGGCGGCACCGCGGGAAAACGGTGTCAGATCGAGGGCTTGGCGGTCATTAACCATTGGCTAACCATAAGCGTGCTGTTCTCAGGCTCAGTCCTGACGCGCGGGCGCGCAGGGTCCTTTATCTGTGACTGTGGGGCCGACGTGCCAACCCTCGACAATATTTCCGTAGATATCATGGTGGTGCTCGGCACCACCACTATGCCTGTACATCAGGTGATGCGCCTCAGCCGCGGCGCCATCATCGAGCTCGACGCCACCGAGCAGGACGAGGTGAAGATTCTCGCCAATAACCTGCCAGTTGCCTCCGGTTCGGTCATGGTCGATCGCAACCGCATTGCTGTCGAGGTCAAGCAGATGCTGCCGCGCTCTCCGGAGCGCAGATAATTTTCCCCACAGGGCGATGGGGAACGCGGTTCAGGCCTTGTGCCCCCATCATAGGTTTGTTACATCGGCGCCGGTTGATCCGGCCGGGCGATTTGCCCGCCGGTCTTTTCCAGCGCTCGTGGCGGAATTGGTAGACGCGCTGCCTTGAGGTGGCAGTCCGTAACAGGGTGAAGGTTCGAGTCCTTTCGAGCGCACCAATTCAAAAAAACCCTGCAGCCGTAATGGTTTGCGGGGTTTTTTTATAGGTGGATGCAAGCTTTGCGCGCGAGGCGATTGACCGCTCTTGCCAGCGTTTCGGCCGCTCGCCTTGCGGCGCCCGTCCACAGTAAGAGGGCGGATCTGAATAAAGGTGTTAGATTCCAATGATGCACACGATGGAACAGCTGTGTTCCGGTGCTTTGTCCGGCATCAAGCGCCTCCGGTTGTCTTGCGGGCTGGAGACGTTTCCGGCGGAGATTTTTGATCTCGCCGATAGCCTCGAAATCCTCGATCTGTCTGGAAATGCCCTCTCGGCTTTGCCGAGCGATTTTGGCCGGCTGCGGAAGCTGCAGATCCTGTTCTGTTCCGACAATCGCTTTACCGAACTACCGGATGTTCTCGGCGACTGTCCTGAATTGAGCATGATCGGATTCAAGGCCAATCAGATCGTTGATGTATCTCCGCGCGCTCTGACGGCCAAGCTGCGCTGGCTCATCCTGACGAACAACAAGGTGAGATCGCTGCCGGCTGAGATTGGCGACTGCAGCCAGCTGCAGAAGCTGATGCTCGCTGGTAACCAACTTGCGAGCCTTCCAGAGACGTTGGCGAGGTGTCGTCGGCTTGAATTGATCCGCCTGTCTGCCAATCGGCTGCAGGCGTTTCCTGAATTCCTTCTGGCATTGCCGCGCCTGTCCTGGCTGGCTTATTCAGGCAATCCCTTCACTGCAGGCATTGAGGCAGCAGCTGTTGCCGGCTCCGTCGTGCGCGATATTCATTGGGCCGATCTGCACATCGATGATGTGTTGGGGCAGGGTGCCTCCGGTGTCATTCACCGGGCGCGTCTTCGCGATGCTGACAAGGTTGACCGGACTGTTGCCGTCAAGTTGTTCAAGGGAACGATGACGAGCGACGGCACGCCAGAGTCCGAACTCGCAGCGTCGATGGCTACGGGATTGCATCCAAATCTCATTGCGTTGAATGGACGCGTTGCGGGACATCCCGGCGGCACAAGCGGGCTTGTGATGGAGCTGATCGGGCCCGAATTCTGCAGTCTCGCGGGCCCGCCGAGTTTCGAAACCTGCACGCGCGATGTCTATCCCGCGGATACGCGTTTCAGTCTCCCGGCGGTATTGCGAATGGCATCAGGCGTCTCCTCGCTTGCACGCCATCTGCATGAGCAGGGCATCATGCATGGCGACCTGTACGCCCATAACACGCTTCATGACGGCTGCGGGCAGGTCTTGCTCGGCGATTTCGGCGCTGCGTCGTTTTACGAGCGCGGCGGAGCGCATGCGAAAGGCCTCGAACGAATTGAGGTCAGGGCCTTTGGCTGCCTGCTGGAAGAATTGATCGAGCGATTCGTCGATGTCGATGAGAACAGCCATCGGCTTGCGCTGCTGCGAGGTTTGCAGTCAGATTGCCTGTCCGACGCGCCCGCGCAACGCCCATCGTTCAGTGAGATCGATCGGCGATTGGCAGGCGCGAGCGCAAGCTAGCATCGACCGCGACTCCCAGAGGACCTTCGCAGCGGTTTCGAAGACTTAGCTGCGCGCCGCCAGCAGCAGCGCGCCCATCGCTGCCACCGCACCGATCAGAAATGCCGACCCGTAACCGAACAAGCCAGCCGCATAGCCGACCGCCGGCGCCGTCACGCCGATGGCCAGATCGAAGAACGCGATGAAATTCGCCACCGCCCGGCCGCGCTGTTCGATCGGGACGCGGCGGGTTGCCTCGACGCCCATGGCGGGGAAGATCAGCGAGAAACCGATGCCGGTGACGAGTGCGCCGGCCAGCGCCATCCATGAATCCTGCGCGAGCCAGATCATGACCTGACCGCTGGCCTCGATCACCAGCGACACGACAGCGACGCGCGTCCCGCCGAACCGGTCCGGCCAATGGCTGCCGATCAGCCGCACGGCGATATAGCCGGTGGAGAACAATGCCAGCGCGGTGCCGGCGCCGGACCAGCCGCGGGCCGCATAAGTGAGAGCGAGGAAGCTGGTGAGTCCCGCAAACGGGATCGTGGACAGAAACAGGATCGTGCCCGGACGCCAGATCAGGCCGATCACCTTGTAGAACGGCGTACGCTCGACGCTGCCGCTGACCGGCACATCGGGAATCGTGGCGGCAATGGCGAGTGCGATCAACGGTGATATCGCTGCGGTGATCGCCACGCCGGCAAAGCCGACGCTGCTGTAGATGGCGAGGCCCAGCGGGGCGCCGAAGCCGATGGCGGCATACATCGCGATGCCCTGCCATGACATCACAAGGCCGGTGCGGTGGGGGCCGAGCCGACCGATGCTCCAGCTCATGGCGCCGGTGATGAACAGGCTTTCGCCAAAACCGAGCGCGACGCGGCCGACCAGCAGCAAGGCGAGCTTGGCGATCGCAGGCACCGGCAGCAGCGCTGCGGTGAGGTAGAACAGGCCGGCGGCGACTCCGAGCGGAAGGCCGAAGCGGATCACCGAACGCGCGCCGCGATGATCGCACAACGTACCGGCCCGATGCCGCGTGAGCACGGTGACGACGGATTGCAGGCCGATGGCGAAGCCAATGACGCTTGCGCCGAAACCGAGCTGATCATGCAGATAGAGCGCAATCGGCGGCAGCGGCAGGCCGACCGAGAGGAAGCCGAAAAACACGATAGCAACATGCCGCAGCAGGCTGTTGCGGTCATGGGGCGCCAGCGGCGCAGGCTTGGCGCGGAGAGGGGCGTTCTGATTCATATCGACGTGCTTCTTTGCAGCGGCCGCGCAATGCGGACCGCATCCGAGCACGTTGATTGACGTTAACGCTTACGACAGGGGCGATCCCCTGTGAGGCCAGCACGTATGTCGGCAGCCGCCTGCGAGTCAAGCGGCGGGTTGTGTGCATTGCATGGAGCGAGATGCTGCACTGCATTTACCGCTGGCACCACCCGGTGCGCCCCGCGTTGCCGCGGACGGGGTTCCAAACCGGAATGCATATGGATCTGATCGACACATTCGAGCGTCTGTTCGGCTGGGTTCCCGCCTGGATGGCGGGGCTCGGGCTGATCATGCTGGCAATCGTCGTGGCGCTGGCGGTCCACAAGACGGCGATGCTGCTGGCGCGCCGAGCTGTGGGCCAACGCTCTTTCGGCGTGACGTTTCTCAACCGCACCACCGGGCCGGCGCGGCTCGCGCTCTGCCTGCTGGCCGTCGCGCTGGTGCTGCCGCTGGCGCCGTTTGATGAGGGGGCGCGGCAGCGGCTCGCGCAGTTCTTCGTGGTCGCGACCATTGCGCTGGTGGGATGGCTGTCGATGCGCGCCGTCGATCTCGCCGCCACCCGCTATCTCGAACGCCACGAGATCGATATCGACGAGAATTATCGTGCCCGCAAATACGTCACCCAGGTGCGCGTTTTCAAGCGGGTGCTGGATATCCTGATCACCATCATCGCGGTCTCGACCGCGCTGATGACGTTCGAATCCGTCCGCCAATATGGCGTCAGCCTGTTCGCCTCGGCCGGTGCCGCCGGCCTGATCGTTGGTCTTGCTGCGCGTCCATTGCTCAGCAATCTCATCGCCGGCGTCCAGATCGCGATCACCCAGCCGATCCGCATCGAGGATGCGGTCATCATCGAGAACGAGTGGGGCTGGATCGAGGACATCGCCTCGACCTATGTGGTCGTGCGGCTGTGGGATTGGCGGCGCCTGGTCGTGCCGCTGTCCTATTTCATCGAAAAGCCGTTCCAGAACTGGACCCGCGATGCGGCGTCGCTGATCGGCACCATCAAGCTGCATGTGGACTACGGCGCCGATGTGCCGCGCATCCGCAAGCATCTCGAACAGGCGGTCAAGGAAACCGAATTGTGGGATGGCGCGGTGGTCAATCTGCAGGTGGTCGATAGCCATCCGCAGACGATTGAATTGCGCGCGCTGGTGAGTGCCCGCAACGCGCCGCAGTCATGGGACCTGCGCTGCGAGATCCGCGAAAAACTGCTGGCGTTTCTGCAGGAGCAGATGCCCGAAGCCTTGCCGCATCAGCGCGCTTATCTCGAGACGCCTGACCATGATGCCGTGACGCTTGTGCCTGCGCAGGCCGGCAGGCGTGCGGAGGGATCGAGCAGGTCGTCGTTCGGACGGCCGGCCGTGCCGCGCTGAGGCCATCTCGAAACAACAGCGAAATCGCTTATTCCGTCGCAGTTGTCATTCTGGTTTAGTGCTCCCGTAACGATCTACCGTTAGCAGTGCCGCCGCGACCCCGGCACGCGATGATCGCGCGGCGCATCGGTCGTCCGGAGCCCCCCATGAAATATCTGAGCTATATCTATCGCGCCGCTGCCAATTTCGCGTTTCTGGCGCTGGTTTATTTCAGCCTGAATTTCATCGGGACCTATCAGCAGCGCGCCATCATTGCAGGCCTCGTGCTGGCCTATGCGGGCATGCGGGCGATTTCGGCCTTGCGGAGCTTCGTGTTCTTCAAGGCGATCCAGAAGCTCGAGCTGGAAACCCGGCGTCTCGGTGGGCTTGCCGGAGAAGGTCCGTCCGCCGTCGCCAATCGCAAGGCGACCGTCAGCGATGTGGTCAATCAGCGTCAGGCCGGCGAGATGAAGGCCTATATCGACCTGTTCTTCCTCGCCATCATTGCGGTGCTGTGCATCGCCAAGATCGTGACGGACTAAAGCGCGTAGCCCGGATGAAGCGAAGCGCAATCCGGGGACCGGCGTTTCCGTTACACGGCCGGTCCCGGCGTTACGCTGTGCTTCATGCAGGCGACGCGCTAGCGCGGCGCAGCCGCTGCCGTGGGCGACAGTCCCGGCGGGATCGCGCCTGGAATGGTCTGCTTGGCTGCGTTTGCATCGCGTGAGATCAGCCGCGCGATGTCGTCATTCTCGGCGTGATGCGGCAGCCGCACCAGCGCCTTGATGGGCTTGTTGCGCCGCTCGGCGATGTCGAACAGGGATTCTCCCGGTACCGGCAGTGCATCGATCGCCGTCATCGCCGGAATGCTCGCGACGCGTGGCCATGGTGCCTGTGCGGGCAGGGGTGTCGTGCCGCGTGGCCGGCGGATGTGCTCGAAATTCTCCGTAAGCGACAGCATCTGGTCGGAGGTTGTGATCTCCGGTGCCGGCAGCATGTCGAGATGTGCGAAGGCAAAGCGCGGAATCTTGTGCCAATGCCTGATGGCGACGGTCTCGGAGACCGGATGCAACTGCCAGTCCTGCGGCACCGTTGGCGTCTTCGGCTTGTCGGGCGTCGCCGCTTCCACATGCACGATGCGATAGCCGCCGGCCTTGAGGTCGCGGAGAATGCCGGGCAGGGCAGCCACGGTGCGCGGCTGGATGTCGTGCAGCAGCAGGATGCCTTTGCCCTTCGCCTTCAGGCGCGACAGTGCGAGATTATGCACCGTTTGCGATGAGACGTGGCGCCAGTCGTCGGCCGGGAAATCCGCGCTCCAGGTCTGGATGCCGCGTGAGGCTAAGTAGTCCTCGACCACGCTGGCACGCAGCAGGCCGGGAATGCGGAAGAATGGCGAGAGCTGTGTCTCGTCGCCGAGCGCCGCCTTGGTGTTGGCGATGCCTTCCTCGATCTCCTGCTGCGCCTGTTCGATCGGCATCCGGTTCATGCTGAGCGGATGATTTTCGCTATGGGTGCCGACGCTGTGGCCCTGCCGGATCAGCTTGCGCACGCCATCCGGAAACTCCTTCGCCATCCGGCCGACCACGAAGAAGGTGGCCTTCACGCATTCGGCTGCGAGGATGTCGAGGATCTGGTTCGAATATTTCGGGATCGGGCCGTCGTCGAAGGTCAGCACGACTTCCTTGTCGCGCAGCGGCAGGGTGTTGGCGTATTGCATCGTGCCGATACGCGGATATTCGCGGGGATCGACCACGATGGTGCGCGAGGTGCCGAGCGCATCAGGATTGTTGCAGGTATCGGCGAATGCGGGCGCGGCCGACAGCAGCGTCAGACCCGTGAGCATGCCGAGATACGGCACCTGTCGTGCCCTCTGTCCAGTCTTCGCTCGATCAATCACGCAATCAATCTTCCGGTCTGTTTCGTCCGGAAATTACCGGCGCGGCCGTAAAGGCATTGTTAACTATGAGCGGCTGCCGGCCGGATCGTTCGATCTGTGCCTATTGAGAGGCGGGGCGGGGGCCAGCGGTCGGCGGTACGATATGCACGACCTTGTAATTGTTGTCCCTGAGATAGCGCAGGAAATCGGGCAGCATCGCGGCGGTCTGGCCCTTGGTGTCATGGAACAGGATAATGCCCTTGCCGGCCGCCTTGACCCGGCTGGTGATCAGGTCGAGCTGCTGCTGCGGTGTCATCGGGTTCCAGTCGCTGGCCCAGAAATCGGCCCCGAACACCGCGATCCGGCGAGACTGCAGCATATCGAGCAGCGCTGGTGTCGATTCGAAATAGGGAAAGCGGAAGAATGGCGTCGTCGGCACCGTGGTCGCCTTGCCGTTGAGGGCCATTTCGTCCGCGGAGATGCCGCGGTCGATCTGCTCGACGGCCTTTTCATGGCTGACCTTTTTCAGGTCCGCATGCGCAAAAGTGTGATGCGCGATCGTATGCCCCTCGGCAGCCATCCGCTTCACCAGTTGCGGATGCGCGGCGGCACTCTGGCCGATCATGAAGAAGGTCGCGCGGACGCATTCCTTGGCGAGTGCCGCCAGGATTTTCGAGGTGGTCGGCGGGTTGGGTCCGTCGTCGAAGGTCAGCACGACCTCGCGGTCCTGCAGTGGCAGCGTTTCCGGGAAGCTCTGGGTGCCGACGCGCGGATAGGCTTTTGGATCGACTGCCAGCACACGCGCCGTCCCGAGGGCGTTTGGCGTGGGGCAGTTGTCGGCATGTGCCGCAATCGTCGAGGCAATCAGCGCAGCCAGGGCAAGCTTCAACACGATCAATTCACTTTCCTGCCGACGATTCCGTGGGCCCGATATTTCCGATTGCATCCAGCGCCCGGCACTGGCACTTGCCAGACAAGAACGCATGCTTTCGGTTGGAATAGCGCATTTCCGCCGAAACTGCGCCATTCGCATTCCACATGGGTCAGGCGAGGTCCGACATGACTGACGACGTCGAGCTCGCCATGACAGCCGTTTCGGACCCCTCGATCCTCGACCAAATGCCGATGCGCGATGGCGAGGGAAACATCCGTCCTGAATTCGTCGAGGCGATCTCGCGGGCGGTTCAGTCGGCGGACACGGTGTTCCTGTGCGAGATCGTCGGCGAACTGCATGAGGCCGATCTGGGTGACCTCATCGAGGCGCTGGAGCCCGACGAGCGCGTCCGGCTGATCGAGCTGACCAAGGCCGATTTCGACTTCTCCGCGCTGAACGAGGTGGATGACTCCGTTCGCGAGGAATTGCTCGAGGAACTGGAGCCGGAGACGGTCGCCGAGGGCGTCCGCGACCTCGATTCCGACGATGCGGTCGAGCTTCTCGAAGGCGTCGATGAGGACGTCCAGGACGAGATCCTCGAAAAGCTGCCGCTGTCCGAACGCGTCGCGATCGAGCGCAGCCTGACCTTTCCGGAGGACTCCGCCGGTCGGCGGATGCAGACCGATTTCATCGCCGTTCCGCCGGACTGGAATGTCGGCCAGGCCATCGACTATATGCGCGAGACACCGGACCTGCCGGAGCGTTTCTACGAAATCTATGCGGTGGACGCCGACCAGCGCTGGCAGGGCGCCGTGTCCCTCGACACGCTGCTGCGCGCCCGCCGTCCCGTGCCGCTGGCCGACCTGATCGACGAGGACCGCCGCAGGGTCTCGGTGCTCGATGACCAGAGTGATGTCGCGCACCTGTTTGGCAAATACAATCTGGTCTCGGTGCCGGTGGTCGATCCGGAAAACCGTCTCGTCGGCGTCATCACCATCGACGACGTGGTGGACGTGATCGAGGAGGAGGCCGACGAGGAGGTCAAGGCGCTGGGTGGCGTGACCTCCGACGAAGAACTGTCGGATAACTTCCTCACCATTGCCCGCGCCCGTTTCATGTGGCTGCTGATCAATCTGGCGACGGCCTTCCTGGCATCGTCGGTGCTCGGCCTGTTCGAGGGCCAGCTCGAGCAGATGGTGGCGCTCGCCGTACTGGCGCCGATCGTGGCGAGCCAGGGAGGCAATGCCGCGACCCAGACCATGACGGTGGCCGTCCGCGCGCTGGCGACGCGTCAGCTCAATCCCAATAATGCCGTCCGCATCATCACGCGTGAGGCGCTGGTCGGCCTGATGAATGGCATCGCCTTCGCGCTCATCACCGGCATTGCCGCCTATCTGTGGTTCAAGACGCCGGGTCTGGGCATCGTCATTGCGCTTGCGATGATCACCAATCTCGTCGCCGGCGCCCTTGGTGGCATCCTCATCCCGATGGCGCTGGACCGCGTAAAGGCCGACCCGGCGGTGGCCTCGGGCACCTTCGTGACGACAGTGACCGACGTGGTCGGCTTCTTCTCGTTTCTCGGTATCGCGACGCTGTGGTTCGGGCTGAAGTAGTCAGCCCTTCATTCCTCCTTAACGGTATTGCCCGACCATCGCCGCAGAGAGGTCGGACATGCGCTTGCGATTGAAGGCTGACGGACGGATCGTGGAATTGCGGGACGGGGACGAGGTGCCCCTGGCGCCGGCGATGCCTGCTGCCGCCGAGCCCGTCGAAACACGCGCCTGCGATCCGGAAGTGCGCGATCTGCGCCGCCGCGCCCAGCTCACCCAAATCGAATTTGCGGCGCGCCTCGGCGTACCGGTCGAGACCATTCGCAATTGGGAGCAGGGCAAGCGTAGCCCGCGTGGCCCGGCGCGTGCGCTGCTGGCTGTCATCGCCCACGCGCCTGATACTGTGTTTGCGGCACTTGCGCCGGCGGACGTCTGAACGCCTGATCCGGATGGGCGTTGGCCTGGACAGCGCCGGACAAGCCCGCGGCGCATAACGTAGCTCCTTCGAAAGGAGGACGACGTGCAGTTCGTGGAAGCAAATGGCGCCCGTATCCCGGCGATCGGGCTTGGCACCTGGGAATTACGCGGCCGCACCTGCGCGCGGGTGATCGAGCAGGCGATCAAGCTCGGCTATCGCCATATCGACACCGCACAGGTCTATGAGAACGAGCGCGATGTCGGCGACGGCATCCGCGCGTCGCATGTTGCCCGCAGCGAGATCTTCGTCACGACCAAGATCTGGACCACGCATTTCGCGCCCCATAATCTCGAGCGCTCGGTGAAGGAGAGCCTGACGCGGCTGCGGATGACCGAGGTCGATCTGCTGCTGCTGCACTGGCCGAGCGCGCATGTGCCTCTGGAGGAGACGCTCGGTGCGCTCGCCCACGCCAAGCGCATGGGATTGGCAAAGCACATCGGTGTCTCGAATTTTACGGTCGCTCTCATCGACCAGGCTGTTGCGGCCTGTCCGGAGCCGCTGGTGTGCGACCAGGTGGAGTATCATCCGTATCTCGATCAGGCGAAAGTGCGCGCAGCCTGCAGCGAAAACGGCCTCGCGCTGGTTGCCTATAGCCCAATCGCTAAAGGCCATGTCCGCGGCGATGAAACCCTCGCTGCCATCGGAAGAACGCATGGCAAGAGCGCTTCGCAGGTCTGCCTGCGCTGGCTGGTGCAGCAGGGCGTCGTTGCGATTCCGCGCACCTCGAAAGTCGAGCGCCTGTCGGAGAATATCGACATCTTCGACTTCATGCTGTCCGAGGACGAGATGGTGGCCATCTCCGCCCTGAGCCGATCCGATGGCCGCCTGACCGACTACGGTTTTGCACCGAAATGGGACTGACGGTGCGGTGGTGCCGATGAACGTGCATTTGCCTCATTGATCCCGCAGACCGGATCGGCCATTCCAGAGCTTCGCGCTCACCATCGGATTGATGATGTTCTTTTATGCCTCCAAGATTCTCGGCTTCTTCACGCAGCCGTCAAACATCATCGCCGTGCTGTGTGTGATCGGCCTTGCGCTGGTGATGCTGAACCGGCACCGGATGGGCACCTGGTTAGTCAGCTTCGGGGTCTTGCTCTATCTCGTGCTCGGCTACTCGCCGCTGAGCAATGTGCTGTTGCTGTCGCTCACGGAGCGCTTCCCGAAATGGCAGGACGACGGTCGTGCCCCGGATGGGATCATCGTGCTCGGCGGCACCATCGATTCCGATTCCACCGTGGCTCGCAAATCGCTGGAGCTCAATTCGGCGGGCGAGCGCGTCACGGCGATGCTGGAACTGGCGCGCCGTTATCCCCAGGCCAGGATCGTCTTCACCGGCGGCGCCAGCAGTCTGCTCGAACAGGGGCTCTCCGAGGCGCCAGCGGCTGGCGACGTGTTGCGGCGGTTTGGCGTCGCGCCGGAGCGGGTCGTGCTTGAAACCGACAGCCGCACCACCGAGGAGAACGCCGCCTTCACCAGGCGTCTCATCAATCCCAAGCCGGGCGAGCGCTGGCTGCTCGTCACCTCCGCCTGGCACATGCCACGCTCGATCGGCGTGTTTCGCAAGGCCGGATTCGATGTCGAGGCCTATCCGGTTGACTGGCGCACCCGCGGATGGATCGATGCCCTCGAGACCTTCGATGATGCCGCCGATGGCCTTTCTCGCGCTGATAATGCCATGCATGAATGGGTCGGATTGCTGAGCTACCGGCTCGCCGGCCGCACCAGCGAATTGCTGCCGGGGCCGAAAAAGTAACTATGCGGCCGGGATAAGGGTGATCCGTCCGGCTTCGCCGCGCCTGCGACGGGGGCGAATGGTGATCTCGATGTCCTGGTCAAACGCGGTCAGCATCCGCATGAGTTTTTCGACCGACGCCAGCTGAAGCTGGCCGCGCAGCAATTTCGATAGATCGGGCTGCGACATCGCGATCAGTTCGGCTGCGGCTGTCTGTGTCATCTCACGCTCCGCGATGAGACGCTTCAGCTCGAATACAAGCGCGGCCTTCAAATGAAGCTCTTCGGCATCGGGCAGGCCGAGATCGGCGAATACATTGCCGGAGCCTTTCGTAAAAGCGGGCGAAGTCTTTTTGTTAGTCATCCGCGATCCCTGATACCTTTTTGTGAATGTCTTCGGCGATACGCAGGCGTTGCTTGATCAGATCGATATGCCGTTGCGGTGTCGCAATTCCGCTGATCGACTTCTTTTGAAACGCATGAAGCACATACAGAATGCCTTCGAAGCGAACCGTGTAGACTGCGCGATATGTGTCGCCGTCATAGCTGTCACGAATTTCCAGAACGCCACTCATGCCTTTAAGTGGTTTGGCATTGTGAGGGTGAACGCCAAGCTGTGCGTCGAAAAGCGCCACACCGACATCTCTGCGGACAGCCGCGGGGAATGCTCGCAGATCCTTCTGGCTCGAGCCAACGAAGACCAGAGGCTTCATCCGACGTAGCAGATCGCTCACAGAATTATGGTAATATAACCATATTTCTGAGTCAATGAATCTGGCTTATGAGTCGGCTTCTTCCTGCGCGTCTTTCGGCAGCCCCAGTCGATACACGCCGCGGAAATCTTCGGGGTCTTCGACCGGCTTGCCCTTGCGATAGATCACCAGTCGGCCGTCCAGCATGAGCTTCACCGCCGCGCGGCGGATGGGGGTCAACTGGGAATGCCAGTCGCCTTCGGGCTCAATGAGATGAGCGATTTCCGGCCCACTCAGAGAGCGAGAGGGATCGCGGCCGAGGATAGCCAGGATGCGCTCGTCGAGTGGCTGAGGCTTGGGCTTCGCAGCCTTGGGCGGCGCAGCGGGAGATTTCTTCGGAGCTTTGGATTCGGATTTGGCCATGCCTTGGCATCGCCGATCCCGCATCTGCGCGCAAGCTGTGTCATCGGAGACATGGCGCCCGCAGGTGACCGGCGCTAATATCACACCTCTGGCGTACAGATTGTCTTCAAGTCCAAATCTTCAAGTTCATGGAACCTCGGCACCTCATTCGCGCAGCCATCGCCGCCTCGGTGCTCGGTCATCTGGCCCTGGCCGCGGGGGTGTATTTCGCTGACGCCAAGCCGATGGAGCCGCACGAGGACAATGTCAGCGTCGATCTGGTGACGCCGCAGGAACTTGCTGAGGCCGAGAAGAAGGCTGAGGAGGCGAAACCGGAGCCCGAACCGGAAAAAAAGCCCGAGCCCGCACAGCCCGAATTCCGCCTGCCTGACCTGACCACGCGGCCGACGCTGGAGGAGCAGAAAGAGGCGGCTGCTGCCACGGCCAAACTGCAATCGTCGCAGCAGAAATCCGAGCCGCAAAGCGCCCAGCGACAAAAGCCGGAAGCGCCGCCGCCGCCCCAGCAGCAACAGTCCCAGCAGGCGCCTCAATCCCCGCCGCCACAACAACAGGCCGAGCCGTCATCTTCAGCTGCACCGCCACCCGCGCATCAGCAGTCTGCTCAGCAGCAGCCGGCACGGCAGCAGCAGGCTGCCTTGCAGCCTCAGTCGGCTCCACAATCGCAGCCCCCTCCGGCCGCGCAGGCGCCGCCACAGCCCGATCCGGACATCACCGTCAAATACGGCGTCATGCTCGGATTGCCCGGTTTCGGCGGTGCTCCCGCGAGTGAGCAGGCGGATGTCGCCAAGACCGATATCGCGGCGTTTCACCGCCACCTCAAGACCTGCCTGAAGCTGCCCGCCAATGTGGCGCGCAACGACGACGCCATGGTGAAGCTGCGTGCGATGCTGACGCCGGATGGGCGCCTTGTGGCCGAGCCGACGGTGATCGAGGTGCGCCGGCCGGCCAAGGCGGCATTGCTGTTGCAAGCTGCCAAACAGGGGCTGGAAGCCTGCCAGCCTTATTCCATGCTGCCGGCGGACAAATACAACGAGTGGCGCGTGCTCGACCTGCCGTTCACGCCGCAGGATTTTGGGAGTTAGCTTTGCCGTCGGCGAGCGTCTTCTTCGTGGCCTGCAGACCTTCGCCCATGGCGAGCCAGGCACTCGACGCAAACTGACGTCGCCAGGTGACGATGACCACGGCGGCGGTGGAGACGATGAACACCCACGGGCTCACGAACCAGCCGAGATAACCGAGCGCGAAGAAAAACGCGCGCTGGCCGCGGTTGAAATGCCGCGCCGCCGCCCCGAACATTTTTGTCGTGCGCATCACATGCGCTTCGGCCTCCGGCGTGTGGCGATCCACCGCGAATGGCATCGCGCCGACCAGGATCGCCACATAGTTGAACAGCCGATAGGCCCAGGCGAATTTGAAGAACGCATAGACGAAGATCAGGATCAGCCCGAAACACTTGATCTCCCACAGACCGGGCGATGCGTTGAAGCCGATTGGCAGATTGGCCATGATCGGCATGACCTCGTTGGTTGCGCGCAGCAGCGCCAGCGCGCCGCCGATGGCGATCAGCGTGGTGGAGGCAAACCACGCGGTGCCGTTCTGCAGCGATGTCAGGATATGCGTATCGACGATCCGCGCCTCGCGCGCGAGCAGGCGGCGCATCCAGACCTCGCGATAGGCGTGCATGCGCGCCGACAGGCTGTCGCGGCCATATTTGCTGTGCTCGAGCGTGATCGCATAGGCCGCCCATTCCAGAATGAAGAAGCCCAGCGCGAAAGCGTCGATCCAGGTATAGTTCGGCATGCAGCACCCAATGTCTCAGGTGGCGGTTCTGCCACTTCGCTTCGCAGGCGGCAACGGTTGGTCTTGCCCAACTTGATTGCAGCGCAGCCGCCCACATGGCATTTTACCCGCCTTGCAGGGAGTAGGTGATGTCGCTGAAGCTGGTGGTCGGTAACAAGAACTATTCGTCGTGGTCGATGCGCCCGTGGGTTGCCCTGAAAGGCGTCGGCATCCCATTCGAGGAAGTTGTCATTCCGCTCTATACCGGGCCCGCCGACAAGCAACGCATTCTTGACGTGACGCCGTCTGGCAAGGTGCCGGCGCTGGTCGATGGCGACATCACCGTTTGGGATTCGCTTGCCATCATCGAATATGCCGCGGAGCGTTTTCCCGAGGCGAAGCTGTGGCCGCAGGATGTTGCGCAGCGCGCCCATGCGCGCTCGATCTCGGCCGAGATGCATTCCGGCTTCATGCCGCTGCGCAACGAATGCGGCATGAACCTGCATCGCCCGGTCAAGGCGAAGCCGTTGTCCGATGACGCCAAGGCCAATATCGCGCGCATCGACGAAATCTGGGTGTCGTGCCGTGCGCGCTATGGCGCGGCGGGGCCGTATCTGTTCGGCACCTTCAGCGGCGCTGACGCGATGTATGCACCGGTGGTGCATCGTTTCCGCAGCTACGCCATCGAGGTATCGCCCGCGGCACGCGCGTACATGGACACCATGCAGACCAACGCAGCGTTCCGGCAGTGGACGGAAGAGGGGCTCGCCGAAACCCTTCTGATCCCGCGCTTCGAGGAAGAGTGATCGCATACCCTGCGATCCGCTCTTGTTCCGGCCGATATCGTCGCCATAACAACAGCATATTGCGGGTGCATGGCAGCCGTATCTGCTTGACGATGCGATATTAGATTTTTGGGGACTTCTGAATGAATGCGGCCTGGGCGAGCTCGCTCGATCAACTCTGGCGTTCGGCCTCATTGCCCATGTGGCTCGCTCTCGGCGTCGCCGCGCTGTTCGGTCTGATCGTGCTTGTTGCGCTGTTGCGTGCGGAGAAGTCGGTTGCGAATGGCGCGCTGACCATGATCGCGCTGCTGGCAGTCGGCGTCGCTGCGACGGTTGTGTTGCGCGGGGCCGAGCCTGCCCAGAAAGCGGCTGCTCCGACGCCAGTGGCAGCACCGCAGCTCACCACGACGCTGCCCGTGCTGTCCTGTCTCGACGAACTCGCCGGCGAGATGGTGCTCGCGGCTTGCGAGAAATCGCTTTTCGCCTCGCCGGATACGGTTGCTGCTGCTGTCTCGGCGACCGCTGCTCTGGTAGACCGATTGACATCCTATGGCGATGTCGGAAACGCGAACAGACAGGCACCGCCGGATCTCGCCACACTGCGCAATGCGGTGGAGCGCGATCGCTACGGTTTTGTCGCTTATGTTCTGCAGTCGCGCGATCGTTGCAGGCCCGACGCGTGCTTCGCTTTTCCGTCCATTCCCGATTACAAGCAGGTCGCCTCCAATATGGGCGAGCGCTTCTATGAGGGATTGCTGACACGCTATGCGCCGGCATGGAACGTGCCGCCGGCAGCGGCCGCGGCATCAGCGGTTCCAGGCGTCGCATCGCTCTCTGGCCTCCCGCCGTCGTTGCCGACGGGCAAGCCGACCAATGCCGAATTCCCGTCGTCCTCGTCGATACCGCCGATCTCGATCATGACCGATACGCCGGTCAGGGCTCCCGCTGCGGATGCCAAGGCCGCGCCGCGACCGGCGCCAAAGAAGCAGGCCGCGCCGAAAGAGGCGGCTCCGGCAGCGCCCCGTCCACAGGCGGCTGCCCCGGCGGCGCCCGTTCAGCTTGCGCCCGGCGCACCGCAGGCGGATAACTGAGCGGTGGATAACAGCTTGTAAGACCGCGTTCCGGTTCCGATCTCACGCCTATGCCCTTGCACCTCGTCAAACTCGCCGTCGGCTGTGAATCCATCGCGGATTTCAAGAGCTATCTCGCTGAACGCATGCGCGCCGCCAAGGCGCGCGGCGAGAAGCAGCGGCATATCCATGTCACCCGCATGGTGCCGAAACGCGATGCCGAATTGCTCGACGGCGGCTCGCTCTATTGGGTGATCCGTGGCGAGATCGCGTTGCGCGAGAAAATTCTCGCCATCGAGCCGTTTCGTGACGGCGAGGGCATCAATCGCTGCCGGCTGATCATGGAGCCAAAGCCGGTCACGGTGGCACCGCGTCCGCTGCGCCCGTTTCAGGGCTGGCGCTATCTCACGGACAAGGACGCGCCACCTGATCTCGGCAAGGCCGCTGCCAGCATCGAGGCGATGCCCGAGCCGATGCGCCGCGAGCTGCGCGAATTGGGGCTGCTGTAGTCGCGATGCATGGCGGCCACGCCTCGCCATGACGGCGGCGTATTGCTAGAAGGGGCTCTCGACACCCGCTTGCGAAAGCCTGACATGCCGTCCTCGTCTCTCCGCCTTGGCGTCAATATCGATCACGTCGCAACCCTGCGCAACGCACGCGGCGGCAAGCACCCGGATCCCGTGCGTGCAGCCCTCGAAGCCATTGCCGCCGGTGCCGATGGCATCACCGCGCATCTGCGCGAGGACCGCCGCCACATTCGCGATGCCGATATGGAGCGGCTGAAGGCCGAGATCTCCAAGCCGTTGAATTTCGAGATGGCGGCGACGCCGGACATGGTGCGCATCGCGCTTGGCGTGCAGCCGCACGCCGTGTGTCTGGTGCCGGAGCGGCGCGAGGAGCTCACCACCGAAGGTGGCCTCGACGTGGTCGGCCAGCGCGACTCGCTGGAGCCGACCATCGCGCGCTTCAATGATGCCGGCGTCCGCGTCTCGCTGTTCATTGCTGCCGATCCGAAGCAGATCGAAATGGCCGCAAAGCTGAAAGCGCCAGTCATCGAACTCCACACCGGCGCCTGGTGCGATGCCATCACCGATGGCGAATTGATCAAGGCGGAGAACGAATGGCAGCGCATCTCGGCAGGCGCAAAGCTTGCGAAATCCGCTGGCCTCGAAGTTCATGCCGGCCACGGACTCGATTACGCCACCGCCGAAACCATCGCGGCTCTTCCCGAAATCATGGAGTTGAACATCGGCTACTACATGATCGGTGAGTCGCTGTTCGTCGGCCTGTCGGAAACCGTGAAACGGATGCGCGCGGCGATGGACAAGGGTGTCGCCAAGCGAGGTAGTGCATGATCATCGGCATCGGCTCGGACCTGATCGACATCACCCGCGTCGCCAAGGTGATCGAACGCCACGGCGACCGTTTTCTCGACCGTATCTTCACCGACGCAGAGCGCGCCCGCGCCGAACGCCGCGCCAAGAGCGAGAAGATGGTGGTGGCCACCTATGCCAAGCGCTTCGCCGCCAAGGAGGCGATGTCAAAGGCGCTGGGCACCGGCATCCGCCAGGGCGTCTGGTGGCGCGACATGGGCGTGATCAACCTGCCGGGCGGCAAGCCGTCGATGAAACTGACCGGCGGCGCATTGGCGCGGCTGGAGCAGCTCACCCCGGAGGGTTACGTCGCTCAAATCGACCTCTCCATCACCGACGACTGGCCTTTGGCGCAGGCCTTTGTGATCATTTCAGCGGTGGCGAAGGTCTAGTAACCGGTACCTACGTCCGCAATCTGGGCGTGCAATCATGGTTCCGGTGTGCCGGGGGAAGCCATGGCGAGTAAAGTCGTGCAAAACGAGCGGGCGAAATTGCTCGCGGGTCTTATGAACACGATTGCCGCCGCGTTTTTGTCCGCGGGCTGCATCGGTCCGGCTCTGGCGCTCTTCTACGGTTTGGCGCCGGTTGGGACCGGGATCAGCGCAATCGTAATCGGCGCTGGGATTTGCGTCGCCATGAGCGCAGGCATACATTGTATCGGGCAACTGGTACTCGGAGGGATCCGGGAATGACCGATTTCGAGATATTTGCCTTGGTTATGCCGGTCGTCGGCTTCGTTTTCCCTGGCGTGCTTTGCCTTTGTCTTGATGCGTATCGATCGGGCGACTGCAGAGCCCGAACAGGCCAAGACCCCATCGGCTGACCTCAATCGGGCCGCCGAATAGGCTCCAAGCCTTCACCGCGCCGTGACGGGGCAATTCATTGCACCTCTACTGACAACCGTTTAAACCTGCGGAGAGATCGATCCGCCGCGAATTCTTGCTCTCGCCCTCAAAAAGCCTTGGCAGGACTTTGTTGTAACCAATTGAAATTGATGCATTTTGCTGACCGGGCTGACGCTGCGGCGCGACATGCGAGGGCTAGCTGCGCACCTTGCGCGGGAATCGGGAAAGCGATGAGCGTGACTTCGGGGACCAAGACTGAAAGCGGCTTCGGCGAGACCGTCCGCGTCGTCATCAATGCGCTCCTCATCGCACTGGTGATCCGGACCTTCCTGTTCCAGCCGTTCAACATCCCCTCGGGCTCGATGAAGGCGACGCTGCTGGTTGGCGATTACCTGTTTGTGTCAAAATATTCCTATGGCTACAGCCACTACTCGATCCCGCTATCGCCCAATATCTTCTCCGGCCGCATCTTCGGCTCCGATCCCGCCCGTGGCGACGTGGTCGTGTTCCGCCTGCCGAAGGACGACACCACCGACTACATCAAGCGTGTGATCGGCATGCCCGGCGACACCGTGCAGATGAAGGAGGGGCTCCTCCACATCAATGGCAAGCCCGTGCAGCGCGAGCGCCTGAGCGATTTCGTCGGCGAGGATCCGTGCGGCTCCGATGCCACCGCGCGGGTAAAGCGCTGGAAGGAAACGCTGCCGAACAATGTCAGCTACGAGACGCTCGATTGCGTCGACAACGGCTTCTACGACAATACCATCGAATACAAGGTGCCGGCCGGCCACTTCTTCATGATGGGCGACAACCGTGACAATTCCACCGACAGTCGCGTGCAGTCGGCCGTCGGCTACGTGCCGTCCGAGAACTTGATCGGCCGCGCGCAGATGATCTTCTTCTCGATCGCCGAAGGCGAGCAGGCTTGGCAGATCTGGCGCTGGCCGACCGCCGTGCGCTGGAGCCGCATTTTCTCCATCGTGCGATGACGGACGATCACACCAAAAATATCGAGACGGCAGCGCCGGCACCCGACGATCACAGCCCGGCGCCCGAGGCGCCGAAGGAGACCGCCGCCCAGCGCAAGAAGCGCACGCGCGCCGAGGCCAAGGCTGCAGCCGCCGAGATCGAGACGCGGATCGGTCATGAATTCAAGGATGCGCAGCTCCTTGAGACAGCCTTCACGCATGTCTCGGCGCTGAAGTCGCAGCGCAGCCGCAGCGAGAGCTATCAGCGCTTGGAATTTCTCGGCGATCACGTGCTCGGCCTCGTGATCTCTGACATGCTGTATCGCGCCTTCCCGAATGGCGATGAAGGCGAACTGTCGAAGCGGCTGGCCGATCTCGTGCGCAAGGAAGCTTGCGCCGATGTTGCGCGGATTCTTGGCTTTCAGGACGGAATCAAGCTGGGCTCAGTCGGCGCCGGCGTCGGCCAGCGCTTGCGCAAGTCGGTGCTCGGGGACATCTGTGAAGCCGTGATCGGCGCGATCTTCCTTGATGGCGGTTATCCTGCCGCAGAAGCCTTCGTGCAGCGTAATTGGACGGAGCGCATGCGCAAGCCGGTGCGTCCACTGCGCGATCCGAAGACGGTGTTGCAGGAATGGGCGCAGGGGCGCGGCCTGCCGACGCCGGCCTATCGTGAGGTCAGCCGTTCCGGCCCGCATCACGATCCGCATTTCAGAATTGCGGTGGATGTCAGCGGGCTTGCATCCGCTGAAGGCGAGGGCGGTAGCAAGCGCGCCGCCGAGAAGGCGGCCGCAACGGCCATGTTAGAGCGCGAAGGCGTGAAATCTTGAAGGATGATGACTTGAACGACGACGTTGCCCACGAAACCGAAGGCGCCCCGCAGACCACACGCTGCGGTTTCGTTGCGTTGATCGGTGCGCCCAATGTCGGCAAGTCCACGCTCGTCAATGCGCTGGTCGGCTCCAAGGTCACCATCGTGTCGCGCAAAGTGCAGACCACGCGCGCGCTGATCCGCGGCATCGTCATCGAGGATCATTCGCAGATCATCCTGGTGGATACGCCGGGTATCTTCCTGCCCAAGCGCCGGCTTGATCGTGCGATGGTGAAGACCGCCTGGAGCGGCGCCCATGACGCCGATCTCGTCTGCGTGCTGCTCGATGCCAAGGCCGGTATCAATGAAGAAGCCGAGGCGATCTTTGAGCAGCTTGCCAAGGTCAACCATCCGAAGATCCTGGTGATCAACAAGGTCGATATCGTCGCCAAGGAACGGTTGCTGAAGCTTGCGACCGATGCCAATGCGCGCCTGAAATTCGACGAGACTTTCATGATCTCGGCGATGACCGGCGACGGCGTCGATGACTTGCGACGCCGGCTCGCGGCCGATGTGCCGGAAGGCCCGTATCACTACCCCGAAGACCAGATGTCGGATGCGCCGCTGCGGCACCTGGCGGCCGAGATCACCCGTGAAAAGATCTTCCGTCAGCTGCATCAGGAGCTGCCCTATCAGTCGACGGTCGAAACGGACAGCTGGCAGGAGCGCAAGGACAATTCCGTGCGCATCGAGCAGACGATTTTTGTCGAGCGCGAAAGCCAGCGCAAGATCGTGCTCGGCAAAGGCGGGGCGACGATCAAACAGATCGGCGCCGATGCGCGGCGTGAACTGACCGAGATTGTCGGGCACACCGTCCATCTGTTCCTGTTCGTGAAGGTGCGCGAGAATTGGGGCGATGATCCCAACCGCTACCGTGAAATGGGCCTCGAATTTCCGCAGGAATGATCGTGTGAGTGCAGCCGTGACCGTTCCCGCCGAACTGCCGAAGAACGTCTTCTATTTCGAAGTGCTGCTTTATGTGTCGCTGATCCTGGACTGCGTCTCGATCGCGTTTCAGGATCGCACGGCCGATGCCAACCTGTCTGACAGCACGATTGCCGCAGCAACGTTTGTCGCGGCGTGCATGCTGCTGTTTTTCGTCTATCTGGTCTGGCTCGCTGCCTATCGCCGCAAGAGCTGGCCGCGCTGGGTGCTGGTGGTGTCGCTGAGCTTTTCGGTGCTGTCGCTGCTTCAGGTGCTGGGCACCTACGGCCTGCAATTCGACAGCGCGATCGAGATCGTGTCGTGCATTCTGACGGCGATGGGGCTGTATTGCGCGTTCACCGGCGACGCGAAGAGCTGGTTCAACGCATAGGCCGTAGGGCGGATGAGCGAAGCGTCATCCGCCGGCCCAGTGCTGTAACAAAGAACGGCGGATTACGGCTTCGCCTCATCCGCCCTACAATCTATACTCTCTCCCATGGAATGGACCGACGAAGGCATCATCCTCGGCGTGCGGCGTCATGGCGAATCCAGCGCCATCGTCGAACTGATGACGCGCGGCCATGGCCGCCATCTCGGTCTCGTGCGCGGTGGCGCCGGGTCTCGGATGCGCCCCTTGCTGCAGCCCGGCAACAGCGTGCAGGCGATCTGGCGCGCGCGGCTCGACGAGCAGCTCGGCTATTACCTGATCGAGGGCACCAAGCTGCGCGCGGCGGCTCTGCTTGGCGCGTCGCATGCTGTTTATGGCATCACGCATATCGCCTCGGTGGCGCGGCTGCTGCCCGAGCGCGACCCGCATGAAGATATTTTTGCGATGCTCGAACACATCCTCGATGACTTCGATCATCCGATTGTCGCGGCCATCCACGCCATCCGCTTTGAACTCGCGATGCTTGCCGAGCTCGGCTTTGGCCTCGATCTCGAAAACTGCGCTGCCACTGGCGACACGACCGACCTGATCTATGTCTCGCCGAAATCCGGCAATGCCGTCTCGCGCATGGCCGGCGAGCCGTGGCGCGACAAGCTGATGCCACTGCCACCATTCATGCGGGGGACCTATGCCGCGGACCATGGCTTGTCTGACCGCGACCTGCGGGATGGCTTCGACATCACCGGCCGTTTTCTGTTGCGCAATGTGCTGGAGCCCCGCGGGCAGCGGCATTCCGATGCCCGCGATGGCTTCGTCAATGCCGTGATCCGGCGGATGACGCAGGAGGGCGCTTAGGACCGGCCTCGCTGTGGCGATGACCGGCCCTCGCAAAGCATCAGGCGGCTGCTCGCTCGGCGATAGGACGACGGCGCAGGCTCGCCTGCATCACCGCAGGCGGATTGTAGTTGGCTTCGAGCGCGCCGATATCGGTGCCGGGCGGCACGATCTGATCGATTTGATCCAGCACCTTGTCGTCGAGCGCGATCTCGACACCAGCAAGGATGTCGTCGAGCTGCTGCATCGTTCGCGGTCCGAGAATGGCGGATGTCACCGCGGGATGCGCGATGGTGAAAGCCATCGCCATATGCGTCAGCGACAACTGCGCTTGTTCGGCGATGCGGACCAACTGTTCGACGGCGTCGAGGCGCCGCTCGTCCGCCATCTGTTTCGGGAAGTAGTTCACGCGCGCGCTTTCCGGCAGTTGCTGGCCGCGGCGATAGCGGCCGGTCAGCGCACCCATGGCCAGCGGGCTCCACACCAGTGCGCCCATGCCGTAGCGCGCACAGGCCGGCAGCACTTCGCGTTCGATACTGCGGTTGAGGATCGAGTAGGGCGGCTGTTCGCTGCGGAAGCGAGCCAGCGAACGGCGTTCCGCGATCCAGTGCGCCTCCACGATATCGGATGCCGGGAATGTCGATGATCCGATCGCGCGGATCTTGCCGTCACGCATCAGGTCCGTGAGCGTCGATAGTGTCTCTTCGATATCCGTGTCCGGTGACGGACGGTGGATCTGGTAGAGGTCGATATAGTCGGTCTGCAGGCGGCGCAGGGAATCCTCGACGGCGCGGGTCAGCCAGCGCCGTGAGCCGCCTTGCTGGTTCGGATCACTGCCCATCGCGCCCCAGCCCTTGGTGGCGAGCACGACGCTGTCACGCCGTCCCTTCAGTGCCGCGCCGACGATCTCTTCGGATTCGCCGTGGCTGTACATGTCGGCGGTGTCGATGAAGTTGATCCCCGCATCCAGCGCTCTGTGAATGATGCGGATGGAATCGTCGCGGGCCGGGTTGCCCATTGCCCCGAACATCATGGCGCCAAGACAATAGGGGGTAACCTTGAGGCCGGTTCGGCCGAGGGTGCGGTATTGCATGATTGGTCTCCTTGAGACGGTCGGAGGTTGTCAGTACCGCCCGGCTGCATTATCTGGATAAAGCGGAACGGCATTCCGTATTAATACGGAACATCGTTCCGTTTTATCAAATAACAGAATCGTGAGCGACAGGTTGACCAAGCGGGAGCAGAAAGCAGAGGGGGATGATCCTCCGAAGGGCGGCGAGCGGCGTGTCCGCGTCGATGTTCAGCGCAACCTGGATGCGCTGCTGCAGGCCGCCAAGGCGGTGTTCGCCGACGCCGGGGTCGATGCGCCGGTGCGCGACATCGCGGAGAAGGCCGGCGTCGGGGTCGGCACCCTCTATCGCCACTTTCCCCAGCGCGCCGATCTCATCGCAGCGGTTTGTCGGCGCGAGATCGATGCCTGCGCAGATGCCGCGCCGGTTCTGGCCGCCGAATATGCGCCATTCGACGCATTGGCGGAGTGGATGCAGCGCTATGCAGCGTTTATCGCAACCAAACGCGGACTGGCCGCGGCCCTGCATTCTGGTGATCCCGCCTTCGATTCCCTGCCGGCCTATTTCGACAAGCGGCTATATCCGGCTGTGACATCGCTGTTCGAAGCTGCGGCAAAGGCGAGCGCCGTCCGGACCGACGTCGATCCGAAGGATCTGCTGGGGGCCGTCGCCAGCCTGTGCATGAGCGCCCATGACCAGGGGCCTGATCATGCCCAGCGGATGGTCGGGCTCCTTATCGATGGGCTGCGCCACGCTGTGTCCCCTGCAAGAAGCCAAGTCTGACGCCGAATAGGTGGGCGACCGCCGGTTGTTTCTTGATTCATTTCTTGCCCGATTCGTCATGGCGCGCTAACTCCCCGCCATGGGAAAAAGACTGATTCCGCCGGAGCCGGCTGAAATTCACGAAGTGCAGCTTCGCGAGGCGCTCGAGGAGCGCTATCTCGCTTATGCGCTCTCCACGATCATGCATCGCGCGCTGCCCGATGCGCGGGACGGCCTGAAGCCGGTTCACCGCCGCATCCTCTATGGCATGCGCCTGCTCCGGCTCGATCCGGGCACGCCGTTCAAGAAATCGGCAAAGATCGTCGGCGACGTGATGGGCTCGTTCCATCCCCATGGCGACCAGGCGATCTATGACGCCATGGTGCGCCTCGCGCAGGATTTCTCCTCGCGCTACCCGCTGGTCGATGGCCAGGGCAACTTTGGCAATATCGACGGCGATAGCGCGGCTGCCTATCGTTACACCGAAGCCCGCATGACCGATGTCGCGCGGCTGCTGCTCGAAGGCATCGACGAGGACGCTGTCGAGTTTCGTCCGAATTATGACGGCCAGTCCAAAGAGCCGTCCGTCATGCCCGGCGGCTTCCCGAACCTGCTCGCCAACGGCGCGCAGGGTATCGCGGTCGGCATGGCGACATCGATTCCGCCGCATAACGCTGCCGAGCTTTGCGACGCTGCGCTGCATTTGATCGAGAAGCCCGATGCCAAGTCGAAGGCGCTGCTGCGCTTCGTCAAGGGGCCGGATTTTCCGACCGGCGGCATCATCATCGACAGCAAGGAATCGATCGCCGAGGCCTATACGACCGGCCGCGGCTCGTTCCGCACCCGCGCAAAGTGGAGCGTGGAAGAGGGCGCGCGTGGCGCCTGGAATATCGTGGTCACGGAAATCCCGTGGCTGGTGCAGAAGTCGCGCCTGATCGAGAAGATCGCCGAACTGCTCAACGACAAGAAGCTGCCGCTGGTCGGCGATATCCGCGACGAATCCGCCGAGGACGTTCGCGTCGTCATCGAGCCGAAGACGCGCAATGTCGACGCCGGCCTGGTCATGGAGTCGCTGTTCAAGCTCACCGAGCTCGAGAGCAAGATCCCGCTGAATCTCAACGTGCTCGTGAAGGGCCGCATTCCAAAAGTGCTGGGCCTGGCCAAGTGCCTGCGCGAATGGCTCGACCATCTGCGCGAAGTGCTGCTGCGCCGTTCGCAGCACCGCAAGGGCCAGATCGAGCATCGGCTCGAAGTGCTCGGCGGTTACCTGATCGCCTATCTGAACATCGATGAGGTCATTCGCATCATCCGCACCGAGGATGAGCCGAAACCGGTCTTGATGAAGGCCTTCAGCCTCACCGAGCTGCAGGCGGAGTCGATCCTGAACATGCGCCTGCGCTCGTTGCGCAAGCTCGAAGAGTTCGAGATCAAGAAGGAAGACAAGGCGCTGCGCGCCGAACTGAAGGGGATCAACGAGATCCTCGGCTCGGAAGCGGTGCAGTGGACCAAGGTCGGCGAGCAGGTGCGCAAGGTGCGCGAGATGTTCGGCCCGAAGACGCCGCTCGGCAAGCGCCGCACGGTGTTCGCCGATGCACCGGAGCATGATCTCGCGGCGCTCGAGGAGTCGCTGGTCGAGCGCGAGCCGGTCACGGTCGTGATCTCCGACAAGGGCTGGGTGCGCACGCTGAAGGGCCAGGTCGCGGATCTCTCCAACCTGACCTTCAAGCAGGACGACAAGCTCGGCCAGGCGTTCTTCGCCGAGACCACGTCGAAGCTGATGCTGCTCGCCACCAATGGCCGCTTCTACACACTCGACGTCGCGAAGCTGCCGGGTGGCCGTGGTCATGGCGAACCGATCCGTCTCTTCATCGACATGGAGGGCGATGCTGCCATCGTCTCGGTGTTCGTGCACAAGGGCGGCCGCAAGTTCCTGATCGCCAGCCATGACGGCCAGGGCTTTGTGGTGGGCGAGGACGATTGCGTCAGCGCGACCCGCAAGGGCAAGCAGATCATCAATGTCGAGATGCCCAATGAAGCGCGCGTGTTGACGGTGGTGGAAGAGGGCGCCGATCAGGTCGCCGTCATCGGCACCAACCACAAGATGGTGATCTTCCCGCTTGCCGACGTGCCGGAAATGGCGCGCGGCCGCGGCGTGCGCCTGCAGAAATACACCAGCGCGGGCCTGTCCGACGTGGCGGTGTTCAACGCCAAGGCGGGCCTCACCTGGCGCGACTCTGCGGACCGCGAACGCTCGATGACCTGGAAAGAACTGGCCGAATGGCGCGGCAACCGCGCCGATGCCGGCCGTCAGGCGACGGGCCTGCCGACATCGAACAAGTTCAACAAGCCGATCGAGTAGCGATCGGCTTGCGCCGCGACTTCGCCCCCTCATCCTGAGGAGCCGCGCTCTTGCGCGGCGTCTCGAAGGATGGCCGCACACTCCGAGCCCGGCCATCTCATGGTTCGAGACGCGCGCAAGAGCGCGCTCCTCACCATGAGGGGACGGTATTACCCCGTCTCTTCCTCGACCATCCGTGTCGCCAGCACCTTGTCGATGCGGCGGCCGTCGAGATCCATGATCTCGAATGTCCAGCCATGCGAGATGATGGCGTCGCCCACATCCGGGATGCGGCCGAACTCGTAGAGCAGGAAGCCGGCAAAGGTCTGATACGGCCGCGAGCCTTGCGGCGGCTCGATCGACAGCAGCGACATGAATTCCAGCGCCGGCATCCAGCCCGAGATCAGGTAGGAGCCGTCGTCGCGTTTGTGGAAGGCGAGCTCGGCCGGGCCTTCCTCGGTGTGGAACGCGCCGACAATGGCTTCGAGAATATCCGCCGATGTGACGACGCCCTGGAAGGTGCCGTATTCGTCATGGACAAGGCCCATATGCACGGCGGACTCGCGCAGGATCCGTACCACGTCGCGGGCATCCAGCGTGTCGGGGATGACAGGTGCCTCACGCACCAATGCCCGGATATCCGGCGAGCCGCCTGCGAGAAACGCGCCGAGCAGATCCTTCGCCTGCACGATCCCGATGGCGGAATCCATGTTGCCGTCGAACACGGCGAAGCGCGAATGCGACGAGCCGCTGATCTCTGCGTGAATGGTCTCGATGGGGTCGGCGAGATCGATCATCGCCACTTCATGACGCGGTGTCATCACGGCGCCCACAGGGAGATCGCCAAGCCGCATCACGCCAGCGATCATTTCCTTCTCGCCGGGCTCAAGCACGCCTGCGGTTTCCGCTTCCGTCACTAGCGTATGGATCTCGGCTTCACTGACCTTGTCTTCAGACCCGCCGCGCTGGCCGAGCAGAAACAATATCGCCTTGCCCGAGCGATCGAGCAGCCACACCAGCGGCAGCGAAATCTTCGCGAGCAGCACCATGGCCGGCGCCACGCGCACGGCGACCGCCTCGGGATCGCGCAAGGCGATCTGCTTCGGCACGAGTTCGCCGATGATCAACGATGCGTAAGTGATGATGGAGACGACGATGCCGACGCCGAGTGTATCGGCAAGGCCTTTCGATACGCCGAGTTCGAGCAGCTCCGCAGTCAAACGCTGACCCAGCGTCGCGCCTGAGAACGCGCCCGACAGCACGCCGATCAGCGTGATGCCAATCTGCACGGTGGAGAGAAACTTGCCGGGATCGGAGGCCAGCGCCAATGCGCGGCGCGCACCTGTGACGCCTTTTTCGACGAGGCCGGCCAGACGGGCGGGGCGGGAGGACACGATCGCGAGTTCAGACATCGCGAGCAGGCCGTTGAGGACGATCAGGACCGCAACGATCCCGAGTTCGAGCGATAACACAATGGTTCCTTCTGGTGGTGAAGCTGCAATTGTAGTCGATCGCGCGCCAAGTCGCCATGGCATGCACGCAAAACGCGACACAACGGCTCATCCCCTTGAAAAGGTGCGGACAAGCTCCGTCTGGTATCGGCACCCGCAGGATCGCTTGCTGCCTCATCCAGAGGTGGTAAGGTGGCATGGTGCCGCTGAGGACATTGCGAGGTCCAGATGACGAAGACGCCAATGTCCGTTGTTCCGCCTCGCCAATTCGAACCAGGCTGGCTGCGATTATCCGCACTAAGACAGGTCGGCGCAGCGTTGGTCCTCGCTGTCACCGGATCGACAGCGATCCTGGCCGCTGACAAGCCTCCACTCAGTGCGGATCAGGCCACACCGGCCGTTGTCACTTCAAAAATTTCCGCGATCATCGAATTCGGCATCCCTGCGATCAATGATGCGCTCGCGCGCCGCGTGCCAAAAGTGCTGGCGTCGTTCGACGATCGCACCACGAGCTGCTGGCATCGCCAGGTGATGGGCCGCATGGTGAATGTGGATTGCACCTATTCCGGTGAGATCGAGCGCAACGGGCCCGTCTCCATGCGCGCCGAGAATGGACGTCTCGTTGCCTCGACGCCCTTGTTTGGCAGTGTGGAAGCGCAAGGCACCAAAGGCTTTGCGCGGCTGCTGAAAGGCGAGGCCGAGGGCGCGATGACCGTCTATGTCAGCGCGCGTCCGCAATTGCGCAAGGACTGGTCGGTGACCCTCGACATGAGCGAAGGCTTTCGCTGGCAGGAGCCGCCGGAGCTGCAGATCCTCGGCTTCCGCATCAACATGTCGAAATATGTGGAGCCGAAGATCAGGGCGCAACTCTCGAAGGTCCAGAGCGATGTCACCGCCAATGTCCGCGCGCTGAACATCAAGGCGAAGGCGGCGCAGGCCTGGCAGAAGGCGTTTGCCAATGTGCAGATCGTCGAGACGCCGGCGATCTGGGTGCAGACCACGCCGCAGGGCATCGCGTTTTCAGGCGTACGCGCTGAAGGTAATGTGCTCGAAGGCTCCGCCGAACTGACGACGGTGGCGCAGACATTCCTCGGCACGCAGCCGCCGGCACCCGCGCCGACGCCATTGCCGGCGCTCGGCGACGATGTCAGTGATCCCGGTCGTTTCGAAGTTCTGGTGCCGGTGAGCATCGCTTATGCTGTCATCAAGCAGCAGGTGCAGACGGCGATCGCGGCACTGGCCGCGCAGGGCGGTCCGAGCTTCAGCGATTTCGATATCTATCCCTCGAACGGCAAACTGGTGATCGGCGTGCAGCGGTCCTCGCCATCAGGGCCAGGGGCTTGGATCTATCTGACGGCGACGCCGCAGGCGGCGGACGACGGCTCCATTCAGTTTCCCGATCTAGCGCTGCAGGCCGATGCCGCGACCATCGCAGCGTCCGATGTCGCGACACTGCTGAGCAACAGTGATTTTCTGACGCAGCTGAAGCAGAAGATCGCGCTCGACTACAAGGCAGAGCGCGATCGTTTGATATCATCAGCCAATGCAAAATTGAGCCGGCCGTTGAGTGATGGCTTCCGCAGCGAGGTCCAGCTTGCCTCCGTCGGCGTGTCGAAGATCGCGCTGCTGCCCGACACCCTGCAAATCCAGTTGCGCGCAGCGGGACGTCTGAAGCTGCTTTATGGGATGTGAGCGATGATCTCGTCTGTCGTCCCCGCGAAGGCGGGGATCCATAAACACCGTCAATCTTTGTTTGAGCTGCGGCTACGGCTGGTGAGCTTCATAAAGCTCGGAGGCTATGGGTCCTCGCTTTCGCGGGGACGACATGTGAGGGAAAGCGTTTTGGCTGCAATCATGGTGTTGGCAGCATCTTCTGCTTTCGCCCAAACACCATTCTACCAAGCCACTCCGCAAGAAATCGCCGGTCCGCCCGGCACGCTGATCCGCTCCGAGCCGATGCAATTCGCGCCGGCGGGCGCGCAGGCCTGGCGCATTCTCTATCGGTCCAAGGGGCTGAATGACGAGCCCATCGCCGTCTCCGGCGTCGCCATCATTCCGCCGGGGGAGGCACCGCCAAACGGCCGCCCCATCGTCGCGTGGGCGCATCCAACGACGGGTGTGGTGCCACATTGCGCGCCGTCGCTGGCACTGTTCGTGTTTCAGCAGATGATGGGGCTGCGCCCGCTCATCGAGCGCGGCGTGGTGGTCGTGGCGACCGACTATCCCGGTCTCGGCACGCCCGGTCCGCATCCCTATCTCGTCGGCCCCAGCGAAGCACGGGCCGTGCTCGACTCCGTTCGTGTCGTGCGCAGCATGCCCAATGCGGGCGGCGGCAAAAGTTTTGCAGTGTGGGGCCATTCGCAGGGCGGCCATGCCGCGCTCTATACCGGGCTGCTCGCCAAGTCCTATGCGACTGAGCTTAATCTCGTCGGCGTCGCTGCGGCGGCGCCGGCGACAGACCTCGTCACGCTGATGGGCGACGACTTCAAGACCTCCGGCGGCAAGAACCTGACGGCGATGACGCTGTGGTCATGGGCCCGCATCTTCAAGGCGCCGCTCGACAAGGTGGTGGTGCCCGCCGCGATGCCGACGGTCGATCGTCTGGCGAACGAATGCATCGAGAACATTTTTGACATCATCGAGCGGCAGAGCCAGGAAAAGGTCCTTGAGCAGACCTTCCTGTCGGTGCCGAATATCGCCACCGTCGAACCCTACAAATCGCTGGCGGCGCGCAATTCGCCGGGCGCCTTGCCGAACGGCATACCGCTCTTCCTCGCTCAGGGGACGACGGACACTCTGGTACAGCCTGCGGTCACGCAGGGCTATTTCCAGCGCCAGTGCAAGGCTGGCAGCCGCGTCACCATGCATCTGATGCCGAATGTCGGCCACGGATTTGCCGCGCGCGATGCCGCCAATGACGCTGTCATCTGGATGGGCGAGCGTTTCGCCGGCAATCCGGCGCCGAGCGACTGCTGAGGCGGGCAGGCGCCGGTCGCATCAAACTTTTGTGCAACGACGATGCCTTGCAGGCGAGCGTGGCGCCGCCCATCTGCGGTCTCCATGCGAGATTGCGCCGGTCGGTTGTAAAAACTTCGACGCGTCGCAATTTTCATGTACGATTGACCTCGGTCAGTCGGCTTGTTGGGGGCATTTGTCTTGAATTGCGTCAGATCGATCTTTCCCGCTGCGTCCGTCATCCTTGCTGTATTCCTTGCCGGTTGCGGCAAGAAGGACGAGGCCGCGGCACCCCCGCCGCCGCCCGTGACGGTTGCCAATCCGCTCAAGAAGCAGACCACGGACTGGGATGAATTCACGGGCCGTTTCGATGCTGTGGATCAGGTCCAGATCCGCGCCCGCGTCACAGGCTTTGTCACCAAGGTGAGTTTTGTGGATGGCGCCGTGGTGAAGGCCGGTGACGTCCTCTACGAGATCGATCCGCGCCAGTACGAGGCTACGGCCGAGCAGGCGCAGGGCCAGCTCGACGACGCCAAGGCCAAGGTGGATCTCGCGCAGCGCGAACTCGACCGCGCTACCACGCTGATCAAGACCCAGGCGATCGCCGAAAACATCGTCGATCAGCGCACGCAGGCGCTCGCGGCAGCCCAGGCGTCGGTACTGGTTGCTGAAGGCGCGCTCAAGCTGGCAAAACTCAATCTCGAATATACCAAGGTCGTCGCGCCCATTGACGGCCGCGTCAGCCGGCACCTGATCAGCGTCGGCAATCTCGTCAATGGCAGCGACAGCGGCGCGACGCTGCTGACATCGATCGTGTCGATGACGCCGATCTATCTCTATTTCGACATGGATGAATCCATCTATCAGCGCAACAGCCGCCTGTGGTTCGAGGGCCGGCGGCCAAGCTCGCGCGATACGCCCAATCCCGTGCAGATCACGCTGACCGGTTATGATAAGCCGACCAAGGAGGGGAAGATGGACTTCCTCGACAACCGGCTTGATATCGGCACCGGCACGCTGCGCGGCCGCGCCATCGTCGATAATCACGATCTGTCGATCCTGCCCGGCCAGTTCGCGCGTTTGCGTGTCATCGCCAGCGGTGCATATGAAGCGTTGCTGATCCCCGATACCGCCGTCGCCACCGATCAATCGCGAAAAATCGTGATGGTGGTGAAACCCGACGACACGGTCGAGGCAAGGCCGGTGACGCTCGGTCCGCTCGATGACGGCCTGCGGGTGATCCGCGAGGGCCTCAAGCAGGATGACCGCATCATCATCGACGGCCTGCAGCGCGCGCGTGTCGGCGCCAAGGTCGCGCCCAAAATGGGCGAGGTGAAGCCCATCGCTCCCGCCGGTGGCGCCAAGCCATGAATCTCGGCAGCCTCTCCATCAATCGTCCGATCCTCGCGATGGTGATGTCCATCGTGCTGATCATCGTCGGCGCGCTCGCTTACACGACGCTGCCGGTCTCCGAATATCCGGAAGTGGCGCCGCCCACGGTGGTGATCACCACGCAATATCCCGGCGCATCCGCGCAGACGGTGTCGGAAACGGTCGCAACGCCGATCGAGCAGGAGATCAACGGCGTCGAGGACATGCTGTATCTCTACAGCCAGGCGACCTCGAACGGCCAGCTCAACATCACCGTCACCTTCAAGCTCGGCACCGACCTCGACAAGGCGCAGGTGCTGGTGCAGAACCGCGTCGCCATCGCGCAGCCGCGGCTGCCCGAGGAGGTGCAGCGCAACGGCGTCGTCACCCGCAAGAACTCCCCCGACCTGATGATGGTCGTGTTCATGCTGTCGCCCGACGACACTTACGACCAGCTCTATATTTCCAACTACGCGCTGCGCAACGTCCGCGACCAGTTGCTGCGCCTTGACGGTGTCGGCGACATCCAGATTTTCGGCGCCCGCGATTATTCGATGCGGCTGTGGCTTGATCCCGACAAGATCGCCAATCTCGGCATGACCGCGGGCGATGTCATCACCGCCATCCGCGCGCAAAACATCCAGATCGCGGGTGGCCAGATCGCCGAGCCGCCGATCTCCGACCGTGCCTTCTCGCCGAACCTGACATTCACGGGGCGTCTGAAGGATCAGTCCGAATTCGGCAATATCGTCATCAAGGCCGGCAGCGACGGCCGCACCGTGCGGCTGCGCGATGTGGCGCGGATCGAACTCGGCGCGCTGTCCTACACGACCAACAGTTTTCTTTTGAAGAAGCCGGCGGTCGCGCTCGCGGTGTCGCAGCGGCCGGGATCGAATGCGCTGGCCACGGCAGATGCGATCGCCAAGACCATGGCGAAGCTCAAGACCGAATTCCCGAAAGGGCTCGAATACAATATCGGCTACAACCCGACCGAATTCATCGCGCAGTCCGTCAGCGAGCTGATCAAGACCATCTATGAAGCCATGGTGCTGGTCGTGATCGTCGTGCTCGTCTTCCTGCAGGGCTGGCGGCCGGCGATCATTCCCATCATCGCCATTCCGGTATCGCTGGTCGGCACCTTCGCCGTCATGGCCGCGCTCGGCTTCTCCATCAACAATCTCACGCTGTTCGGTCTCGTGCTGGCGGTCGGCATCGTGGTCGATGATGCCATTGTCGTGGTAGAGAATGTCGAGCGGCATCTCGCCGAAGGCAAGAGCCGGCGCGAGGCGGCGCTTCTGACCATGACCGAGGTCGGCGGCGCACTGATCTCCATCGCGCTGGTGCTGTGCGCCGTGTTCGTGCCGACAGCGTTTATCGGCGGCATTTCCGGACAGTTCTTCCAGCAATTCGCCGTCACGATTGCGGTGGCCACGGCGATCTCCTGTTTCTGTTCGCTCACGCTGTCGCCGGCGCTGGCCTCGATGATCCTCGTCCAGCATCACGAGAAGAAGCCGCCACCGAACTGGAACGTGGTCGCGCGCGGCTGGAGTGCTTTCACCGGCGTGTTCAATCGCGGCTTCGACAAGCTCTCGCATGCTTATGGCACGGCCGCCGGTTTCGTCATTCATCATCTGGCGCTGATGCTGGTCGTCTATGCCGCACTGATCGGCACCGCCGGCTGGCTGCTTTATGCGACGCCCCAGGGCTTCATCCCGGCGCAGGATCGCGGCTATGTCATTGTCGTCGTGCAATTGCCCGGTGCGGCATCGCTGAGCCGCACGACGGAGATCGTGCGCGAGATCGAGCGCATCGCGCTGGAAGTCCCGGGCGTCGTCCGCGTGCCGTCTTTCGCCGGTTTCAATGGCGCGACGCGCACGCAGGCCTCGAATGCGGCGGCGCTGTTCCCCGTCTTCGCCGATGCCGAGGAGCGCGCCAAGGAGGGCCATACCGCCACGCAGATCACCGCCGAATTGCGCAAGCGGCTTGCGGCGATCCAGGGCGCACTGGTGATCGTGGTGCCGCCGCCGGCGGTGTCCGGCATCGGCACCGGCGGCGGCTTTGCCATGCGAATTCTCGACAATCAGGGCAGGGGTCCCGATCTGCTCGAGAAGGCGACGGATGAACTCGTCAATGCCGCGCGCCGGGCGCCCGGCCTCACATCGGTGTTCTCGCCCTTCACGGCGAACACCCCGCAGGTCTTCGTCGACATCGATCGGCAGAAGGCGCAGATGCTCAATGTGCCGATCTCCAACGTCAATGACGCGATCCAGACCTATTTCGGTTCGGCCTATGTCAACGACTTCAACATTCTCGGCCGCACCTATCACGTCACCGCGCAAGCCGATCTGCCATTCCGCAAGGAACGCTCGGATCTCGCCCGGCTGCAAACCCGCAATGCCGATGGCAATATGGTGCTGCTGGGCAGTGTCGTGAATTTCGAGGATCGCGCCGGGCCGGATCGCGTGCCGCGGTACAATCTCTATCCGGCGTCGGAGCTGCAAGGCGACACGCTGCCTGGTGTCAGCTCGGCGACGGCCTTGAACACGATGAAGAAGCTTGCCGACGAGACGCTGCCGAGCGGCTTTTCGTTCGAATGGACGGACCTGTCCTATCAGCAGGTCACTGCGGGCAATTCCGGGCTCTATGTGTTCCCGATCTGCGTGCTGTTCGTCTATCTCGTGCTGGCCGCGCAATATGGCAGCTGGTCGCTGCCTTTCGCGGTCATTTTGATCGTCCCTATGTGCCTGTTCGCGGCCACCATCGGCGTGCGCATCATGGGGCAGGACATCAACATCCTGACCCAGATCGGCTTCGTTGTGCTGGTCGGTCTGGCGGCGAAAAACGCCATCCTGATCGTCGAATTCGCGCGCGATATCGAGCAGGAGGGGCGTGATCAGCTGGACGCCATCGTCGAGGCGTGCCGGTTGCGCATCCGTCCCATCCTGATGACGTCCTTCGCCTTCATCCTCGGCGTGCTGCCGCTGGTGATCTCGTCGGGCTCGGGCTCGGAGATGCGTCAGGCCGTTGGTGTCGCCGTGTTCTTCGGCATGATCGGTGTCACGATTTTCGGCCTGATTTTCACGCCGATCTTCTACATCCTGATCCGGCGCCTGTTCCCGGGGTCGGTGGTCGTGGAACCGAAAGAACGGGGCGCGCATTCCTGATTGCGTCATTCTCCAGCCTCATCCTGAGGAGCGCGCCCTTGCGCGCGTCTCGAAGGATGGATTTAAGGTACTGCCTGCCATCTCATGGTTCGAGACGGCGCAAGTGCGCCTCCTCACCATGAGGTGTAGCGTTTTGGGAATCGTTGATGGACACTGCCCCCCGTATCGAACTGATGAACTGGCTCACCGGCCAGGGCCTCACCGGTTCACCTGAAAGCGATCTGATCCGCGGGTTCTGCGAGCGCTGCCTCGCCATGGGCATTGAGCTCTCGCGCGGACAGGTCTTCCTCGACACCTTGCATCCTCTCTTCGAAGGGCGCGGCTTTCGCTGGAGCGACAGGCCGACCAATGAGAGCGAGATGTTCGAATATGGCTCGACGGCGACCGGCGACGCCGCGGAAAGCTGGCGTCGTTCGGTGTTCTTCCACATGCTGGAAGAGGGGCACAGCGAGATGCGCCTCGACCTGTTCGATCCGGCCGTCAGCGAACGGTTCAACATGATCGACAGCCTGCGCGACAAGGGACACCGCCATGGCGCCGTCTTCGTGCACAGGTTTGGCGAGCAGGGCTCCATGGGCAATATGGACTGCGTCTATTCGCACTGGACGACCCGCCGCGACGCCGGCTTCGACGAAGGCCAGATGACGGCGCTCCGCGAGCTCGTGCCTTTACTCGGCCTTGCGCTGAAATCGGCCGCGCAGATGGAAATCGCGCGCACCCTCGGCCGTGTCTATCTCGGCCGTGACGCTGCCGAACAGGTGTTGCGCGGCCGGATCACGCGCGGCGTCACCGAACGGATCAAGGCGGTGCTGTGGTTCTCCGACCTGCGCAATTCCACGGGGATCAGCGAAGCCATTGGCCCCGATGAGATCATTCCGTTTCTGAACGACTATGCCGAGGCATCCATCAACGCCATCCACGAATCCGGCGGCGATGTGCTGAAGCTGATCGGCGACGGTGTGCTGGCCATGTTTGCAGGTGATGACATCGCCCAGGCCAAGCGCAATGCATTGCGCGCCGAGCACTACTTCCGCAAAAACATCGTGGCCTTGAATGCCAAGCGCAGTGCTGCCGGCCAGCCGGTGACGACGGCCTATGTCGGCCTGCATATCGGCCAGGTCTTCTACGGCAATATCGGCAGCGACGACCGGCTGGATTTCACCGTGGTGGGGCCGGCGGTGAATGAAGTCAGCCGCATCGCTTCGATGTGCAGTTCGGTCGATCGCCCGCTGTTGACCTCGTCGGAATTCCAGTCACGGCTCGACAGCGACGGCCGGAAATATCTCGTCTCGACCGGCCGCTTCGCGCTCCGCGGCATCGGCCATGCTCAGGATCTCTATACCCTCGATCCGCAGATCGGCACGGATGAAGTGATGCGCGGCACCTATGAGCGGTATCTCGCGCGGTAAGCTCCGTTCGTAGGATGGGTTGAGCGCAGCGATACCCATCACCACATGCGTCCGGCGGTGATGGGTATCGCTGCGCTCAACCCATCCTACACGACGCCTGCCTTGGCACGCATCGCATAAAGAAGCATCGCCAGCAGGCACCCGCCGCTCAGAACGATGCCGAGTGCCAGCAACGCATCAGGCACGATCGTGGCGACCAGAAACACGCCAATCGCCGCGCCTGTCATCTGCCAGAATCCGAGCAAGGCTGACGCCGCACCCGCATGGGTGCCGAACGGCGACAGCGTCTGCGCCGTGCCGAGCGGATTGACCACCCCCATGCCGAGCAGGAACACGCAGGTGGCGGCGATGAATGTCGCGACATTGGCATGCACATAGGCCGTCACGAGAATGGCGAGCCCGCCAATGAAGGCGATCAGCAGTCCGTAACGGATCGCGCGCTCCAGCCCGAAGCGCGGCGCCAGGCGCGCAGCCAGCATGCCCGATCCGAACACGACCATCACCGTGCCGGCGAAGAACAGGCCGAGGGCGATGGGCGTGAAACCATAACCCTCGATCAGGATGCGCGGCGCGGCGGAGAACATCGAGAACAGGCCGCCCATGATCAGGCTGACCGTTGCCGCAGGGATCAGGAAATGCCGGTTGGTGGAGAGCTTGCCATAGGTGGTGCCGATGGCGATGGGATCGAGCGGAATGCGCGTCGCATTGTGGGTCTCGCCGAGCGTGGCAGCAAAGGCGATGGCGGATACCAGTGCGAAGGCGCCAACAAAGACGAATTCCGAGCGCCAGCCAAAGAAATGATCCAGCGCGCCGCCAAGCAGCGGCGAGAAGCCGGGCGCCGCCGCCTGGGCGATCATCACCATCGTGAGCACGCGGGCAAGGGCTGCGCCGCTGAACAGGTCGCGCGCGATGGCGCGCGACAGGACCGATGTCGAACAGGCACCCGCTGCCTGGATGGCGCGGCCGACCAGCAGCGAGGGCAGGTCAGTGGCGAGGCCACACCAGATGCTTCCGGCGATGAAGACGGCGAAGCCAGCCAGCACCGGGAGGCGACGACCATAGCGATCGGAGATGGGGCCGACCACGAGCTGGCCCAGCGCGAATACAACGAGGAAGACCGTGATCGATGCGGTGACGGCCGGCGTCGTTACCTGCAGCGCGACCGCCATCTGCGGCAGCGACGGCAGCAAAATATTGGTCGCCAGCGTGCCGACCGAAGCCAGCGCTGCCAGCACGGCGATCTGCCCGGCGGTGGAGGCGGTTTCCTGCGCCGGGTTATTGGCCACGTTCTCAGCGGTGCGGTCGGTCATATGATGAACCTCATTTAAAGAATGATGTACATCATATAACGCGGCCTGCAAAGGGGATGTCGGTCCGGGCGGATTGGTGCTGGTCAAATGGAGAGCGCAGGTGCTTAGGATGGGTAGAGCGAAGCGAAACCCATCGGCGGAGCTTGCCGCATCGACGGAATGATGGGTTTCGCTCCGGCGCTATCGCGCCCGCGCTCTACCCATCCTACGGCCGCGTCAGTCCTCAGTTCCCGTACAGGTAATTCGGCAGCCAGAGCGTCAGGCCGGGCCAGATATACATCAGCATCATGCAGATGATGACGATCACCATATAGGGCATCATGCCGGCAAAAATCTGATTCAGCGTGACATGCTTTGGCGCGACGCCCTTGAGATAGAAGGCCGACATCGCCACCGGCGGCGACAGGAACGCCGCCTGCAGGTTCACGAACACCAGAACGCCCCACAGGATCGGGTCGATGCCGAAATGTTTCAGCATCGGCAGGAAGATCGGCACGAAGATCACGATGATCTCGGTCCATTCCAGCGGCCAGCCGAGAATGAAGATGATCGCCTGCGACAGGATCATGAACTGCAGCGGCGTGAGGTTCAGCGACAGCACCCAGCTTTCCAGAAGCGCCTGGCCGCCGAGAATGGCGAACACTGCGGAGAACAGCGCCGAGCCCACGAACAGCCAGCACACCATGCTCGTGGTCTTCGCCGTGAGGAAAACGGCTTCCTTGGTGCGTTTCCAGTCCAGCGTCCGCGCCTGAAACGCGAGCAGGAACGCACCAGCGGCCCCGACCGCAGCAGACTCCGTCGCCGTGGTGATGCCGAGCAATATCACGGCCAGCACGACGGCAGTGAGGAGACCGAGCGGCATCACCGAAGACGTCAGCAGCCGCAGCACCTCGAACTGTTCGGCGCCCATGGTCCAGTAGTAGTAGAACAACAGCAGCAGGATGATGGCCGCGGTGAAGGCGAAGTAGGTGTAGAACTCCGGCGATGGCCCCGTATAGGCAGGCGCGTTGCTGGTCTGCAGCTCGGCATTGCCCATCTGCTGTAGCGTTTCCGGCTCGCTCTCCTGCGATGAGCCGGATTGCGACGAGCCGAGCTCTTCGAGCTTTTCTTCGGCGGGCTCAGACTTGCTTGCATCGCCCGACTGTACGCGCTCGGTGATGGCGGCAGGCGCGGGCGTATCGGGCTGCGGATGGATGACCACATACCACCACGACGCCCATAGTGTGGACAAAGCGAGGATCAGCGGCACCAGCGCGAAGCCGAGATTCTTCAGGATGGTGCCATAGCTGATCCGTGCGCCATCCATGGTCAGCGCCATAGCGCGCGAGGGGGCTACGGCGGCCGTCAGCAGAGCCGGCAGCATCCTGTGCGAATAGGCCTGCTGCAGGTCGGCGATCCATGGCCGCACCGGCACACGCGTTTCGCTCTCCGGCAGCTTTGGCGCGATCTTCGGGTTCAGCAGCGCCCAGCCGATGATGTAGACGAGATAGAGGAACGCCAGGAAGAATCCCGGAAACATCGCGGCGGCGTAGAGCTTCACCACCGATTGCCCGGCCACCGCCGCATAGACGATGATCATCACCGAGGGCGGGATCAGGATGCCCAGCGTGCCGCCGGCGGTGATGACGCCGGAGGCGAGCTTGACGTCGTAGCCTGCCTTCAGCATCGGATTGAAGGCGATGACGCCCATCAGCACCACGACGGCGCCGACGAGGCCCGAGGCGATGCCCCAGAATGTGCAGACGATCAGCGTCGCCACGGCGAGCGAGGCCGGCACGCGGCGGAAGGCGAGCTGGATCGAATAGAACATCTTGTCGACCAGCGCGCCGCGCTCCATCACATAGCCCATCAGCACGAAGAGCGGGATGGAGATCAGGACGTCATTGGTCATGGCGCCATAGGTGCGCTGGACCATCAGGTCGAAGATATGGTTGTCGGCCCAGGCTTCCCCGGCGCGGTAATAGGCGAAGAAGCCGAAGAACATGCCGAGGCCCATCAGCGTGAAGGCCGTGGGAAAGCCGAGCATGATCACGACGACGATGAGGCCGAGCATCAGCAGGCCGAGGGCGGGATCGCTCATTTCGGCGTCTCCCCACCCATGCCGCGCTGGCGCGCGCTTTCCTCGATATCCTGCGCATGCGCGATCGCATTGCGGCGGGTCTCTTCATCGACATGTTCGGAGAGCGCGAGCTGTTCCTCCACCACGTCGATCTCCGAGACGTCCTTGAGCCGGCTCGGCCATGCCCCGGTCTTGAGGCAGATCGCGGCACGCGCGATTTCGGCAATGCCCTGCAACAGCAGCAGCGCGCCGGCCAACGGGATCATCGCCTTGAAGTGATAGACCGGCGGGCCGTCCGCGGTGACATTGGAATGCTCGCGGATGCGCCAGCTGTCGCCGGCATAGTCCCAGCCGGCATAGACCAAGGCCGCGATGCCCGGCAGGAAGAATACGATATAGAGCACGAGATCGAGCGACGCCTGCGTCCGCGGCTTCATGGACGAATACAGGAAATCACCGCGCACATGTCCGTTCTGCGCCAGCGTGTAGGCGCCGCACAGCATGAACAGCGTGCCATAGAGCATGTTGGAGGCGTCAAAAATCCAGGCGGTCGGCATGTTCAGCAGATAGCGCTTGAACACTTCGGCGCAGACGAGGCCCATCAATCCCAGAATGAGCCAGGCCGCAGCCTTGCCGGCGAATGTGCTGATGCCATCGATGGAGTGCAGGAAACGCTCGGCGGTCATTGCATGGAAGCCAGTTTACGAGAACATGGGCATGTGAAGGGCGGCGAGTTCAGGCAACAGCAAAGCATCATCCGGGAGGATGGTCCCGGATGATGCGGGGCACGTGCGGCGTCAGCCGTCAGGTCTTCTTCTTCGCGTTCGGTCCGAAGTAGTGGTTATAGGCCATGCGGCGATTGACCACCGTGTCCTGCTCCCACTGGGTGGCGCGCTTGGCGAAGGCCATCTGCGACTCCACGATCTCCTTGAACAGCGGGTTCTCCGTCGACTTCTTGGCGACCACCTCGTCATAGACATCGAGCTGCTTCTGCAACACGGAGTCCGGTGTCTTGTAGAACTTCACCTTGTCCTTGGCCTGCAGGTCCGCATAGTCCTGCGAATAGCGGTCGATGGCCTTCCACGACATCTCCTGGCCGGCCGCTTCCGCAGCCCCCGCGATGATGGCGCGCAGCTTCTCGGGCAGGGCGTCGTATTTGGTCTTGTTGAACAGGATCTCGAACTGTTCGGCATTCTGGTGATAGCTCTGCAGCATGCAGATCTTCGAGACGTCGGCGAAACCGAGAATGCGGTCCGACGAGGCATTGTTGAATTCGGCAGCGTCGAGCAGGCCGCGATCCATCGCCGAGACGATTTCGCCGCCGGGCAGCGCATTCACGGCGGCGCCGAGGCCGGTGAACACGTCGATGGAAATGCCGACGGTGCGGAATTTCACGCCCTTGAGATCATCGGCCTTCTGCACCGGTTTCTTGAACCAGCCGAGCGGCTGGGTCGGCATCGGGCCATAGGGCAGTGATACGACATTGGCATTGATGGACGCATAGAGTTTTGCCAGCAGCTCCTTGCCGCCGCCGAACTTGTGCCAGGCCAGCAGCATGTTCGCGTCCATGGCATAGGCCGGGCCGGAGCCCCACAGCGCCAGCGCGGTCTGCTTGCCATAGTGATAGACCATCACGCCATGCCCGCCATCGAGCGTGCCCTTCGACACCGCGTCGAGCAGGCCGAAGGCCGGCACCACGGCGCCCGCCGGCAGCACCTCGATCTTGAGGTCGCCGCCGGTCATGTCATTGACCTTCTTGGCGTAGTCCTGCGCGTATTCGTGGAAGATGTCCTTGGCCGGCCATGTGCTCTGCCAGCGCATATTGATCGGCCCGGTGCTTTGCGCGAGAGCCGGTGCCGCAACAGTTGCGGCAGCGCCGGCCGTGGCGACCTTCAGAAAGCGGCGCCTGGACGGAGTCCTGTCCTTGGTATCGGTCATTGTGTTCTCCCCGAGTGGTCGTCCTTTGCGGACTGACCTTGTTGATTGAGGGCAAGACAACGGCTTGCCCGGTACTTTGGCAAGAACCATCGCTTCGCTGCGACGCTAGGACGCGGACGAACTACACTAACCAAACGTGCTGCAATGCGGAGAGTGCATCAGCGAAGGCGGGTGAACTACACAAAAGTGGTCAAGCTTGTGTCGATGCACATCCGTCCACATCGCCGACCATGTCCGGCTGCCGCGTAAGTGCCACGGCCGGCGAGTTCAGGATCACCAGCGCCTGCCAGGCAAAGCCCGCGACGGCGAGATAGAGGCAGGCCTCCGCATGATACAGGCCGCCGATGACGGCGGCGATGCCGGTGCCGATCGGGCGCGCGCCATAGCTCAGGATGTTGATGGCCGAAACACGCCCGAGCAGGCTCGGCGGTGTTACCGATTGCCGGAGTGTCGCCGTGGAGATGACCCACAGGATCGGGCCGACGCCGAGCAGGAAGAAGCTCAGTCCGGCCAGTACCGGATAGGGCCACCAGATCGTGAGCGCCATCACGAGGGATGCGACGAAGCCGGTGACGGGGCCAAGCGCGATCACCGTGCCGAATGGCAGCCGCTGCATCACCCGCGTCGCCGCCAGCGCGCCGACCACCATGCCGGCGCCATACATGGCCAGCGTGATGCCGATGCCGGCGGCGCTGAGGCCGAGATGGCGCACGGCATAGGGCACGAAGATCGCGAGGATCATGAAGGCCGCCGCGCCGAAGATGAACTGGGTGACAAAGACCGGCCGCAGATAGGGATGCCGTGCGACGAAGGACAGGCCTTCCGCGATATCCTGCATCGGCTTGCGCCGCTGCACGCTGACACGTGCGGGCTCGGAGAGACCGGCGAGGCAGATGACCGCAACGATGGATAGCGCGGCAGCCGCGCCAAAGGCCGGTGCTGCGCCGACCATTCCCACCAGCGCACCGCCGATGGCCGGACCGCCCGCAAAGGCCACCGTGCGCGCCAGTTCGATCCGCGCATTGGCGGCGCCCAGTTGGTTCGACGCGACCAGCGAAGGCACCAGTGACGGCGCCGCAACGCTGTAGGCCACCGTGCCGCATACCGCGACAAAACCGAGCAGGGCGAGCAGGGGCAGGGTCAGCATGCCCCACCAGATCAGCGCGAGGGTCAGCAGCAACGACAGGGCACGCAGCGCTTCGGCGCCTGCCATCAATGCCCGCCGCGACATCCGGTCGGCCAGCAGCCCGGCCGGGATGGCGAACAAAACAAAGGGCAACGTCAGCGCGGTCTGCAGCAATCCGGTCTGGCCTTCGCCGACACCAAGCAGCAGCACCGCCACGATGGGCGCCGCGGCGAGCGCGATCTGCTCGGCCGATTGCGCAGCCAGGTTGGACCAGGCGAGACGGTTGAAGGTGGCGGGCAGGCGGTCGGCAGGCGAGGCGGTCATGGCGTATCCTGGGTTGCGGGACGACCATTGGCCGGCTGTGTGGCTGGAACCACCCGTTTACCGGCAACCTGCCGTGAAACGCAGGCGAATTCGCCCGCTGCCCCGACGACTCCTGCGTGCAGATTGTGATAAAGCTCATCCAGCGGCGCCTCTGGTGGAGACGTCGGAGCTAGTCTACGAGCAGGACATGGATCGGACCGACAAACTTTACGGCCTTTGGCGCGAGCAGGGCGGCGCCTGCTTCTATTGCGACGGCCCCACTTTCGTTCCCGATCGCGAAACCAAGGATGCCGCGCGCCGTCGTCTGCGCATCGAAACGGGCGTCGCAGGCGCCGGCAAGCACCTCAACCAGCATGTCGCCACCATCGACAGCGCAGCCAAGGCGATGGCCTGCAAATTCTGCAATTGCAGCCGGGAGGGCAAAAGCCCCGGAGCCCATCGCAACACGATCCAGGCGATCGTCGCCACCGACCGTCATCCGGTCAATCGCCTGGTCGAGACCTATGACGACGGCCGCCTGTCTTGGGCGCCGATCGCGCTCAGGCCCTCCGGGACGACCCCCGCCTGACTCTCGAGCATTGATCGCGCAGCGTCTCATCGAGGCGCTTGACGCGCGCGCGGTCCGAACCGGACGCCAGCGCCGGCCCGCCGGGCCCAAGGCCGCATCGGCCCATCCCGTCTCGTTGAATCCTGGTGCGGCAGGGCGGTGGGCGATGCGCTTCACGGGGCCGCGGCCAGGTAGACCTCTCCCAGCAGCGACGAATTCGACCACGGCACCTGCTTGCCTCTGGTCGAGGCGACGACTTCGGATCGCACCCGTGTCAGCATCTGCTGCAGTTCCAGACCGGGCGTCACGATGTGGCGTGCCAGCGCGGTCGTGAAGGGGCTGCTGGCGCCGTCGCCGTCGAAAGCGACCTGTCCCGGTGCCGTTGCAAATGCGATCAGCGTTCCGGCCCCCAGGGTTCCGCCGCTGCTCAGCCCGGCTTGCGGTGCGAGCCCGGAGCGGATCGCGATCGATCGGCTGGCAACGGAGTCGCCGGGTGTCCTGGACGCGAATGGATTGTCGCGGCAGGCGTCGAGCACGATCACATTGGTCCGCAGCTTGTCGTCCAGGCCAGCCATGATGAAATCGAGATCAATCATTTCGTCGGAGAGTGTCTTGTCACTGGTCAGCTGCGCGTCGATCGGCACGAGATAATTCCTGCCGTCGATCTGCATGCCGTGCCCGGCAAAGAAGATCAACGTGACCTTCGCGCGGGGGGCCTTCGCCAGAAACTCCTTCACCGTGCGGCGCATCGCGTCGCTGGTCATGTCGATTCCTTCGGTCGTATCGAAGCCGATGCTGCGCAGTTCGTGCGCGATCAGCTTTGCATCCCTTGGCGGATTAGGCAGCTTGCTGGCGGTGCCATAGGCGCCGTTGCCGATCACCAATGCGATCTTTTGCATTGGCACCGGAGAAGCGGCGGACGACGCGATGTCTTGCGGCTCGCTGTTCAATACCGCAAGACGGGCAGCCGCGATTTTCTGCTGCCTTGCTGCATCGATGATGGGGCTCCCGGTCTTGTTGGTGAAGCGGATTGTCTTCGGCTGTTCGAGCGCACGCGCATAGGCCTCGCGGGCCTTGGCAAGGTCATGGTTGCTTTCGGCGAGCTGGCCTTGCGCGACGTATATTTCAGCGACGCGGTTGTCGAGCGCGAGCGCACGCATCAACTCGGCCTGGGCTTCCTTCGCGCGTCCCAGAATGCGGTACGTGATCGCGCGGCCCGTGAATGCGCTCAGTTCGGTTGGATCGAGTTTCAACGCAGTGTCGTATTCCTTCAACGCGCCTTCGGTGTCTCCCTTGTCGCGCAGGATATCGCCGCGCAGGGTCCGGGCTGGTGCGAAACGTGGTGCAAGCCTGATACAGGCATCGGCGTCCCTGATCGCAAGGTCGAGGGCGCCGAGAACCCGATGCACGCCCGCACGCGATCCGTGCGAGCCGAACTGGCGATCGTCCAGCGCAATCGACAAATCTAGATCGGCCAAGGCTGCTTGATAATCTTGTTTCTGCGTGTGAGCCCAGCCGCGATAAGCGAGATATTTGGCTTTGTCAGGCGCCGAAAGTCGCCGGCCACTCTGCAGGAGGTCCGTGCATGCTTTCATTTTGGCGTCGGCGTCGTTACTCTGCGTGCAGGCGGCATCGGCGCTGATGGCAAATGTGGGCGATGGACAGGCGATCGCGAGCAGGCTCATAAGGAGCGGCAGCATGTGCCGGAAACGATGCATGCGTATCCTCGCAGTATCCCAAGTGGAGAAATTCACGCGTTGACGCGATGTCACGCTGATCATCCCGCAGACTCAAAGCACAGATCATCCATTGTTTCCATGAAGTGGATTGATACGAGATATGTCGCAGCCACCGATCATCTGCAGATGGCGCAAAGATGAACCCCGAACCTTGGACAGCGTTCTTACTTCATGACCAGCAAACTCCCCGTGCCGCCGTTCCTCAGCCATGACGCGACGATCGGGCGACTGGATTGGCCCGGCGCAGTGAACGCGTTGCGTGAAGGCCATCACTTGCCCGTGGCGGAGATCAAGGACGTCTTTCTCGGCCCGCCCACCGGCACGATGATGAGCCGCTCGGCTTACATCGAAGGGCTGGGATATGGCGCCAAGACTTTTACGGTGCTTGATGCCAATGCGGCGCGCGGCATCCCCACCGTGCAGGGCGCCATGCTGGTCTTCGACAAGGACACCGGCAGCGTCCAGGCCGTCGTTGACAGCGCCTTGGTCACGGAATTCAAGACCGCTGCGGATTCGGTGCTGGGTGCCAGCCTTCTGGCGCGTCCCGACAGCAGGCATCTGTTGATCGTCGGCGCGGGGACGGTGGCGACCAGTCTCGTCAAAGCCTATGCGGCTGCACTGCCGGGGATTGAGCGCATCTCGGTGTGGTCGCGCAGGCCGGAACAGGCACAGCAATTGGTCGCGCGGTTCAGTGATCGCGGCATCGATGTCGCGGCGGTCCCCGATCTGCAGGCTGCGCTCGGGGAGGCGGATATCGTCAGCTCCGCCACGATGGCACGACAGCCGGTGATCCCGGGCGCGTGGGTTCGGCCTGGCACCCATGTCGATCTCATCGGCGCTTTCAAAGCCGACATGCGCGAGGCCGATGATGCGCTGATGAGCAAGGCGGCCGTGTTCGTGGACAGCCGCGTGACCGCGCTCCACATCGGGGAACTGATCGCGCCGATCGCCTCGGGCGCCATCACGGCCAACAGCGTGTTGGGCGATCTCTACGATCTCGTGCGTCCCGACGCGCGCAGGCGCCGGTCGGACGATGACATCACGCTGTTCAAGAACGGCGGCGGCGCGCATCTGGATTTGATGATCGCGTCCTGGATCGCGCAGGTAATGGCGGGCTGAGGGACCGATCTTCGAGCCTCGGAATCGAAATCCGATGTTCGAACAGTTTTTCCAGATGCACTTGCAAGTGAGTTGCAATAAGCGGCGTTTTCGGCCATCCTGCTGAAATGGATGCCAAATCGCCTGCCGTCGCTGCTGAACCATTGAACCCCGCCACCTCCGCGCCGGCCGTCGATCTGCCGGGCTGGCGGACGAGCGGGGGCGATCCGTCGCTGGCGGGCATGTTCGGCTCGGTGCGGATCGTGAAAAACGGCTCGTTCTGGCGCAAGCTGGTGGCGTTTCTCGGCCCCGGCTATCTCGTCGCCGTCGGCTATATGGACCCCGGCAACTGGGCCACCTCGCTCGCCGGCGGCTCCAAGTTCGGTTACGCGCTGCTCACCGTGGCGCTGGTCTCCAACCTGATGGCGATCGTGCTGCAGTCGCTGTGTTCGCGGCTTGGTGTCGGCGCGGGCAGGGATCTCGCCCAGGCCTGCCGCGACGCCTATCCGAAGCCTGTGGCCTGGCTGCTGTGGATCTCGGCGGAGATCGCGATCACTGCCACCGATCTTGCCGAAGTCATCGGCACCGCCATCGGCCTCAATCTCCTGTTCGGCATTCCGCTCGAGATCGGCGTTATCATCACCGCGGCCGATGTGTTTCTCATCCTCGCGCTGCAGGCCTATGGCTTTCGCTGGATCGAGGCCTTTGTCGTCACGCTGCTCGGCGTCATCGCCGCCTGTTTCGCCATCCAGATCGCCATGGCCGATCCCGATTGGGGGCAGGTGATCCGCGGCTTCGCGCCGACCACCGAGATCGTCGCCAACAAGGAGATGCTGTTCCTCGCCCTCGGCATTCTGGGCGCGACGGTGATGCCGCATAATCTCTATCTGCATTCCGGTCTCGTACAGACGCGCGGCTATGGCGCAAGCGTCGCGGAGCGCAAGGAAGCGATCAAGCTTTCGACCTGGGATTCGACCATCGCGCTGTGTCTCGCCTTGACCATCAATGCCTCGATCCTGATCCTCGCTGCTGCGACCTTCCACAAATCCGGCAAGACCGATGTGGCCGAACTCGATCAGGCGCACGCCTTCCTGGCGCCGCTGCTCGGCTCGAGCCTCGCGCCGACTTTGTTCGCGATCGCGCTGCTCTGCTGCGGCCTGAACTCGACCATCACGGCGACGCTGTCCGGCCAGATCGTGATGGAAGGCTTTTTGCGGCTGAAGATGCCGCCCTGGCTGCGCCGCATGATCACCCGCATGATCGCCATCGTGCCGGCGGTGGTGGTGACGATCTGGTATGGCGAGAAGGGCACGGGCCAGTTGCTCATTCTCAGCCAGGTGGTGCTGAGCTTGCAGCTGCCATTCGCCGTGGTGCCGCTGGTGTTGTTCACCGCGAGCAAGCGCAAGATGGGCCCGTTCATCGCGCCACGCTGGGTCACGGCGCTGGCGGCGATCACGGCCGTTGTGATCATCGCGCTGAATGTAAAGCTGGTGGTGGATTTCTTCTTTGCGTAACTCCGCCCCTCATGGTGAGGAGCGGCTGTAAGCCGCGTCTCGAACCATGAGATTGCTCGGCTCCGAGCTCGTGGCCATCCTTCGAGACGCCGCTGCGCGGCTCCTCAGGATGAGGGACGGAGAAGCGAGCTGGGATTACTGTCCCGAGCAAGTCCAGCCAAAAATACCCCATCGCTTTATGAGACAGACTTTCAGGATGAGGGCGGAGGACTACTCCTGCGGCTCGCCCACCATCTCGCCATTCTCATCCACGCGGAGCCAGCCTGACGGCGCCAGCCGCTGTTGCGGCAGATAGCGGCCCTTGTAGTCCATCTTCTTGGATCCCTCGATCCAGTAGCCGAGATAGACGTAAGGCAGGCCCATCTTCTTCGCGCGTCCGATGTGATCGAGGATCATGAAGGTGCCGAGCGAGCGGGCTTCCTCGCCGGGCTCGAAGAACGAATAGACCATCGACAGCCCGTCGCTGAGCACATCGGTGAGCGCCACCGCCAGCAGGTCTTCGCCACGACCGGTGATGCCGCTGTCGGGACCGCGGCGGCGATATTCGATGATGCGGGTTTCCACATGGGAGTCCTCCACCATCATTGCGTAGTCCAGCACCGTCATGTCGGCCATGCCGCCCATGCGGTGGCGCTGGTCGAGATAGGCGCGGAAGACGGAATACTGTTCGGAGGTCGGCACCGCGTTGCGCTGCTCGCCGATCACATCGGCATTGCGCGCCTGCACCTTGCGGAAGTTTCGCGACGGCTTGAATTCATCGGCAATCACCCGCACCGAGACGCAGGCGCGGCACTGGTCGCAGGCCGGTCGGTACGCGATCGACTGGCTGCGGCGGAAGCCGCCATGGGTCAGGAGGTCATTGAGATCGCCGGCCTTCTCGCCCACCAGATGCGTAAAGACCTTGCGCTCCTGTCGGCCGGCCAGATACGGGCAGGGCGACGGCGCCGTCAGGTAGAATTGCGGGGTGTCGCGGGAGTGCTGGGTCACGGGTCGTGTTTCGGCTCCGAAGCAGTTCGACATAACATTGCGCCGACCGGGCTAACGGTCAATGAATTTGCCGAGTCTTTAAAAAATCCCGCCGGCGGATTGATCGATGTCAAATTCAGCCGGCGTAGCCAACCTGCGCCCGCGCCACGGAGGCATTCACCACCACGGTTCCAAGCACCAGGTCATGCAGCAACTGCCGGCGGCCATTGAGCAGGGCCACGATCAGCACCAGCGGCGTCAGCAGCGACACCGAGGCCCAGAACAGGACCGCATGCGCGCAGCCCAGCACGAAATAGCCGGGCGTGCCGGAGAAGGTGCGCATCTGCAGGTCCATCATCCGCATGCCCCAGGTGGCGGAATGCGGTCCGCCCAGCGACATGCCGTAATACACGATGAGCCAGATCACCGTGGCCGGCGAGATCAGCCAAAACAGGCCCCAGCCGAGGCCGAAGGTCACGAGCCCGAACACCGAGATGAAGATCACAGCAAGAATGATCGGGATCGAGATCACCACCACGTCGATCAGGAACGCCACGACGCGCCGCGCCAGCACGCCGCGGAACAGGTCGGGCTGCGCATAGGGATCGAACGCATGCGTGCGCGGCGGCGCACCATTGCTGCGCCAGGTGTCACCCTGCTGGCTGCCGTAGCGCGGACCGGTGTCGGACATGGATGGCTCCTCCCTCATCACAACTGATCACGTGGTGATGATCGGGAGAGGGTGCAAGAGTGCGAGCCCCCGCCAGTCATTCCGGGGCGCGTCGAAGACGCGAACCCGGAATGACTGGTCAGGCTTGCTTCGCCAGTGCGTCAAACAGCGCCAAATTCAGCCGCTTGAGATCGTTGTTCACCGGCTCCGGCTGCGACGAGAATTTGGCGACGGTCAGTTCCGCAACCGGGTCCACATAGAGCATCTGCCCATGGATGCCGAGCGTGAAGAAGGCGCTATTGGCATTGCCGGTCTGGTACCATTTGTTGCTGTAGCGGCCCTCGGGCAGCCATTCCACGCCCGGACCCGCGCGCCAGGCTTCGGGTGAACCATGCGCGATCGTATCCTCCACCCAGTTGTCGGAGAGAATGCGGCGTCCATCCAGCGTGCCGCCCAGCCGCATCAATTCGCCGATCCGGGCGAAGTCGCGCGGCGCCATGCAGAAGCCGCCGCCGGTGCGGGCGAGGCCGGTGGCATCCACCGTGATATAGGCATCCTGCCGCGCGCCGATCGGTTGCCACAGGCGCTCGGAGACAAAATCGTTGAAGCGCTGGCCGGTGGCGCGTTCGATCACGAGGCCCAGCACATCCGAATTGGGCGAGCAGTAGTGAAACGGCCCGCCGTGATCGCCGGGTCCCTTCTGCAGCGAGGCCAGGAAGGGGATGAGCGAATCCGGCGTGTCGCCGGGCACCGCCGGCTCCAGCAGGCCGGCGCGGCGATAGCGCGCAAAATCGCCGCGGGGGTCCTGATAGGTTTCCGAGAAATCGAGACTCACGCGCATGTCGAGGACATCGCGGATGCGGGCATCCGCATAGGCGGATGAGCCGAGTTCGGGAACGTATGTCGGCACGGGCGCATCGAGGTCGATCAGGCCGTCGTTATGCACGATGCCGGCGACGACAGCGGTGACCGATTTGCTGGACGAAAACAGGATATGCCGCGACTGCAGGGTGAAATTCGGTGCGTGATAATCGGCAATCACGCGGCCGGATTTCATCACGACGAGCGCATCAGTAAACGTGCTGCGCAAGCCATCCGCGATCGTCATGTTGTCGCCGCCGACCGGGAGCGGCAGGCGAAGGAGATCGCGGGGATCGACGACGGCATCCTCCGTCAGTCCCGGCGTGGCTGCGATCCGCGCGGTCGGGATGAGTTCGGAGACATGGCGGAACGCCCAAACATTCCACGGCGCCTGTCGCCAGTTGGAGAGGCGGACATCGCTGCGCGCAAATCCATAGGCGGCTTCGAAGGCGGATGATGATGCATTGCCTGACATGATGGCGTCTCGTCTGTTTGGCCTGAGCGGTTAGTGCTGCTTGGGGTCTGCCAGTTGCGTCGTCCCGCCGACGAGGCAACCCACGGGCGCTTCGTCGGCAAAGCCGAGACGCACACCGATTTCGGACAGGGCGCCGAGGGGACGTCCCTGCAGAATGGTGATGCGCGTGCTGTCGGGCGTGACGAGCCCGTTCTTCAGCAGCCCGAAGGCAAGCGCAGCCGCTGCGATGCCTGTTGCGGCATCTTCGGGATAGCCCGACGATTTCGGAAACTGCCGCGCCTCGAACCGGCGCTCGCTCTCGCTGTCGACGGCGTAGGGATAGAGGCCGGTGGAGCCGATGCTCTCGCAACACGCTTCGGTGGTCGGCATGATCGTCTGCAGATCGTTCAGCCGCGCCACGCTCTTCATCGGGATCAGCGTCTTGACGCGCGACGTCACGGCATTCTGCATCGGCAGGTCGAGCAGATCGCTGCGGGTGATCCGCAAGGCCGACAGCACGGCATCTTCCTGCGCCTGTGTGAGATCGACGACCTTTCCGACCGGCTGGGTGATCTCGACATAGGGATCCGCAGCATTTGCCATATCGACGAACCCGGTGACCGGCCCACTGCGGGTCTCGATACGGACCTGATGCGATCGCAACTGCCCCAGCGTCGCCATGGTCCATAGCGCACCGATGGTGGCGTGGCCGCACATTTCCATCTCATGGCGTGGCACCCAGAAACGGAACGTATAATCCGCATCGCCGCCCGTGGCCGGCAGCACGAAGCCGGACTCATGGCCGTAGTCAGCCGCGATGCGCTGCATGTCTGACGGGGCGAGGGCGGAGGCATCGACCACGATGGGGCACGGATTGCCGCCCGCGCCCTGATGCGTGAACACGTTGACGAGCTTGACGTCGGTCATAAAAAATATCCTGCTTACTTCATCGACGGCGCGACGGTATCGACGACGGCATTGGTATAGGAGTCTGCGATGGGAACGGTCACGGGTTTCTGCTCCGCCTCGGCGAGGAAGGCATAGTTCTTCTTCATGCCGGCTTCCTCGATCCGCGGATTATCACGGAATGAGGGCAGCGTCAGTTTCCAGGCGAGATCGAATTCGGCCTGCGGTACCTGGGCAAAGAACGGCCGCACCGCCTCGCGCGCCTCGTCCGGATTGGACTTCATGTAGCGAAGGCCCTTCCACAATCCGCGCACGACCTTCTGCGCGAGCTCCGGCTTGCCGGTGATCCAGTCATTGCGGGCGATCAGCGTGTAGAACAGGATGTCGGCAAAGGGCGGATATTCGCCGCGCGCGAAATCGTACAGCATGGCGCCGCCGAAGCGCTCGATGCCCGTCGTCGATGTCGGCGCCGAGAGCGCGTAGCCGTCGATGCGCTTCTGGCCGAATGCCGCCAGCATGCTGCTGCCGCCGCCGATCGGCGTGATCGTCATGTCGCGGTCGGGATTGAGGCCGCCATAGACGGCGATGTGGCGAACCATCAGATCGGTGAGGCTGCCGGGACCTGCCACCGCAATCGTCAGGCCCTTTAGTGCAGCAGCCTTGGCCTTCGGGTCTTTCAGGTTCGCGAGATCGATCTTCTTGGCAGCATCCGCCGACAGCACCAGGTCCGATCCGAACTGCGTCTGCACTGCCGCAAAGGTCTGCACGGGCTGCTTCTTCTCCTGCGCGCGGAGCTGGACGCCGGGGCTGCCGACATAGATCTGCGACTGTCCGCCCAGCACGGCCGCGAGCGCTTCCGCGCCGCCCTTGGAGAAGGTGATGACCTCGGCATCGAGGCCTTCCTGTTCGAAGAAGCCCTTGGTGCGCGCCACATAGATCGGCAGATAGATGAAGCCTTCGCTGGGTTGGCCGAGGATGACCTTCTGCCGGGACTGCGCGATGGCCGGCGAGGCGAGGAAGCCGGTGGCGCCGAGGCCTGCGAGCGCGATCGCCTGTCGTCGTGAAAACTGCATGCGTGTCTCCCGATGCGTGAAGTGGACGTTGCTGGATGGACGATGGATCAGACGGTGACTTCGCGATGCTCCTCGGCCGCTTTCCACGGCATCAGCACGCGTTCGAGAATCTTCACCGCAAGATTCAGCAGCATCGTCAGCACGACGATAGCGATCAGCGCAGCGAAGACACCGGGCGTATCGAATTTGGAGGCGGCGTTGGAGATGAGGTAACCGAGGCCACGGTTCGAGGCGATGATCTCGCCGACGATGGCGCCGATCAGCGCATAGGGCACCGACAGCCGCAGCCCGGCAAACACCCAGGTGATGGCGGAGGGCAGCACCAGTTTGGTCATCAACTGATGTTCGGAGGCGCCCATCAGGCGGATGACGGTGAGCTGCTCGCGGCTGACACTGCGCACGCCCGTATAGGTGTTGAGGAACACCAGGAAGAATACGGTAACCGCGGCCAGCACGATCTTCATCTCGATGCCGATGCCGAGCCACAACACGAACAGCGGCGCCAGCGCCACTTTCGGCAGGCTGTAGATGGCGGTGAGAAACGGATCGAGGATATCGGCGAGGATGCGGGATCGCCCGAGCACGAGACCGACCAGCACGCCGGCACTGCCGCCGATCAGGAAACCGCTCAACGCCTCGATGGTGGTGATCGAGGCGTGGAACAGCAGTTCGCCGCTGCGCAGGACCTGCCAGAAACTCTGCGCGATTTCGGATGGCGTCGAGACATAGAACTCGCTGCCGGACCACACTGATCCGAATTGCCAGATCAGCAGCAGGGCCACCAGCAGCGCGATCCGCGCGAGCATGATCGATCGAAAAGACAGTTGCGTTTCCATCGTCGTGCTCCTTACGCCGATGCCTGAAGCTCGGCCGGCGCGGCCGACAGATCAGGCGTGAGCATCGCCCACAGCTCGTTGGTGAAGGCGTGATGGCGCGGATCGAAGCGCAGGCGCGCGAGATCGCGGTCCTTCGGCAGCGGATTGTCGAACACTTTTGCGATCGTGCCCGGGCGCCCCTGGAACACCGCGCATCGGTCGCCGAGGGCTGCGGCTTCCTCGATGTCGTGGGTCACGAACATCACCGTCAGATTGAGCTTGCGGCAGATGCGCAGCAGCTCTGCCTGCAGAGTCAGCCGTAATTGCGCATCGAGTGCGCCGAACGGCTCGTCGAGCAGCAGCGTCTCGCGTTCGGCCGCGAGCAGCCGCGCCAGCGCGCAGCGCTTGCGCATGCCGCCCGAGATCTGGTTCGGATAGGATGTGGCAAAATCCTTCAGGCCGACAAGCGCGAGCAATTCTGCGACACGCGCTTCGCACTGGCGTTTCGGAAGCCCGGCGACTTCGAGTGGGACGGACACGTTGCCGGCAACGGTGCGCCACGGCAGCAGGTGATCCTGCTGCGTCATATAGGCGACCTTGCCATTCAAGCCGCTGACCTCAGTTCCGCCATAGCTCACGCGGCCCTTGCTGGCGCTGATGAGCCCCGCGGTCATGTTCAGCAGCGTGGACTTGCCGCATCCCGACGGCCCGAGCAGCATCGTGATATCGCCACGCTTCATCGACAGCGTAACGTCGCGGATCGCCGTATAGCTCTGCGTGCCGGTCTGGAACGTCTTGGTGACGTCCGAAAACACGATGAAATCGTCGGGCCGAACATCCGCCATCCCGCTCATCCTCTCCTGTCCATCGCTGGAGAGTAGGGGAACGGCCGGTCTGTCTGCGCGACCCGGCGGGCCTTAATGCGTGTCGGATCGGGCCATCTTGCGGGCGTCGGTCGGCGAGACGCCGGCGACGCGCCGCATCAGCCGGGCGAGGGCCGAGCCGGAGTCGAGGCCGACCCGCCAGGCGACTTCGCCGACCGGCAGATCGGTGGTGCGAAGCAGGTCGCGCGCGCGGTCGAGGCGTTCGTGATCGTGAAACTCGCCGATGGTCATGCCGGTCTTGTCGCGAAACAAACGGGTGACATGGCGGCGCGACAAGCCGAAAGCGTCGGCGATCAGGTCGAGCGACAGGTCGCCGGCCAGATTGTTCGCGATGTAGGACTTCACCTCGGAGACCAGCGCATCGCCATGGGTGGCCGGAGTCGAGGCCGAAAGCTGTTCGCCGCGTTCGATCTGGCTGAGGCAGTGGATCAGCAGCGCGGCCACCATATGGGCGCGGACAGATTGCGCGGCGACATCCGCGGGCGTGCAGGCCTGGCACAGGCCGAGCAGGGTGCGCATCTCCGGCGATGTCGCAAAGAAGGTGGGCGTGCCGAGCCGGGCCCGGATGCGGCTCAGGGAGCCCAACCGCGCTTCGATGCCGGTCAGCTGATCGTCGGTGGCATAGATGGCCAGATGATCATGGCCGGTCCGCCGTGCAGCGGTCTGGTGCGACAGCGTCTGCGGCACCACGACGAAGCGGTCTTCGCTGAGCCAGGTGCCGGCCGATCGGGTCTCGTCGCGGAAATCGACGGCGCCGACCCGCGGCAGCAGGATCATCAGGCAGTCATGCCAGTGCCACGGCATGTAATAGTCGTCGCCGCCGCCGACCAAAGCGAGCTGGTCGCCGTCCGCCGCAAGAATGCGGGCGTCGGTGGACGTATCGCGAAGTGTCTGGATGGACCGGAGCATCAGTCAGCGTAGCAACTGACGCCCGTTTGGCAAGCAAGCGTATGCGGCAGCCTGTTGCTTATGCATCGGGCAGATACCGGCACTTACCGCCCCGCGCGGATCCGCTCCGCCGCTTCCGGCGCGAAATATGTCAGCACGCCATCGGCGCCGGCGCGCTTGAAGGCCACCAGGCTCTCCATGATCACGCGATCGCGGTCGAGCCAGCCATTGTTGATGGCGCCCATGATCATCGCGTATTCGCCCGACACCTGATAGGCGAAGGTCGGCACCGCAAACGTGTCCTTCACCCGGCGGATGATGTCGAGATAGGGCATGCCCGGCTTCACCATCACCATGTCGGCGCCTTCAGCCAGATCGAGCTCAACCTCGCGGATCGCCTCGTCGGAATTGGCCGAGTCCATCTGATAGGTGCGCTTGTCGCCATTCAGCGTCTTGGCCGAGCCGATGGCGTCGCGGAACGGGCCATAGAAGGCCGACGCGTATTTCGCGGCATAGGCCATGATCTGCACATCGCCGAAACCGGCGTCGTCCAGCGCCTCGCGGATGGCGCCGACGCGGCCGTCCATCATGTCCGACGGCGCGATGACATCGCAGCCGGCTTCCGCCTGCACCAGCGCCTGACGCACCAGCACGGCCACGGTCTCGTCATTGAGGATGCGGCCGTTCTGCAGCAGGCCGTCATGGCCATGGCTCGTATACGGATCGAGCGCGACATCGCAGAGCACGCCGAGATCCGGGAATTCCTTCTTGATGGCGCGCACCGACTGGCAGACCAGATTGTTGCCGTTCCAGGCCTCGGAGCCGGTTTCGTCGCGCAGCGTCGGATCGGTGTAGGGGAACAGCGCGATGCAGGGGATATCAAGTTTTACGGCGCGCTCGGCGTCGCGGACCACCTGATCCACGGTGAGGCGCTCGACGCCGGGCATCGATGCGATCGGCGTGCGCGCATTGTCGCCCTCGACCACGAACAGCGGCCAGATCAGGTCGTCGGTGGTGACGGTGTTTTCGCGCACCAGCCGGCGCGCCCATTCGCTCTTGCGGTTGCGGCGCAGGCGGGTGGAGAGACCGAGCGAGGGGGCGTCATAGACGGACGAGCGGGGCGCAGCGTCGCGCAATTCGATGGGCCGCCCGAACTTGATCGCCATGATACCGTCTCCTGAACCACCGCTTGATCTGCGGCTCTGCAACCTGGACTTGTTCCAACTCTAGCATTTTCGCATCGCCGCGTCACTGCAGGCCTGTGCATGGGCGGGGCGCCCACGCATTGCTTTCGCCGGCCGGGCAGGCCACAAAAAGCCCCATGAATCGGCCAAACACCTTGTTCCATCTCAACGGCCGGGCCTTGTCGCCCGAGGCAACGCATGTCTGACCCGACACCCCGCGACGCCTCGCGCGATCACGCCATTTCCGTGGCCGCGATCTCGTCCGAGCGCATCGAGAGCGATGAAAACGTCTGGACCCGCCGCCTGGTGCTGTTCCTGCGGGTCATGGCGGTCGTCTCCATGCTGACGGGCCTCTATCACTGGGCGCAGGTCACCGGCTTCATCGGCACCGAGGACGAGGCCTTTGAAGCCCAGTCCATGGCCTGGCAGTCGGCCACCGTCTATTTCGCCGTCATCGAGCTGGTCAGTGCCGTCGGCCTCTGGCTGGCGACGCCCTGGGGCGCCGTGGTCTGGCTCACCACCGTGGTCTCCATGGCGGTGATCGAGCTGATGTTCCCCACCATCTATGGCGGCAATCTCATTGTGGTCGGCGTCCAGGCTGCGTTTCTGGCCGCCTATCTTGCGCTGGCATGGATGGCTGCGCGGGAGCGGCCGCCATAGGATATCGTCATTCCGGGGCGCGCGTCGTCGCGCGAACCCGGAATGACAGCCAAGACGAAGCGAAGACCGCAAAGACGGTCTCGCATCAAAGGGAGAAACCAGTGAGCCATCTTCGTTCCGGCGGCACCGTCGGCAGCCTTCTCGTCAGCGCCATCGCCCGCTATGCCGACCAGCCCGCCATTGCGGACGGCACCTCGCGCTGGACCTATCGCGACTATGGCGATGTGGTCGCGCGCTTCATCGGCCTGTTCCGCAACCTCGGCCTGACCAAGACCAGCGGCCTGTCGGTGCTCTCCGGCAACCGCGCCGAGACCTGGGCCGCCATCTCCGCCGCCGCCATCATGGGCATCCGCTACACCCCGCTGCATCCCATGGCCGCCGAGGACGATCAGGCCTTCATCGTCGAAGACGCCGAGATCGATGTGCTGATCGTGGAGGGCGGCAAATTCGCCGAGCGCGGCAAGGCGCTGAAGGCGCGCGTGAGCGGCCTCAAGCATCTCTATTCGTTCGGCGCCGTGGAGGGCGTGCGGGATCTCCTCAAAGAGCTGCCCGCCATCAAACCCGAGCCGCTGGTCGACGAGAGCCATGTGGATGACATCTGCTGGCTCTCTTATACCGGCGGCACCACCGGCCGTTCCAAGGGCGTGATGAACCCGCATCGCGTGGTCGTCGCCATGTGCCTGGCGATCATCGCCGACTGGGACTGGCCGCGCGACATCCGCTATCTCGCCGCGACGCCGATCAGCCATGCGGCGGGCATCACCATCTTCCCGGTGATGCTGCGCGGCGGCTTTACGCGCCTCGTGCAGGGCTTTGATGCCGAGACCTATCTGCGGGTGGTGCATGAGGAAAAGATCACCGCCACCTTCCTGGTGCCGACGCTGATCTATGCGCTGATCGATGCCGAGGACATCCGCAGGAAATACGACACGTCATCGCTCGACATGATCGTCTATGGCGCAGCACCGATGTCGCCGGATCGCCTGCGCGAGGGCGTGCGCATCTTCGGCAATGTGTTCGTGCAGCTCTACGGCCAGACCGAAGCGCCGCAGATCATCACCACCATGCGCAAGATCGATCACGACGATTCCAAGCCTGGCCGTCTCGGCTCCTGCGGCCGAGCCAACCCGATGGTGGAAGTGAAACTGCTCGACGCCGATCTCAACGAGGTCGCGACAGGGCAGCCCGGCGAGATCTGCGTGCGCGGTTCGCTGGTGATGGATGGCTACTGGAAGCGGCCGGATGCCACTGAAGAAGTTTTCCGTGGTGGCTGGCTGCACACCGGCGATGTCGCTGTGAAAGACGCCGACGGCTTCTTCTATATCGTCGATCGCACCAAGGACATGATCATCTCCGGCGGTTTCAACATCTATCCCCGCGAAGTCGAAGACGCCTTGATGGCGCATCATGCGGTGGCGTCCGCTGCGGTGATCGGCATTCCCGATGCGAAGTGGGGCGAGGCGGTGAAGGCCTTTGTCGTGCTGAAGAACGGCGCGAACAATTCGGTGGAAGAATTGCAGACGCATGTGAAAGACAAGCGCGGCGCGCCGTGGTCGCCGAAGAGCATCGACTTCGTGGCAGAGATTCCGGTGACCGGCCTCGGCAAGATCGATCGCAAGGCGCTGCGTGCGCCCTATTGGGGCGGGCAGGCGAGGGGCGTGGCGTAAGTCATCGCGAGGATCGTGCTGGGCCTGCATGGTTCGAGACGCGCGCTTTGCGCGCTCCTCACCCAGCCTGAACGCAATTGCGTTCAGGCGAGAGGGTCTTCTGCTGAGCCCGCCCAAAACTCTCCCCTCATCCTGAGGAGCGGCCTTCTCAGGCCGCGTCTCGAAGGATGGCCGCAGGCTATGCCCGGCGTTCCCGATCGCTAAAAATCGAAGAAATTTATTCCCATTAACCCCGGTAACCTCTGAGTCACCCTAACGGCCCGGTGAGGAATCTTACCCCAATCTTTCGCATTTGAACGATCCTGTCCCGCATCCGGACACACGCGCGAACATGATGGCAACATCGCCCCTTCATCGTGAATCAAAAACTGCAAAAAGCCCTGTTTTTGTAGACTTAATCGACGATTTACCCTCGCAAATTCATGTTCTCTTTATCGTCTTTTTTAGGCGCTTCTTCAAAGCCGCCGCTTAAGTTGGGCCTATCAGACGAGACACAAGTTTCGTCGAATAAGTCGATAAAAACGACAGCAGGGGTAGTGTCATGATCAAGTCCGTTGCGACGGTGGAAAGCGTCGATCTCGTTCCCGGCCAGGCGCCGGTTCAGCCGCTCTATCTGGAAGCGCTCACGCTGGTCGAGCGTCTGCATCGCCGCCTGCTCGACGTCATCAAGGACGAATTCGATCGTCGCGGTCGTGCCGACATCAATTCGGTGCAGGCACTGCTGCTATACAATATCGGCGACAAGGAATTGACCGCCGGCGAGCTGCGCACCCGCGGCTACTATCTCGGCTCCAACGTCTCCTACAATCTGAAGAAGCTTGTCGAGCTCGGCTTCCTCGATCACCAGCGTTCGCGCGTCGATCGTCGCTCGGTCCGCATCCGCCTGACCTCGCAGGGCCAGGAAATCCGCCACATCGTCGAGGCGCTCTACGCCAAGCATGTGAAGACGGTGGAGCAGGTCGGCGGCATCTCGAACGAGGAATTTGCGACCCTCAATAAGTCGCTGCACCGCCTCGAGCGCTTCTGGACCGACCAGATCCTGTATCGCCTGTGATCTTGTAGGATGGGTTAAGCGTTGGCCGCAGGCCGGCGCGACAACCCATCGGCGGAGCTTGCCGCAATCGACAGACAGCATGGGTTGTCGCTTCGCTCAACCCATCCTACGCCTCTGAGTTTACTTCGACCCTCCAAGTCGACACTGCCGCTAACGGAATTTTGCCCTCCGAAAGCAACGCCGAAATGCACGCAAGATGCAGACGGCACTGACAACGACAAAGGCGCCCAGAAACGGGCGCCTTTTTTCTTTTGGGAGAAACGCAGATGCAGGATGGGTCGAGCGCGGATAGGTCGATGCCGAGCCGCCTCCGCTCCGTTTGCGCATGCCGTGTTCTCCGCGTGATCAGGCACCGATGCCCCAGGCCCGCCACGTGGCAAGTCTCGCGTCAACACGGTGGCAAGACGATTGCCGGAGGTGCAGTCTGATCATGTTCAGCATTCCGGCGTCACGCGATGTCAGCGCCCGTCACTTCACTTTCAACTCCGCCGACACGCGCTTCAGCGCGCTCTGGCCACTCGGATCGGACGGCGCAAGTTGCGCGTGGATCCGGAAGTCGGCCAGGGCCGCTTGCAGGCGATGTTTCATCTCCAGCGCCATGCCGCGATTGTAATAGGCCAGTGCAAGTTTCGGATCGAGGCGGATGGCCTGACCGAAGTCTGCGATGGCGCGGTCGAGATCGCCTTTTTCGCCCCAGGCGGTGCCGCGGTTCACATAAGTGCGCGCGGATTTCGGATCGAGCTGCAGCGATTGAGTGTAGTCCGCGATCGCGCGGTCGTTGTCGTCCTTCTTATTCCAGGCGAGGCCGCGGCCATACCAGGCATCGGCATCTTTCGGATCGATCTGGATCGCGGTGTCGAAATCCGCGATGGCGCGGTCGAAGTCGCCTTTGCCAGCCCAGGCGGCGGCGCGGTTGGCGTAAGCGAGGGCATATTTCGCATTGCGCTGGATCGCCTCGTTATAATCCGCGATGGCCCGGTCATGATCGCCCTTGTGATACCAGGCATTGCCGCGATTGTTGTAGGCCGACGAATAGGTGGGGTCGATCCGCATCGCGTCGTTGAATTCCACCATCGCGCGGTCGAAATCGCCTTGCGCCCGATAGGCGTCGCCGCGGCGCGTATGCATCCGCGCGAGGCTGCGCCCCGTATATTGTTGTGACTCGATGGCGCGCGTGCAGCCAGCGATAGCGAGGCTATCCGATAGTTTGACGCAGGAGGTCCATTCGTCGGCGGCAGCTGTATGCGGCAAGCCGGCGAACAGAACGACGGCCATGCCTGCGAGCAGCCGGGATGTGGACAAGCGCATGTGAGTATGTCTCCGCATGTTGATGCGAGCAGCAGGGGATGGCCGGTCGCCATGCGAGCGCTCATGTGTCCTTGGTCTGGGCGCAGATCAAATGGTTCATCAGCAGCGAGGGGAGGCGCTCATGGCGCTGCATCTGAGTGCAGAAGTTGAAGACGATAGCGCATGATTTGAACGTCACGCGACGTATCGCGACAAACGCGGCAGCAGATCGCCGAGACGCCGACATGACTCGCAACCGCATATTCTTTCTGGTCGGGCCAATTCTCAGCTGGCTCTATTGCATCGCCTGCCTCACCATCGTGAACCGTCCGGCACCCGTGTTCGAGGACGATCGCTATTGGCCGGCCTCTTTCATGGTTTGCTTCGTCTTCGCGCTGTTGCCGCTCTGGGCCACGGCGGCCATCGATCGCCGACTGTCGCATCGGCGCTGGCGCGCGCTCGTCTGTTTCCTGGCGGGCTTTGCCATGGCCGCCGGGCTGCTGTTGCTCCTCACCATCGAGAGCGGCGGGCCGGAGCTGATGCAGCGCTATGCCGAGGTGTGGTGGTATGTCGGGCCGGTATGGGGACTGCCCGCGGCCATCTGTTCGTGGCTGGTCGGGTCTGCGCCGCACGGCGGCGACGCCGGGCGCATTGAACCCGGCCATGCCGGGCGCGACTAATCGCTTTACCCAAAGGGTCTTGCCATGAAGATGATTGCACTCGGCGCCGTGGTGGCGATGATTTTGCTGGATCTGCTCGGCACCAGATCGAGCGTCGGTGGCCCGATGGGCATGCTGATGATCTCGTTCGTCATCATCCTCGCTGTCGGCATTTACGAGGCGTGGGCGAACCAGCGCGGCCCGCTCGGATGGATCGTCAATCTCGTCACGGCCCTCCTTGGCGGACTTGTCGCGATCATCATCGAGGGCATGCTGATGGGAGCGGCCTTGCCACTCCTTCGCCTCGACGGCTCGCTCGCCTCATCGACCAATCCGGCAAAATATCTGCTCTATGCCGCGATGGCGCTTCTCACGGTGCTCGGACCATGGGCGGCATTGCAGATCATCAATCGCTTTCGGCAGGGGCCGACGCATCGCGCCGCGGAAGGCTAGTCAGCGCTCCGGCAGTGCCAGCGGAACTACGCTTTCACCGCCGCGTTCACTCGTGCAAAGGGTGATCGCGTTGAAATTCGACGGCGAAGACGAAAGCAGGGAAAACGAGTTGCTTGCAGCAATCGTCGCCGTGCTGTGCGCGGGCGCGCTGACCTTTGTGATCTGGGCGATCTTCGGCCAGGGATGATTGCATCAGCAAGAAAAGGCCGCACACGTGGTGCGGCCTTCTCTCGTCGTTACTTGTTCATGCCGCCTTTGGTCATCTGGCCGTCGCCATTCTTGTTGGCGCCGCCCATGTTCTTGCTGTTCGACATGCCGCTGGTGCCCATATTGTCCTTGCTCATGGTGCCCTTGTTCTGGTTGGCGGGCGCCATGCCTGCACCGGGCGTCTTGGTCTGGTCTGCGGACTCGCCGGTCATCGCAGCACCACCTTTACCCTGGCTGGACTGTGCGGCTGCGAAAGTGGACGACAGCATGAGGGCGCAGGCTGCGCCGATCAGAAGCTTCTTCATCGGTTATCTCCATCGGTTGCGGATCGCTGCGACAATCCCGCATTGATGGCGACGTTCCTGAACTTAACCAGTCTGCAGCAATTATCTTTTGCAAAGACGCCGCGACGCAAAACGAATTCCTTCGTCGCGCGCGCAGAGCAGCAAGGTGATCGGGTGCCGATGTGTGGCGCGACATTCTCAGATGGATCGGCCCGAAGCCACCCGGACGCGCGGAAGAGGGGGATGGCATGGTGCTCGGCATCATCGCGCTGCTCCTCGTCACCGTGAGCCTTCCTTACCTGCTGGGCATTCTGTTCGGAGGCTGATGGCGGTCCATATGCCGTTTTCGTCCGATATTTGCGTCTACGGCGCGCGATTCCGATTTTCTTGGCCAAAAGCGAACGCAATTGGTAAAATTTTAAGGGCTTTTGGGCAGGTTCCTCAAAATGGAACCGGCGGTTCCGGTTTCATTTTCAGCACCTGGGAGAGCACTTTGTTGGTTTCATTTGGACGTTTTCTGAAGGACGAACGTGGCGCCACCGCCATCGAATACGGTCTGATCGCCGCCGGCATCGCACTTGCGATCATTGCCGCCGTGAATGGTCTCGGCAGCACGCTCAACACCAAGTTCACGACGCTCAACACGTCGCTGAAGTAAGATCTGCCCGTGGCTGGGGATGCGAAGGCTCTGCCATATGGAGCCGTCGCGTGGGTCAATTTTTTGGAGTAGCCATGAGGCTGCACTGAACATGAAAGGCGCCTTCTCAGGGCGCCTTTTTGTTTTTGGAGATGCGTGAACTGTAGGATGGGTAGAGCGCAGGCGCGCAGCGCCGAAGCGAAACCCATCGGCGGAGTTTGCCGCATAACAATGCAAGCATGTTTTGATCTACGGCACTGAAATAACGCGAGTTCACTACGTTGAGGCAGCGATCGGAATGCCGATGAACCAGCGTGGATATCTATTGGCAGCGTTTTTCTGTCTCGGCCCCTGGCTTCTCATTGGGCTGTTTCTTTGGGAGTCAAGAAGCCCCCTCACCATTGACGTTGTGACTGTCGTCGCAGTCTGGTTCGGACTTCCAGGGCTTGCACTTGCTGCGCTGTTTCTATGGTTGGCTAAGTCAGATTGAGAAATCTTGATAAGAAAGCTCGCGGCGCCTCATTGCTCACCTCGCAATGACTCCCTCCCGCCCCATTTCCGAAATAGATTCCCCGTCATGGAACCAAGTTCCACCAGTCAACTTATCTCCACATCATCGGAGATCGAGCCATGCTGGTCGAACGCGGTCTGAAAGTGATGAATGTCGAGGCCGTGGGCGATGCCTATGCGATCGCGGCCAATTTCCTGCGGCGCTCCGGCGCCATCCCGGACACGTATGTCACCAATGACCGGCTGCTCGAAATCATCGTGCAGGCGTTTCATCGCGGCGAGGGCAACAAGCTCCGCCTTGCCAATCGGGCGATAGCCCAATTCCAGGCCGCGCCGCACTAGGCGCGTCCGATGTCTAGCGAAACCAAGTCTGACTAAAACCATGTCTAAGGGGAAAGACGACATGCAAATTGCCATCGACCGTATCATGCAGACCTACAATCTAATGGCCAATCGCGCTGAAGCCGCGAGCGAAGACGCGCGCGTCAAGGTCACTGAATATGTGCAGTCGCTGTTCGATGGCGGCGAGACCGACATGCAGCGTCTCACGGTCTGCGGCCTGACCTATCTGCGCGAGCGCGACGGCAGCAATGATCCGGTCAAGGCGGGCTATACCGGCCTGTAAGCGTTGCGTTGAGTTTTGAAAGCCGGCCGTGCGGACGAACCGCCGGCCGGCTTTTTTGCGAGGAGCCGTAGGGCGGATAAGGCGTAGCCGTCATCCGCCGTTCTTCCTCACATCAGCTCGGCCGGCGGATCACACTCCGCTGATCCGCCCTAGAGTTGCGAATGCGTGTTCTTTCTTTGTTCTTGACAAAATTCCCATCCTCACCATTATCCCGTTTGTCTTGTTCACGAGGGGCGCTCTCATGAGGCGTCTTTGAGTGGGACAAGATGCGGCGCCTGCGGGCAGGGGAGGACGTACCTCCTGCACTCGGGTGGTCGGGGGTCACCGTCCGGGCCCACTACGGGGCCCTGCCGCTAACGCGGCTGGACGTGGTGCGGGCGAAGGCGGAGAAATCCGTCGGATGGCTTCCTTATGGGAAGTGCCCAGTACCCGGAAGAACGGTCCTTCGACCAGCAAGACGTCGCGGTGGCGCGCCGTAAGGCGTTGCGCGGCTCGGGCTTGCTGGCGATCCAGCTTGCACGGGCAGCGTCAAGTCCACTCAAACGCGCCTTGCGGCGTGCCACCTCCCCTCATGTTTCGGGGGGAGAACGGCTCACACCTCGGACGCGCAAGCGCCGCGAGATTGCGAGAGCGTGGCTGTTTGACAGGTTGATCCGGAAGTAGCGCGCAGGAGCGTATGGTTTCCCTCCCTCAAGCCGCGGAGCGGCGCAGCGGGGAGGGTGGCGCGTAGCGCCGGGTGGGGTCTATCCCCACGACGAACCGAGCGTGGGGATAGACCCCACCCGTCTTGATGCTCGCTGAACGCTCGCATCGATCCACCCTCCCCAGTCGCTGCGCTCTGGGGAGGGAAAAGAAAGCGCCTTACGCCACCTCGGCTGTCTTTCCATCCTGGATCGCACGCCAGATGCGTTCCGATGTCAGCGGCATGTCGAGATGCGTCACGCCATACGCACTCAACGCATCGACCACCGCGTTGACGACGGTCGCGAGACTTCCGGCGCATCCGGCTTCGCCACAGCCCTTGGTGCCGAGCGGATTGGTCTTGGCGGGCGACGGATGATCGCCGATGGCCATCAGCGGAATGTCGCCGGCGCGTGGCAGCGCATAGTCCATGAAGGAGCCGGTGATCGGCTGGCCCGAACTGTCGTAGCTGACCTTCTCCATCAGCGCCTGGCCGATGCCCTGCGCGACGCCGCCATGCAATTGGCCGGCAACGATCATCGGGTTGACGATGGTGCCGAAATCATTCACCGCGCTGTAGCGCACGATGGTCAGCACGCCGGTGTCCGGATCGATCTCCACTTCCGCCACATGGCAGCCATTGGGGAAGGTCGATGGCGGGCCCTCGCTGGCGTGATCCACATCGAGCGTCTCCGGGGCGCCTTCGGGCAGCTTGCCGTCGCGCATCCGCTGCGCCAGCTCCATGATGTCGATGGAGCGATCGGTGCCGGCAATGGTGAAGCGGCCATCCTCGAATTCCATATCGGCCTCGGACGCTTCCATCAGATGTGCGGCAGCAACCTTGCCCTTGGCGATGACGAGATCCGACGCCTCGACGATCGCCTGGCCCGATGCGGTGATCGAACGCGAGCCGCCGGTGCCATTGCCCGTGCGCACGAGATCGCTGTCATTCTGCTGCAGCCGGATCGCATCGAAGGGCACGCCGAGCCGCTCCGACAGCACCTGCGCAAACGGCGTCGCATGGCCCTGGCCGTAATCCAGTGTGCCCGTGGTGATGGTCACGGTGCCGTCCGGGTCGAACGTGACCTTGCCGAGTTCGGGCGAGGGCGGTGCGGTGACTTCGAGATAGGAGCCGACGGCGATGCCGCGCAGCTTGCCTTGCTTCTTCGCCTCGCGCTTGCGTTTGGCAAAGCCGGCATGATCGGAAATCGCCAGCGCCTTGTCGAACACGCCCTGGAAATCGCCGCTGTCATAGGTGACGCCCGACGCCGCCGCAAAAGGCAGTTGCGATGGCTTGATGAAATTGCGCTTGCGCAGCGTGAGCCGGTCGATGCCCATCTCGTCCGCCGCGCGGTCGATCAGGCGCTCCATGAAATAGTTCGCTTCGGGCCGTCCGGCGCCGCGATAGGCGCCCATCAGGGTCGTGTTGGTGACCACGCATTTGATGTCGACCCCGACCAGGGGCGTGCGATAGACGCTCGGCAGGTTCTTGCCGACATTGATCGATAGCGGCAATGGCGACACGCCGGTGATATAGGCGCCGAGATTGCCGTAGCCGGACAGGCGTGCGGCGAGAAACTTGCCGTCCTTGTCGAGTGCCAGCTCCGCATGAATCTGTTGCGCGCGGCCCTGGCTGTCGGAGAGGAAACTGGATGAGCGTTCATCCAGCCATTTCACCGGCTTGCCCAGCGCCTTTGCCGCATGCAGCAGGCAGATATATTCGGGGTAGCTCACATTCTTCATGCCGAAGGAGCCGCCGACATTGCCGGTGAGGATGCGCATCTTCTCGGCGGGCACATTCATGTGGCGCGCCAGCGTGGCGCGATTGCCGGCGACGCCCTGGGTCGGCACCTGCAGGATGTAGCGCTCGGTCTCCCTGTCGAACGATGCCAGCGCACAGCGTGGCTCCATCGAGACGACGGCCACGCGGGTGTTCTCGATGTCGAGTTTCGTCACATGCGCAGCCGAGGCGAAGGCCGCATCGATCGCGTCGGTGTCGCCATAGTGATAATCGAGCGCGACATTGTTCGGGATGTGCTCATAGAGCTGCGGTGCGCCCGGCTTGGTCGCGTCCTCGGCAGAGGTCACGGCGGGCAGTGGCTCGATGTCGAGCTCGACGGCTTCGCCGGCATCGCGCGCCTGCGCGAGTGTCTCCGCGACGACGAAGGCGATGGGATCGCCGACATAGCGGACGCGATCGGTCATCAGCGCCTGGCGATTGGTCTGCAGCAGCGGCGAGCCATCGCGGCTTTTCATCGGGAGGCCGACGGTGAAGGGCTTGTAGTCGGCCGCAGCAATATCGGCGCCGGTCCAGATGCCGCGCACGCCGGGCATCGCCTTGGCGGCCTCGGTGTCGATCTTGCGGATCACGCCATGGGCATGCGGGCTGCGGACCACCCAGGCATAGAGCTGGCCAGGCAAATGAAGATCGTCGGTATAGCGGCCCTGGCCGCGCACCAGCGTGTCGTCCTCCTTGCGCCGGACGGGCTGACCGACCCCGTATTTCTGCATGGCGATGGAATTGTCGCGGGAGCCGGTAAAATCCTGCATGGGGACGTCCATTTGACTGTCGATACGGCGCCGGACTTGCGGTCCTGGCGATCACCTCAGATAGGACGCCCGCGCGGCGGTCACAACGTCCGATTGGGCATGGCGCGGGTGCGAAGGTTGCGCCAATCCCGTGCCCTGCTAAAGTTTCCGTGAGAATGGTTTCCATGCCGGCCACAAGCCGCGGAAAGACCGATTGAATGGATGACACCACGCGGCTCCGCCCCTCGCTGGAGCCGAATGACGTGCCGGGAACGGAGCAGGGGGCCGTGGTGGCTGCGCGCGCGAGCGATGCAGTCAATCCGGCCGTCTATGCCGCGCTCGATCTCGGCACCAACAATTGCCGTCTGCTGATCGCCGCCCCCACCGGCGACAGCTTTCGCGTGATCGATTCGTTTTCGCGGATCATCCGCCTCGGCGAGGGCGTCTCGACATCGGGTGTCATCTCCGATGCCGCGATCAATCGCGCTGTTGCCGCGCTGTCGATTTGCCGCGACAAGATCCGCGCCCGCAACGCGACGCGGCTGCGTCTGATCGCAACGGAAGCGTGTCGCGCCGCGTCGAATTCCGATGAATTCCTCAGCCGCGTGGCCGAGGCGACAGGGATTACGCTGGAGATCATCGACCGCGAAACCGAAGCCGGTCTCGCCGTGATCGGCTGCTCGCCGCTGATCGATCCGAAAGGCCGCGGCGCGATCCTGTTCGATATCGGCGGCGGCTCGTCCGAACTGGTGCGGATCGAGCGCGATGCCGCCGATCCCAATGGCCGGCCGCTGATCAAGGCATGGATGTCGATCCCGCTCGGCGTGGTCACGCTGGCTGAAAAATTCGGCGGCAAGAATGTCACCCGCGAGTCCTACGATCTCATGATCGCCGAGGTCGCCCAGCACGTCGCGCCCTTCGCGGCCGAGCACGGCGTCGATCTCGACGGCATGCATCTGCTCGGCACCTCTGGCACGGTGACGACTTTGGCCGGCATCCATCAGGGCCTGCTGCGCTACGACCGTCGCCGCATCGACGGCATCTGGCTCGACAATGCCGAACTCGATGCGACCATCGTGAAGCTGATGGGCCTGAGCTACGCCGAACGAGCGGCCAACCAGTGCATCGGCCCCGATCGCGCCGATCTGGTCCTGTGCGGCTGCGCCATCCTCGATGCCATCCGCGCCGTGTTCCCGTTGCCGCGCCTCCGCGTCGCCGATCGCGGGTTGCGCGAGGGGATGCTGGTGGAAATGATGCGCGAGGACGGCGTCATCAAGGCATCGTAACGCAGTTCGGCTTTTGCGACGGGCCGTGCTAAGAGGGCCGCCAAACCCGAAAGCAAGCAATTACCGATGGCAAAAGACAGTACCGGCCGCATGCGCGTCCAGGTCAAGAGCGCCGGCAGGATGAAACTGTCGTCGAAGCTCTGGCTGGAGCGGCAGCTCAATGACCCCTATGTGCAGCAGGCCAAGAAAGACGGCCTGCGCTCGCGGGCGGCCTACAAGATCATCGAAATGGACGACAAGCACCGCTTCCTGAAGCCGGGCATCTCCGTGGTCGATCTCGGCGCTGCCCCGGGCGGCTGGAGCCAGATCGCCGCCCGCCGGGTCGGCTCGGCCGAAGGCCGCGGACAGGTGATCGCCATCGATCTTCTGGAAATGCCCGAGATCGTCGGTGTCACCTTCGCACAAATGGATTTTCTCGATGCCGACGCGCCGGCGAAGCTGAAAGAGATGATGGGCGGTCTCGCCGATGTGGTGATGTCCGATATGGCGGCCAACACGACCGGTCATCGCAAGACCGACCAGCTCCGCATCGTCGGCCTCGTCGAGGACGCCGCAGCGTTCGCGTGCGATGTGCTGAAGCCGGGCGGTACCTTCGTCGCAAAAGTGTTCCAGAGCGGCGCCGATGCGACGCTCATGACACAGCTCAAGCGCGACTTTGCGTCGGTGAAGCACGTGAAGCCGGCCTCGAGCCGAAAGGATTCGTCGGAGCGCTATGTGCTCGCGATGGGCTTTCGCGGCACGCCGGGTGGCGCTGACGAGGCTGAGGACTAACCCAGCCGCTGATCCCGCGTATCTTCCGTCGTCTCGCTCGCAGCTTTCGCAGCGGCGTGCTCCGCGCCTTTCTTCTCGCCTTTGCGGCTGGCGATCTCGACGGCCTTGCGGCCGGAGATTTCAGCGCCCGCATCGGCGGGCATCTGCCAGAAGAACCAGGCTGAGGTCGCGGAGATCAGCGACACGACGAGAAATGCCGGAGCGAAGTCGCCGGCCGACAACTCTGTCATTCCCCGCCAGACCATGGTGCTTTCCACGCTGAACGCGCCGATGGCGACGCCGGCGGAGATCGATAATTGCTGCGCCACTGCTGTGAGGGTGGTCGCGCGGCTGAGTTGCGCGGGCTCGACCTCGGCAAAGGCGACGGTGTTGATGGCGGTGAACTCGAGCGAGCGGAAGAAGCCGCCGACGAGCAGGATCAGAAGGATCAGCGTCAGCGGCGTCGAGATCGTGAACAGTGCGCAGACCGCGAGGAAAACCGAGCTGACAATCGCGTTGACGGTCATCACATTGCGGAAGCCGAACGCGCGGATGATGCGGGTTGCCAGCGTCTTCATGCCCATGGCGCCGACGGCTGAACCGAAGGTGACCATGCCGGACTGGAATGGCGACAGGCCGAAACCGATCTGCATCATCAGCGGCAGCAGGAACGGCAATGCACCGATGCCAAGCCGGAACAGGAAGCCGCCGATAATCGCCGCGCGCAGCGTCGCATAGCGCATCAGCGAGAAATCCAGCACCGGCGATGATGTTCGCCTGGCATGGATGAGATAGAGCGTCATCGAGACCGTGCCGATGACCAGCAGCGCGGTGATGACTTCCCATGGCAGCAGATTGAGGCCCGCGACCGAGAGACCGAAGGCGATGCCGGCGAGGCCGACGCCGGCCAGCACGAGGCCGAGCAGGTCGAAGCGTTCGGGATTGTCCGATTTGATCGGATCGATATAGCGCTGCGCCAGATAGATGCCGAGAAAGCCGATCGGGATATTGATCAGGAAGATCCAGTGCCACGATGCATAGGTGGTGATGAAGCCACCGAGCGGCGGCCCGATCACCGGACCGATCAGCGCCGGCACGGACATCCAGGCCATCGCATTGACGAGCCCGGCCTTGTCGATGGAGCGCACCAGGACGAGCCGTCCCACCGGCGTCATCATGGCGCCGCCGAGCCCCTGGATGATGCGCGCGATGACGAAATGCGTGACGCTCTGCGACAGGGCGCAGCCGATCGAGCCGATCATGAACACGCCAATGGCAACCGAGAACACGGTGCGGGCGCCAAAACGGTCGGCGGTCCAGCCGGAGGCGGGAATGAAGACGGCAAGCGAGAGCAGGTAGGACGTAATCGCCAGCTTCAGCGTCAGCGGGCTGGTGCCGATATCAGCGGCGATGGCCGGCAGCGAGGTCGCGATCACCGTGGAGTCCATGTTCTCCATGAACAGGGCGGCGGCGACGATCAGCGGGATCAGGCGTTCCTTGGACATCATGCGGTAGCGGTATCCCGGACAGACAGTGCGGATTCCTGTCGATTCTTCTTGAGCTTTGTCAGCGCGCTTTAACACCATGTCCGGGAGCGGGCCATCTGGGCCGCTAACATCACCTCTAAATCTTGCGTGACAATGCATATCGCATAATGCGAATATGCGCCTGGCCTGAGGGATCGCATTCTGCGAATAAATCTGGGTGGTGGCGTTGGCGAAGCAAATCGCCTTCACGTCGGCAGCATCGCGGCAGTGGCGCAAGCTGCCGAAGCCGGCGCGCGCACAGATAGACACCCGGCTGCAGTTATGGGCTGCAACAGGAGCCGGCGACATAAAAGCCCTGAAGGGCGTTCCCGGTATGCGGCTTCGCGTTGGCGATTGGCGTGTGCTGTTTACGATGATCGACGACACGGTGCTGATCCATGCGGTCGGGCATCGTCGCGATATTTACGGGTGACGAGAGATGGCGAAAGCAAATTCCACGCGCAAGATTGCCGTTCAATTCCTGCGAACGCCGGATGGCGCCGATCTCGCGGTGCTGCCGAGGGCGGACTATGAGCGGCTGGTCGCTCAGGCGGAAGACGCGCAGGAGGATGCAGCCGCTAGCCGGCTGATACGCCAATCTCAACGTGCCCTGAAAGAGGGCCGGGACATTGTCTTGCCCAAGAAGGTCGCAGATCGGCTCGCGGATGGCGATAATCCCGTGCGCGTCATTCGGGAGTGGCGCGAGCAGTTGCAAAGCCAGCTGGCGGTCGCAGTCGGGATCAGCCCGAATTACCTCTCCGAGATCGAAAACGGGCGGCGCAAGGGGCCGGCGGAGCTGCAGAAGAAACTGGCCAAGGCTCTCGGGGTACCGCTCGACCTGCTGATCGAGTGACATGTAAAATCCCTGTGCATGGCTGCCAAACACTTTGATTCCGCAGGGCAGCATGCTATCGACCACCGCCAATCCTATGTTGAGGGTCACGAGTCGGCGACGGTGATGCACCGCCGCCGATTTGGTGCATCCTCAGTCCCACGCGCGGCACCGGCCGCTGAACGGAGTTGGCCATGGCAGTCGTCACCAAAATTCGCGAAGCTTTCACCTTCGATGACGTGCTGCTGAAGCCGGGCCTGTCGGACATCCTGCCGTCGGATGCCGATATCCGCTCGCGCGCCACCCGTGTCATTCCGCTGAACATCCCGATCATCGCCTCGGCCATGGATACCGTCACCGAAGCCAATATGGCGATCGCCATGGCGCAGGCCGGCGGCCTCGGCGTCATCCATCGCAATTTCGATCCTGAAGGGCAGGCCGCGCAGGTCCGCCAGGTGAAGAAGTATGAGAGCGGCATGGTGGTGAATCCGCTCACCATCGGCCCCGATGCGAAGCTGTCCGAAGCCCTCGCGCTGATGAACGAGCACGGTTTCTCGGGCATTCCGGTGGTCACCGGTGCCAGCCCGAACGTGCCCGGCAAGCTGGTCGGCATTCTCACCAATCGCGACGTCCGCTTCGCCACCAATCCGGACCAGAAGATCTCCGAGCTGATGACCCACGAGAATCTCGTGACGGTGCGTCAGGGCGTCAGCCAGGACGAAGCCAAGCGCATGCTGCACAAGCATCGCATCGAGAAGCTCCTCGTGGTCGATGACCAGTATCGCTGCGTCGGTCTGATCACCGTGAAGGACATGGACAAGGCCGTCGCGCATCCGCTGGCCAGCAAGGACGCGCAGGGCCGCCTGCGCGTGGCAGCCGCAACCACCGTCGGTGACGGCGGCTATGAGCGCACCGAGCGCCTGATCGATGCCGGCGTGGATATCGTCGTGGTCGATACAGCCCATGGCCATTCCACCCGCGTGCTCGAAGCGGTCAACCGTATCAAGCGCATCTCCAATGCCGTGCAGGTCATCGCCGGCAATGTCGCCACCACGGAAGCGACCCAGGCGCTGATCGATGCCGGTGCGGACGCCGTGAAGGTCGGCATCGGCCCGGGCTCGATCTGCACCACGCGCATCGTGGCCGGCGTCGGCGTGCCGCAGCTCACCGCCATCATGGATGCGGTGGAAGCGGCCAAGAAGGCCGACATTCCGGTGATCGCCGATGGCGGCATCAAGTTCTCCGGCGATCTCGCCAAGGCGCTCGCCGCTGGTGCCGATATCGCCATGGTCGGCTCGTTGCTGGCGGGCACCGACGAAACCCCAGGCGAAGTGTTTTTGTGGCAGGGCCGCTCCTACAAGGCCTATCGCGGCATGGGCTCGGTGGGCGCCATGGCGCGCGGCTCGGCCGATCGCTATTTCCAGCAGGACATCAAGGACACCCTGAAGCTGGTGCCGGAAGGCATCGAGGGGCAGGTGGCCTATAAGGGGCCGGTTGGCAATGTGGTCCACCAGCTGGCCGGCGGTCTCCGCGCCGCCATGGGCTATGTCGGCGCCAAGAACCTGGCCGAATTCTCCGAAAAGGCCGAATTCGTTCGCATCACCAGCGCCGGCCTGCGTGAAAGCCACGTCCATGACGTGACGATCACCCGCGAAAGCCCGAATTACCCCGGCGGCCGCTGATCGCGGGATGCGTAGGGCGGATGAGCCGAAGGCGTCATCCGCCGGCCGATCTTTGGACGCAGATCGGCGGATGACGCTTCGCTCATCCGGCCCACGGAACAAACTAGGCATTCCTGCCTAAATTGGGCCTTACCGATGGTCCAAAACGCACGCGTATTCGCCTCAAACGCGTGCGGGTTCCCGCTTGCGCGTAAAGAGACCTGTTCCGGTACTGCCTGACGCGGTACCGCTCGCCCGCATATTCGCCAAGCACATTGGAGACTTTCATGGCCATCGAATGGACCGAAGAGCGCGTCGCCGCGCTGGAGACCCCGCAGATCAAGAATCTGCGCGAAAACGCCCTGAAGCGCGATGTCGCCGCTCTGGCCGAAATCTGCACGGCCGAACTCGCCAAGCGCAATGCCGACAAGCCACGCCGCATCGGCCAGCCGCGCTCCGAAGCAAAACAGTTCGAACACGACATGGCCGACCAGATCGCGGCCGTCGGCAAGACGCTGGCCGAGAAATACGACCTGTCGGAAGCCACCGCCAAGGCGAAGTCCGAAGGCGTCAAGGGCTTCAAGGCCCACAAGCTGCTGGACTCGAAGGGCTCGGCCAAACTCGGCGGCATGCAGCGCGATGGCTCGGTGGCCGTTGACCGCTACATCTCCTATCGCCGCGGCAAGGACATCGTCACGCTCAGCGTGTTCCTGCTCAAGGACCAGCCGCTCGAATCCCACGAGTTTCAGGTCATCGCACCGCTCGCGATGCTCGACGGCGGCAAGCCGGTGGCGGAAATCCGCCCGACCGCGACCCCGGCGCAGAAGCAGTCCGCCGACGGCGGTCTCGCCTTCAAGGATCTCGACAGCGCGGCTGCGGCATTTGATGCGGTGCTCGCAAAGATCGCAGCCTGATAGTATCGGGTTTACGAATTGAACGCGGCGCGCGATCATCGCGTGCCGCGTTTTTGCGTCAGCCTCTCATCACAACAAGAAACAGCAGGAGACATCCATGTCCGCATCGGCCAAACGCGTCGTTCTCGCATCGCGCCCCCATGGCGAACCCGGCCCGTCGAATTTCCGCCTCGAGGATTTTGCCGTGCCAAAGCCCGGCGAGGGCGAGGTGCTGCTGCGCACGATCTGGCTGTCGCTCGACCCCTATATGCGCGGCCGCATGAATGACGGCCCGTCTTACGCTGCTCCCGTGCCGGTGGATGGCGTGATGGAAGGCGGCACGGTTTGTGAGGTCGTTGCCTCGAACAATCCTGGCTTTGCGGCCGGCGATATCGTGCTGTCGCATTCGGGCTGGCAGACGCATGCGATCTCCGACGGCAAGGGCCTGCGCAAGATCGACCCGGCCATTGCACCGATCTCCACGGCAGTCGGCATTCTCGGCATGCCCGGCATGACGGCCTATACGGGGCTGCTGGCGATCGGCAATCCGCAGCCGGGCGAGACGGTGGTGGTCGCTGCAGCATCGGGCGCGGTGGGCTCGGCGGTTGGACAGATCGCGAAGATCAAAGGCGCCAAGGCCATCGGCATTGCCGGCGGCGCGGACAAGTGCCGCTATGTCGTTGAAGAACTCGGCTTCGATGCCTGCATCGATCACCGTGATCCCAATTTTGCGGCGAAGCTGAAGGAAGCCTGCCCGAACGGCATCGATGTGTATTTCGAGAATGTCGGCGGCGAGGTGTTCGAGGCGGTGTTTCCGCTGCTCAACTTCTTCGCGCGCATCCCGGTCTGCGGCCTGATCGCGCAATATAACGATACGGAGTCGAGCGCGCCGAAATGGGCCGGCGCGATGATGCGCAATGTGCTCACCAAGCGCCTCAACTTCCGCGGCTTCATCGTCCGCGATTTCGCGTCGATGCATGGCGATTTCCTGCGCGACATGGCACAGTGGATCGCCGAGGGCAAAGTGAAGTATCGCGAATATGTCACCGAAGGCCTGGACAGCGCGCCGACGGCGTTCATGGGCCTGCTAAAGGGCCAGAATTTTGGCAAGCAGCTGGTGCGCGTGGGGCCGGACAAGGCGTAATCCGTCATCCCCGCGAAAGCGGGGACCCATATACGCTGTCGGCATAATTGAAATGTAGCCGGTGTGGCTCGGCCTGTGCCGCCGCCACTTACTCGGAGGTTATGGGTCCCCGCTTTCGCGGGGACGACAGGCGGATGGAACCCAGGCCCATGCTCGCGGGTTCCAGTTCCCGGAAGCCGGCGTATCGCTGGCGGGCTCAAGGGAATTCCAATGTCTGTCCAAATGGTTCTGCTGCCGGTTTTCGTGCTTGTCGCGATCACGCTCGGCATGTTCTTCGTCACCGGCCTGCGCAGCGGTGGCGTCGGGCGCAATGACGCCCGTGAGTTGCCGAATACCGCGCCGCAGCTCGATCTGCTGTTCTATTCCCTGATTGCCCTCGGCCTGCCGCTGCGGAAGATCGATCTGGCGCTGGTCTGCCTGTCCTGGGTGTTCGTGGTGGCCCGTTTCGTGGGGGCTGGTTTCTTCGCCGCCAACAGGGGATCGCAGGCCTGGATCGCCAGCGCGCTTGTATTGCTGGCCATGTGGTTCTACTTCGCCCTGCGGATGCTGCTCCTGCTGTGAGGCCTCGGGGCGGCGCCGATTCTCCGGACTTGAAAGTTTGCCATGACGCCCGCCGCCCGCCTGACTGCTGCCATCGAGGTCATCGACGCCATCGATACCCAGCGGATTCCCGCCGCCAAGGCGCTGAAGGAGTGGGGCACCGCGCATCGTTTCGCGGGCTCCGGCGATCGCGCCGGCATCGCCGGCCTGGTCTGGGACGTGCTGCGCCGGCGCGCCTCGAGCGCGTGGGTGATGGAGGATGATAGCTCGCGTGCGCGCGTGCTCGGCATGCTCAAGCTCGAACGCGGCATGGATGCCGAGGCGATCGCCGTCCTATGCGACGGCAGCCGTTTTGCGCCGGAGCCGCTCAGCGATGCCGAGCGCAAGGCGCTGGAGACGCGGACGGCCGAAGGCGCGCCCGCTCACATCGCTGGCGATTATCCGGAATGGCTCGACAGCCAGCTTGCCGATGTGTTCGGCGATGAGCGCGTGGCCGAAGCCGTCGCGATGGCCAGCCGCGCACCGCTCGACCTGCGCGTCAACACGCTGAAGAGCAATCGCGAGAAGGCGCTCGCTTCCTTGAAGCATCTCGGTGCCACCGCGACGCCGTGGTCGCTGCTCGGCCTGCGCATCGCGCTGGGCGCCGATGCGCGCAATCCGGGCATCAATGCCGAAGAAGATTTCATCAAGGGCGGCATCGAGGTGCAGGACGAGGGCTCGCAACTCGCGGCGCTGTTCTCCGGCGCCAAGCCCGGCGAGCAGGTCATCGATCTCTGTGCCGGCGCCGGTGGCAAGACCTTGGCGCTCGGCGCGATGATGCAGGGCAAGGGCCGCCTCATTGCCACCGATGCCGACAAGCGCCAGCTGGCGCCCATCCATGAGCGGCTGTCCCGCGCGGGCATCCACAATGCCGATATCCGCACGCCGAAGGGCGACGAGGATCCGCTCGCCGACATCCGCGCCTCCGCCGATCTCGTGCTGATCGATGCGCCATGCACGGGCACTGGCACCTGGCGCCGCAATCCCGACGCCAAATGGCGCATGCGGCCGGGTGCACTCGAAGTTCGCATCAAGGACCAGCGGGAGGTGCTCGACCGCGCGGTGCAGTTCGTGAAGCCGGGCGGACGGATCGCTTATGTCACTTGTTCAGTGCTGCCGCAGGAAAACCGCGAGCAGGTGAAGGCTTTTCTCGCGCGGCAGTCCGGCTTTGCGGTGGTGCCACCGGAGCAGGTGATCTCGTCACTGTGGGAGCGCGCGGATGATTTTGCGGCCGCGGTCTATCAGTCGCCCGAAGGCCTGCTGATGACGCCGCGGAAGACGGGGACGGACGGATTTTTCGTGTCGGTGCTGAAGCGCTCTGCGTAATTTGTAGGACGGGTTGAGCTTAGGTGCGCAGCGCCTGAGCGATACCCATCACCGCATGCTCCGGTGCTTGGGGTGATGGGTATCGCTGCGCTCAACCCATCCTACGCGACTGCATTGCGCCGCATCACCGTCTCCGTTACTCTCCACCCAATCCACCGGACCCGGTGCAAATCCGGGTGGCTCTTCCGGCCGCCGACCCGCCGGACAACGCAAAATCCTGGCTGCCATATACGGACCGCATCGCGGCCGTTCGCCCTTTTGCGCGCCTCATACGCTCTCGCGTGTGAGACAAGAAAGTTCAAACATCACCATGGATATGGTTCATTTGCGGAGCGAATGGGCTCCGAATGTCACCCGTGAATTGCTCGCGGGCACCGTCGTGGCCCTCGCACTTATTCCCGAAGCCATCGCGTTCTCGATCATCGCCGGCGTCGATCCCAGGCTCGGCCTCTATGCCTCGTTCTGTATCGCCGTCGTGTCCGCCTTTGCCGGCGGCCGGCCGGCGATGATCTCGGCGGCGACCGGCGCCACGGCGCTGCTGATGGTCGGTCTCGTCAAGGAGCACGGCATCAACTACCTGTTTGCCGCGACCATCCTGACCGGCGTGATCCAGATCATCGCCAGCCTGATGCGGCTCGGCACCCTGATGCGGTTCGTGTCGCGCTCGGTGGTGACCGGCTTCGTCAATGCGCTGGCGATCCTGATCTTCATGGCGCAGATGCCCGAGCTTCTTGGCCGCGGCACCACGGTCTACGCAATGACCGCCATCGGCCTCGTGATCATCTATGGTCTGCCTTATATCACCAAAGCCGTGCCATCGCCGCTGGTCACCATCGTGCTGCTCACCGCGGCGTCCATGTATTTCGGCTTCGGCATCCGCACCGTCGGCGACATGGGCGCGCTGCCGAGCGAGCTGCCGTTCTTCGCGCTGCCGCAGGTGCCGTTCACGTGGGAGACACTGCGCATCATCTTCCCGACCTCCTTCGCCATCGCCATGGTCGGCCTGCTGGAAAGCCTGATGACCGCGGCCATCATCGACGAGATGACCGACACGACATCCAACAAGAACCGCGAATGCGCCGGGCAGGGCGCGGCCAATATCGCTTCGGGCTTCTTCGGCGGCATGGCTGGCTGCGCGATGATCGGCCAGTCGGTGATCAATGTCTCCTCCGGCGGGCGCGGACGGCTTTCGACATTCTGGGCCGGGGCCTTCCTGCTGTTCCTGATCGTCGTGCTCGGGCCCTATGTGGCGCAGATCCCGATGGCGGCGCTGGTCGCTGTCATGATCATGGTGTCGATCAACACGTTCCAGTGGAAGTCGGTCCGCACGCTGCTGACCCATCCGAAATCATCCAGCGTGGTCATGCTGGGGACTGTCGTGGTCGTGGTGGCCACCCATGATCTCGCCAAGGGCGTGCTGTTTGGCGTGATCCTCAGTGGGCTGTTCTTTGCGCACAAGGTGACAAAGCTGTTCGGCGTCTCGTCCGGTCGCGCGGAGGAGACGGCGGTTCGGACCTATACCGTCACCGGCCAGATCTTCTTTGCCACATCCGAGGCCTTCCACACCGCCTTCGATTTCCGCGAGGAGGACCTCAAGGGCGTGGTGATCGACCTGTCGGCGGCGCATTTCTGGGACCTCACCAGCGTCAATGCGCTGGACCGGGTGGTCCTCAAGTTCCGCCACCACGGTATCCCGGTCGAGCTCATCGGCATGAACGAGGCGACCCGCACCCTGGTGGACAGACTGGGTACGCATGACAAAGCAGGCGCCGCTTTGGGCGCGGCCAGGCACTAGGCTGTATTCTTCTCCCTCTCCCGCTTGCGGGGGAGGGCCGGGGTGGGGGCAGCCCCAAGCTCCGGAGCCTGCGGAGGCACCCCCACCCTAACCCTCCCCCGCAAGAGCGGGAGAGGGAACTGCTGCCTGTGCGATGCGGCACGCAACCCTTGCGAACGCGCCTCTCGTCGCGTAATTCCTCGCTATGACAGCCCCCAGCACATCCGCCCTTCCGTCCTCGGCCCACTCCGCCCATGTGGGTGCCGAGCATGACAAGATTCTGATCGTCGATTTCGGCTCCCAGGTGACGCAGCTGATCGCGCGCCGGGTGCGCGAGGACGGCGTTTATTCCGAGATCGTCCCGTTCAACAAGGCGGAAGCCGCCTTTGCCGAGATGAAGCCGAAAGCCGTGATCCTGTCCGGTGGCCCGGCCTCGGTGCTCGACAAGGATGCACCCTCGGTGCCGCTGTCGATCCTCACCGCCGGCGTGCCGGTGCTCGGCATCTGCTATGGCGAGCAGACCATGGCACAGCAGCTCGGCGGCACCGTCGAGGGCGGCCATCACCGCGAATTCGGCCGCGCCACCATCGAGATCACCGACGACTGCCCGCTGTTCGAAGGCGTGTGGGAGAAGGGCGGCAAATACGACGTCTGGATGAGCCATGGCGACCGCGTCACCAAACTGCCGGACGGTTTTCGCGGCGTGGCCAAGGCGCCGGGCTCGCCGATCTCGGTGATCGCCGACGACGTCCGCAAATTCTATGCGATGCAATTCCATCCGGAAGTCGCGCATACGCCGGACGGCGCAAAGATCATCCGCAATTTCGTGCGAAAAGTTGCCGGGTTCACCGGCGACTGGACCATGCGCGCCTTCCGCGAGGAAGCGGTCGAGAAGATCCGCGCCCAGGTCGGCAAGGGCAAAGTGATCTGCGGCCTCTCCGGCGGCGTGGATAGCGCAGTCGCTGCCGTGCTGATCCATGAAGCGATCGGCGATCAGCTCACTTGCGTGTTCGTCGATCACGGCATGCTGCGCAAGGACGAGGGCAAGACCGTCGTCGATCTGTTCCGCGGCCACTACAATATCCCGCTGGTCCATGTGGATGCGTCAAAACAGTTTCTCGGCGAACTCGAAGGCGTCACCGATCCCGAAGTGAAGCGCAAGACCATCGGCCGTCTGTTCATCGACGTGTTCGATGCCGAGGCCAAGAAGATCGGCGGCGCCGATTTCCTGGCACAAGGCACGCTGTATCCCGACGTGATCGAGAGCGTCTCCTTCACCGGCGGCCCGTCGGTGACCATCAAGTCGCATCACAATGTTGGCGGTCTTCCCGCGCGCATGAACATGAAGCTGGTCGAGCCGCTGCGCGAACTGTTCAAGGACGAAGTGCGCGATCTCGGCCGCGAACTCGGTCTGCCCGATATTTTTGTCGGCCGCCACCCGTTCCCGGGCCCCGGCCTCGCCATCCGCTGCCCCGGCGAGATCACCCTTGAGAAGCTCGACATCCTGCGCGAGGCCGACGCCGTCTATATCGACCAGATCCGCAAGGCTGGTTTGTACGACACCATCTGGCAGGCCTTCGCCGTGCTGCTCCCGGTGAAGACCGTCGGCGTGATGGGCGACGGCCGCACCTATGAATACGTCGTCGGCCTGCGTGCGGTGACGTCAACGGACGGCATGACCGCGGACTTCTATGCGTTCGACATGAAGTTCCTGGGCGAGACGGCGACACGCATCATCAACGAGGTGAAGGGCGTGAACCGCGTGGTGTACGACATCACCTCGAAGCCGCCGGGGACGATCGAGTGGGAGTGATTTGATGTGTGTGAAGCGGGGCGTCAACGCTCCGTCTTCCACGGATCGATGACCCTCAGCCCAGCCGCATTGAACGCACTAGGATCACGCGTGGCGACGGCAAAGCCGTGCGACGCAGCGATCGATGCGATATAGCCATCGGGTGTCGGAAAACCTTTGCCGACCGCGCGAGCTTTGACAGTGAGCTCGGCGTAGTGTCGTGCGGCTGCGGTGTCGAATGGCAGAATGCGATTTTCGAACAGCTTGATGATTCCATCCAGAATGGCCGTCAGTTCGTTCTTTCGCTTGCCATTGGGAAGGACGCCAATTCCGAACATCAATTCGGCGGCGGTGATGCTCGACAGAAAAAACGTTTCAGCTATCTGTTCATCAAGCCACGCCCGCACGGTCTTGTCGGGTGATAGCTTCATCACCTCGGACACGACGTTCGTGTCGAGAAGGATCACTCGAAGCTCATCGGTTTGGCTGGCGTTCGGTCGCGGGTCCGACTGAGCGCTTCGGCTTCCGCGTCGGTCAGTCCCTGACGACGGCTGATGTCCGCAATTGCGCTGCCAAGCCGGAGGCGTTCATCCGGACGGACCACAGTCTCAAGGATGTGGCGAATTTCGGCCTCTGTGCTGCGGCCATGCTGCTCGGCCCGCGCTTTCAGCGCGCGGTGCGTGGCGTCGGACAGGTTCCTGATCGTGACGGCCGGCATGATGAGCCTCCATTGCGAGTGATATCACAATAGCCAGATTGCTATCATTTTTCAACGCCAGCAACCCGTCGGGGGCGATCGAGTGTGGGTGGGATTAGCGAAAGGTGGGAAGCCTTGTCGTCACGTGATTAACTGTGTCGGCACACCCAGCACCGGTCCGGCCGCAGCTAATCGCTGATCCAGCGTCTGCACCTTGGCGCCATGCTCCGCGGCGACTGCAAGATGCAGCGCATCGCCCGCGCGAAGCCCCAGTGTGTGTTGATCAACAAACCGTGCTGCCGTCCGGAAGTGTGAGCCCGTCACGGGTAACACCGTCAAACTATCAACCACGAGCCTGTTGAACATCGCCAGTGCCGCCGCACGTTGCTCCGGATTGATCTGCGAGCTGCGCAGCTTCAAGGCAAAAGCCGAAGACATCTCGGTGATGGTCCAGTCGCTGATCAGAAGCTGCGCGGGGTCCTGTTCGGCAAGCCAGTGCTGGACGCGTGAGGTCATGGCTTCGTTGGAAAGCGCCGCGACGACGAGCGACGTGTCCAGATAGAGCATCAGAAACGGTCGCCATCGCGCATCGATCGCACCAGATCAGCGGCTGTCTGTGTCTGCGGCGGCATGTTGGCTGTCACGGACTGGAGCAGGGCCATATCGATGGCCTTGCGTGGTGTTGCCACGGTCGTGAGCCGGGCGACCGGCTTTCCACGGCGGGTGATCTCGATGGAATCGCCGGCCTCGACCCGATCGACAAGCTCGCTCAGGTGGGCTTTTGCATCTGCCAGATTGACCGGATTCATACGACGCTCCTGACCATCTAGGTGGTCATGTAGCACAAAGCGTTAAATAATTCCAGCGGGAGCCGGAGAGGTTGTCGGCAGCAACGTGTGCCGCCGATCAACCTCCGATTCCGGGCGCCGCATAACTCGGTTGTGCCGCTCGCCATCCGCCCCCTGCGACACCATCGTCCACACCGTTGAAACCTGATTTTAAAGGACTATTTTTACCGCAATGCAGTATCTTGTCAGTCAGCCCTGATTGACGTACTCGAAGCCGAATTCGCCTTTAGACCGGTTTTAACAAGAACGGCAGGTGGCGCTGCGTTTCCAGCGTCAACCGCCTCATGACGTTGGGATGACGATGAGCCTGTATTCAGATTACCTCGCCGAGATCGAAAGCCGGAAAGCTCAGAACCTCGCTCCCAAGCCGATCGACGATGGCGCGCTCACCAGCGAGATCATCGCCCTCATCAAGGACTCAGGCAGCGAATTCCGCGCCGGCGCCCTGAAATTCTTCATCTACAACACCCTGCCGGGCACCACGAGCGCCGCAGGCGCCAAGGCTGCCTTCCTCAAGCAGATCATTCTCGGCGAGGCGATCGTCCCCGAGATCACCCCGACCTTCGCGCTGGAATTGCTGTCGCACATGAAGGGCGGACCCTCGATCGGCGTGCTGCTCGATGTGACGCTCGGCAAGGACGCCGCGCTGGCCAAGCAGGCGGGTGAAGTCCTGAAGACCCAGGTCTTCCTGTACGACGCCGACATGTTCCGCCTGCGCGACGCCTACAAGGCCGGCAATGCCGTCGCCAAGGATGTGCTGGAAAGCTACGCCAAGGCCGAGTTCTTCACCAAGCTTCCGGATGTCGAAGACGAGATCAAGGTCGTCACCTATATCGCCGCCGAAGGCGATATCTCGACCGACCTCTTGTCGCCCGGCAACCAGGCGCATTCGCGTTCGGATCGTGAGCTGCACGGCCAGTGCATGATCACGCCGGAAGCGCAGCAGGAGATCGTCGCGCTGCAGAAAGCGCATCCGGACAAGCGCGTGATGATGATTGCCGAGAAGGGCACCATGGGCGTCGGCTCGTCGCGCATGTCCGGCGTCAACAACGTGGCGCTGTGGACCGGCAAGCAGGCCAGCCCCTATGTGCCTTTCGTGAACTTCGCCCCGGTCGTCGCCGGCACCAACGGCATCTCGCCGATCTTCGCGACCACCGTGGACGTCACCGGCGGCATCGGCGTCAACCTGAAGAACTGGGTCAAGAAGCTCGGTGAGGACGGCAAGCCCGTGCTCAACAACGAGGGCAACCCGATCCTCGAGCAGAAATATTCGGTCGAGACCGGCACCGTGCTGAAGCTCGACGCCAAGGCCAAGAAGCTGCGCGACGAGACCGGCAAGGAGCTGGTGGACGTGGCCGCTGCCTTCACGCCGCAGAAGATGGAGTTCATGAAGGCGGGCTCGTCCTACGCCATCGTGTTCGGCAAGAAGCTGCAGACCTTTGCCGCCGAAACGCTCGGCGTCGAAGCCACCCCGGTGTTCGCGCCGAACAAGGAAATCACTGTCGAGGGCCAGGGCCTGACCGCGGTGGAGAAGATCTTCAACCGCAATGCTGTCGGCGTCACGCCGGGCAAGGTGCTGCATGCCGGCTCCGACGTGCGCGTGAAGGTGAACATCGTCGGCTCGCAGGACACCACCGGCCTGATGACCGCGCAGGAACTGGAAGCGATGGCGGCCACCGTCATCTCGCCGCTCGTGGACGGCGCCTATCAGTCGGGCTGTCACACCGCCTCGGTGTGGGACAAGAAGGCCCAGGTGAACATCCCGAAGCTCATGGGCTTCATGAACAATTTCGGCGTCATCACCGCGCGCGACCCGAAGGGCGTCTATCATGCGATGACGGACGTCATCCACAAGGTGCTGAACGACATCACCGTGGATGACTGGGCGATCATCATCGGCGGCGACAGCCACACCCGCATGTCGAAGGGCGTCGCCTTCGGTGCCGATAGCGGCACCGTGGCGCTCGCGCTGGCGACGGGCGAAGCCACCATGCCGATCCCGCAATCCGTCAAGGTCACCTTCAAGGGCGCGATGAAGCCCTATATGGACTTCCGCGACGTCGTGCATGCGACCCAGGCGCAGATGCTGCAGCAGTGCGGCGACAACGTCTTCCAGGGCCGCATCATCGAAGTCCATATCGGCACGCTGCTGGCCGACCAGGCCTTCACCTTCACCGACTGGACGGCCGAGATGAAGGCCAAGGCGTCGATCTGCATCTCGCAGGACGCGACGCTGATCGAGTCGCTGGAGATCGCCAAGTCGCGCATCCAGATCATGATCGACAAAGGCATGGAGAATGCCGCGGGCACGCTGAAGGGCCTGATCGCCAAGGCCGATGCGCGCATCGCCGAAATCCGCTCGGGCGAAAAGCCCGCGCTGACGCCGGATGCGAATGCGAAGTATTTCGCCGAAGTCGTCGTCGATCTCGACATCATCGACGAGCCGATGATCGCCGATCCCGACGTCAACAATGCCGACGTGTCGCGTCGCTATACGCACGACACGATCCGCCCGATCTCCTATTACGGCGGCACCAAGAAGGTCGATCTCGGCTTCGTCGGCTCGTGCATGGTGCACAAGGGCGACATGAAGATCGTCGCCCAGATGCTGAAGAATATCGAGAAGACCGAAGGCAAGGTGGCGTTCAACGCGCCGCTGGTCGTGGCGGCGCCCACCTACAACATCATCGACGAGCTGAAGGCCGAAGGTGACTGGGAAATCCTGCAGAAGTATTCGGGCTTCGAATTCGACGACGTGAAGCCGAAGACGGCGAACCGTACGTCCTACGAGAACATCCTGTATCTCGAGCGTCCCGGCTGCAACCTGTGCATGGGCAACCAGGAAAAGGCCGAGAAGGGCGACACCGTCCTCGCCACCTCGACCCGCCTGTTCCAGGGCCGCGTGGTGGAAGACACCGCCGAGAAGAAGGGCGAGTCGCTGCTCGCCTCGACCCCGGTCGTGGTGCTGGCCGCCATCCTCGGCCGCACGCCCAGCGCGGAAGAATACAAGGCTGCGGTGGAAGGCATCGACCTCACCAAGTTCGCACCGCCGAAGTCCGGTGCGATGGGGGCGTCGGTTCACTACTGAGGGCGATCTGAAGAGTTGGTAAAGAAACGGCGCGGCAGGTAAGTACCTGCCGCGCCGTTCTCGTTTTGAGGTGCCCCAAAGAAAGGGATCAATGCGTGTTGCCGATTTCGGTTGGCATCCTTCTATCCCGAAGTAGCTGCGATGGCGACGAGGTAGACAGCTAAATTTCGAGATGTCCCTGCTCTTTCATCGATTTTCGGGCGCATCTTAGTTGCAGTTAGTCAGACTTTGGCACTCGATTAAACTCCGCTTCGAGCCGTAAAGTCCGCCTCGCAAAACCACTCCGCCTCGGCCAGAGCGGCGTACATTGTTCTGCTCCAGCCGTTCAAGTCAAACCCATCACAGTTCGCGTTATCGATGAGATAGTCCTTGAACATCTGCGAGGAAAGTTTCCGCAAGCTGTTCCTACGTAAGTCAATGAGTCTCCCCAATTCGGCGCCGGCTTGGACACCAAATCGCGAGGCAATATCGTAGCTCTTAAAATGCCGCTTTGCACGGAGTTTTTCTAAGTTTGACCAATGAGCGGGCGGCAAGCACACAAATGCTGCGCCGATCGGCGTGGTCTCCGAGATTTCAGCAAATACCCATCGCGCAGCAAAGTATTTATCGTCGTCAAGATACGGATGTAGTGTCTGCTCGTTTAGCTGAGATCCAAAAGTATTGCCTTTGCCGGTGTTGCAATCGCGGCAACAGGGGATGAGATTTGTAGGCAGCACGGAATAAATTGGGAAGTTTGACTTGGGCAGGTAATGGTCAAGAGTGTGCACTTGGCCCAGACCGCCACAGAATGGGCATAGCCCTCCCGAGGAAACTAGGATGTCATCATATATCTTCCTCGAAGAGCCCGTGCTGCCAACCATGTAGCTAGAGTAAAGGTCAGTAAGGTGCTTCTTTGTTAGGTTGCCGGCAATGACTCGTCCATCGTTTCCGCGCGGCACTCGTGGGAGATTTGACCAAGCCACCGCTGCTGTAGCGTCATTGAACGCAGTGACTGCTCTGAATATATGAGGCTGATTAGAATCGTAGAGGTGTTGGAGTTGTGGGTCGCTGACGGCCGCAACGCAAGCGTTGTAGACGTCCATCGGGTCGTCGCCGGGAATGTCGAGTTTTCTCACGCTTGATCGAGCCTCGCGTCACGCTCGACAATCATTGCGCGCAGTATCCCGCGAGCCTCGAGCCCAAGCTGTCCGGCATACTCTGCTACGATTTCATCGTACGATTTTCCATCATTAACTGAAGTGGCCAGCAAGGAGTGGAAGCCAGATTTTGTAACCTCAAGGCCAAAGACTTCGCGAGTAAGCATCCCTACATTCTCACCGAATGTCTCTACTCGTGGAGGCTCCGCGTGCATCGAAAGCCTTGATCTGGTAATGACCCAAGCGCACGATCGTGGCACTTCTTGCAGGACAACTGGGGAGTGCGTGGCGATAATCGCCACGCCATTTCTGTTGCTTAACAGTTCGCTTAATGCTCGTGTGAATGCCGACAATAGCGGTGGGTGAAGATGACTCTCTGGTTCATCAATCAAAATCAGAGTCTTTTCTTCAACTTTTGCTACTAAGCGGGAAACTGTCAGAAGGACGACAGCATGGCCGGAGCTCATGCGCTCAACTAGGCTCTCTGCTGTCGACTTCATGGCTGTGCCAGAAAGGGAAGCCAGAGACCGAAGGTCCATACGAGCGAAGTTCTCGTCGGATTCTAGGGTCGCGATGGCGTTGCTCCAGCGCTCGCGTCTACCCTTGTCCGAGAAACACTCGGCGAGGCTGGCGATGCAATCACGGCGCAACGCGGATAGCGACTTTAATAACGTTCCTGAATCGTCCGCGATGTCTTTCAATCCGATGTAGTAATAACGTGTTCCGTGCTCTGGGTCTGGCTGCTCTTCTGGAGGATTGAATGGATCGAATGCGCTAAAAGAGACTGAAATCAAGCTGCTGAAGTAGTTTTGATCGATCTCAACACTTTGAAAAATGTTGTTTGCGCGAAATCTCGCGTCAGTCTTATCTCGCTGAATGATCGCAGCTATCATCTCGTTGAGTAGTGATGTTTTTCCAACGCCATTGCGGCCGATGATAGCATGAATATTAGTGCTCGGTTTGGATGAGGCTTTGACAACAAAGCTTAACTCGATCCCGGCGATCTTGTCAGATTGAGGGCGTGCGAAGCCAAAGTTAAAGTCGCTTAAGGGGGCTCCGCCTTCTAGCACTCGGCGGAATTGACCATCTATCATCGAGTGGCTTACCGAGCGCAGGAGCGATACGCTGAAGACACGCTGGCCGGAAGCTTTCTCTAAACTTTCCGGGTTGGCCACAATATCTCTAAGTCCGCGTAGAATCGCATCTTTGAAGGTTGTTGAAGCGTCTTCGCTTAATGCACGATAATAGCTTACATCTTGCCCCAGTGAAAAATGCTTATCTGAGAGAGATTCGAAGTTGTCGCCGAGCGTGGAATAGGTTGCTGTTTCGATCGTTTGTTCAACGAAGCCGATCTTCACGCTGCCAAGCTCGAAACGATTTCCATTTTCGTCAAATGCGGTGACGTCAAACATCGTCACGAAAGAATAGTCGTTCCAATGGTCTATTCGCAGATAGACCTCGCTTTGTCCCGTTTGAGGGAAACTCTGCGACCTCTGAATAACTACGAATCTCAACGAGCAGCACTCCAATGTTTGTTAGCTACTACTTGATCTGTAGTAACAAAATCAACTATAGATAGATTGTAAGTCTTGGCAAAATCCGCGGTCGTCGCTGTGTCCGCGTCTATTCGCCACGACATCAATTCCGGAACGTCGTTCTGCCGGCCGCATTCACTCAGCATTCCGCCGAATGAAATGAAGGGCCTCTGATGACCGATCGTCGAACTTTCCTCACTGCCGCAACCGGTGCCGCCATTCTCGCTGCGAGCGCCCGTGGTGCTATGGCTGCGCCGACGACGCCGGCAGCGCCGTTGCCGGTCAATGAGAAAGCCGCGCGCTATCGCCCGGCCGGCCGCTTCGGCATCGGCGGCACGCAGGTCGGCAGCAATCATGTGGCGACGCCGGCGGATCAGGCGGCGGCGATCATGCAGGCGGCCTGGGACGAGGGCGTGCGCTATTTCGACACGTCGCCCTGGTATGGCCTCGGCCTGTCCGAACGCCGCTTCGGCACATTCTTCGACGGCAAGACGCGCGACGACTACATCATCTCCACCAAGATCGGCCGCGTGCTGGTGCCCGATGCCAAGGTGGCTGGCAGCAAGGTCGGCAACTGGGCGGTGACGCCGCCGATGCGGCATGAATATGACTACAGTGCCGATGGCGTGAAGCGCTCGGTGGAGCAGAGCCTGCAGCGCATGGGGATGGACCGGCTCGACATCGTCTTCGTGCATGACCTGTCGCCGGACAACAAGGACATGGGCGAGACGTGGACCGAGCACTTTGAGAAGGCCAGGACCGGCGCCTTTGTCGAGCTGACAAAGATGCGTGATGCCGGTGTGATCAAGGCTTGGGGGCTCGGCGTCAACACGTTGCCGCCGGCACTGAAGGCCTTTGAAGTTGCCGATCCCGATATAATCCTGTCGGCCACGCAATATTCGCTCGTCAAACATGCGGATGCGCTCAACCAGTTGATCCCGGTGGTGGCGAAGCACAACGCGTCGATCGTGGTGGGCGCGCCGCTCAATGACGGCTTCCTCGCCGGTGGCGAGCGCTTCAACTACGCCGCCATCCCGGCGGAGATGCGCGCCAAGCGCGCGCGTATCGCCGCACTCGCGCAGGAGCACGGCACCAATCTGCGCACCGCCGCGCTGCATTTCGCCATCGCCAATCCGACCGTGTCGGCGATCATCCCCGGCGCCCGCTCGGCCACGCAGGTGGCGCAGAACGCAGCCTCGATCCGCGCCAAGGTGCCGGCAGAATTCTGGGCCGCGTTGAAGCGCGAGAAACTGATCGAGGATAAGGCGCCGGTGCCGGCGTGATCAGATAGCGGGACATCGCTATTGCCTTGCGGGATCGATGGCCGGGACAACGTCCCGGCCGTCACGCAACTGCGTGACATGATTTTCCGCATGGCATGCGGCAGATGAATGCCGCCCGGCTCAAACGCAGGATGTGTGCCGGCGTTTAGGGTGTTACGACAGACGCTCCAGTCCTCCGGAGCCTTCCCCATGTCCGACGCCCCCGCACAGTCTGTCCCTACCGCCGCCGAGACCGATCCGAACACGCTCGGCTGGATGAAGGGCTTTCCGCCGGCGCCGGACAAGACCATCAAGTTTCACGACGACTCGTTCCGTGATTTCCCGCAGCTGCGCTGGGCCTGGAGCAATGTGCGCTCGCTGGTGCCGACGGTGGCCGTCTGGCGCGGGGCGGGCGGCCCATCGGCGCTGCCGCGCGAAGAGCGCGATATCGGCGGCTCGCAATCGACGACCATGGATGGCCGTCCGATGACCTTCGCAAAAATGTTCGACGAGACCTATGCCGATGGCATGGTCGTGCTGCACAAGGGCAAGCTGATCCATGAGCGCTATGCCGGCGCGCTGAAGCCGCACAAGCCGCATATCGCGATGTCCGTCACCAAGTCGTTCACCGGCACGCTGGCCGGCATCCTGATCGCCGAAGGCAAGATCGATCCGCAGGCGCCGGTGACGGACTATGTGCCGGAGCTGAAGGCCAGTGCGTTCGGCGATGCCCGCGTGCATGAGGTCATGGATATGACCACGGGGCTGAAATACACCGAAGTCTATGCCGACCGGAATTCCGATGTCTGGAGCCTGCGCCGCGCCAATGGCATGGCGCCGATCCCGCCGGACTATCAGGGCGCGACCGACATCTTCGCTCTGCTGTGTCAGCAGGAAAAGCAGGGCGAGCATGGCAAGGCCTTTGCGTACAAGACCGTCAATACCGATGTGCTGGCCTTCATCGTTCGTCGCGCGAGCGGTGCGACGCTGAGCGATCTCTTGTCCGAGCGCATCTGGGCGCCGATGGGCGCGGAAGAAGACGCGCATTATCATGTCGATCGCATCGGCACCGAGAGCGGCGGCGGCGGGCTTTCCACCACGGTGCGCGATCTCGCGCGCTTCGGCGAGACCATGCGCAATCACGGCCGCTTCAACGGTCGCCAGATCGTGCCTTCGTCGGTGGTGGAAGACATCGAGCGCGGCGCCGATCCGGAAAAGTTCAAGCCCGCTGGCTATGTCACGCTGCCCGGCGGCTCCTATCGCAATCAATGGTGGGTCACGCATAACGCGCACGGCGCCTATATGGCGCGTGGCGTCTACGGGCAGGGCATCTATATCGATCCCAAGGCCGAGATGGTGATCGCCCGCTATGCCTCGCATCCGGTCGCCGGCAATGCCGCCAATGATGTGGTGACGCTGCCAGCCTATATGGCGCTGGCGAAGGATCTGATCGCGGGCCGCTGAGGCCGCGGTCGGGAACCCGAAAGGGAACAAAACGGCGCGTTGCGCGTAGTTTTGGCGGCCGATATGTCCGTCGGCCGTTACCCGGATCGCGCAACGATGACCAGGCCCTCGCAATTCGCTTTGTGGCTCCGATATGCCTGCGCCGCGCTGCTGCTGGCGTCAGCCTGCGGTGTCGCGGCTGTGCCCGGCCATGCGCAGGACGTGGTGCGCGAGGCACCGGCCGTGGTGCGCGAGGCACCGGCCGTGGTGCGCGAGGCGCCGGCTGCAGAGCCCGTTGTCATTGCCCCGCCTGCACGAGTCCAGATCCCGACGCCGCGTGATCCGAAGAACATGGATCCCACCACCAACGGCCTGACCTTGATCCACGGCAATTATTGCGGTGTCGGTCAGCGTCCGGGCGGTCCGATCGATGCACTCGACGTCGCCTGCATGCATCACGATGCCTGCACGCCGACGGGGCGTTTGCCGACCTGCGAATGCAATGCGCGCCTGCGTGATGAAGCTGCGGCGGTGGCCCGCGATCCGCGACAGCCGGTGGAGCTTCAAAGCATGGCATCGATGGTCGCGGCTGCTGCG
>NZ_JBIIOT010000161.1:0-6734 GCF_044336785.1 Tardiphaga sp. | reverse complement strand
ACCGTGATGCTCTGCAAGCCCTTGACCTCGACGGCATCGGCGCCACCTCCCGCGGCTCCGCCAGCATCGATCCCGGCTGCGCGCGAGCCCGCCGAGCCCGTTTCAATCGTCCCGGAGACGGCTGAATCAGACACAGTCGCGCCAGCGCCTGCGAATGGCCCTGCGCCAATGTCCATTGCACCGAAGGTGCAATCGCTGCCTTGAACAATTGCAAAGTGGCAAGGGTCTGCGCGCCAGACTGTGGCCGCATTGATACGTGTGGATGACCGTCGTGAAACGGCACATGCGTGGAGATCAGCCATGGTGAAACGAACGATCCTTGCGGCGGCGCTGATGATCGCAGCCTTCGCGCCAACGCATGCCCTTGCCGGCGTCAATGTCCGCTTCATCGATCCCGACGGGTTCACCGATGCCGGCTCGAGCGGATTTCGCTCGGCCGATGCGGGCGTGCTCGCCGAGATCAAGGCCCATCTGCAACGACTGGGCGGCAGGTTTCTCGCGTCCGGCCAGAACCTGACCATCGACATTCTCGACATCGACCGCGCCGGCATGGACGAGCCATGGCGCGGCGGCAGCATGGGCGATGTCCGCATCATGCGCGGTGTCACCCCGCCACGCATCAAACTGCGTTACGTCCTGGCCGACAAGGGCAGGCGGGCGCGCGGTGGCGAGGAAACGCTGACTGACATCAATTATCAGATGAACCCGTCCGCGCGCTTCGGCGGCGATCGCCTGGTCTACGAGAAGGCATTGCTCGACGACTGGTTCCGGCGCATGTTCCCGCGCGACAGGTTCTGAAAGAGGAAAGACCAGATGGCACGCGTGCGCTGTATCACCGAGATGGGCATGGGCGTTGACGTTCACGGGCGTGACGCCACCAAGGCAGCCAAGCGCGCAGTGTCGGACGCGATCCGGCATTCGAGCGTCGGCTTCTTCCGCATGGTCGGCAAGACGCCGCACGACATGTTCGTCGATGTCACCGTCGCCGTACCAAACCCCGATGATGTCGATACGGACGCGGTCGCCAAGGAACTGCCTTACGGCACGGTGACCGTGAAGGCCGTCAAGGGCGGCCTGGAAATCCCCGCCGAAAGCGGCACGGATGCCATCATCATCGCCAATGCGGCGGTGCTGGTGAGCCTCGAAAACGACGCGTGAGCGTGGGATCGATGGACATCTTCGATCGCCTCAAGGCCGCAGCCATCGATGACTGGTCGTCCTATGTCGATCACGATTTCGTCCGCCAGCTCGGCGCAGGCACGCTGCCCGAGAAGGCCTTCCGCACTTATCTCGTGCAAGACTATCTGTTCCTGATCCAGTTCGCCCGTGCCTATGCACTGGCGACCTACAAGAGCCGCACGCTCGACGACATGAAGATCGCGCAAGGCGGGCTCGCGTCCATTCTGGGCGAGATGGAATTGCACATCAAACTGTGCGGCCGCTGGGGCCTGTCACCGGCCGACATCGAAGCTGCACCGGAATTGCAGGCGACGGTGGCCTATACGCGCTTCGTGCTCGATTGCGGTGCGGCCGGCGATCTGCTCGATCTCCATGTGGCGCTGGCGCCCTGCGTCATCGGCTATGCGGAGATCGGTCGTAAGCTCGCGCCTGATGGCGCAGATGCGCTCGGCGATCATCCCTATCGCGAATGGATCGGCGAATATGCCGGTCCTGGCTATCAGGAGATTGCTGCGAATGCGCGCCGTCATCTCGACGATCTCGCCGCCCGCGCAATGACCGAGCGCCGCTTCGGCGAACTCGCCAAACTGTTCGGCCAGGCGTCACGGCTCGAAGCCGATTTCTGGCAGATGGGGCTGGATGCGCGCTAGCGCGCGCACCGCGATCGATCGCACATTTGCGTCAGTGGTCATCCATTCGCCATCGCCTGCGTTATCGTGGGCATCGGCAACGCGGCAGCAAGGATCATCTCATGTCGGACATGGACAGGCGCGATTTCGGACTGATGGTCGGCGGGCTCGGCCTGCTTAATGCATTTCCGGCATCCGCAACCGGCGCGCCAGCAGGGCCCGAGGTGTTGCAGCTGAAGCGCAATGGCTGGGTACCCAACAATGAGCGGCTGCCGGTGCTGCATTATCGAAATGTCCTGGGCGACGTTCAGCGTGATCATGCAAGCGCGCTCGAAGATCTGTTCCGGCGCAACGGTTGGCCGCCGCAGTGGCGCAACGGCGTGTACGACTATCATCACTATCATTCCACGGCGCATGAAGTGCTGGGCTTTGCTGCCGGCACCGCGAAGCTGATGCTGGGTGGCCCCAACGGCACCGAGGTCATCGTGAAGTCCGGTGATGTGGTGCTGCTGCCCGCCGGCACCGGCCACTGCCGCATCGAGGCGAGCCGCGATTTTCTCGTGATCGGCGCCTATCCGCCCGGCCAGCAATGGGACATCCGCCGCGACGCGCCGAGCCCCGAAATGGTTGCTCGCATGGCTTCCGTGTCAGTGCCGTCATCCGATCCGGTGGCAGGTGAGAGTGGGGCGCTGAAAGCGCTATGGCCGTCCTGATTTTATTTTAAAGACGGGAATCCTCAACCGTTTGGTTGACAATCAGGGTTGGCAGGTTCATATTCAACCGCATGGTTGAATTGCTTGCACCCCAGCTCGACACCGTTTTTCACGCCCTCGGCGACGCAACCCGGCGGCAGATGCTGCGCGAACTGGTGCAAGGCGAGCGCACGGTCGGTCAGCTCGCCGAGCCGCACAAGATGTCGCTGGCGGCAGCTTCCAAACACATCAAGGCACTCGAGAGTGCGGGCCTGATCCGCCGCGAGGTGCGCGGGCGCACGCATTGGTGCCAGCTCGCGCCGGGGCCGCTGGCCAGCGCGCATGAATGGCTGGGCTTCTACGAGCAGTTCTGGACCGGTCGGCTGGATGCGCTCGAACAACTGCTCCACGCCGACGATGCAGCAAAATCAAAAAGCATGACAGGAGAGAAGCGATGAACGACATCACGCCATCGGCCTATGGCGCGCTCACGGGGCCTGCCGAACTGACCATCCAGCGCCTGCTGCCGGGCCCGATCGAACGGGTCTGGGCCTATCTGACCGACAGCGATCTGCGCAAACAGTGGCTCGCGTCGGGCGACATGCAGATGAGCGTGGGCGCGCCATTCGAATTCGTGTGGCGCAATGACGAACTCTCCAATCCGCCTGCGAAGCGGCCCGAGGGATTCAGCGCGGAGCACCGCATGCAGAGCGAGATCGTCGAAGTCGATCCGCCGCGCAAGATCACGTTCACCTGGGCACCGCGTGGCGAGGTGACATTCGAGCTCAATCCGCAAGGCAGCAAGGTGCTGCTTACCGTGATCCATCGCCGCATCAGCGATCGTGCCAATACGCTCAAGGTCAGCGCCGGCTGGCATACGCACCTCGATGTGCTGGTGTCGCGTCTGAATGGCGAGGAGCCAAAACCATATTGGGACGTCTGGCAGCGCCTGCACGAGGAATACGGGGCACGCCTGCCAGATTGAACCTGCGGTCAAACCGACGAGGGAGGTCACGATGCAGAACACCGTCGTTTCGCACGAAGACTGGCTGAAGGCGCGGCTCGACCTGATGGAGGCCGAAAAGGCGTTCACACGCCAGCGTGATGAACTTACACGCCGCCGCATGGCGCTGCCATGGGAACGTGTGTCAAAGCCTTATCGCTTCGACAGTGAAAGCGGCGAGTGCACGCTCGCCGATCTGTTCGGCGATTGCTCGCAGCTCATCGTCTATCACTTCATGTTCGGGCCGGACTGGCAGGAGGGCTGCAAGTCCTGCTCGTTCTGGGCCGATAATTTCAATGGCATTCCGGTCCATCTGAAACACCGCGACGTTGCCTTCACGGCCGTGTCGCGGGCGCCATTGCAGCGATTGCTGGCTTATCGCCAGCGTCTGGGCTGGAGCTTCCCCTGGGTCTCGGACCGCAGCGATTTCAGTATCGATTATTACGGCGCATTCCCGCCGGAGGATCTGGCGAAGGGCGAGACCTACTGGAATTACAAGGTCCAGCCGAACACCACGTCAGAACAGGTCGGCATCAGCGTGTTCGCGAAGAATGACGCGGGTGAGGTGTTTCACACCTATTCGATCTTCGGCCGCGGCGTCGAGGAAGTAAACGGCGCCTATCATTTCCTCGACATGGTGCCCAAAGGCCGCGACGAAGACGGGCTCGACTTCACCATGTCATGGGTACGGCGGCACGATCAGTATTAAGCCAAGGGCGATCGGGCACGTGCCCGATCGCCCTTGTTATTACGCAGCTTCCAGCCCGATCGCCACCGACTGGATGATCGAACCGAAGCGCACCGCAGCCTGGATCACCTCGGTGGAGACGCCGGCCTTGCGCAGCACGTCTTCATGGGCGTCGATGCACATGCCGCAGCCATTGATCGCGGAGACGGCCAGCGACCACAATTCGAAGTCGATCTTGTCGACGCCGGGATTGGCGATCACATTCATGCGCAGCTTGGCCGGCATGGTCTTGTAGTCCTTGTTCGTCGCCAGATGCACGAAGCGATAATAGATGTTGTTCATGCCCATGATGGTCGCTGCCGCCTTGGCGGCCGTGATCACGCTGGCATCCACCTGGCCTTCGGCTTCGGCGATCAGCGCCTGCTTCACCTCGGCATTGCGCGAGGCGATCGCGCAGGCGACGAACAGGCCGTATTTCTGATTCTTCGACAGCGTCTCGTCGGACGCCATCGAGGAGAGGTTGAGGCGGGTGTCCTTGGCAAAGTCGGGCAGCTTGGATTTCAGGGCGTCGATCGACATGATGATCCTTCGAAATATGTGAGAACGAAAACGGCGGGCCTTTCGGGCCCGCCGCAAAAACGGTGCAGCGAAAAGGAGCTGCTTACGCTGCCGCCAGCGTCTCGCCGCCGACTTCGCGGTTGCAAGGGCACAGTTCGTCGGTCTGCAGCGCATCGAGCACGCGCAGCGTGTCCTTCGGGGCGCGGCCGACATTGAGGTTGGTCGCGTAGATGTGCTGGATCACGTTGTCCGGATCGACGATGAAGGTGTAGCGATAGGCGACGCCTTCCGGCGAGCGGATGCCGAGGCCATCCACCAGCGAGCCGGTGGTATCGGCGAACGACCAGATCGGCAGCTTGTTGAGATCCTTGTGGTCGCGGCGCCAGGCCAGCTTGACGAATTCGTTGTCGGTGGAGCCACCGAGCACCACGGCATCGCGATCTTCGAAGTCCGAAGCGAGACGCGCGAATTCGGCGATTTCGGTCGGGCACACGAAGGTGAAATCCTTCGGATAGAAGAAGATGATCTTCCACTTGCCGGGGAAGCTCGCTTCCGTGATCGTCTCGAAAGCCGAGACGCCGGCTTCCTCGTGATTGTTGAAGCCGGGCTTCACGCCGGTGACGGAAAACGACGGAATGGTCTGGCCGATGATCATGGGGGCGATCTTTCACGTTAGAGGCGAGGCGACGAGCCGGTGCAACAATTGATGCGCCTTGCTCTGGGCCTGATTTCCATGGTTTAGGTGCAGTGCACCCAAACCGTCAAAACGATTAAACCGAAACTTGAATTCGGTTTTGTCGATAGGAATGCGACGTTGATCAACGTCAATTTGCGCCACCTGCATTATCTGGTCACGCTCACCGAAGCCGGCTCGTTTTCGGCTGCGGCCACTGCGGCGCATATTTCCCAATCGACACTGACCTCGGCGATCCAGGGCCTCGAGGAAGAGCTCGGTGGCCTCCTGATCGACCGCTCGCAGCGCCGTGTCACGCTGCTGCCATTCGGCGAGGCCGTGGTGGCGAAGGCGCGGCATATTCTCGATCAGATCCAGCAACTGCCGGGCCTCACCGCCATCGATGGCGCGCCGCTGACGACAAAGCTGCGCCTCGGCATGATTCCGTCGATCGCGCCCTTTGCTTTGCCAAAGCTGCTGCCGGCGTTGCGTGCACGCTATCCCGATCTCAGCCTGAAAGTGCGCGAAGGCCTGACGCAGGATCTGCTGCGCCTCATCGACAGCGGCGAACTCGACGCCGCCTTCATCGCCCATGTGCCGCCGGAAGATGATTACGCCCATGCCGTGGTGGCGCGCGATCCGTTTTCGCTCGCGGTGCCGGCACAGCATCGCCTTGCCAATGCCAGCGAGGCCAATGTCGGTGATCTCGGCGAGGAGACGTTGCTGCTGCTCGGGCAGGGCCATTGCCTGCGCGAGCACGTGCTCTCCGCGGTCGGCCGCGGCTTGCAGCCCGGTGCAGAAGACGTGCGCGCGCATTCGATCACGACGCTGGTGCAACTGGTCGAGAACGGCATGGGCGTCACGCTGCTGCCGGACATCGCCATCAAGGCCGGTGCGATCGCCGGCACCAGCCTGCAGCTGATCCCGTTCGATGGCCCGCGCGCGTCGCGCACCTTGGTGCTGGCCTGGCGCCATCGCAGCGTCCGCGAGGCCGATTTCCGCGCGCTGTCGGCGCTGCTCGGCGAATTGTTCGAGGCCTGATCAGGCGCGCGAGATTTTCTCGAAGCGCTTGATGATCCGCTCGCGCTTCAGGCGCGACAGGCGCTGGATCCAGAACAGGCCATTGAGCTGATCGATCTCGTGCTGATGGCACACGGCACGCAATCCGTCGGCCTCTTCTTCATGCGCGGTGCCATCGAGATCGCGATAGCTGATCCGCACGCGCGCGTGACGCTGGATATCGTCATTCACGCCCGGCATCGAGACGCTGCCCTCCTGATGCATGATCATCTCGGGCGCCGCCCAGATCATC
>NZ_JBIIOT010000048.1:0-38339 GCF_044336785.1 Tardiphaga sp. | reverse complement strand
CTCCGGATTGACGTATGTCTTCGCGCCGTCACCGAGATCGAGCACCACCACGCGCAGCGCCACGCCGATATGCGGCGCGGTGATGCCGATCCCCGGCGCCGCATGCATGGTGTCGCGGAGGTCGTCGGCGAGGACACGGAGCGCGTCGTCGAAGTCTGTAACCGGTGCTGCCGGCAGTGCCAGACGCGGATCGGGATAGCGGATGATGGGGCGGATGGTCATTTCAGCAGTTCATACACGACCGGATCATCCGCACAGGCCTTGAAGCCGCATTCGAGCAGAGCGGAGGCAAAGTTGCCGGCCGTCAGGGCGATGATCAGCCCCACAGCGATGGTCGCGAGGATGCCCGTGGTCACCGGCGCCGCTGGCTGCCGTTCGAATTGGCGGTCGGACAGCAGCATGAGCGAGATCAGCGCGATCGCGGCGACAAAGGCCAGCAGCGCCAGCGTGTAAAAATGATAGCCGAACAGCGCGGTGCCATAGCCGGTGTCACCAGGCATGATGTGCAGCAGCACCTGTCGCGTCGACACCACAGCGCCAACGATGGCGGCCAGCAGCGACAGCGCATAGTGGCTCGGGCGCGGGCCGTAGCGGATGTTGAGGATCGGGCCGATGGCCAGCAGCGCGAACATGATCCGCTGCAGCAGGCACAGCGGGCAGGGCAGTTCACCGAGAACGAACTGCGCGCCGAAGGCGGTGGCGAGCACGGCCGCGAGCGCGTAGAGCGCGAGGACGTTCAGGGTGATGGCGCGAGCAGATGTCATGAGCGCCTCAGAACGACAGCTTGAGCGTGTTGCTGGCGTGATGCATGAAGGTCGCGAGACAGGCGATCAGCACCACGGCGAACAGCGACAACGCAAGCCCACGCGGCCCGCGCCATGCGACCAGCATGGTGACGGTGATGGCGAGAAACAGGGCTGTGAATTCCATGACAGCATCCGCATTGTTCGTCGGAGCTAGATCAGATTCGACGAAGCCCGCCCAGCAATGGACGGCTGCAGGCTGTCTTCAGCCTTTCGCCGTCTCATCCGTCGTGTTTGTGTAATTGGCCACCGCATCCCGAAAGGCATGCACCTCGCTATTGAGCGCGATCAGCCGTTCCGGGGTCATGCCGGCGGCGGCAAACAGCGTCTCGCCGAGGCAGCGCGCTTTCTCGCGCATGGCCGTGCCCTTCGCCGTCAGCGAGACCACGACCTGACGCTCATCGTCGGGGTTGCGCTGACGCATCACCAGCTCGGTCTGTTCGAGCCGCTTTACCAATGGCGTCACCGTGCTGGATTCCAGCGCCAGCCGATCGGCGATCCCGCCGACGCTTTGCGGGCCGCCCTCCCACAAGGTGCTCAGCACCAGATATTGCGGATAGGTGATCTCCAGCCGGTCCAGCAGCGGCTTGTAGGCGCGGCCGATCGCCATGCTGGCCGAATACAGCGCAAAGCAAAGCTGATGATCCAGCGGGATGTGGCGCGGCACCATAACGGGTCTCCTCAACTCAATATCACAATAATGTATATCGCGATAAATGACTGGACAAGGCCAGTCGCCTGCAGCGATAAAGATATCGCGATAATATTTATCGTGATATTTAAAATGGCCGCGGCCGTCTGTCTTTGACGCCCCGTGCCCCAGCTTTCGCGGAGAAAGTCATGACAAACGCAGAAACGACAGGATTTCAGGCCGCCGGCACTGGCGATCTCGCACGCTATTACCTGGTCCGCGGCATCGTCGCGGCCGGCTGGGTTGCCGCGGCGGTGGCTGTCGGCAGGTCGCATGCCGCCGTCGCTGCCGTGCTGCTGGTGGCTTATCCCGCCTGGGATGCGCTGGCGAACTGGTTCGATGCCAAGGGCAGCGGCGGGCTGCTGGCCAATCCGTCGCAGGCTTTGAATGTGCTGGTCAGCCTCGGCACGGCGGTGGCCGTGGCCGGTGCGCTGCAGTCCGGCATGAATGCTGTGCTCGCGGTCTTCGGCGTGTGGGCCGTGCTTGCCGGTCTCGCGCAGCTCGTGACAGGTATCCGCCGCTGGCGCGCCGCCGGTGCGCAATGGGCGATGATCCTCAGCGGCGCGCAATCGGCGCTGGCCGGTGTGTTTTTCGTGGTTCAGTCCGGCGGCGCCAAAGTCCCGACCATTGTTGATGTCGCGCCCTATGCCGCATTCGGCGCGTTTTACTTTCTCGTCTCTGCTGTCTGGCTGATCGTTGCCAACCGTCGGCGCACCGCCTGAACCCGATCGGGACGACCGGTGGTGCACGCTTGCGTCACCGGCGCCCGCTGTGGATGACAGTGGAATTGCGCGCGGTCGCGATGCGCATCTGTTAGTCAGGTCCGCAGCAACCGATCGGCGGATATCCCATGACCACCACCATTTACGGCATCAAGAACTGCGACACGATGAAGAAGGCGCGCACCTGGCTCGACAGCCACGACATCGCTTACGCCTTCCACGACTACAAAGCGTCGGGCATCGACAAGGCGCATCTCGTGCGCTGGTCGAAGGCGGTGGGCTGGGAGCTGCTGCTCAATCGCGCCGGCACCACCTTCCGCAAGCTCGACGATGCGGCGAAGCAGGGGCTCACCGAGGCGAAGGCGATCGCGATGATGCTGGAGCAGCCGTCGATGATCAAGCGTCCGGTGCTCGAGGCGGGCAGCAAGATCCTGGTCGGCTTCAAGCCCGAGATCTACGCGAAGGAATTCGGCTAGCGCATGATCCCGACAACTGGATCCCGGTTTTCGGATCAGATGATGCTCTGACTCTAGAGCCGGAACGTCCGCCGATAATCCGACGGGCTGTGACCCGTCGCGGCGCGAAACACGCGCGCAAAATGCGTCGGGCTCTGGAAGCCGACATCGAGCGCGATCTGCGTGACCGAGGCCTGGCTTCGCACCAGCGCATGTTTGGCGACAGCCACGCGGCGCGCATTGATGAAGTCGAGCGGCGTCTGGCCGGTGGTCGCGCGAAACGCGCGATGGAAATGACCTTCGGACAGATCGGCCAGTTGCGCGAGGTCGGCAATGCGGATGGTGGCATCTAGATTGGCATCGATGAAATCGCTGACGCGGCGGAGCCGCGCGCCGGGCAGGCCGATGCGCTGCGGTGATACGGCCGCGCGGCCGTAGCGGCGGGCCAGATAAAGCAGCAGCGCGTGGCTCTTGGTCTCGCAATAGGCTTCGTCCAGGCCGCCATCGAGCGCATCGAGCCGGTCGAATTCGGACAACAGAGTCCAGACGAAACGATCTTCCTGGCCGGCAATCGGCGCCAGCCCGTCGATCGCATCGGGCGCGATGCGGGCGACGGCCTGCGGATCGAGCGCGATGGAGGCCCAGCGCCATGCCACATTGTGCAGACGGAGCCGGCGCTCGCACCCCGCGGGCAGGAACGAGATGGACGAGGGCAGGTCCGGGCCGTCATAGCGGTGGCCGCCATCGATGGCGAGCTGATGACGCTCTGCGCCGCCGCTCAGCGTGGTCATGATGAGATGATTGTCGGAGGCAACGCAACCTTCGACGAAGGTGGTGAGTTGCCGGTGCGCCGTCTCGAACGAGCCGCCGGACCATTGCCGGCGCCGCCAGCCGTCGGGGCGCGAGCTCAATCGTCCGAAACTTGCGCTGAAGCCCTCGATGCCGTGCCTCATGGCGTTCCTCGTAACCGGCAATGTGCCGCGCGAGACCAGCGGCAATCTAGTCAGTGCAGTGCACAAACTCAATGACACCACAGGATCCGACGCGCGGCGTCAGGATCGCGCGCGACGACATTTGCGGGATCACGTTCTCTGCATGGACGGCCCGCCGATCCCTGCGGGCGCGACCACGGAGCGATGGATCATGAACGAAACCCCTCACAAGACCACGATGATGACCGATCGGCGCGGCTTTCTCGGCGCGGCAACGGCCATCGGCGCGGTGGCTGCGGCATCGATGCAGGGCGGCGGCCTCGGCGTGACGTCGGCTGCGGCCCAGACGGCCGCGTCGGCCTCGGCTGCCGGCCCCGTGCTGACCCGGACAATCGGTCGCACCGGCGAGACCGTCACCGCGCTCGGTCTCGGCACCTTCCTTACCTTCGACATGCTGCCCGGCGGCAATCGCGAGCCGCTGCGCGCGGTCACCAAGACCTATCTCGATGCCGGCGTGCGCGTGGTCGATACGTCGCCGCTCTATGGCACCGGGGAGGTCAGCCTCGGCACGTTCATGAGCGGCATGGGCATGACCGACCAGGTCTTCATCAGCAACAAGATCTGGTCCACGGGCGATTACCTCGCCGATGAGAGCCACATGCTGCGCAGCCTGGAGCAGTCGCGGCTGCGACTGTGGCGCGACAAGATCGATCCGCTGTTTTGCCACAGCCTCGTCAATGTCGATGTGGTGATGCCGACATTGCGCGCCTGGAAGAAAGAGGGGCGGGTGCGTTATGTCGGCGCCTCCGTGCACGAGAACACGTATCACGACATTCTCGCCGGCCTGATCGAGCGTGACATGGTGGATGTCGTGCAGGTCAACTATTCGATTTTCAACCGTGGCGTTGAGGACCGCGTGTTGAAGGCTGCACAGGACAAGGGCGTCGGCGTCTTCATCAACATGCCGTTGGAAAAAGGGCGGCTGCACAAGATCACCGAAGGCCGGCCGCTGCCGGATTTCGCCCGCGAGATCGGCGCTGCCAACTGGTCGCAGTTCTTCCTCAAATGGGTGATCGGCAATCCTGCAGTGACCACCGCTTTGCCGGCGACGTCCAATCCCGGTCACGCCGCCGAGAATGTCGGCGCATTGCGCGGCCCGCTTCCGGATCAGGCGATGCGGCAGCGGATGGTGAAGCACATGGAGACCATTCCGGGTTTCACGACGCTGGCATCGATGGCATGGTATCCCGACAAGGGAACCATGTATCAGGGCGTGATCCGTCGGTCGCAGGCATCGCTGCGGCAGCGATTGAGCTGAGTGATGCGCGGAGTCGGGATGTCGGTGAGATCGATCTGCCTTTCATTGTTGCTGAGCGTGGCACTGGTGAGCGCTGCGTCTGCAGCGCCCGACTCGGCACAAAACCTCGACGGCTTCGCCATCGATCGTAATGAAGTCACCATCGGCGAATTCCGCGGGTTCAGGGACTCGCGCAATCTCGTCACCGCGGCTGAGCGTGCCGGTGGTGGTTTTGAGTTCGGCAGCGGCTGGGAGCGTCGCAGCGGCTGGACATGGGCGTCGCCCTATGGCCAGCCGGGCAGGGACGATGAACCGGCCGTCCATGTCAGTTGGGGCGAGGCGCGTGATTTTTGCGTGGCGCGCGGCGGCCGCCTGCCGCGTTTGGAGGAGTGGCGCCGGGCCGCCTATACGGAGCTGCGTGCCGATCCGTCCGACCGTTTTGATCGGGGGACGACCTATCCTTATCCCGTCGGCGACAAGCCTGACGGGATGAACACCTCCGGCAGCGATCCCTGGCCGCGACATGCCACGGTCGCGACGACGAAGCGCGGCGTCAACGGGCTGTACGACATGGGCGGGAATGTCTGGGAATGGCTCGCCGATCGTCAGGGCGATCAGGCGCTCACGGCCGGCGGCTCGTGGTGGTATGGCGCCGACAAGACGCAGGCGTCCGCCGTGCAATGGAAGCCCGCGGATTTCTACGCCGTCTATGTCGGCTTTCGCTGCGTCTATGATCGATGATGATCAGTCGATCTCGATCAGGTCGCCCGCCATGCTGCGGCTCGGCATCCGATGCGCGAGGTTGCGGTCGAGCACGACGCTGAGCACCGGCTTCGGCACGCTGTGATGGCCGCGCATCAGGTTGCGGATCTCGAAGCCGCCGTCTTCGCTGATGGTCTTGAGCGATGCGATGATATGCGTGACGGCGCTGCCGCCGTCGCAGAACGGCAGCAGCAGTCGCTCATACGCCACCACATGGCCGTTGACGTCGTCGATCATCGAGATCGTATAGGTCGGCAATTGTCGTGCGATGCAGGCGTGATAGGCGGGCAGCACGACGGGGCCAAGGATCGGGCCGAGATAGTCGTCGAGATAGCGGCCGCGGCCGGTGGAGCCGTAAGCGCTCGCCATGCGCGTGCCGTTGCTGTCGATGATGAAACGCGCCGGCCCGCAGCTGTGATCGACAATGTAGTAGACGAGATCGGCGCGCTCGTCCTCGAGCCGCTCCGGTTGATAGGCAGCAACGCGCGGCAATGCCTGCGCAGGCGCATAGAGGCGCAGCCAGCAGTTCAGCAAATCACGCTGCCGGATCGATTTCACAACGGATGCGTCTGAGCTTTCGAAACTCACGGCCATCGTCCCACATTTGCGAATGCGGCAAAGCATGAGCCAATCAGGCAAACAAAACATGAAGAGGCGTGGTTGCTTACTCGTACAATTAAGAAGCGATTGCGATTTCGTTCCATGCGCTTTTCGCGTTTGTGCGCGCTGAAAAGTTCTGTTTGCCGGAATGTCCCCGCATCCTTTTTGTGCAGTGCACGGCAAGCGCAACCCTCTAATACTAATGGCGAAGTTGGTGCGACAGGTGGTCCCCGGCAAAACGGCCGTACTGCACTTGCGTTAATTGATCGCTTGACGGCATAGTCCGTGCCGCGACATGGAGCAGGGCTGGGGCAACCCGATTTCATATCGTCCAAGTTCTAGTCGAAGACTGCTGCGCAAAAAATCGGCCAGCCGCGCGACACCGCGGCCAAGGTTGATTGGGGGAAATTTGCTTGACCGATGAGTTCATCCTCGAAACCCACGGACTGACCAAACAATTTGCGGGATTCTACGCCGTTCGCGACGTCAATCTCCAGGTCCGCAAGGGTACCATTCACGCGCTGATCGGCCCCAATGGTGCCGGCAAGACGACGTGCTTCAACCTGCTCACCAAGTTTCTGCAGCCCTCCGAGGGCCAGATCCTCTACAAGGGGCAGGACATCAGCGCGATGGCGCCGGCAGACGTCGCCCGTCTTGGCCTTGTGCGCTCGTTCCAGATCTCGGCGGTATTTCCGCATCTGACCGCATTGGAAAATGTCCGCGTCGCGCTGCAGCGTCAGCACGGTTCGTCCTTCGATTTCTGGCGCTCCAAGACGGTGCTCGACAAATACAATCAGCGCGCCGCCGAGCTGCTGGAAGATGTTGGCCTGTCCGAATTCGCCAACACCCCGGCAGTCGAAATGGCCTATGGCCGCAAGCGCGCGCTGGAGATCGCCACCACGCTGGCGCTCGATCCGGAAATGATGCTGCTCGATGAGCCGATGGCCGGCATGGGCCACGAGGACATCGACAAGATCGCCGCGCTGATCAAGCGCATCTCGGCGAAATACACCATCCTGATGGTCGAACATAATCTCAGCGTCGTCTCGACGCTGTCGGACAAGATCACCGTTCTGACGCGCGGAAAAATCCTGGCGGAAGGCAACTATGCCGACCTCACCAAGGACGAGCGCGTGAAGGAAGCTTATTTGGGAGCCGGACATGGCTGATACACTCACGGCCGCCCCGGCGTCTGCCTCTGCATCGACAAAGCCCGTTCTCGAAGTCCGCGACCTGCAGGCGTGGTACGGCGAGTCGCACATTCTCCACGGCATCAATTTCGATGTGCGTCCGGGGGAGGTGGTGACGCTGCTCGGCCGTAACGGCGCCGGCAAGACCACGACGCTGAAGTCCATCATGGGCATCATCGGCAAGCGCACCGGCTCGGTGAAGTTCGAGGGCAACGAGATCATCAAGACCGCCTCGGACAAGATCGCCAAGCAGGGCATCGCCTTCTGTCCGGAAGAGCGCGGCATCTTCTCCAGCCTCGACGTGCGCGAGAACCTGATGCTGCCGCCGACCATCCGTCCGGGTGGCCTCTCGGTCGAGCAGATCTTTGAACTGTTTCCGAATCTGAAGGAGCGCCTCAACAGCCAGGGCACCAAGCTCTCGGGCGGTGAGCAGCAGATGCTGGCCATCGGCCGTATCCTGCGCACCGGCGCACGCTTCCTGATGCTCGACGAGCCGACCGAAGGTCTGGCCCCCGTCATCATCCAGCAGATCGGCCACACCATCGCGCGGCTAAAGTCGGAAGGTTTTACGATCCTGCTGGTCGAGCAGAACTTCCGTTTCGCCTCCACCGTCGCCGATCGTTTCTACATCGTCGATCACGGCAAGGTCGTGGACGGTTTTGCGAGTTCGGAACTGTCCGCCAACATGGACAAGCTGCACACCTATCTCGGCGTCTAATTCATAAAAGCTACGGAACGAACCAACGGTCCGAGTGAATTCATGAAGTTCTCAGGGAGAGAGACACAATGCTGAACAAGAAGGTTACGTCATCGCTACTTGTGATCGCGGCTATGTTGGCCGCGAACTCCGTAGCATCGGCGCAGGACAAGACGGCCAAGATCGGCGTGCTGAACGACCAGTCTGGCCTCTATGCCGACATCACCGGGCAGGGCTCGGTGCTGGCCGCGCAGATGGCGGTCGAGGATTCGGGACTGACGGCGAAAGGCTGGAAGATCGAAGTGCTGGTGGGCGATCATCAGAACAAGCCGGACGTGGGCGTGAACATCGCCCGCCAGTGGTATGATCGCGACAAGCTCGACGTCATCGTCGACGTGCCGACCTCGTCGGTGGGTCTCGCCATCGCCAATGTGGTCAAGGAAAAGAACGGCGTCTATCTGAACTCCGGTTCGGGCACGTCGGATCTCTCCAACGCGCAGTGCTCGCCCAACACCATCCACTGGGCTTACGACACCTATCAGCTCGCCAATGGCACCGGCACCGCGCTGACCAAGGCCGGTGGCAATACCTGGTTCTTCCTCACCGCGGATTACGCCTTCGGCACCGCGCTGGAGCGTGACACCACCGCGGCTGTTGCGGCCGTCGGCGGCAAGGTGGTCGGCAGCGTGCGTCCGCCGCTCAACACCCCTGACTTCTCGAGCTTCCTGCTGCAGGCGCAGACCTCGAAGGCCAAGGTCATCGGCCTCGCCAATGCCGGCGGCGACACCATCAACTCCATCAAGCAGGCGTCGGAATTCGGCATCGTCAAGGGCGGCCAGAAGCTCGCCGGCCTCTTGATGTTCATCACCGACATCCATTCGCTCGGTCTGCCCGTCGCCAATGGCCTGAACCTGACCGAGACCTTCTACTGGGATCTCAATGACGGCACGCGCGCCTTCTCCAAGCGCTTCCAGGACCGCGCGAAGAACAAGGCGATGCCGACCACGGTGCAGGCGGGCGTTTATTCGTCGCTGATCCATTACTTCAAGACGCTCGATGCATCCGGCGGCAATTCCCATGATGGCATCAAGGTTGTCGCCAAGATGAAGGAAACGCCGACCGACGATCCGCTGTTCGGGAAGGGAACGATCCAGCCCAACGGGCGCAAACTGCATCCCGCCTACCTGTTTGAGGTGAAGAAGCCCGAAGAATCCAAGGGGCCGTGGGATTACTACAAGCTGGTGGCGACGATCCCTGCGGATCAGGCGTTCACTCCGCTTGAGAAGAGCACCTGCCCACTGTTGAAGAAATAGTGCTCTCGGCGCGTGCCGGGAGCAGTCTGAAGAGGATTGAATGTCGAAAGTGATTACCAGACTTCTGCTCGGCACCGCCATTGCAGCTGCGACCGTCTCCACGGCCGCCGCACAGGACAAGAACGTCAAGATCGGTGTGCTCACCGATCTCTCCGGCATCTATGCCGATCTCGCCGGCCCGGGCTCGACCCTGGCCGCGCAGATGGCCGTTGAAGACTCCGGCCTCAAGGCCAAGGGATGGACCATCGACGTGATCTCCGGTGATCACCAGCACAAGCCGGACATTGGCGCCAATCTCGCGCGCCAGTGGTTCGACCGCGAAAAGATGGACATGATCACCGACGTCCCGAATTCGGGCGTGGCACTTGCGGTGAACAACGTCGTCAAGGAGAAGAACGGCGTCTACATCAATTCCGGCGGCGGCACCTCCGACCTCACCAATGCCCAGTGCACGCCGAACACGGTCCACTGGACCTATGACACCTACAACCTCGCTTACGGCACCGGCACCGCGCTGACCAAGGCGGGTGGCGACTCGTGGTTCTTCCTCACCGCCGACTACGCCTTCGGTGCAGCCCTCGAACGCGACACCACCAATGCGCTGAAGGCCGCGGGCGGCAAGGTCACGGGCTCCGTCAAGCATCCGCTGAACTCGTCGGACTTCTCGTCCTTCCTGCTGCAGGCGCAGTCGTCGGGTGCCAAGGTCATCGGCCTCGCCAATGCCGGCGGCGATACCTCGACCTCGATCAAGCAGGCCGCCGAATTCGGCATCAGCAAGGGCCAGAAACTGGCCGCGTTGCTGCTGTTCCTCACCGACGTGAAGTCGATCGGCCTCGATCTCGCCCAGGGTCTGTCCTTCACCGAGACCTTCTATTGGGACATGAATGACGGCACCCGCGAATTCTCGAAGCGCTTCTCGGCGCGTTCGAAGGGCGCGGCGCCGCCGACCATGGTGCAGGCCGGCGTCTATTCCGGCACGCTGCATTACCTGAAGTCGCTGGAAGCCATGGGCGGCAATCCGCATGACGGCGCTAAGGTCGTCGCCAAGATGAAGGAAATGCCGACCGACGATGCACTGTTCGGCAAGGGTTCGATCCAGCCGAACGGCCGCAAGATCCACCCGGCCTATCTGTTCGAGGTCAAGAAGCCCTCGGAATCGAAGACGCCGTGGGACTACTATAAGCTGGTCGCGACCATTCCTGCCGATCAGGCCTTTACGCCGCTCGACAAGAGCACCTGTCCGCTACTGAAGAAATAAACTGAGCTGTGGCCCGGAGACCTCAGTCACCGGGCCACGACTTCCACGAAAGCATGATCCCGAAAAGTGGGTTTCCGGTTGTCGGATCAGATCATGCTTCACTAACAACTCTAGAGTTGAAAGCACCATGTCGATCAATCTCCAGGCCTTGTCCGCACAATTGCTGGTCGGGCTCATCAACGGCTCTTTCTATGCCTTGCTGAGTCTCGGTCTCGCCGTGATTTTCGGCATGCTGAACATCATCAATTTCGCCCATGGCGCGCTCTATATGATGGGCGCCTTCGTGGCTTACTTCCTGCTCAACCTGGCAGGCATCGGCTACTGGCCGGCGCTGTTCCTGGCGCCGATCATCGTCGGCGTCTTCGGCATGATCCTGGAGCGGACCATGCTGCAATGGATCGCCAATCTCGACCATCTGTATGGCCTGCTGCTCACCTTCGGTCTGGCGCTGATCATCCAGGGCGTGTTCCAGAACTATTTCGGTTCGTCGGGCCTGCCTTACGCGATCCCGGATGCGCTGAAGGGGGGCGTCAATCTCGGCTTCATGTTCCTGCCGATCTATCGCGGCTGGGTCGTCATCTTCTCGCTGATCATCTGTATCGCAACCTGGTTCCTGATCGAGCGCACGCGCCTCGGCGCCTATCTTCGCGCAGCAACTGAGAACCCGACGCTGGTGCGCGCTTTCGGCATCAACGTGCCCTTGATGATCACGCTGACCTACGGTCTCGGCGTCGGCCTGGCCGCGCTCGCCGGCGTGCTCTCGGCGCCGATCAACCAGGTTCGCCCGCTGATGGGCGCGGACCTGATCATCGTCGTGTTCGCGGTCGTCGTCATCGGCGGCATGGGCTCGATCATGGGATCGATCATCACCGGCTTCACCCTCGGCATCATCGAGGGCCTGACCAAGTATTTCTACCCCGAGGCCTCCAACACCGTCGTCTTCGTGCTGATGGTGCTGGTGCTCCTCGTCAAACCATCGGGCCTGACGGGACGGACCAACTGATATGACCACGATCACCGAAAATTCGATCCCCACCGCGCAGACCCGTGGCACCAAGGACGAGATGGTCGCCTTCGTGATCATGACCGTCCTGCTGGTCGCCGTGCCGTTCTCGGGCCTGTATCCCTTCTTCGTCATGCAGGCGCTGTGCTTCGCGCTGTTCGCCTGCGCCTTCAACCTGCTGCTCGGCTATGTCGGCCTGCTGTCCTTCGGCCATGCGATGTTCATGGGCACCGCGGGCTATGTCACGGCGCATATGGCAAAGGTCGGCACCATCGGCTTCAAGGTCCCGTTGATCGGCGAGTTCATGATCAATATGGGCCCGCTGTCGCCGGAACTGTCCATCGTGTTCGGCCTTGTGGCGGCGCTCGTGCTCAGCGTTCTCACCGGTCTGGTCGCGATCCGTCGCCAGGGCATCTACTTCGCCATGATCACCCTGGCGCTGTCGCAGCTCATCTTCTTCCTCTATCTGCAGACGCCGTTCACCCATGGTGAAGACGGCATCCAGGGCATCCCGCAGGGCAGACTGTTCGGCCTGTTCGACCTGTCGAAGCCGACCACGCTGTATTACGTGATCCTGGTCGGCTTCCTGATCGGTTTCCTGATCGTCTTCCGCGCCATCAATTCGCCGTTCGGCGAGGTGCTGAAGGCGATCCGCGAGAACGAACCGCGCGCGATCTCGCTGGGCTACAAGGCCGACCAGTACAAGCTGCTGGCCTTCATCCTGTCGGGTACGCTGGCCGGCTTCGCCGGCGCGCTGAAAGTGTTCGTGGCGCAGAATGCCTCGCTCACCGACGTGCACTGGACCATGTCGGGCGAAGTCGTTCTGATCGTGCTCGTGGGCGGTCTTGGTACGCTCTATGGCCCGGTGGTCGGCGCCTTCGTCATCATCGCCATGCAGCAATATCTCGCGGGCTTCGGCCAGTGGGTGACGGTGATCCAGGGCGTGATCTTCGTGGTCTGCGTGCTGACCTTCCGCCGCGGCGTCATCGGCGAGATCGGCCACCTGTTCAAGCGCTCGCTGTAAGGGCAGGCCGCATCGACAAGCAGGGCGCCGCCGCAAGGCGGCGTTTTGCGTTGGGGGCATCAAGGACGGATTGTGCTCCGGTCTTCACCTCTCCCCACCGGGGAGAGGTCGCGCGTTCTTGCGCGCGGGTGAGGGGGCTTCCGCAAACTCCGGCGTGTGCGGCCTCCCTCACCCGAAACCTCCGCTTCGCTGCGGTTTCGACCTCTCCCCGGCGGGGAGAGGTGGTCCGGCGTCGCTGCTCACGGGGATGGCGAGGCGGCGTCCTGTATACCGATGTAAGCTAATAAGTAGACCGCTTTCATTCGGAAGTGTTGGGGCCGGACAATGAAACTGGTTTGGAACGAAAGACCGTCTGCATGAAGAGAGCCATCTTCGCCTGTCTCGGCGGCCTCATGCTGCTGCTCGGCATGATCGGCATCGTCACGCCGCTGCTGCCGACGGTGCCGTTCCTGATCCTTGCTGCATGGTGCTTCGGCAAATCCTCGCCGCGCCTTGAAGCCTGGATGCTCGATCATCCCCGCTTCGGCCCGAGCCTGCGGCGCTGGCGCGAGCAGGGCGCCATTCCCCGCCGTGCGAAATGGATGGCGGTGACAGGGATGACGATCGGCTATGTTCTGTTCTGGACGCAGGCCCGGCCGGGCTGGATGCTTGCGACAGCGGTGGCGGTCGTGATGCTCGGCTCCGCCGCTTATGTCGTGTCCCGGCCGGAGCCGGCGGTGACCGATCCGTGACTACGCACTGTGATCGGTGGTGCATTCGACGAAGCATCGCAAAGCAGCCGTCACGAATGTATCCCGGCGCTGCACGAAAACCGTTTCCGCATATGCAATCTCGTCGGGCAGCTGATGCGCGCGGATGCGTCCGTCGCTGATGGCGCCGGCGATCACCGCGCGCGGCAGCAGCGCAAAGCCGACACCCGCAGTGACGCAGCCCACAATGCCGTCGAGCGTCCCCATCTCCATCCGCGGCACGCTGACCAGGCCCTCGCGCGCCAGGAATTCGTCCGTGCGTTGACGATAGGAGCAGCCCGCCCGAAACACGATGACCTTGCCGGCCGCCCGGTGGTCGCGACGCAACTCCGCCACGCCCGACACGCGCGGGGAAGTGGCCAGCACGAGTTCTTCGCGGGCGACCTTGAAGGACGCCAGTTCGGCATGCTGCGCAGGCCCGGCCACGAACGCGCCCTCCAGCTCGCGCTCAAGCACGCGCGCGACAAGCGCCTCGGTCGTTCCTGTCGCGATGGTCACCGATACATCGGGATAGCGGGCGGAATAGGTGGCGAGGATCGGCGGCAGGCGCAGGGCCGCCACGGTCTCCATGGCGCCGATCCGCAACGCGCCGCCTGGCACGACATCGTCGCATGCGACGAGGCGGGCCTCCTCGAGCAGTTCTGCCACCCGCCGTGCATAGGGCAGCAGACGCTCGCCGACCGTTGTCAGCGTGACGCCCTGCTTGGAGCGATGAAACAGCGTGACGCCGAGCTTGTCCTCGAGGGCGCGGACACGCTGGGTCACGTTGGATTGCACGGTATTCAGCTGCTGCGCCGCGCGCCCGATGGCGCCGGCCTCCGCGACGGCGGCGAAGACCCCGAGCTCGATGCTGTTCATGTCATCTCCATTTCAGATGGACGACATCGATTATAATCATTATTTTTGTTTGATCGAGAGGTTTAGAGCGGGTGTGGAGGTGTCCCATGTCCACTCTGTCCGATCGCTCGTCCCACATGCATCCCAAGCCCGCTGCCGGATCCGACATGTGGCGATGGGCCTTTGCCGGCCTGGCCGCATCATTCGTGGGGATCGGCCTCGCGCGCTTCGCCTATACGCCGCTGGTGCCGGCGCTGATCGCCGCGAAATGGTTTGCGGCGTCCGACGTCATGTATTTCGGCGCCATCAATCTGGCCGCCTATTTCGTCGGGGCGGCGGTGGCGCGTCCGCTGGCGGTGCGGTTCGGCGCGGTTACGGTGCTGCGACTGTCCATGCTGTCGGTCGTGGTCGCCTGTTTCGCCTGTGCGGTGCCGCTGTCCTTCACCTGGTATCTGGTCTGGCGCATTCTGCCTGGGATTGCTGGTGGCCTCATCATGGTGCTCGCCGCATCGACAATTCTGCCGCATGTCGCTGCATCGCGCCGGGGCCTTGTCGGTGGCCTTGTGTTCATCGGTGTCGGCCTCGGTGCCGCCGCCTCGGGAACGCTGGTGCCGCTGCTACTGCGCGAAGGCCTTGCCGCCTGCTGGATCGGCTTTGCAATGCTCTCGGCCCTGCTGACGGCCGCGAGCTGGCGCAGCTGGCCTGATGACGCAGGCGAGGGCGCGAACCCCACTCCCGTGCGGCAACGACTCGGCACCAAGGCGCGCCGGCTGAACCGATCGCTCATCGCGGAATACGGGTTGATCGCTTTCGCGATGGCGCCGCACACGGTCTTCCTCGTGGATTATGTGGCACGCGAACTCGGCCTTGGCATCGATGCCGGTGCGGGCTTCTGGGTGCTGTTCGGATGCGGCGCGGTCGCGGGTCCGCTGATCACCGGGCGCATCGCGGACCGGATCGGCTTCGGTCGCGCGCTGACGCTCAGTTATGGCTTGGTAGCGATCGCCGTCGTCGCGCTGCCGCTCGGCACGCATCTGACGGCGCTGCTGATCATATCGAGTGTTGTGATCGGCGGCTTCACGCCGGGCATCGTGCCGCTCGCGCTTGGCCGCGTGCATGAACTCGTGCCCGGCGATCCCGCTCTGCAGCGCGCCATCTGGGGCCGCGCGGTCACCTGTTTTGCCGGCGGGCAGGCCGTCGGCGCCTATGGCCTGTCGGCGCTGCTCGCCCATGGCGTCGTGAGCTACGCAACGCTGTTCATGCTGGCCGCTGCCGCCGCCGTGCTGGCGCTGGTGCTCAATCTGGCGACGGGCCTGACGGTGCGTGGAGTGCCCGAGAAGCGGCTCCCGTAGATGCGTTCAGGACATCGTCGGTCGCGTGTGTCGCTTCGGGAGCGATCACGCAGAGTCCTGCGAGTACAGCGGAGCGTCAGCTCGGCCAGCATCGTCTGCGTACTCACGCCACGCCTGCCGCAGAATCTGCACCGACGACGTCAGGAAAATCCCGGCCATCACGCCGGCGACGGCGAGGTCCGGCCATGCGCTGCTTGCTCCCCAGACGCCGAGCGCCGCGACCATCACGATGACATTGCCGATCGCATCATTGCGCGAGCACAGCCAGACCGAACGCACATTGGCGTCACCATCCTTGTAGCGCATCAGCAGCAGCACAGAAGCCAGGTTGGCGGCGAGCGCCATGACGCCGATCGTGCCCATGACTTCGGCATTGGGCAGGCCGAGGATCAGCGTGTGATAGACGGTGGAGCCGAACACCCACAGCGCCATCACGCTGAGCGACAGGCCCTTGAACAGGGCGGCCATCGACCGCGTGCGAATGCTGGCACCAATCACCGCAAGACTGAGCCCGTAGGTCACGGTATCGCCGAGGAAGTCGAGCGCGTCGGCCTTGAGCGCCTGCGATCCCGCGAGCTGTCCCGCGATCATCTCGACGACAAACATCAGCCCGTTGATCGCGATCACCGTCCATAGCACCCGCTTGTAGCGGGGATCGACTCCATCGAAGACCGGCACGCCGCCGGAGCAGCCACAGGCCGCGCCGGCGCAGGTATCCTGCGTTATGGGCGCGACGGACTTCGGCGCCAGTTTCGCAAAATCGATCGGCGGCGGCGCGCAGCAACTGTCGGTGGTGCAGGTCTTGTCGGTCATCGGTGTTTCCTTGCAGCTGGCGCAAGCGTACAACCTCTAGCGACTAGAGGTTCAAGGACAAAATGGATCACACCATCGGAGAGGCCTCGCGCCTGACCGGCATCAAGGTGCCGACCATCCGCTATTACGAGGGCATCGGCCTGCTGGCCGCACCGGCGCGGACCGAGGGCAAGCAGCGCCGCTATCGGGCGGAGGATATTGCGCGGCTGAACTTCATCCGTCACGCCCGCGATCTCGGCTTCGAGATCGCAGACATTTCCGAATTGCTGGCCCTGAGCGAGGGCCCGGATCAATCCTGCGCGCAGGTCGACGTGATCACCCGCCGTCATCTCGCCGACGTCGATCGCCGCATCGCCCAACTCACCGCGCTGCGCGGCGAGCTCATGCGCATGGTCGACGAATGCAGCCACGGTCGGGTCTGCGAGTGCCGGGTGATCGAGACACTGTCCGGGTGAGGGGACTCACGCCGCCGCGTAGGCTGTGATCTTCTTGATCTGCGGCGCGAGTTCGTCCTCGGCCGTTTCAAGGTCGTAGCGCGCCTGCATGTTCATCCAGAACGCAGCCCCAGTCTTGAAGAATTTTCCGAGCCGCAGCGCCGTGTCGGCAGTGACGGGCTTTTCTTCGCGCGCGATGCGTTCGATGCGCGTGCGCGGCACGTTCAGCGCCGCAGCGACAGCGTAAGGTGTCAACTTGAACGGGACGAGAAATTCTTCTCGCAGGATTTCGCCGGGATGCACCGGCGGAAGTTTCTTTGGCATGGGTGATGTCCTGACAGGTGGCTACAATCGGCCGGGTTCAGCTAGTGGTAGTCGATGATCTCCACGTCTTCGGGGCCAGCATCGGTCCAGCGGAACACGATCCACCATTGGTCATTGATGCGGATCGAGTGTTTGCCCGCTCGGTCGCCCTTGAGAGCTTCAAGGCGGTTGCCGGGAGGTGCTTTCAGGGCCTCGAGAAACCCGGCGGAATCCACCATGATAAGCTTTCGACGCGCGATCTTGGCAAGATTGTCAGGAAACCCTTTGGGAATGCTGCGCCCCTGAAGGAGCGCCTCCGCGAACTTCCCTTTGAAGCTTCTGATCATTTTGAAATACGTATCCTAAGGAGATACGTATTTCAAGATTTTGGTATCTCCATGGGATACTAATGTGGTGGGTAAAAGTGGGTGGAGGAGAGGCCCACCGGCGATTGCTCCCAATGCCCGGACATGCTTTATGACAGTTCCGTGACAGGGGCCGCCGGGCGGTTCCAGTCACGTCGTTGTCCTGATTCCTGGGTGCCCCGATGCTGCGTCTGTTCCGATCCTTTCTGCCGCGGGAGGAGCGGTTCTTCGACCTCTTCGCCCAGCATTCGAAAGCCGTGAGCGAGGGCGCCAAGGCGCTGGCCGGCATGCTGGAAGGCGGCGAGGAGACCCCGGTCTATTGCCAGCGCGTCAACCAGTTCGAAAACGATGCCGATAACATCACCCGCGAGGTGCTGACCGCGGTGCGGCGCTCCTTCATCACCCCGTTCGACCGCATCGACATCAAGAACCTGATCGGCGCGATGGATGATTCCATCGACCAGATGCAGCAGACCGCAAAAGCCGTGATGCTGTTCGAGGTGCGCCAGTTCGAGCCGCCGATGCGCGAGATCGGCACGCTGCTGGTGCAATGCGCCGACCTGATCGGCAAGGCGGTGCCGTTGATGGACAAGATCGGCGACAATGTCGGCCTGCTCACCGCCATGACCGAGGAGGTCGGCAAGCTCGAGGGCCGCGTCGATGATCTCCATGACATCGGGTTGAAGGAGCTGTTCCTCAAGCACCGCAACGCCAACACCATGGACTTCGTGGTCGGCGCCGAGATCTACAAGCATCTCGAAAAGGTGGCGGATCGCTTCGACGATGTCGCCAACGAGATCAGCAGCATCGTCATCGAGCAAGTGTAAGGGCAGGGCCAGTGGACGCCTCCCTCGCTCTTCCCGTGCTGATCGGCCTGATCGCCGTCGCACTGCTGTTCGATTTCCTCAACGGCCTGCACGATGCCGCCAATTCCATCGCGACCATCGTCTCCACCCGCGTGCTGCGTCCGCAATATGCCGTGTTCTGGGCGGCGTTCTTCAACTTCATCGCCTTCACGGTGTTCGGCCTGCATGTGGCCAACACCATCGGCACCGGCATCATCGACCCCTCGATCATCGATCCCGCGGTGATCTTCGCCGCCCTGATGGGCGCCATCGTCTGGAACCTGATCACCTGGGCGCTCGGCATCCCGTCGTCCTCGTCGCACGCGCTGATCGGCGGCTTGCTCGGCGCGGGCCTCGCCAAAGCAGGGCTCTCCGCTGCGGTGTGGGGCGGCCTGCTGAAGGCGCTGCTGGCCATCGTGCTGTCGCCGCTGGTGGGGTTCCTGCTGGCGCTGGTGCTGGTGGCCATCGTGTCATGGGCCTCGGTGCGCTCGACGCCCTTCGCCGTGGACCGCGCCTTCCGCATCCTGCAATTCGTTTCCGCCTCGCTGTATTCGCTCGGCCATGGCGGCAATGACGCCCAGAAGACCATGGGCATCATCGCGGTGCTGCTCTATTCGCAGGGCTATCTCGGCAGCGAATTTTCCGTGCCGTTCTGGGTGGTGCTGTCCTGCCAGGCGGCGATGGCGCTGGGCACGCTGATGGGCGGCTGGCGCATCGTCCGCACCATGGGCCTGCGCATCACCAAGCTGACCCCGATGCAGGGGTTTTGCGCCGAGACCGGTGGTGCCGCGACATTGTTCGCCGCGACCTTCATGGGCGTGCCCGTCTCCACCACCCACACCATCACCGGCGCCATCGTCGGCGTCGGCGCGGCCCGCCGTGTGTCGGCGGTGCGCTGGAACGTGGCGAGCTCGATCGTCTATGCCTGGGTGATCACCATCCCGGCGGCAGCGATCGTGGCGGCGGCGACGTGGTGGATCGTGAAGCTGCTGCATCTGAGCTTCATCTGAACTCCGCCCCTCATCCTGAGAAGCGGCCCCTTGGCCGCGTCTCGAAGGATGGCCGCGAAGCTCGGAGCCCGGCCAGCTCATGGTTCGAGACGGCGCTTCGCGCCTCCTCACCATGAGGGGCGGAGCTAGCTCACCAGCTTGAGCCCGGCGATCCCCGCCACGATCAGCCCGATACACGCGATCCGCGCCACCGTGGCGGGATCACCGAACAGGTAGATCCCAAGCGCCGCCGTGCCCACAGCCCCGATGCCGGTCCAGACCGCATAGGCGGTTCCCATCGGCAGGTCCTTCAGCGCCAGCGCCAGCATGCCCACCGAGGCCGCCATGCTGGTCAGCGTCAGCACCGACGGCACGAGCCTGGTAAAACCCTCGGTATATTTGAGCCCGACAGCCCAGCCGATTTCGAGCAAACCGGCAACGAACAGAATGAACCAGGCCATGACACGGCCTCCTGCAAAAAGGCAGGGCCGTCCCTGCGGATGAATGAAAATTTGGAGGTCGTCCTCGCCCGCTTTATATGGGGATCAGGCGTGCCCGCCGCAACGCGGCGCAAGGTCGCCATCCAGGTCGGCCGACCCGTCAAAAACCCTTGAAATCGCTCCCTTTCCCTGCCACAGCCCGCATATGTCCGACATCGCAGCCGTCACCACCGAATCCGCCGCGTCCCCGCTTGCCGCGGAAGTTGCCCGCCGCCGCACCTTCGCGATCATCTCGCATCCTGACGCCGGCAAGACCACGCTGACGGAAAAGCTGCTGCTGTTCGGCGGCGCCATCAATCTCGCCGGCCAGGTGAAAGCCAAGGGCGAGCGCCGCAACACGCGCTCCGACTGGATGAAGATCGAGCGCGACCGCGGCATCTCCGTGGTCACCTCGGTGATGACCTTCGAATTCCAGGGCCATGTCTTCAACCTCTTGGACACGCCTGGCCACGAAGACTTTTCGGAAGACACCTATCGCACGCTCACCGCGGTCGATAGCGCCATCATGGTGATCGACGCCGCCAAGGGCATCGAGGCGCGCACGCTCAAGCTGATCGAGGTCTGCCGCCTGCGCGACATCCCGATCATCACCTTCGTCAACAAGATGGACCGCGAGAGCCGCGACGTGTTCGATCTCCTCGACGAGATCGAGAAGACGCTGGCGCTGGACACCGTGCCGATCAACTGGCCGGTCGGCCGCGGCCGCGATTTCATGGGCACCTATGACATCGAGACCGGCGGCATCCGCCTGCTCGAAGGCGGCGGCGCCAAGACCGGTGCAGCGGAGAAGATCGAAATCTCCGAACTCGCCGGCCGCAATCAGAATCTCGATGCCGACGAGATCGCCGGCGAACTCGAACTGGTGAAGGAAGCCGGCAAGCCGTTCGACCTGCAGGCCTTTCGCGAGGGTCATATGACCCCGGTCTATTTCGGCTCGGCGCTGCGCAATTTCGGCGTCGGCGACCTGCTGGAAGGCCTCGGCCGCTACGCGCCGCCGCCGCGCGCGCAGGAAAGCAATGCGCGCAAGGTTGAAGCCGACGAGCCGCGCATGTCGGCCTTCGTGTTCAAGATCCAGGCGAACATGGATCCCAACCACCGCGACCGCATCGCCTTTGCGCGCCTGTGCTCGGGCAAGCTGACCCGCGGCATGAAGGCGAAGCTCGTGCGCACCGGCAAGAACATGTCGCTGTCGAGCCCACAATTCTTCTTCGCCCAGGACCGCGCGATTGCGGACGAGGCCTTTGCCGGCGACGTGGTCGGCATCCCCAATCACGGCACGCTCCGCATCGGCGACACGCTCACCGATGGCGAGGACATCACCTTCATCGGCGTGCCGTCCTTCGCGCCGGAAATCGTGCGGCGCGTGCGCCTCGGCGATGCCATGAAGGCGAAGAAGCTGAAGGAAGCCCTGCAGCAGATGTCGGAAGAGGGCGTCGTGCAGGTGTTCCGCCCCCGCGATGGCGCCCCGGCGCTGGTCGGCGTGGTCGGCCCGCTGCAGCTCGACGTGCTGAAGGCGCGGCTCGATGCCGAATATCAGTTGCCCGTGAGTTTCGAAATCTCGGAATTCTCGCTGGCGCGCTGGATCTCGTCGGAGGACGCCAAGAAGCTCGACACCTTCATGAACGCCAACAATTCCGGCGTCGCCGACGACGTCGACAACGATCCGGTATTCCTGGCGAAAAACGACTTCTATCTGAACTACACCAAGGAACGCGCCGAAGGGATCGTGTTTTCGAGCGTGAAGGATGTGAAGAAGAAGGGGTAACTCGCAGCCGTAGGATGGGTAGAGCGCAGCGAAACCCATCGGCGGAGCCAGCCACATCGACGGAACGATGGGTTTCGCTCCAGCGTGTCGCGCCTTCGCTCTAGCCATCCTACGCAGCGAGCTCGCTCATGCCGCCGCCGTTTCCAGCGCGTACGGCTTGATCAGCAATTCCAGCGGCAGCTTCCAGGCCTCGTTGAGACGACGGATCATCTCGATCGACAGCGGTCGCTTGCGGTTGAGAACTTCAGATGCGTGGGATCGCGAGCCTAGCAGCTCCGCGAGTTTGGCTTGCGTGTGGCCGAATTCATCGATCGCGAAATGCAGCAGATCGATCGGGTCCATGCTGTCGTCGGTCGGCCAGCGCGCGTCCTCATAGCGATCCACGAGGGTCGCGAGAATGTCGAGCTTGTCGCCGTCCTCAGTGCCGGCCTTCGCGCCCCACAGTCGGCCAATCTCAGCGACGGCGTCATCGTAGTCCTGTTCGGTGCGGATCGGGCGAATATCCATGGCGACCTCCTAGAACATCGCGACGCTCAGGGCGTCGATGGCATCATATTCATCATGGGTGCCGAGAAATTTGATCCAGGCCACCTGGTGGGCAAAGTCGAAAGCCACGATCATTCTGTAGTTGCCGCCTGTAATTTCGAATCTTGCGCGCTCGGCGTTCAGAATTTTAGCTTTAGGAAACGCTCTCGCGACATCGTCCATGGTTGCAAACTGTGCTGCCCTGAACACTTGCTGCCAACGCTTTAAGGAGGGCGCCGTAGGATGACTGCAAGGTTCTCAATAGTCAGGGTTGTCCGCGCGTTCCCATTCCAGCGACGCTTCCGAAATCCTGAACTCTCGCAAGATCACACGAATGAGCTGTGTGATTTCGCCAAGGTCTTGGATGCGCCGGTCGATATAGATCGTCGATGTATTCTGCGGGTAACCAGCATAGTGTCGAACGGCAATTTCAACCTTGCCATTCAGTTCGAACGATGCGCCTTCGAACTTGTCGAGGTCATCGACGCCCGAGGTTACTTTGCCATGGCGTCCAACCACATTGCCGATCGGCAGATTGAGGATCGCCTGTGGGATAACTTCGACACTCAGGTCGGGGATTGATCTGATCACGATCATCTCCTCGTCGGTTTTATGGCTGGCCATGCACAAACCTGGTCCAGGTGATCGCGGCATACGTCCCGGCCTGCTCAACTTTCGTGCTCACGCCTGATGATGACGTGTACCATCTCGCTTCATGCTTCGTCCCGCTTCCCGGTGTGGGTCTCACGGCCGTGTCGAATTCGATACCTCTCACCGACGCGGGAAGGGCAGAGCGATAGGCCTTCACGCTGGGGAGATGACTACCTCGTGCGGGGCCACCCCAGATCTCGCCGGACAATTGCTGGTGATCCGCGTCGGCCTTGGTCTGCGTTGGAGATTCCTGGCGGTGGAAGGGGCCGTACATGGCGCAATCCATGGTTGATGGATAGGTGACTCTCATCAAACCACGATTGGACGTCAAATGACAGGGATGCGCTCAGCCAGCCCGGCGATCTAAACCCGCTCCTCCACCATCCTCTTGATATTCCCCAGCCCCAATTCCGCCTCCGCATCGATCCGCGCCACGATCTCCGGCGTCGCTTCCTTCGGCCGTGCCGGGTTACGGACCGTGCGCGTAAACCGCGTCCCGCCATCGACCTCCGTGCAGACATACTGCACCACGATCGGCCCGACGACGCTGAGATGCGTCAGGCCGATCCACAGCCGTGGCCGCTCACAGGCGATCACCAGCCAGTCGAGGCCGACCGGGCCCGCGCGCGTCGACCAGTGTTCGTGAAACGTGTCGCCAAAGCCCATCGGGCGGTCGGCGCAATCGATCTCGTGCGACGACGGCAGCCATTCCGGCCATGACTTGGGATTGGTGACATAGTCGAACACGGCCTCGGCCGGCGCCGCAATCACGATGGAGTGGCTGCGCTCGAACGGATGCGTGGCGCCCTGCGGCTTCAGGTCGATGGTGGACATTGCGGCATCTCCCTAGTTGCGGTTTTGAACCGTCTTGACGTTTGTTGCGACGAAAAGGGACCACAGCAGACTCCGCTGCGGAATGCCATCACTCATGCCAAGGGACTGGAGACAGGGATGTTGAAACTGCTGGGCTGTACCGCCGTCGCCGCGTTGTTCGCGATTGTCCAGATTGATGCGAGCCTCGCCCAGAGCGCAGCGCCGGCCGAGAAGGTCGCGCCCGCCGCTGCAGCGGAGAAAGCGGCGGACAAGCCCACCGAAAAACCAGCGGAAAAGCCCGTGGCCGAGAAGCCGGCGGCTTCTACCCCAGCAGCCGAACGCTCAACCAGCGAGAAGGCGGCGACGGACAAGCCCGACGAGAAGCAAGCCATCCGCTCGCCGATCAAGCGGGAGGCGGACAAGCCCGCTGCGGACAAGCCGGCTGCAGACAAAGCCGCGGCGGCCGATGACGAGAAGCCGAAGAAGAAAAAGAAGATGACGCGCCAGCAGGAACTGGATCACTCCATCGACACCGGCACCGTGCCTGCGCGCTATCGCAGCCAGGTGCCGAAGGAATATCACCAGTTCATTCCGTTTGCGAAGCAGTGATCTGCAAGCTGCTCTGGCTGCAATCCGGTCCTCGCAGTCAGAGCTCGACCATGGCGTAGGCACAATAGCCGCAAGCGAGATCGGCGGGATGCATCCTTGGCGCGATACGCAGGACCGCAATCTTAGCGCTTGGCGGACGCCTTGCGAGCCGCGCGCGGCGCCGGTTTCCTGGCCGGCATGCGCTTCGCCTTGAAGGCGGGCTCCGTGTCGCCTTGCGTGATCCGGCTGTTGTATAGTTCACGCATCTGCTGAAAATTGGTCGATAGATGATCGCGCGCCGCATTCACGGCGCCCTCGACGTCGCGCTCGATGGCGCGGTCCACCAGCAGCTTGTGATCGACCCGGATACGCTCCCAGTAGTCGTCCGATGCTGACATCTCCATCGTCAGATAGCGGCGATAGCGGCCATATTGCTCGGACAGGATGGTGCTGAAATTGATCAGCCAACGTGATCCGCAGGCTGCGATTAGGCTATGGTGAAAACGCTCATGCCGCGTTTCCCATTCGTCATAGGCAGCATCGCTGCCTTCGCGTTGCGGCCGCGGGCATCGCTCCAGCATATGCAGGGCGACCAGCACCTCGCATTCCCAGTTTTCGTCGCCGCGCGCGATCGAGCGTTTGAGCGCTTCCAGGTAGAGATTGATGCGCTGCTCGGCCAGATCTTCCAGGTCCTCGAATTTCATCGCAGATACTGTGAAACCGCGCTGCCCTTCGAAATCGACGAGTTGCTCTGATGTCAGGCGCGCCATCGCCTCGCGCAGCGGGGCGATGCCGATGCCATAGCTCGCGCTGAGGTCACGAAAGGGCAGGCGCTGACCAGGTTTCAGCCTCCCGCTCAGAACGTCCGAGCGCAGGCGGCGATAGATCTCCTCGCCCAAGGTCTTGGACGGCAGTGGCTGGTCTCGATCGATCATGGTCCGTTCCGGTCCTCAACCCGACGATTAGGTAACTGCTGAAGATATGTCCAGTCTATGCCTAAATTTCGTCATTCCTAAAAATGTTCGAACATTTATATTATGAAGGAAATCATAGCGGATGCGCCGGCAGCCTGGTCGATGGAGCCGTCTGCCGGAAACTGGTCGGAACATGTCGTCTGAAGATCGTGAGCGCTGGCAGGGCATTGCATGGATGTTGGCATCGACAGTGATGCTGACGGCCAATCACGCCTCGATCCGCTTCATCTCCGCCGAATTGCATCCGTTCGAGATCACGTTTTTCCGTAATCTGCTCGGGGTCGCCTTCGTGCTTCCGATGCTGATCCCGAACCGTTTCGCCGGGCTGCGAACACAGCGGCCGATGGGGCACTTCATCCGGGCGCTGTTCAATGCCGGCTTCATGCTTTGCTATTTTGTCGGTCTCAGCGTGGTGCCGCTGGCGGATGCGACGGCGCTTGGATTCACGGGGCCGCTGGCGGCTGCGATCCTCGCGTCCGTGCTGCTGAAAGAGAAACTGTCGATCTGGAAGATCGTCGGCCTGCTGCTGGGATTTGCCGGCGTGCTGGTGATCGTTCGTCCCGGTGCCGGCATGTTTTCATGGGGCGCGTTGCTGATCCTGTTGTCGTCGGTGTTCTTCGGGCTGGTGATGGTGTCGGTGCGTGATCTCGCGCGCACGGAGTCCAGCCTGACGATCACGGCCTATGTTGCCATCTTTCTCGTACCGATCACGCTGGTGCCTGCGATCTCGGTCTGGCAGTGGCCCAGCTGGCCGCAATTCCTGATGCTGTGCGTGATGGCGTTCTTCGCCACGCTGGGCCAGTTGGCGTTGTCGCGGGCATCCAAGCTTGCGGAGACATCGGTCATCATGCCGGTGGACTTCGTGCGCATCGTCTGGGCTTTCGCGATCGGGAGTCTGCTGTTCGGCGACCGGATCAGTTCGGCGGTGTTCGCCGGCGCCATGCTCATTTTTGCCGGCGCTTGCATCGCCGCCATTTTCGGCAAGCAGGCCCCGCGGCCGACGGTGCCGGGCGGAACGGCGCCGGACATTTCTCCAAAGCAAATTGGCAACTGAAAGCAGGAGTCGTACGCGATGAAACGTCAACCGCAAGGCCTCGTCGATCTGTCCATGTCCCGACCGCGCATGTCGCGGCGCAGTGTGCTGGCGGCAGCGGGCTCGCTTGCCGCGACCGCGGTGATCGGTGCGTCTGCGGCACGGGCCGCGGCGACGACCATCCGATATGCGACCGCCGGCGGCATCGGGCCGAGCGAGCCGCAGACCGTCGTGTTCAGTCCGGCGATGCAGAAGACCGGTGTGCTGAAGAGTTACGGCAGCGTCTACACGGTCGATTTCGTCAGCACGCGCAATGCGGCGGAGGCAACGGCGCTGCTGGCGGCGGAGCAGGCCGATATCGCCTCCGCAGGCTTCGTCAATATTCTCGCGGCTGTGCGCAAGGACATCGTGCCGGGCGGCATTTCGGTGATCGCGGATCTGTTCCAGGACGGCAAGCCGGGCTGGGCCAGCAACACGTTCTTCGCGCGCAGCGACAGCGCGATCAAGACGGTGGCCGATCTCAAAGGCAAGGTCATCGGCGTGGTCGGTTTCGGCACGCCGCTCGACATGGCGCTGCAGGTCGTCCTGAAAAAAGCCGGGCTCGATCCGAAGAAGGACGTTCAGGTGGTCGAGGTTTCGTTTCCGAATATGGGGCCCGCCTTGCGCGAGAAGCGCATCGATTGCGGCAGCTTCATCAATCCGTTCATGGCGAACGAGAAAGCCAAGGGCGGTCTCCATCCCGTGTTCAATTACGGCGATGCGTTCGGCAATCTCTCGGTCGTGTGCCAGGCGGCGCGCAAGAAATTCCTCGCGGCCAATGGGGCGGTGGTCAAAGCCTATCTCGCCGACTATGTCGCCGGCCTGCAGTGGCTGTATGCGAACCAGCCGGAAGCCGTGAAGATCGCCGAGCAGATCGCCAAGGCGCAGCCCGGCGCCATGTCCTATTTCGCCACCAAGGACGATTACTATCGCGCGGAAACCGCCTGCATCGGTGCCGAGCAGCTGCAGCGCCCGATCGATGCGGTGATCAAGGCCGGCATCTTCGACGGCGCGTTCGATGCGGCGAAAGTCATCGATACCAGCTATCTGCCGGCGTCCTGCAACACGTGACAAAAATGGCTGCCTCGTGAGAGGCAGCCATTTTCCGCTTCCGCGTTAGCCGAGCTGAGCCTTGAACAGCGCCTGGGTGCGCTGGTTGGCGGCCTCCGCGCTTGCCGGGTGATATGCCTCGCGCTCGTCGCAGGCAAAGCCGTGCTCGGCGGGATAGATGTGGATCTCGACGGGCTGTCCGGCCGTGAGCTGCTCGATCTTGGCGACATCGGCGAGCGACACCACGTGGTCGCGTTCGGCAAAATGCATCTGCACCGGGCAGGCCGGGCGCTCGCTCGCGAATTGCAGGATCTGCGTGCCGTAATAGCAGGACGCAGCCTTGATCTCCGGGAAACGCGTCGCTGCGAGCCAGGCGATGGTGCCGCCCCAGCAATAGCCGATCGCACCGATCGGGCCCGAGCCGGCAAGGCGATCCACTGCTGCGCGCGTATCCATGAGGACGTCGGGCCAGTCCAGCGACTCGCGAATGGCGCGCCCCTTCAGCCCATCTTCCATGCTGTAGCCAAGCTGCAGGTCGGGACGGATCCGGTCGAACAGGGCGGGCGCGACGACGTGATAGCCCAACGTCGCATAATGCTCGCATCGCGCACGGATATAGCTGTTGAGGCCGAACACCTCCTGCAGCAGCACGAGGCCGCCGCGCGGCTGCGCGGGCTTTGCTTCATAGGCCGCCAGTTGATGCCCGTCGGAGCTGGTCAATGTGATCCAGTCGCCCATCCGAAATGGTCCTTTCATCTGCCGCCGAGTCCGGCATCGACGATGCACGTCAACTCGTCAAGCCATGCTAACAAAATGAGCTTGTGTTGATCAAGATGTTCGAACATTCTTATTATTAACGAACATCAAGATGAGTGATTGTTCGAGCAACTTGAGGATCGAACGATCGATGACACGTCGCGTCATAACCCCGTCCGGCATGCCGGTGCCGCCCGAGTCCTTCTCATGCGGTATTCGCTACAAGGACTGGATTTTTGTCTCCGGGCAGATGGCATCGGACTATGAGGCCGGCTTGGCAGGCGACGCCCGCGGCAATGAAGCCGTGCCACTGGCAGGCGAGGGCGCTTTTGTCCGAGAGGCGCGCAGCATCCTTGCGCGGCTTGGGCGCGTGGTCGAAGCGGGCGGGGCGACCTTGTCGGATGTGGTGCGCATCGATCAGTTTCCGGTGGTGCGCGACGTGATGGAATCCTATCAGGCCGTGCGCGGCGCGACGATTCCAGCGCCGCGTCCCAGCAGCCAGTCGGTTCATATCGACGGACTGCTGGCGCCCGATGCCAATATCCTGGTCGATCTTGTGGCATTGGCGCCGTCCGGCACGACGCGCATCGAAGCCATCAACAGCGACAAGGTGCCGTCGCCGCTGGGGCTGTATACCGCGGCCAGCAAGGCCGGCGACTACATCTTCCTCGCCGGGCAGATCGCCACCGACTGGCGCAACGGTCTGGCGCCCGAAGTCCGCGGCACCGCCTTTCACTGGGGCAACAACCAGATCGAGCGGGAGACCAGATATATCCTGCACAATATCGCGCTGACGCTGGAGGCTGCAGGCTCGTCGCTGTGCAACGTGGTCAAGGCGCAGGTCTATCTGACCGATATCAATGATCTGCCACGGGTCGACAAGATCTGGCGGGAGGCATTCCCGAACGATCCGCCCGCGCGCACGGTCTATCCCGTCCACAGTCTTGGTGTCAGCGGTACCACGATCGAGATCACCATCGTCGCCGTCACCGATCATGGTGCGGTCCGCAAGGAAGTCGTGCATGCCGATCGGGCGCGCCGCCGCGTATTCCATGAATCTCAGGCCATCCGTGCCGGCGATTTCCTGTTTTTATCGGGCCTGATGGCCGGCGATGCGCAGGGGCTTGCCCCGGCCGCGCGCGTCAGTCCGCATTATCCCTATGTGAAGGACACGGCGGCCGTTCAAATGCAGGAGATCATGCAGGATGCGGCCGCCTTGTGCGAAGCGGGCGGCACACGCCTGGCAAAGGCCGTCCGCCATCATCTGATCCATACCGATCTCGGCGAATACGCGGCGACATTGACCGCGCGCAACGCGGTTTTCCCCGACGGCGTGCCGGCGACCAGCACGCTGAAGATCCCGTCACGCCTTCCCATTCCGGGCTGCACGATCCTGTCCGATCTGTGGATCGCCACCTGATCCCCACGGCATGAATCTCGCAGTGGTTTTGCTGGCCGGATAGTCGGCCAGACGCTCTTGAAGGACGATCGAACACATCATGTCGACTGCGATACCGACGATCGAAGTCAGTGGCGTCACCAAGATGTTCGGCGAGCGCGCCGACGTCAAAGCGCTGGATGACGTCAACCTGACAATTCGCAAGGGCGAATTCGTTTCCATCGTGGGGCCGTCGGGATGCGGCAAGAGCACATTGCTGTATGCGCTTGGCGGCTTCATCGCGCCCACGACCGGGTCGTTGAAAGTCAGGGGCATGGAGATCACGGCGCCGGGGACCGATCGGGGGATCGTCTTCCAGGAATATGCGCTGTTTCCCTGGATGACGGTGTTCGACAACATCGCCTATGGGCTGGTGCAGCAGGGCATGATGCCCGGCCGCTACAAGCCGATTGTCGAACGCTATATCGAGCTCATCGGTCTTGCCGGTTTCTAGAAACGCTATCCGCGCGAATTGTCCGGCGGCATGAAGCAGCGCGTGGCACTGGCCAGGACATTCGCTTACGAGCCGGATGTGTTGCTGCTCGACGAACCCTTCGGCGCGCTCGATGCGCAGACCCGCGAAGTGATGCAGGATGAACTCCTGCGGCTCTGGAGCGCGTCGAAGAAGACCGTGCTGATGGTCACCCATGACGTTGCCGAGTCCGTTTATCTGTCGGACCGTGTTTGCGTGATGTCGAAGCGGCCAGGCCGCATCATCAACGAATTTGCCATCAACCTGGACCGCTCCTTGAGCCGGGAGCAGTTGATGGTCTCCGGTGCTTTCACGCAATTGCGCAACGATGTCTGGTTGGCGCTCCGGCATGAAGTCTCGGCATCCAGTCCGGTCGTGGCGGCATGACCGTGCACTGGACAAAACGTCTATCGGCATTGGTGCCATTTCTCGCGGTGCTCGTTGTGTGGCAGTTCGCGAGTGCGACGGGGGCGGTGTCGCCTGATTTTCTTCCATCGCCGGTGCGGGTGCTTGCGGCTATCGCAGACCTTATTCAGGAAGGCGAGATCTTCGCGGATCTGCTCACCACCCTGGTGACCGCAGTGGTCGGCTTTGCCATCGGGACAGTGCTCGGCATCGTGCTGGGGGCTGGCATGGCGCTGTCGCCAAAGGTGGAGATCATTTTCGATCCGCTGGTGAAGTCGACCTATTCGCTGCCCAAGACGGCGCTCGTCCCGCTGTTCATCCTGTGGTTCGGCATCGGCGGCCTGACGAATATCCTGACCGTGGCCTTTGCCTGTCTGTTGCCTGTGGTGGTCTATACCTATCACGGCGTGCTTGCAGCGCCGCGGGTGCTGGTGTGGAGCGCGCGCAGCCTCGGCACGCCGTCGCATCGCATGTTCTGGCGGCTCTATCTCAATGTCGCGCAGCACAGCATCCTGATCGGCACGCGCATCGCGGTCAGCATCGCCTTCGTCGTCACCGTCGCATCTGAAATGATCGTGGCCAGCAAGGGCATGGGCAAGGTGATGTTTCTCTACGGCGAGAGCGGGGCCTATGACTACATGTTCGCCGCGGTCGCGCTGACCATCGCCATCGCCTTCGGCGGCGACTGGCTGATGGTGGTGCTGGGCAATATCTGGCTGCGTTGGGCCGATCCGTCGCAGCGTCTTGGATGATGGTCGCCACGATGATGACGAAACGCATGCAACTCATCGCCGCGAAAATGATCTCGCCTGGACTGTTGATCATTGTCTGGGAAGCGGCGTCGCGGTTCGGTCTTATGCGTCCGGCCTTTCTGCCGGCGCTGTCGGACATCGCCTTGCGTGCGGTTGTTCTGTTTCAGAACGGCGAACTGGTGGCGCCACTGATGCAGAGCCTCTGGCGTACCGCGGCCGGCCTGTCGCTGGCTCTCGCCTTCGGCGTCGTTCTCGGCCTCTGTATGGCGCGGGTGTCGCGCCTCGACTGGTTTTTCGGCCCGCTGGTGACGCTCGGTTTGCCTATCCCGAAGATCACGCTGTTACCAATCTTCATTCTTTGGTTCGGCATTGCGGACCTGTCGAAGATTGCATTGGTTGCGTTCACCTGCGTTTTCCCGATCGTGGTCGCAACGCGGGAAGGGGCACGCACAGTCCCTCTCAATCTTCTCTGGGCAGCGCAAGCCATGGGCGCCCATCCCAACAAGATCCTGTTCAAGGTCATTCTTCCAGCGACGTTGCCGTCACTGCTGAGCGGCATCCGGGTCGCGATTCCGCTCGCTCTCTTGACCACCTTCACCGCCGAAATGGTCGGTGGTGGCGGCGGTCTCGGTGGTCTTCTCACCGTCGCACGCCGCCTGTTCGAGACGTCCACCGTATTCGTCTACATCATCGCGATGGGCATCGTCGGCTATGTGTTGGATGAGAGCTATTTGCGCCTGCGGGCGCGTTTGCTGGCCTGGGCCGAATAGCCGCGTAGGACGGATGAGCGCAGCGTCATCCGCCGGCCGGGTTCACAACTGAAACGCCGGGGCGGATGACGGCTTCGCCTCATCCGCCCTACGGCCTGTCCTCAACCTCTCCTGCACAAGGGCGGGGAGAGGTCGGGCTAGAGCCGCGCGGCCCGGGCGAGATCACTCAATCCTGATCTTCGCCGCCTTGATCACATCGGCCCAAAGCGCCTTCTCGTCATTCATGCGCTTCTTCAATTCCTCCGGCGTGGTCGGCGAGGGCGTGATCAGTTGCGCCTTCAGCTTCTCGATCACCGCGGGCTCGGTCAGCGTCTTGCGCACTTCTGCGTTGATCGCGGCCACCACATCCTTCGGCAGACCACCCGGACCCACCAGCGCATTCCACGCATCCGACTGCACGTCGATGCCGCTTTCCTTCAGCGTCGGCACATCGGGCAGGAACGGCGAGCGTTGCGCCGTCGTCACCGCGAGAATCTTCACCGCGCCCGTCGAGAGCTGCGGGGTCACGCCGATGGCCGGCAGGCACGCCACCTGCACATCGCTGCGGATCAGCGCGGTGGTTGCAGCCGGCGACGAGGGATACGGGATGTGCACCATGCTGACTCCGGCCTTCTGCGCGATCGCCTCCATGCAGATCTGCGACAGCGTGCCGACGCCGATCGAGCCGTAAGCGAGCTCCTTGCTGTCGGCCTTCGCCTTGGCCAGCAGCTCCGCCACCGAACTGACGCCCAGACTTGTGGGCACCGCGAGCGCGCTCGGCAGCTGCGTCAACAGCGTGATCGGCGCGATGTCGGTGTCGGGATTGTAGGGCAGCTTTGCGAACAGCAGCGTGTTGATGGCCAGCGGGCCGCCGAGTGAGATGCCGATCGTGGAGCCATCCGGCGCAGCCTTGGCGATGGCGTCGGTGCCGATATTGCCGGACGCGCCGGGCTTATTCTCCACCACGAAATTGGTGCCGGGATGCCGCGCGGACAGACTGTCGGCCAGCACGCGGCCAACGATATCTGGGCTCGCGCCGGGGCCGAACGGCACGATGATGCGCACGAATTTCGGCGGCCAGACGGATTGTGCAGAGGCGGCACTGGGCACGGCAAAAAGCAGTGCGGCTGCGAGCGCCATGCGGGCGAGGTGAGTGGTGGTGGCGTTTCGCAGCATTGCGCGTTTCCCCAGAAAAGTGATACCGGACGTCGTCCTGCCCGACCATGAAGCGAGCGGGACCATAATTGGAATTTCGGGGCGAGCAACCCATCCGGCACGCAACCGCCCTGCGGGAGGACGACGATCATGGGCTTGAGCGTGATGATCCTTGGCCTCGTGCTGTTTCTCGGCATCCATCTCTTCATCACCAAACGCAATGCACGTGCCGACCTGATCGCGCGGATCGGCGAGGGCGGTTACAAGATCGCGTTCTCGCTGGTGTCCGTGGTTGGTCTGGCGCTGATCGTCTGGGGCTATGCGCAATACCGCGCCACCGGCTGGATCAATGTCTGGTATCCGCCGACAGCGATGAAGCACATCACCATTCTGCTGATGCTGCCCGCGGTCATCATGGTCGCCGCCTCCTATATTCGCGGCCGCATCTACACCACGCTGAAACATCCGATGCTCGCCGGCATCAAACTGTGGGCGCTGTCGCATCTGCTCGCCAATGGCGATCTCGGCTCGATCATCCTGTTCGGCTCGTTTCTCGCCTGGGCGGTGATCGATCGCATCTCGCTGAAGCGCCGCCCCGATAGCGGCGCGCCGCCGATCCCCGTCGGCGGTGTGGCCAACGATGCGATTGCCGTCGGTGTCGGTGTCGTCGCTTATCTCGCTTTGGCGTTCGCCTTCCACCCTGTGGTGATCGGCGTGCCCGTGTTTGGAGCTTAATCCATGTCGATTCAAACCGCCGTCAAACGCAAGACTGCACCCGATATTCTGGCGCGCAAGAACGGCGAGCCGATCGTGATGCTCACCTCGTATCACGCGCATACGGCCTCGCTGGTCGATCGCTATTGCGATGTCATTCTCGTCGGCGACAGCCTCGGCAATGTCATGCACGGCTTCGAGACCACGGTGCCGGTGACGCTGGAGATGATGATCCTGCAAGGGCACGCGGTCATGCGCGGCTCGAAGCAATCGCTCGTCGTCGTCGACATGCCGTTCGGGTCGTATGAAGCCTCGAAGGAGCAGGCCTTCCATTCCGCCGCGCGCATCATGAAGGAGACGCATTGCGGCGCCGTCAAACTCGAAGGCGGTGCGCGCATGGCCGAGACGATTGCGTTTCTCGCCGAACGCGGCATTCCCGTGATGGCGCATATTGGCCTCACGCCGCAATCGATCAACGCGCTGGGCTCGTTCCGCTCGCAGGGGAAAGAGGAAGCCGACGCGCTTGCACGCGGCGAGAATGTGAGCGGCCCGATTCAGAATGATGCGATCGCGGTGGCGCAGGCCGGTGCGTTCTCCGTCGTGATCGAAGCCGTCGCCGAACCGGTTGCGCGAAAAATCACGCAGACGATCGCGATCCCCACCATCGGCATCGGCGCGAGTTCGGCCTGCGATGGTCAGGTGCTGGTGCTGGAAGACATGCTTGGCCTCAATGCGCGGGTGCCGAAGTTCGTGAAGAAGTATGGCAATCTCGGTTCCATGATCGAGGCGGCCATCGAAGGCTACGCCACCGAGGTGCGCTCGCGCGCGTTTCCGGGGCCGGAGCATGTCTATGGTGGCAAGCCGAAGGCGTGAGGCCTCGGCCACAATGTGGCCGCAAGAAATGCGCGCGCGAATGGGAATTCGGCGCATATTCCGGTGTTGAATCGGCAGGGCAGCGTGCGAAGGACGATTCCCATGAAGACCTTGAAACTACTCGGCTTTGCCGCCGTTCTGGCGCTGCTGCCGCAAGCCGGCCACTGTGAGGACGCAAGGCGGCCGCAACAGCCCCGGCCGCGCGCCGAGCAGCCGCGCCAAGTCGTTGATCCCGCTGCACTTGTGCGCGGAAACGCAGCACTCGGCGGCAACAATGCCAACTCCGCCTTCGGCGATAACGGCGCCGATTTCAATGCCAATGGCCGCACCAGCGGCGGGGCCGGGGGCATGAACTGACACGCGCAAATCGGTTTATGTATTAAGCTTTTCAGGATAACGCCTTGATCGCGTTGGCTTTGCCTTGCCAACGCCATAACGCTAGGGTATCGCCGCCGCAACGCGCGGGCGATGGCCTCTGCGCTGCTCGGGGTGAGCGCGGCCGATCCGTCACAGGAAATCTTGAAGTGTCTGAATTATTTAATGAAGTCGACGAGGACCTGCGTCGCGAGCAGCTCAAGAGGATCTGGGAAAAGTATTCCCTGCTGATCATCCTGGTCGCGATCCTGATCGTCGGCGGCGTCGGCGGCTGGCGCGCTTATTCCTATTTCGAGGCCAAGAAGGCCGCCGCGGCCGGCGAAGCCTTTGACAAGGCTTCGGAATTGTCCGAGCAGAACAAGCCCGCGGAAGCCGAGGCCGCGTTCCTCAAGCTCGCATCCGAAGCGCCCTCGGGCTACCGCACCATGGCGCGCCTGCGCGCCGCGGGTGAGGCGTCGAAGCGCGATGTGGCCGCAGCCGTAAAGCTTTATGACGAAGTGATCGCCGACACCACGGTCGGTGCCCCCGAAAAGGATCTTGCCCGCGTCCGCGCTGGCGCTTTGCTTGTGGAATCAGCAGCTTACGATGCGCTGCAGGCCAAGCTCGAGCCCGCCACGGCCGCCACCAGCACCTATCGCCATTCCGCCCGCGAACTGCTCGCTTTGGCCGCCTGGAAGGCGGGCAATGCCCCTGAGACCCGCAAATGGGTCGAGGCGATTTCCAACGACAGCGAAACGCCATCCAGCATCCGCACCCGCGCCGAGTCGCTGCAAGCTTTGCTGCCGCCCGCGGCCAAGAGCTGATTGAGTTTGAGTGAGAAGCCCATGCGTTCGTCGATGCAACGTCTTGTTTCCGCTGCTGTTCTCGTCACGCTCGCGAGCGTGCTGACGGGCTGCGGCGGCGCGTCCAGCTGGGATCCGTCGGATCTGCTCGACTTCATGGACACCAAGAAAAAGCTCCCCGGCGACCGCCGTCCGGTCTTCCCCGAAGGCGTTCCTGGTCTCGAACAGGGCGTGCCGCGCGATCTCTACAAGGAAAGCCAGCAGCGCCAGCAGGCGGAACAGGCCGCTGCTGCCGCCGCCGCGGCCCCGCCGCCGCAACCCGCGCCCGGTGCGCCGAGCGGTCGCAAGGCGTCCAAGTCCAAGAGCCGAGGTGATGTCGAGGTCGGCACCGTGCGCCAGGACGGCTCGCCCGCCGCTGCGGAAGAGGGCAGTGCCGCCGGCGTTGCCCAGCCGCCGGCCGGTCGCAAGATCACCCGCCGCCGCACCACCGCGCCGCCGCCGGAAGAGCCGGCTGCAGCTCCGGCCGCGCCTGCACAGCAGTCGCAGCCATCCGGCGGCTTCCCGGCACCGATGCCCTCGGGCAGTTTTTCACGCTAACCTCGCGCGTAAGCGCACATTGACAGAACGTCCATAACGGGCGCACGGATCGCCCCATGTCTTCTTACACGATTGCCATTATCGGCCGACCCAATGTCGGCAAGTCCACGCTGTTCAACCGTCTGGTCGGACAGAAGCTGGCGCTTGTCGATGACACGCCCGGCGTCACCCGCGATCGCCGCGAGGGGGCTGCGCGCCTTGGCGATCTCGAATTCACCATCATCGACACTGCCGGCCTCGACGAAGGCGCGAAAGGTTCGCTCACCGCGCGCATGCAGGAGCAGACCGAGACGGCGATCGCGCTCGCCGACGCGCTGTTCTTCGTGATCGATGCGCGCATGGGCCTGACGCCGAATGACCGCGCTTTCGCGGATTTCGCGCGCCGCGCCAACAAGCCGGTGCTGCTGCTCGCCAACAAGAGCGAAGGCAAGCATGGCGAAGTCGGCGCGATGGAATCCTACGCGCTCGGCCTTGGTGATCCCATCCAGGTTTCCGCCGAGCATGGCGAAGGCATGGGCGAACTCTATGACGAACTCGCCAAACTGATGCCGGTGCCGGTCGAGGATGAGGACGACGAAGAGCCGATCGCGGAAGAGTGGACCGACGAGGAAATCGCCACGCGTCCGATCCGCGTTGCCATTGTCGGCCGCCCCAATGCCGGCAAGTCCACGACCATCAATTATCTGCTCGGCGAGGAGCGTCTGCTGACCTCGCCGGAAGCCGGCACCACGCGCGACTCGATTTCCGTGGAGCTGGACTACAAGGGCCGCAACTTCCGCCTGTTCGATACCGCCGGCCTGCGTCGCCGCTCGCGCATCGAGGAGAAGCTGGAGAAGCTCTCGGTCGCCGATGCATTGCGCGCGATCCGCTTTGCCGAAGTCGTCGTGATGATGATGGACTCGCAGAACAAGTTTGAAGAGCAGGATCTGCGCATCACCGATCTGGTCGAGCGTGAAGGTCGCGCGCTGGTGCTCGCGGTCAACAAGTGGGACCTTGTCGAAAAACGTGGCGGCATGATCGGCCAGCTGCGCACCGAGGCCGATCACTGGCTACCGCAGATCAAGGGCGTGCCGATCGTTGCGATCTCCGGCCTGATGGGCGAGGGCATCGATCGCCTGATGGGAGCGATCCAGGAGTCCTACAAGATCTGGAACCGGCGTATCGCGACCGCTGCGCTGAACCGCTGGTTCGAAGATGCCATCGGCAACAATCCGCCGCCGGCTGTGTCGGGACGGCGACTCAAGCTGAACTACATCACGCAGACCAAGGCGCGTCCGCCGAGTTTCGTCGTGTTCTGCTCGCGTGCCGATGCGGTGCCGACCAGCTATCTGCGCTACCTCACCAACAGCATGCGTGAAGCGTTCGAATTGCCGGGCACGCCGATCCGCATCACCCTGCGAGAAAAGGCGAATCCGTTCGCGCATAAGCGCAAGCGGCCGAATTAAACTCCACATCGTCCGCCTGTGCGTTCGTGACGCATGCCACCCGCTTACCAATCTCGGGCGATTACGTTCCTTGAGTACCTTTTAAAGCTTGGCGTCGGGTGATCCCGCGTCACTGCGCTAAATCCGTAACAGTTCGCCGTCGCAACGCCACCTATCGTCTCCGCAGCCACTGTTGAATCGACGCGGCACTGCAAAGGGGACTGACGATGAAGAAGATGTTGCTCGGAACGGTCGCGCTGGTCGCGCTCGCCGGACCGGCTTTCGCAGCCGATATGGCGCCGCGGATGTACACCAAGGCCGCGCCAGTGGTTGCGCCGATCTATAACTGGTCGGGCTTCTATGCCGGTATCCACGCCGGCTACACGTTCGGCGATCGCACCAATGTCGAGACCTCGGGCATTCTGCCCATCAACGTCCTCAATGTCGGCGCCGGCGCACGTGCGGCATCGGTCGG
>NZ_JBIIOT010000111.1:0-15540 GCF_044336785.1 Tardiphaga sp. | reverse complement strand
GGCTGCGGCCTCGGTATTCGCAGCGGTCCAATCGGTGACGCCTTCGAGGGCGGTGCGCAATTTGCCAAGCAATGCGCGGGTCTCCGGCGTCAGGATGGCGATGGCCTTCGGCTCGGTGATGGCGAGCGGGCGATCGGCGAAGATGAAATCGGCGCCCTTCACCAGTTCGAGCAATGTCTTGGCGCGCTCCTTCAGGCCGGGCATCGCGCGCAGCAGTTGCGTGCGCGTGGTGTCGTTGAGCTTCGCCTGGATGGCGGCGCCGCCCTCGGCATAGGGCAGGATCTGCTCGAACTCGGTCACGAGGGCTTGATCGTCGCTGTGGCGGATATAGTGACCGTTGATGCTTTCCAGCTTGGCGAAATCGAAACGTGCGGCAGATCGTCCGATGGCAGACAGATCGAAGGCGTCGATCATTTCCTGCGTGGTGAAAATTTCCTGGTCGCCATGGCTCCAGCCGAGGCGCACCAGATAATTCCGCAGGGCGGCCGGCACATAGCCCATGGCGCGATAGGCATCGACGCCGAGCGCGCCATGGCGCTTTGAGAGTTTTGAGCCATCGGGCCCGTGGATCAGCGGGATGTGCGACATGCTGGGCACCTCCCAGCCGAGTGCGTCGTAGATCTGCTTCTGGCGCGCGGCGTTGATCAGGTGGTCGTCGCCGCGGATCACATGGGTCACGGCCATGTCGTGGTCATCGACCACCACGGCCAGCATGTAAGTCGGGGTGCCGTCGCCGCGCAGCAGCACGAGGTCGTCGAGATTCTCGTTCTGCCAGACCACGCGGCCCTGCACTTGGTCCTCGATCACGGTCTCGCCGGTGAGTGGCGCCTTGAGGCGGATGGTCGGCTTGACGTCGGGCTTCGGCGTGGACGGATCGCGGTCGCGCCACAGGCCGTTATAGAGTTTTGAGCGGCCCTCGGCGCGCGCGCTCTCGCGCATCGCCTGCAGCTCCTCGGCACTGGCGTAGCAGTAATAGGCCTTGCCCTCGGCGAGCAGTTGCTCCGCGACCTCGCGGTGCCGGGCGGCGCGGGCGAATTGATAGACGGTGTCGCCGTCCCATTCGATGCCAAGCCACTTCAGGCCGTCCAGAATCGCGTCGATGGCGGCGTCGGTGGAGCGCTCGCGGTCGGTATCCTCGATCCGCAGCAGCATCTTGCCGCCATGCTTCTTGGCATACAGCCAATTGAACAGCGCTGTGCGACCACCGCCGATATGGAGGAAGCCGGTTGGCGAAGGCGCGAAACGGGTAACGACGGGTGCGGTCATGGTGGAGCGGCAATCGATTGGAGAGGTTTGGCGGGCGTGTAACACAAGGTTCGGGTGCGCCCAAGACGTTGAAAGTGGGGTAACCTATGTGTTACCGTTGGGCATGGCCGAAATTCGTCTGTACGAGACTGCGGACGGTCATACGCCGTTCGCCGACTGGGCTTCGGAACTGGATCACCCGGCAAGAATACGGGTGACACGCGCGCTGACGCGACTGGAAGCGGGCAATGTCTCAAATGTGAAGGGTGTCGGCGAAGGCGTTCTTGAACTACGGATCGACTTCGGGCCGGGCTACCGGGTTTATTTCGGGCGCGACGGGGATGTCCTGGTCATTCTGCTGACCGGCGGAACCAAGGCGCGACAGCAGCGCGATATCGAGGCAGCGCGGAGCTATTGGCAGGACTACAAGCGTAGCAAGCGCGAGCGACACTAAGCGGAGCAGAACAATGGCATCGACGAGAGATTTTCACGAGTTCGTTCAGGAACAGGTTGCCTCTGATGGAGAATTCGCGGAGGGGCTGCTTCAAGAAGGCATTGATGCGTTGCTCAGCGGCGAAGTGGGAGTGGGGCGGTCCCTGATCCGCGATTACATCAAGGGCACCATCGGATTTGAAAAACTCGGCGAAGCGATCGGTGTTCAGCCAAAAAGCCTTATCCGGATGTTTGGCCCGCGCGGAAATCCGCAAGCAAATAACATCTTCAGTGTGATCGCCTATCTGCGGAAACACGCAGGCATCGAACGCCGCGCCGCTTGATGAAAACGCCTTTTCTCGCACTCCCCTTGGCGGAGCGCCCCGGATTTGGCACATAGGGCGCAGCTTGAAAGGCACCAAATGACAGACGAATCGACCGCGGATACCGCCGCTGAGGCCGGCCGCGATTTCATCCGCGACATCGTGGCGGCGGACCTCGAATCCGGCAAGCACAAGAGCGTGGTGACGCGCTTTCCGCCGGAGCCGAATGGCTACCTGCATCTCGGCCACGCCAAGTCGATCTGCCTGAATTTCGGCGTCGCCGCCGAGTTCGGCGGGCGCTGCAATCTGCGTTTCGACGACACCAATCCGACCAAGGAAGAGCAGGAATATATCGACGCCATCCAGCGCGACGTGCGCTGGCTCGGTTTCGAATGGGGCGAGGGCAACCTCCATTTCGCTTCCGACTATTTCGAGCAGCTCTATGACTGGGCGGTGCATCTGATCCGCGCCGGCAAGGCCTATGTGGACGACCAGTCGCCGGAAGAGATGCGTATCGCTCGCGGCACGCTGACCGAGCCCGGCAAGAACAGCCCGTTCCGGGATCGCAGCGTCGATGAAAACATCGATCTGTTCGCCCGCATGCGCGCCGGCGAATTTCCGAATGGTGCCCGCGTGCTGCGCGCCAAGATCGACATGGCGTCGGGCAATATCAATCTGCGCGACCCCGTGATCTATCGCATCCTGCATGCGCATCATCCGCGCACCGGCGAGGCCTGGAAGATCTATCCGAGCTACGATTTTGCGCATGGCCAGTCTGACGCCATCGAACATGTGACGCATTCGATCTGCACACTCGAATTCGAGGATCACCGGCCGCTCTATGACTGGTGCTTGGACAATCTGCCGGTGCCGTCACGGCCGCATCAATACGAATTCGCACGCCTCAACATGACCTATACGCTGCTGTCCAAGCGCGTGCTCACCGAACTCGTGCGCGGCGGCTATGTGTCAGGCTGGGACGATCCGCGCATGCCGACATTGGCCGGTTTGCAGCGCCGCGGCATTCCAGCCGAAGCGCTGCGCGAATTCGTCAAGCGGATCGGGGTCGCCAAGGCGAATTCCACGGTTGACCTGTCGATGTTCGATTTCGCCGTGCGCGAGACGCTGAACCGCACGGCGCAGCGCCGCATGGCGGTGCTGCGGCCGTTGAAGGTCGTCATCGAGAATTATCCGGAAGGACAAGTCGAGCAGCTCGACGCCGTCAATCATCCCGATGATGCATCGCTTGGCAATCGCCAGATCCCGTTCAGCCGCGAGCTCTATATCGAGCACGAGGATTTTATGGAGGAGCCGCCGAAAAAGTTCTTCCGCATGGCGCCGGGCCGCGAGGTGCGGCTGCGCTACGGCTATTTCATCACCTGCAAGGATGTCGTGAAGAACGACAAGGGCGAGGTGGTGGAGCTGCGCTGCACCTATGATCCCGAAACGCGCGGCGGCAATGCGCCGGACGGACGCAAGGTGAAGGCGACGATCCATTGGGTCAGCGCGCAGCATGCCGTGCAGGCCGAAGTGCGCGTCTATGAGCAGCTGTTTGCGACGCCGACGCCGGAAGCTGCGAATTTTGCATCGCAGATCAATCCGAATTCGCTGGAAGTCTCGACCGGCGCGATGCTGGAGCCGTCGCTGGCGAGCGACACTTTTGACGGCGCAATCCAGTTTGAACGGCAGGGCTATTTTTGCCGTGACAAGGACTTTGCGCCCGGCAAGCCGGTGTTCAACCGCACGGTTGGGCTGCGCGATAGTTACGCCAAGCTGGCGTAACTTGTAGGATGGGTTGAGCGAAGGTGCGTAAGCGCCGGAGCGACAACCCATCGGCGGAGCTTGCCGCAACGACGGAATGATGGGTTTTCGCTGCGCTCAACCCATCCTACGGTTTCGAGATTAGTTTCATCATTCTGCATCCGTTCCGCTAGCCGCACGCTGCCCTTCCGATAGCATTCGGGCGGGCAAGCGTGGCGGGCGGCTCATGGCGCAAAGCGGGGGACGGCAGCGCAATCAGGCAAGAGCGGTGACTTGGCCGCCGTCGGCGGCGGCTGGCGCCCGCCCGTCCAATCACTCCTGGACGTTGCCGTTCGATGGGCTGCGCCCCTGGGCGCAGGCGGAAGCCGGCCCCGGCCGTCTGCTGCCATGGGTCCCTGTGGCCTTCGGTGCCGGCATCGCACTGTATTTTGCGGCCGAGCGTGAGCCCGTCGCTTGGGTGGCTGCTGCAACAGCGGGTATTCTTGCCATCGTGGCCGTGCTGCTCAGACGGTCGCCTGCCTTTCCCTGTATGCTTCTCGCGGCTGCTATTGCTGCTGGCTTTGCCACGGTGACATGGAAGAGCACACGCATCGCCCATGAGGTGTTGGCGACACCGCTGTTCGGCGTTGCACTGACCGGCTTCGTCGAGACCCACGAGGAGCGTGAGCGCAGCGATCGTTTCGTCTTGCGCGTGGCGACGATGGAAACGCAGCGCGATGCCGTCCGGCTGACACGCGTGCGGCTGTCGGTGAAGAAGGGGACGGCGCCTGCGGTCGGCAGCTTTGTCGAACTCAAGGCGCGGCTGCAGCCGCCGCTCGCGCCGTTGCGACCCGGTGGCTACGATTTCGCGCGTGATCTGTATTTCCAGGGCATCGGCGCGTCCGGCTTTGTCACCGGCGCAATCCGGAAGGTCGATCCGCCGACGCCGCCATCGCATCACCTGCAATATGCCGCGACCATGCAGGGGATGCGGGATGCCATCGACGCGCGCATCCGCGCCTCGCTCTCGGGCGACAACCGCGCGATCGCAACGGCGCTGCTGACCGGACGGCGCGACGCGATTTCGGCCGATGTCAACGACGCCATGTTCATCTCGGGCCTCGGGCACGTGCTGTCGATTTCCGGCTATCACATGGCTGTCGTGGCCGGCGTCGTGTTCTTCGTCGTCCGCGCGCTGCTGGCGCTGGTGCCTGTGCTGACGGTCACGTTTCCGATCAAGAAAGTGGCGGCCGTGGCGGCGCTGCTTGCCGCACTGTTTTATCTGCTGCTATCCGGCGCCGAGGTCGCGACGCAAAGATCTTTCATCATGACGGCGGTGGTGCTGATCGCCATCATGGTCGATCGCCGCGCCATCACCTTTCGCACGCTGGCAATCGCGGCTCTCATCGTGCTGATCGTAACGCCGGAGGCGCTGGTGCATCCGAGTTTTCAGAGCTCGGATGCATCTGCTCCGATGCGCTCGCTTCTGACATCCAACCGATTGATCTGATTGATGTTCGGAGCGGCGTGCATGAGGTGCGGCCGGCACAGAAAACGAACAGATTTGCGCCTTTTGCTGAAATAGACGGCGAGAAGTCCCGGAAAAAGTCCCGGACTGGATTTGATGTTCCTCGTCGGTTCTATGGTGCCGAGCACGCGGAGCTCGCCTCATGAGCTGGCAGGCAACCGCATGGGCACTGAAGCAGCGCACCCGTTCGCCCGGCTGCAAGCTCATGCTGCTCACCCTCGCGAATTACGCCGACGATACCGGCTGCTGTTGGCCGTCGCAGGAAACGCTCTCTCACGACACCGAGCAGAGCGTCGATTCGGTGCAGCGATATCTCAAGAAGCTGGAGAGATTAGGCCTCATCCGGAAGATCATCCGCCCCATGGGCACCGGACGGTGGTCGAGCCGGACTTACTTCCTCAACCTCACTGTTGCAGAAATGTCCAAGCCGCAATCTGCGGCACGGTCAGATAGCGAGCCCGAGCGTGACGAAACGTCACATCGTGACGCTGCGACCATGCCGCAGGACGCCCGTGACCATGCCGCAAATACCTCCGCCACCATGCCGCACCATGCCCGTGACCATGCCGCACGGGTGCGGCATGAACCTTCACTTGAACCTTCAATAAAACCTTCACTTGAACCTTCAGAGCCGCCGCAACGGAAAAAGCCGAGCGCGGCTCTTCGCCAGATGGCCTTCCAGGAATCTCGATCAGCTGTCGAGGTGATCCAGAACCGAGTGGCCCAAAAAATCGGTTCCAATGGATGGGAGGTCCTTCAAGGACTCTCCGAGACCGACCTACAGATCGTCACGCGGCTGGAGGAGCGAGGGCGGCTGACCGCCGCTGCGATCGATCTCCTGCGCCGTGGGAACGCACCGAAGGAGCTGGCATGACCCAGCGGAGCTATCCCGAAAGTCCCGGCTTCAAGGTCGCGGGGGCATCGCAGGAGGCCGCTGAGGCCATCGCGCCACAAGCACCGCGTGTCCGCGATCGTGTTCTCCAATGCATCCGGATGTTGCCGGGCATGACAGCAGACGAGATCGCAGCGGCGCTGGGGCTGTCGATCCTCACCGTGCGGCCGCGCGTGTCCGAACTTCACCGACAAGGCGAGATCCAGCCAACCGGCGGCCGCCATCGAAATTCCAGCGGGATGACTGCTGGAACATGGGAGGTGGCGCCGCCGCTTCCGAACCAACACGGGACAACCACATGAGCCACGATATCGTTGATAGCAGCATCGCCCGCATCGAGATCACCCAGGTCAGATTCCACGAACAGGAAAACCCTCTGGTGCTGGGCCCGCTTCAGTACATGGTCACGCTGATCGAGGAGGGTGAGGGCGGTGGCGAACTTGGTCTCTGGTACGGCGATGAGCATGCCGACGCGCTCCAGGCAGCCAAGACGATCCCGGAAAGACTTGGCTTGCGATATCCGATCGTGGACCGCACGGTTGAGGAGACGCTCCAATGAGCAACCATCTCCCTCCACCGGCGATCTGTCGTAACGCATACACCAACGTCGGCGACGGCTGGACACGCTCCACCCCTTGGGTGCGCTCGACGGTCGCCAACCATTATGAAGCGATCTATCGCCGCAGCAAGTACGGCGCTCAGGCAGCAAAGGTTCACATCCGCGATGTCTACATCGTCGATGCCACCGCGGCTGTGTTTGAGATTAATCGCCAGCTGAAGCACGCCAACGATCTCCAGCGCCGGCAGGAAAGCCGGAAGCGGAAGCGCGCATGACAGTGCTGATGGCCACGCGTGATCTCGTGCAGCTCTATCCGATCTGCAGCGACATCTACGGCGACTGGAAGCGAGACCAGCTATGGCTCGCCTCCAAGCGCCACATGGTGACGACCTATTCGCGCGTGGCCACTGACGGCAAGCGGCAAGTCGTGCAGGTGCGTGTCAGACGGGATTTGTTTGGCACGCACTTCGCTGAGGTGGATGTCGCCGGCCAGCTTCGTGCCGCCGACTATCGGGACCGAACCCGCGCCGGGCGACCTGCATGGAGGGGCTGCTGATGGTTCGCCGCAAGGATCCGCGCAAGAACCGGGATTGTGCTGCCAAGCGTCACTGGCGCGCTGTGCTGCGCGCTGTCGCTGACGGTCTGCCCCTGACCAAGGCCGTAGCGTCTGACCCACGGTTTCCAACCTACACGGCGTTTCTTGCATACATGTCCCGACGGCCGGCGATCAAGCAGCACTACGCTGCAGCGCGCGCCAAGGCTGGCAAAATTTCCGGCAACCATCGTTCAGCTTCAGCTCGACTGTTCGACGTGATTTGTCGGCGCATCGAGCAGGGAGAGGCGCTGGTTGGCATCTGTGAGGACGACGGGTTTCCCTCCACCGTGACGTTTCAGTACTTCCTCAACGATCATCCGGAGAAACGTGCCGCATATAACGCCGCGTGCGCCAAGCGTTCGACGCTATTCCAGCCTCAAGTGTTTTCCGAGGACGATTACAATCGCGCGCTGCTGCATTTTACGAACGTCGCCGGCCCGATGCGAGCAAACCGAGTCGACGGGCTGCCGTCGTACAGCATGTTGTTCTGGCGTCGTAAAAGGGACCGAGCCTTCGCCGAGAGATATGCTGCATTGATGGAAGCCCGCGCGAGCCGCGCCGTTGAACAGCAGCCTTCGCTCGCCGATCTGCCGGCGAGGGTCGATCGCATTGTGTCAAAGCGCCTTGAGATTGGCATTCGAGCGGAGATCGTCAGCGATATCATTTTCGATGTGATCGAGGGGAAGCTTGGTATCGACCAGATCGAAACCGCTGCGACTAGTTACGTGCAGCGACACAAGCGGCAAATGGCCGGATACGAGTTCGCGTCACTTGATCGAGAACTGTTCACCGACGGGTCGGCCACTCTGCTCGACCGCATCTCATCTGATGACCAACAATTCTGGAGCGCGTGATGAAGCCCGGCGCCATGGTGCGTGCTTTCAACTCTGGGCCGATGATGCGTGCGACCCACATTTTCGAGGACATGGCGCGATGCGTGTTCATCGACGGGCATGGTCGGCTGCATCAACGCTTCCACTATCTGAGCGAGCTATCGCCTTTTAGCCTCGCGCTGGCGCCTCGCAGTCTGTGGCCAGAGTCTGGAAACCTGGACGTCGTTGAGGCGGAGCGAGAGCAGCGCGTTGTCGAAGCGGAGAAGAAGACGGCGCGGAAAGCAGCCAAGAAAGCCGCACGGAAGGCACGACACAGCAAGCGGTTGAAAGGGCGTTTCAATGTTGCCGCGTAACGACGCCCTTTGGGGCGCAAAGTCTATTGCGAATGAGATCTCTTGTTCGGTCGATAAGGTCTACGAGCTGGCGTCGGATCCGCTGGCACCGGTCTACAAGCCGGGCGGCCGCTACTACGCACGGCGAAGCGAGCTGCAGCAATGGCTCCGCTCAAAACCTGAGAAACCCCGAAACAGCCAGATTTAGCCAGATTTCAGCGTCTAGGAAATAAAGCGCAAAGTGCGGATGTTGCGACCGGGACAATACCGGAAGCGAAAAATTGGGCTGGCTCCAAAATATATTCGGACAATCTAAGTCCTTCAACGAGGCGAGTTACAGCGCGCTGCTCGACATTGGCGCGCAAACCGCTGCCGGCGTTTTTGTGTCCCCGTCTGAAGCGCTGCGCTGCCAGCCATTCGCCGCCGGGCATCGCATTCGGTGCGAGACCTTGGGCGTGTTGTCCCTGAAATTCTATCGACGCGAAGACGACACCAGCGTCGAGGCAAAAGACCATCCGCTCTATCGGCTGCTGCACGATCGTCCGAACCCATGGACGAGCGCGGTCAGTTTCGTCATGAGGATGGAATCTGACACGATCATGCACGGCGACGCCTATGCGTTCGCCAACCGGGTCGATGGCAAGATTGTCGAGCTGATCCGGCTGGACCCATCCCGCGTTGCAGTCGATCACGATCCCGTCACGCTGGAGCCGACTTACAAGCTATCGCTGAACGATGGCGGTTCGCGGCCTTTCCCGTGGCGGGACATCCTTCACGTGCCATCGCCGAACGGTCGATCTGCGGCGAAAGATGCTGCCCAGGCGATCGGCCTTGCGATCGCGCTGGAGAAACACGCTGCCACGACGCTGGGCAAGGGCGCGCGGCCGTCGGGCTTGTTCAAGTCCAAAAAGAAGTTTTCGGATATCGCCTATGAGCGGTTGAAGCGATCTTGGAACAATAGTGACGAACGTGGCGGCACGGTCATCCTCGAAGAGGATGGCGACTTCACGCCGCTGACGTTCAGCTCGGTGGATTTGCAGTTTCAGGAGATGCGCGCGTTCCAGATCCTTGAGATCGGGCGCGCTCTCGGCATTCCGCCGACGCTTATGTTCGAGTTCGGCCGCGCCACTTGGTCCAATGCGGAGGAGATGGGGCAGGCGTTCCGCACCTTTACCATTCTCGGCCGCTGCAAGGTCTGGGAGGGCGCCATCAGCCGGCTGCTGACCGAGGATGAGCAGGACGAATATTACCCCGAATTTCTGACGGACTCGCTCGTGCGAGCCGATATGGCAGCGCGCTTTGAAGCGTTCTCCAAGGCGTGCGGCGGACCGTGGATGACGGTCGATGAGGTGCGCAGCATCGATAACCGGTCGGCCATCGACGGCGGCGGTGCGCTCCGTCCGCCGGCTAATGCTGTCGGTGTGACCGATCCCAAAGAGCCGCCAGCGCGGCCGAAACCGCACGCGGTGGCAGCCTGATGGAACGCCTGTATTTCACCACCAAGATTGTCAGCGACGATGCCGGCTCTGTGTCGTGTCTCGCCTGGCGTTACGGCAAACCCGATCGCATTGGCGATGTGGTCGAGAAGGGCGCATTCGGCGACATCGACCTGCCGCTGCCAATGCTGGCCTTTCACGATCTCAAGAGCCCGATCGGCGCCTGGAGCGAAGCTATCGAGGATGATGACGGTCTGCACCTCAGGGGCAGAGTTCTCGTCGGCAAGGTGGCCATGGCCACAGAATGCCATGAGCTCGTTATGTCCGGCGGCATACGCGCCGTTTCCGTCGGCTTCATCACAAAGAAATCGAAACCCCGCAAAGGCGGCGGCCGCACCATCAGCCAGGCTGAGTTGATCGAGTGCAGCATGGTCCCGGTGGGAATGCATCCCGACGCGCGCCTCACAAGCGCCAAGTCGGTCATCGAGGCGCTGGCGATTGCCCAGGCCATCACCCGCGCCACTGCGGCGCTCACGGCAGGAACGAAAAAATGAGACACGTTGCCCCGAAGGCGCTGCGCGGCAGCGTCGCCATCATCACTCGCAAAGAAGGCGACGATTCTGACCCCGCGTCGATCGTTACCAAGGCGCTTGAAGGCTTCGCATCGGAGTTCGAGAAGAAGCTGGACGATCGCCTGAAGGCGCTCGAAGGCAAGAGCTTGGACCCGAAGCTGACCGAGCGTCTGGACCGTATCGAAGCAAAGCAGAATCGGCCAGCCGGTGGTGATGACCGCAAGGAAGCCGCTGCTGTCGAACTGAAGGCTTGGCTGCACTATCTACGCAAGGGCCAGCAGGCCGACGACGTGACGCTCAAGGTGCTCACGGTCGCCAGTGATGCCCAGGCCGGCTATCTGGCGCCGCCCGAAGTCAGCACCGAGTTCATCGCTGAGCTGACCGAACTGTCGCCGATCCGCCAGTACGCCACGGTGCGCAACTCGTCCGCGCCCGAGGTCTCCTATCCCAAGCGCCTCAGCGGCACCAACGCGAAATGGGAAGGCGAGATCGAGGAATCGGAGGAGAGCGACCTGTCGTTCGGGCAGACGACCATCGTCAGCAATCGCCTGACCACGTTCGTGGATCTCTCGAACTCGCTGCTCATGGGCAGCGACGGCCTGGCCGAGGCGGAAGTTCGCCGCGCGTTTGCGGAAGACTTTGCCCAAAAGGAAGCCGCCGCTTTCGTCAATGGCACCGGCGTCAAGCAGCCTGAAGGCATCATGACTGCCGCCGGCGTGCCAGAGGTGCTGAACGGACATGCGACCAACCTCAGCGCCGATGCGCTGATCGACCTGTTCTATGCCTTGCCGGCCGGTTATCGGTCCCGCGCGGTGTGGATCATGAACGGCACCACGGCGCCCGTGATCCGCAAGATGAAGGATGCTCAGGGCGCGTATCTCTGGCAACCGGGCCTGCAGGCTGGCGAGCCGGCTTCGCTGCTTGGTCGCCCAGTGGTCGAAGCCCCGGATATGCCCGCGGTGGTCGGTGGCTCGTTCCCGATCGCCTTTGGTGATCTCGGCACCGCCTATCGCATCGTCGATCGCATGCGTCTCGGCACGCTCACGGACCCGTACACCCGGGCCCGCAACGCCATTACGCGCATCCACGGCACCCAGTGGGTCGGCGCCGGCGTTGTTCAGCCGAAGGCGCTGCGCAAACTCAAGATGGCAACCTCGTAAGGAGCACGGACATGCGTGACCTCGTAAGCAATCTGGGCCTCCGCACGGCCTTCATCGGCGCGCTGAGCGCCGACAACACGCCGGTGGCGATTGATCTCAAGGGATTTGATCGCGCTGCCATCCTGCTCCACATCGGAGCGGGTGGCATCACCTTCAACGGCACCAACAAGGTCGAGTTCGTCCTCACGCATAGTGATGACGGCACCACGTTCGACCCGGTGACTGACGGTGATGTTCAAGGCGTAACCGGTGTCACCGGCGGTATCATCAAGAGCCTGAAGACGGCTCATGCGGACGCTGATGTCACCAAGATCGGCTACATCGGCAACCGGCGTTATCTGAAGCTGCTCGCAGACTTCAGCGGCACGCACGGCACGCCTACGCCGATGGCAGCGCTTGTAGCGCTCGGCGGTGCTCGCGACTACCCGATCGCCTGATCGCAGCAATTCCTGCCGGTCCCGACTTTCACCGGCAGGAGCGGCGGGCGTGGTTTCCCGGTTGTCCCAACGCCCTACGTTCCCGCGTCCGCCGCACACTTTCTGAGGCAAGCATGCTGACCGTTGACGAAGCGAATGAAGAACGAGACCTGACGACGCTGGATGCGGTCAAGGCTGAGCTTGGCGATACGTCCGTAAGCGATGAATTGCTTAGGGTGTTCATCACCCAGGCCAGCGAGATGATCGCCACGTGTTGCAATCGCGTGTTCGCCATCGAGACCGTCACTGAGACTTTTTATCATCGTGATCGTTGCAGCGATTTGCTGCTCAGCCGTTACCCGATCACTGAGCTGGTGTCGATCAACGGCAAGCCGGTTGAGACTGACGCCGTCCAGCTCGACAAGGCGACTGGCGTTCTGTTTCGCAGCGCGGGTTGGTGGCACGGCATCAACGCCGTGAAATACAAGGCGGGATTTGCGCTGCCTGATGGGCTGCCGTCCGGCATCGAGCGAGCCTGTGTTGATATTGTGGTGCAACGGGCCGCCATTGCAGGAAGCGACCGTGATCCGTCCGTGCGATCTGTCAGCGTGGATGGCGTCGGCACGCGCGAATACTTCAACTCAGCCAATAGCAAGACCATCACGCCCGACATTGAGGCGATGATTGAGCCTCACAGAAAGCCGAACCGCTGATGCCTATGGCTGCACCGAGACTACAGGGCTGCGGCTGCGTCACGCGCGCAGGCCTGCTGTGCGTCCACCAGCAGAAGCGCAAGGCAGAGCGCGATGCCCAGCGGCCGTCGTCTAGCGCTCGCGGATACACCAGCAAGTGGAGCCGAGAGTCGAAGCTATGGCTTGCGCAGCCTGAACGGGAGCATTGCTCTTGCGGCTGCGGGCGCAAGGCAAACATGGTCGATCACATCGTGGCGCCGAAGGGCAACATGAAGCTGTTCTGGGATCGGGCGAACTGGCAGCCGATGTTCAGCGGTTGCAACTCGAGGAAGAACATTCGCGAGGAGGGCGGCTTCGGCCGCACCCCCCGGGGGGGTGTTGAGAACTTCCCGTTAGGAAGGGGGAACCGCCGTAGGAGGACCGCGCGAGATGGAGACGAATTGGAGTTTCCGGGCAGGGGCGGCTCATGAGGGGCACAAAGCCGCACTTGGTCGTTGATAACGGTGCCATCTCGCGACCTGAACGAGCACCGACTTGGCTGTCGAAAGAGGCTAAAGCGGAATGGAAGCGCATCAGCCCGTCGCTGGCAAAGCGGCGCATCCTCACCGTTGCAGATCTCGGAAGCGTGGAGAATTACTGCATCGCGATCGGCCGTGTGCGCGAGATCGAGAAGGCCATCCAGCAATCGGGTCCGGTGTGTCTCGATGCTGCGCTGTTCCGTATGCAGGACAAGGCCATGACGACCGCGCGGCAGCTCGCCGCGGAGCTTGGCTTGACTCCGGTGAGCCGCGCACGGCCGGTGGTGCGTGACAAGAGCGAGGATAGCGACCTCGACGATCTGGATCTCGGCTGATGGCGAGCACCTTTCCAGAGTGGATCTACGACGGTTCCGACATTCCCGACCCGCTCGGCTACGGCGATCGAGCTGTCCGGTTCCTACGAGCGCTGAAGCATCCGAAGAACCCGGCCGCCGGTGCTCGTTTCCAGCTTGATCCATGGCAGGAGCGGATTGTCCGCCGCATCTATGGGCCGCGCCATGAGGACGGGACGCGCATCGTCAAGACCGTGGTGCTGTTGCTGCCTCGCGGCAATCGGAAGACCAGCCTGTCTGCAGCGCTGGCGCTGCTCCACACCTTGGGGCCAGAGCGTGTGCCCGGTGGCGAGGTGCTCTCTGCCGCCGCGGACCGCAAGCAGGCCCGTCTCGGCTATCTCGAAGCGCTTGGAATCATCCGCGCCGATAAGCGCCTGGGAGCGATCACCAGCCCCCAAGATTACAAGAACCGCCTGCTGAACAAGAACCACGGCTCATTCTATGAGGCCATCTCGTGCGATGCAGGCACTCAGCACGGCCGCACGCCGGTGTTCGTCCTTGCCGACGAGCTGCATGCCTGGAAGAAGCGCGATCTATGGGACGTGCTGCGGTCCGGCCTAGTCAAGGTGAAGGGCTCCCTGCTGGTCGTCGCGACAACCGCCGGGCGCGGCCAGGACAACATCGCTCACGACATTGTCGAGGACGCACGCCGTGTGGCGCGAGGCGAGGTGGTCGATCCGTCCATCCTGCCGGTGCTTTTCGAGGCGCCGAGGGACTGCGACTGGCAAGATGAGGCGATCTGGTATCGGGTAAATCCCGGCTTGGTGCATGGCTATCCCGATATCGAAGGGCTGCGGCAACTTGCGCGGGAGAGCGAGCGCCGGCCCGGCGATCGAGAGTCGTTCCGACAGCTCAATCTCAATATCTGGCTCGATCAAAGCGCTGACCCGTTCGTCGATATGGACGTCTATGACGAGGGCAATGGCGCCGTCGATCTGGAAATCCTGCGCGGCGAACCGTGTTGGCTGGCTGCCGATCTCAGTTCGAATGGCGACCTCACCGCGGTGGTGGCCGCATGGCGCGACGATGATGACGGCTACATCGTGCATCCCTGGTTCTTTTGTCCGGCCGACAATCTCCGAAAGCGCGCGGATGTCGACAACGTGCCGTATCCCCGATGGGCCGAGGAAGGCCTGATCATTCCGACGACAGGCAACGTCGTCGATTTCCGCGCCGTTGAGGACAAGATCCGCGACCTTTGCGACCAGTTCGATGTGCAGGAAATCGCTTTCGATCCGCACATGGCCCGAAACATCTTGAACAATCTGCTCGAGGACGGCTATCCGGCGATCGAGATGCGCCAGGGCTGGGTGACGATGGCGCCGGCGATCAAAGAGCTTGAGCGCGCCATCGTCGGGCGGAAGTTCCTTCACGGTGGCCACCCGATCTTGCGTCGGCACTTCGATTGCATTGCTGTCGAGACGGACAAGGCCGGCAACAAGGCATTCCACAAGGGCAAGAGCCGGGATCGCATCGACGGAGCGCAGGCAGCAGCGATGGCGGTCGGGCGCGCATCGACTGGCGACAGCTCGCGCTCGATCTACGAGAACGACGATCGCTCCGATGGCCTGCGGACGCTTTAAGCATGGAGGCCGTGATGAACGATATACAGGTCGATTATCGAAAGATGCTCACCGATTTCGGCGAGATGATTGTTATACGTCGCAATAACCCGTCGCCTGCTGCTCCGACCGAGGTGACGGTCCGAGCCCGTGTGACAGGTTATCAGCCGCAGGATTTAGTCGGCGGCATCAAGCAAGGCGATCGTCGTGTCATTGTGCTGGCCCTCGATCTAGATGCTTCCGGCTTCCCATTGCCGTTAAAAACGGGCGGCACCGACAAGGCGGTGGTAAGGGGGAGGGTGCTGAACATCGGCGTCGTTGACGATAGCACGCGGCGGCTCGGCAGCGAGCT
>NZ_JBIIOT010000063.1:0-30586 GCF_044336785.1 Tardiphaga sp. | reverse complement strand
GACCTGCCCGCGATGGCGGATGAAATGATCGGCGATCACGCAGGCGACCATGGCTTCGGCCACCGGCACAGCACGGATTCCGACGCAGGGATCGTGGCGGCCCTTGGTGAGGATATCCGTATCGGCGCCGTTGCGATCCACGGTCTGGCGCGGCGACAGGATCGACGAGGTCGGCTTCACGGCGAAACGCGCGATAATCGACTGGCCGGTGGAAATGCCACCGAGAATGCCGCCGGCATGGTTGGACAGGAAGGTCGGGCCGTTATTGCCCATCCGCATCTCGTCGGCATTTTCCTCGCCAGTGAGGGCCGCAGCATCGAAACCGTCGCCGATTTCGACGCCCTTCACGGCATTGATGCTCATCAGCGCTGCGGCAATATCGGAGTCGAGCTTGGCGTAGATCGGCGCACCCAGACCTGCGGGCACGCCATCGGCCACCACTTCGATGACGGCGCCGATCGAGGAGCCGAATTTGCGGATGCCGTCGAGATAGTCCGCATAGAAGGCCGCCTTCTCCGCATCGGGGCAGAAAAACGGGTTGTTGCCGACCTCGTCCCAATTCCAGTTGGCGCGGTCGATCTTGTGCGGCCCCATCTGCACCAATGCGGCGCGCACATTGACGCCCGGCAGGACTTTTCGCGCAATCGCGCCAGCGGCCACACGCGTTGCCGTTTCGCGTGCGGAGGAACGGCCACCGCCGCGATAATCGCGCAGGCCGTATTTGGCTTCATATGTGAAGTCCGCATGGCCGGGACGAAATTTGTCCTTGATCTCCGAATAGTCCTTGGAGCGCTGGTCGGTGTTCTCGATCAAGAGCGCGATCGGCGTGCCTGTCGTCACCTGCACACCGGTCTGCGGATGCGGCATCACGCCGGACAGGATCTTCACCGCGTCGGGCTCCTGCCGCTGCGTGGTGAAACGCGACTGGCCGGGACGGCGGCGATCGAGATCGAGCTGGATCTCGGCCGCCTCCAGCGGGATCATCGGCGGGCACCCGTCGACCACGCAGCCGATCGCCACACCATGACTCTCGCCAAAGGTGGTGACGCGGAACATATGGCCGAAGGTGTTGTGGGACATGGAGCTCAGAGCCGATCTGCAAAGTTGCAAATGTCGTAACGCGAGTGGTCAAAAGGGTCAAATGACGACCTGTCGACGGTCATCCCCGCGAAAGCGGGGATCCATAACCACCGTCGAAGTGGCTGGTCGCCGTCCGAGAGGCCGTGTCGTCACACCAACTCGGAGTCTATGGCTCCCCGCTTTCGCGGGGACGACGTGGCGAGCAACGCCGGGGGGCGAGCCTAGCTGAACTTCTCCAGCCCATCCGCGCCGAACACATACACCGCGCCCTGCTGGATCGGCAGCTCGGCCACGCCGTCGGGCGTGTCGATGCCGAGTGCCACCATGAGCGCGCGGCAGGTGCCGCCATGGGCCACCGCGACCACATCGCCGGTCAGCTCCGCCGCCCAGGCGCGAACGCGTTCTTCCACCTGCACATAGGTCTCGCCATTTGGCGCCGGCAGTGTCCATTTCTGGGTCAGGCGCGCTGCGAACAAATCCGGCTTGTCGGCCTCCTGTTCGGCGATCGTAAAGCCTTCCCAGTCGCCGTAACCGATCTCGCGCAGGCGGTCATCGAGGCCGTAGTCGCCGACCGGGATGGCAAGCTCCGTGCGCACCAGCTCCATGGTGTTGCGCGCGCGGCCGAGCGGGCTGGCGACAAAACTCACATCGCGATGCGTGCGATTGTGGCGCGCCAGCAGATCCTTCAGCACACCGCCGGCATGGGTCGCCTGTTCGCGGCCGAGATCGTTGAGCGGAATGTCCTTGGAGCCCTGGAAACGGCCCAGGGCATTCCACTCCGTCTGGCCGTGGCGGATGTAATAAATGACCGGCTTTGGCATGGGATGAAACTCAGGAAGAAAAAGTCGTCATTGCGAGCGAAGCGAAGCGAAGCAATCCAGAAAACCAAAAAGCAAGAACTGGATTGCTTCGTCGCTTCGCTCCTCGCAAGGACGTGGAGAGGTGCGGAGTGCTTACTCTCCGCTGCCCATGCGGATATCCGGCGCATCCGGCACCTTGGTGCCGAGCACGTGATAGCCGGCATCGACATGATGCACTTCGCCGGTAACGCCGCTGGAGAGATCCGAGAGGAAATACATCGAGCTCTGGCCGACCTCGTCGATCGAGACGTTCTTGCGCAGCGGCGCGTTCACTTCGTTGTACTTCAGCAGGTAGCGCGAGTCGGCGATACCAGCGAAAGCCAGCGTCTTGATCGGGCCGGCCGAGATCGCATTGACGCGGATGCCCTTCTCGCCCAGGTCAGCTGCGAGATAGCGCACGCTGGCTTCGAGAGCTGCCTTGGCGACGCCCATGACATTGTAGTTCGGCATCCACTTCTCGGCGCCGTAATAGGACAGCGTGACGATGGAGCCGCCGTCGGTCATCAGCTTCTCGGCGCGCTGGGCGATCGCGGTCAGCGAGTAGCAGGAGATCAGCATGCTCTTGCTGAAATTCTCCGCCGACGTATCGACGTAACGGCCTTCCAGCTCGTTCTTGTCCGAAAACGCGATCGCATGGACGACGAAGTCGATCTTGCCCCACTTCTCCTTCAGGCGATCGAACACCGCATCGATGGTGGCGGGATCGGTGACATCGCAATGGCCGAGCAGTTCGGCGCCGAGTTCGGCAGCCAGCGGCTCGACCCGCTTCTTCAGCGCATCGCCCTGATAGGTCAGCGCGATTTCGGCACCCTGCGCCTGGCACGCCTTGGCGATGCCCCAGGCGATGGAGCGGTTGTTGGCGACGCCCAGAATGACACCACGCTTGCCCTTCATCAGGCCTGACACTTCGCTCATATCGCCTCCGTTTTCGCTGGCGGGCCGGCTCGTGGCCGAGCCCAAAATCTGGCCTTTGGGGTACACCAGCACTGCCGCAGGGTATAGCCCCAAAGTGCCGGGATCGTGGTCTGTTCACCATGTCCGCGAGCGCAGGAATAGACGCCCGGACAAGGTGTTATGATGGATGCGGCAATTGTGGCCGCGCCGAAATACCGATGGACCCCGACCAATGGCGACAGCCTCATGAACGCATTCCGCGAGGGCGTGGAAAGCATGATCCCGGCGTTGCGGCGCTATGCCCGCGCGCTGGCGCGCGACGCCGATATCGCCGATGACCTCGTGCAGGACACGCTGGTGCGCGCGCTGCGCTCCGAAAAGCTGTTCATCGGCGGCGATCTGCGCAGCTGGCTGTACACGATCCTGACCAATCTGAACCGCAACCGCCGCCGCTCGCTGGCCCGCAAGCCCATCTTCACTGAACTGTATGACAACAATGCCGACGCGTCAGGCACCGAAGCCGAAGGCCGCGACATCTCGCGGGCTTTGGCCCATCTCGTCGAGGAGCAACGCTCGGTGCTGCTGCTCGTGATGCTCGAAGGGCTCAGCTATCGCGAGGTCGCCGATATCCAGGGCGTGCCGATCGGCACCGTGATGTCGCGTCTCGCCCGCGCCCGCGCCCATGTCAAAGCCTATCTCGACGGCGAGCGCCCGGCGCTGCGCGCGGTCAAGTGATTGCAGAGGAACCGGACATGACCGACCCGAAAATCCCCGTCACCGAAGACGAACTCCACGCCTTCGTCGATGACGAATTGCCGGCCGAGCGCCGCACCGATGTGGAAGCGTGGCTCGCGGCGCATCCGGACGATGCCGAGCGCGTCCGCTCCTGGCGCAGCATGGCGGAGCTGCTGCATGCCCGCTACGACGCCGTGGCCGAAGAACCGGTGCCGCAGCGGCTCGAACTCGAACGCCTCACCCGGCAGTCCCAATCGCGGCCGTGGATGTATGGCGCCGTCGCGGCCGCACTTGTTGCTTTCGTTGCGGGCGGCAGCGTCGGCTGGCTCGCGCGCGGCGCCTCAGCTGCGTCACCGAACTTCCAGACCTTTGCGCTGGACGCGCTTGATGCGCATCGCACTTATGTGGTCGAAGTCCGCCATCCCGTCGAGGTCGCGGGCAACGAGCGCGCGCATCTGCAGCAGTGGCTGTCAAAACGCGTCGGCTATGCCATCAAGGCGCCGGATCTGGATAGCAGCGGCTTGAAACTCGTCGGCGGACGCTTGCTGCCCGGCCCTGACGCGCCGGCTGCGTTCTTCATGTATGAGACCGCGAGCGGCGAGCGCTTCACGCTCTATACGTCGCGCGCCAAGACCGACACCACCTCGATGCGCTATGCCGCGCAGGACAAGGACGGCGCCATGTTCTGGGCCGACAAGGGCGTCGGCTATGTGGTGTCAGGCACGTCCGACAAGGAGCGGCTGAATACGGTCGCGCGGGCGATTTATGATCAGACGGAAAAGTTGGGCGGATAATATCTCTGTCGTCATTGCGAGGAGCGTAGCGACGAAGCAATCCAGAAAGCCAAAAGCAAGAACTGGATTGCTTCGCTTCGCTCGCAATGACGACTGAGAAGTCGGAGTGTTACATCTCACTCCGCGGATTATACGGATGCCCGTCGCGCCACTTCTCCATCAGGGCTTCCAGTTCGGCGTCGTTGCCGTCGGGGAGCATGATGCGGGTGGTGAAATACAGATCGCCGGCGCCATCGGCTTTGGGCAGGCCCTTGCCCTTCAGGCGAAACACACGGCCACTCGAGGTGTTCTTCGGGATCGATAGTTCGACCGCCCCCGTCAATGTCGGTGCACGCACCTTGGCGCCGAGCACGGCTTCGTACAGCGTGATCGGTAAATCCACGCGCAGGTCGCTGCCGTCGATCTTGAACACGGCATGCGGCGCGATGGTGACCGTGATCATCAGGTCGCCGGGACGATGGCCGGGCGCGGTTTCGCCCTGGCCGCGCAGGCGGATCTGCTGACCATTGGTGACGCCGGCCGGAACCTTGACGTTCAGCTCCTTGCCCGTCGACAGCCGCACGCGCTTCTCGGTGCCCTTGACGGACTCCTCCAAGGTGACGGTCATGGCGACATTGATGTCGAGATCGGGAATGCCGCCGCCATAGGCGCTGCCACCACCGAATCCACCGCCATCGAATTCGAACGACTGCGCGCCTCCGCGCGCGCCGCGCGGACCGGCGCCGCCGAACATGCTGTTCAGGATATCCTCAAAGCCTGCGCCGCCGGCGCCGGCGCCGCCAAAGCCCTGCTGGCCGCCGCGGAAGGCGTGCTCAAAACCACCAGCGCCGCGCGCACCGCCGCGGCCACCGCCGGGAAAGCCCTGGAAGCGCTGCTTGCCCTCGGCGTCGATCTCGCCGCGGTCGAACGCCTTGCGCTTCTCCTCGTCGCCGAGAATTTCGTTGGCCGAGTTCACTTCCGAAAACCGCTCGGCGGCTTTCGGATCGTCCTTGTTGGCGTCGGGATGATGCTTCTTGGCGAGCTTGCGAAAGGCGCTCTTGATCGCCGCAGCACTGGCGCCCCGCTGCACCCCCAAGACCTCATAGGGGTCGCGCATCCGTCGTCTCTCCTCAATTATGCAAATGGCGGGCGATTGCCCGCGTGAATGGCGTGCAGGCTCCGCCTGCTTGCCTTTTCATCTGGTGTGTTCGTGTCATTTTTGCAACGGGACCGCAAGCAGCTCTGCAAAACTCAGCTGCGCTTCCAAATCCTAGCTGCGCTTCCAAGGCACCAGGGTGCGAACATCCCAGCGGCCACGCTCGCCTTTACACGCCGCACCTTGCATCCAGCTTTCGGTGGTGCCGTTGACGTAAGAGGCCAGGAAATCACGGCAGGTCTTGCCTTCCGCCACATAGGTGCTGGAGAGCGGCGTCACCGAGCCGCGCGCACCGGTTGCAGGATTTTCCCAGGGCTGGCTGGAGTCGCGACTGCCTTTGGTCAGGACATCGCTCGCGGCGTTCCGCGCCAGCGCCAGATCGGCTTCGGTCGGGTCATAACTCGCCGGCTGCGCTATCGGCGTGATCGAGCCGGTGACGTCGCCACCTTCCATTTTGGCGAACGGGCCGTCATCGCTGCGCATGATGCTGCAGCCGCCTAAACCAGTGCCGATGAGAATAGCTGTCAACGCAGCCCTGAGCGGGCACAGACCCGATAGGCCAATGCGGTCCCGTGTCCTATATAGGACCTGCCTATATGAGGATTGCCGCACGCACTCGCGGATAGGCCAACGCAATACGGAACTCCGGACATGACCGACACGACCGCCCCCATCAAAGACGCAACTCCGTTAACGTCAGGTGATTTTACGGCGGCCGAGGAGCCGTTTGCGCTGTTTTCCGAATGGTTTAACGAGGCCAAGGGGTCCGAGCCCAACGATCCGAACGCGATGGCGCTGGCCACTGTCGATGCCGACGGGCTTCCCGATGTGCGGATGGTGCTGATGAAAGGCTTCGATGCCGATGGCTGGGTCTTTTACAGCCACATCGCCAGCCAGAAGGGCCAGGAGCTGGCCGGAAATCCCAAGGCCGCCCTGCTGTTTCACTGGAAATCGCTGCGCCGGCAGGTCCGCATCCGCGGCCTGGTGACGCCGGTGACGCCTGAAGAGGCCGACGAGTATTTTGCCAGCCGCCCCAAGCAGGCGCAGATCGGCGCCTGGGCGAGCAAGCAGTCGCAGCCACTGGAGAGCCGCTTTGCGTTCGAGCAGGCGATCGCCAAGGAAGGCGCAAAGCACCTGATCGGCGCTGTGCCGCGTCCGCCGGGCTGGAGCGGATGGCGCATCACGCCGCAGCGGATCGAATTCTGGCACGATCGCCCGTATCGCCTGCATGACCGTATCGAATTCCGCCGCGAGGCAGCCGGCTCCGCCTGGAGCAAAGTGAGGATGTATCCGTGAACGCTGATCCGGCCGCGAGGCCCAAAGCCGCGACCCATCCCGGCTCCAACGCGCCCAAGCGCACCATGCTGCTGACCGGCGCCAGCCGCGGCATCGGCCATGCCACGGTGATGCGCTTTTCCAGCGCCGGCTGGCGCGTGCTGACCTGTTCGCGGCATCCGTTCCCGGAAGTCTGCCCGTGGGATGCGGGCCCGGAAGATCACATCCAGGTCGATCTCTCCGACCATGACGACACCGCGCGTGCCATCGACGACATCAAGGAGCGCCTCAATGGCGGCGCGTTGCATGCGCTGGTGAACAATGCCGCGATCTCGCCGAAGGGCGAAGGCGGTTCGCGCCTGGGCTCGATCGGCACCGATGTCGCCACCTGGACCCATGTGTTCAACGTCAACTTCTTCGCGCCAATCATGATGGCGCGCGGATTGATCGAACAGCTCAAGGCCGCGAAAGGCTCGGTGGTGAATGTGACCTCGATCGCCGGTTCGCGCGTGCATCCCTTTGCGGGCGCGGCTTACGCGACATCGAAGGCCGCATTGGCTTCGCTGACCCGCGAGATGGCGTCCGATTTCGGTCCGCTCGGCGTGCGCGTCAATGCGATCGCGCCGGGCGAGATCGATACATCGATCCTGTCGCCGGGCACGCAGGCGATCGTCGATCACCAGATCCCGATGCATCGCCTGGGCACGCCGGACGAAGTCGCCAAGATCATCTATGTGCTGTGCACGGAGACGAGCTCCTACGTAAACGGCGCCGAGATCCACATCAATGGCGGGCAGCACGTGTAGTTGCTCGCTCCGTCCCTCATGGTGAGGAGGCGCGCAAGCGCCGTCTCGAACCATGAGCTGACAGGGCTCCGGAGTTCGCGACCATCCTTCGAGACGCGCGCAATTGCGCGCTCCTCAGGATGAGGGCGGAGTTTGTTGTAACAGGGGATTTTTAAGCACAAGGAGTGAGGCAGGCGCCTTTCTGGCGCTCCTCTTGAGGGAAGAACGGGACCGTCAGTCCGCGTAAAACTTCCGCAGCATCGGCGCGGCGGCTTCAATGCCGGCGCTCGAGCAATCATCGTCGGATTCGCCATCCAGCAGAGCCGCACCGCAATGGCGGCAATTGCGTGCCGTCATTGGCTGAGCCTTGCCGCGGCGCGCTGCCTGGTAGGAGCGCAGATCGACGACGTTCCGCCCGGGTAGTTCTGTTCTGTCAACCATTGCTGTCCTCTTCAGTCGAGACAGCGCTTATGACAGCAAGGTTTAGCGCAACCGTTCAGCGAACAGGTCGAATTTTACTGGAAACATTGTGGCGGAAGAGAGCACCTATGGATGTAGTGCCGTAGGATGGGTTGAGCCAACGGGTCGCGCGAAGCGCGCCCGATGATAAACTCCGCGAAAATCCATCATTCCGTCGATTGCCGCAGGCTCGGCCGATGGGTTTTTGCTCCGGCGCTTCGCGCCTGCGCTCAACCCATCCTACGGCCGCAGCGTCGCATTCTCGCGGCGCATGAAGCGTCCGAGGTATGAGAAGTTTTCCCCTCCAAACATGAGGGGAGGTGGCACGCCGCAAGGCGCACTTGAGTGGACTTGACGCTGCTCCTGTCTGCTGGATCGCCAGCAAACCTGAGAAGCGCAACGCCTTACGGCGCGCCACCGCGACGTTCTTTCTGGCCGAAGGACCGTTCTTCCGGGTACTGGGCGCTCTCCATAAGAGAGCCATCCGACGGATTTCTCCGCCTTCGCCCGCACCACGTCCAGCCGCACTAGCGGCAGGGCCCCGTAGTGGGCCCGGACGGTGACCCCCGACCACCCGAGTGCTGGGGGATACGTCCTCCCCCGGCCCGCAGGCGCCGCATCCACGTTCCGCTTAAAGACGCCTCATGAAAGCGCCCCTCACGAACGAGACGGGAGAAAGTATGGCGACGATGGGAATTTTGTCAAGAACGAAATAAGAACAAAACTCGATACAGTAGGATGGGTCGAGCCAACAGGTCGCGCGAAGCGCGCCCGATGATAAACTCCGCGAAAACCCATCATTCCGTCATTGCGGCAAACTCCGCCGATGGGCTTCGCTCCGGCGCTAAGCGCCGACGCTCTACCCATCCTACAGGGGTCTGCGCGCTCGAGCCTTACCCGCCCAGCTTCGCCATCAGCGCTTCCGAGATCTCGAAATTCGCATAGACATGCTGGACGTCGTCGTGATCGTTCAACAGATCCACCAGCTTCATCAGCTTTTCGCCGGTCTCGTCATCCACCGCGATCGTGTTCTGCGGCTTCCAGATCAGCGCGGCCTTACGCGCTTCGCCATACTTGGCTTCCAGCGCCTTGGTCACTTCGTGGAAACTATCCTGCGACGAATAGACTTCGTGGCCGTCCTCGCCCGACACCACGTCATCGGCGCCGGCCTCGATGGCGGCTTCCAGCATGTCATCGGCCGAGGCCTTGGCGGCGTCGTATTCGATCACGCCGACATGGTCGAACATGAAGGACACCGAACCGGTTTCCCCCATATTGCCGCCGGACTTGGTGAAGTAAGAGCGAATGTCCGACGCCGCGCGGTTGCGGTTGTCGGTCAGCGCCTGGACGATGACGGCGACGCCGCCGGGACCGTAGCCCTCGTAACGCATCTCGTCATAGTTCTCGCCTTCGGTGCCGATCGCCTTCTTGATGGCGCGTTCGATATTGTCGCGCGGCATGTTTTCCTGACGGGCCGCGATCACGGCGGAGCGCAGCCGCGCATTCATGGCCGGATCCGGCGTTCCCAGCTTGGCCGCCACGGTGATTTCGCGCGCCAGCTTTGAGAACAACTTGGACTTCTGGGCATCCTGACGGCCCTTGCGGTGCATGATGTTCTTGAATTGGGAATGTCCGGCCATACGGTCTCTCTCGATCGTCCGACGTGAAGTGATGGTCTGTGGGGTGTGGCGCGGGGTTATAGTCCCGAGGCGGCACAAAATCAAAATGTCGCAGCCGATTAAGGACGATCACCGGCCTCCCCCGCCTGCCACTTAACGATCGTTTCACGGATCGGTGCAAGGCTACTCGCATAAATTGCAAAAATCAGGGGAGGCCGAGACAGGCCATGGCGATTCGACTGTTTCGCAGACGGCCGGCCGAGATGGCCGAACTGGCAATCCAGCCTGAAAACATTGCTCTTCCCACGCCTCCCGCCATCCCCGAACCCGACCCTGCCCGCGACATCCTGGAGTTGCTGGAGCTCGAACTCGGCGGCCTCGTGCGGCAGTTGGAAAAGGCGGCAGGCTCGGTGGCCGGCGGCGCGGAATCGACCGCCGCGACCCTGACCGCCATCCGCGACCGCACCGATGCGCTGACCCAGCGCAGCAGCGGCGCGCAGGCGACGGCGACCACCTTCGCCCATGCCGCCGACAAGTTCACCCATTCGGCGCAGGCCATCGGCGCGCAGGTGCGCGATGCCAGCAAGCTCGCCGACGAAGCCGGCGCTGCCGCCCACGACGCGAGCGTGAATGTGGACCGGCTGCGGGAATCCTCCGCCGCCATCGGCCAGGTGCTGGAGCTCATTGCGCAGATCGCCCGGCAGACGACGATGCTGGCGCTGAATGCGACCATCGAGGCCGCGCGCGCTGGCAGCGCAGGCCGCGGCTTTGCGGTTGTCGCCACCGAGGTGAAGGCGCTGGCGGTGCAGACCCAGGGCGCGACCGAGGAGATCAAGCGCAAGATCGACGCCCTGCAACGCGATGCGGCGAGTTCGGTCGAAGCCGTGCATCGCATCTCCACGGCGATCGAGGCGATCCGCCCGGTGTTCTCGCATGTGAATGGCGCAGTGGCCGAGCAGAATGCCACCACCAGCGAGATGTCGAGCAATGCGGCCTCGGCCTCGCAATTCATCGTCGCCGTCGGCGACAGCGCCCATGAGATCGATGCGGCGGCGAAGGAAGCGGCGGCGCATGGCGAGGACGTCGCGCAGGCCGGCGCCGCCGTGACGCTGTTTGCGTCAAAGCTGAAATCGCGCTGCGCGGTGCTGCTGAAGCAGGATGCCGATAGCGACGCGCAGCGCAGGCGCGAGCGCCTGCCCTGCCACCTGCAGATCACGCTGGAGACACGCAGCGGCCGCGTGAGCGCGCCGGTCTATGAGATCGCAATGGACGGCGTGCTGATCGGTGGACCTGATGCCACGCGGCTGCCGCTGCATGAGGTGCTGTCCGCCGGGCTTGGCGATATCGGCGCCTGCCGGCTGCGGATCGACGCCCATGACAAGGCCGGAGCGCAGGCGCGTTTCATCGCGCCGGATGCGCATGTCGTCAGCCGCATCGAGGATCGGCTGTGGGCGATCCATGACGAGAACACCGAACTGGTGACCCGCGCGCTTGATGCAGGCGCCGCGCTGAACAAGATCTTTGCCGAGGGGATCGCATCAGGCGCGATCACGCTCGATGACATGTTCGACGAGACCTATGAGGAAATCGCCGGCAGCAATCCCGTGCAATATCGCACGAAGATTCTGCCCTGGGCCGACCGCGCGCTGCCGGAATTCCAGGATGCGTTTTTGGCGACGGATTCGCGCATGGCGTTCTGCGCCATGATCGATCGCAATGGCTATCTGCCCGTGCATAACGGCATCTATGCGAAGCCGCAGCGGCCGGGCGATGTCGCCTGGAACACGGCCAACAGCCGCAATCGCCGCATCTTCAACGATCCGGCCGGCCTCGCCGCCGGGCGCAACACGCGCGCTTATCTGATCCAGAGCTACGCCCGTGACATGGGCAACGGCCAGACCGTGATGATGCGCGAGATCGACGTGCCCGTGCGCGTGCAGGGCCGGCACTGGGGTGGGTTCCGGACGGCGTATAAGCTCTGATTTGTAGGGCCGCCTCACACTCTCCCCCTCATCCTGAGGAGCGGCCGCAGGCCGCGTCTCGAAGGATGGCGGAAAGCTCCGAGCCCAGCCATCTCATGGTTCGAGACGGCGCTGCGCGCCTCCTCACCATGAGGGACCGAGCGGGGGCGACTTAACACCGCGCTGCCGGAACCGATGTCACACCAATGACATTCGATATTGGTTCAACCCCACGGACTGACATTGATCACCCATTCCGATTTCCCGAGGCGACCATGAACGAACTCTCCCCCGACAATGCAAAGGCCATGCATGACCGTGTCCGCGAGGAGATGCTCGACAGCTATGACGAGGAAATGGAGCTCGAACTCGACGAAGACCGCATCGACCAGATGGCCGACGAACTGGCGGGCCAGAACGCCGGCAGCTCCGTGGATCGCCGCACCTATTTCAAGGAACTGTTCCGCCTGCAGGGCGAGTTGGTGAAGCTGCAGAACTGGGTGCAGCACGAGAAGCTGAAGGTCGTGGTGATCTTCGAGGGCCGTGATTCCGCCGGCAAGGGCGGCGTCATCAAGCGCATCACCCAGCGGCTCAATCCGCGCGTCTGCCGCGTCGCGGCCCTGCCCGCGCCGAACGAGCGCGAGCGCACGCAGTGGTACTTCCAGCGCTATGTCTCGCATCTGCCGGCCGGCGGCGAAATGGTGCTGTTCGACCGCTCCTGGTACAACCGCGCCGGCGTCGAGCGCGTGATGGGTTTCTGCACCGAGAGCGATGTGGAAGAATTCTTCCGCACCGTGCCGGAATTCGAGCGCATGCTGGTGCGCTCGGGCATCATCCTGATCAAATACTGGTTCTCCATCACCGACGAGGCGCAGCACCTGCGCTTCTCCATGCGCATCGCCGATCCGCTGAAGCAGTGGAAGCTGTCCCCCATGGACGTGCAGTCGCGTGCGCGCTGGGAGGCCTATACCAAGGCCAAGGAAGCGATGCTCGAACACACCCATATCCCGGAAGCGCCGTGGCATGTGGTGCAGGCGGTCGACAAGAAGAAGGCCCGCCTGAACTGCATCGCGCATCTGCTGGAGCAGATCCCGTATGGCGAGGTGCCGCAGGACGAAGTCATCCTGCCGCCGCGCGTGCGCAATCCGGACTACTTCCGCAAGCCCGTGCCGCCGGAAATGTATGTGCCGGAGAAGTATTGATCGCACACAGTCGCGGTGCCCGGGTGGAGCGGAGCGAAACCCGGGGACCAGCCATTTCTTGATGCACTGAATCCCGGACTACACTTCGTTTCATCCGGGCTACGCGTCAGGCCTGTCGCGGCAGCAGCATGCAGGCCGCGCAGCCAAGTGCTGACGCCAGCGCAGCGACCAGGAACACCAGCGCGAAACCAGCAGGCATCGCCGCGCCCAGCAATGCAACGCCGATCGCAAAGCCGCCCTGCCGCGCCACCACGGCGATCGCCGATGCCATTCCTGTGATCCGCGGGGACGAGCACAACGACGACGCCTGACAATTGCGGATGCGCCACCGCCGCGCCGGATCCCATCGCAAGCATTCCGATGACGGTTGCGGTCATGATGATCCCGGCATCCTCAGCCAGGGCAGCGACAGCCAGCAATGTGCCGCCGATCGTCATGGCCGCCAGCGCGGCGCCGAAGAGAATTCGCCAGCCGACAGAAGCACCGAGGCGCGCGGCAATCGGCGGAATGATCAGCATGGGCAATGTCAGGATCAACATCGCCATGCCGGCATTCTCGCCGGTCCAGCCCAATGCAACGCCAAAAAACAGCGGGAGATAGACCAGTAGTGCCCAATAGCCGATCGACACGGCGATGAGCAAAATAGCGGCAGCAACCATGGGACGACTGCGGAACAGCGCCAGGTCGAACATCGGCGTCGGTTGGCGGCGCTGGAGCCCAATGAAGACGATGAATAGCGATGCAGAGATCGCGAGCCCGGCAATCAGATAAAGCAGCGACTCATGCGTCAGCAGGAAAGCCTCGATGGCGACGCCAAGCGCTATCGCCAGTAGCGCCACGCCTGGCCAGTGGATCGGCCTGCCGCGGTCCTCGCGCGCGTCGGCGACGAGATGGGGAATGACGACCGCGATCAGAATGCAGAACGGCAGATTGGCAACGAAAATCCATCGCCAGCCAAGATAGGCCGAAATCACCGCGCCAAGCGTCGGCCCGAGTGCCATGGAGATGCCGGACATCACGCCAACCACGCCGAAGGCCCGGACGCGCGCTGCCGGCGATGGAAAGATCGCGGCAATCGAGGCGATAGCGCCGGTGATCACGAATGCTGCGCCGATTCCCTGAACCGCGCGTGCCGCCCATAATTCCGGGCCGTTGCGCGCGATCCCACAGGCCAGCGAGGCGAGCAGGAAAGTCGCATTGCCCAGCAGCAGTGCACGCCGACGTCCGAAGCGATCGGCAAGCGCACCGGCCACAAGCAGCGTCACCGTGAAAGCCAGACTGTAGCTATCGACGACCCAGGTGAGCCCCGCCACGCCCAATCCGAGATCACGTCCGATCGCAGGCATCGCCATGATGACGGACGTCACGTCGAACTGGGTCAGGAAAGCACCGAGGCCAAGCATGGCGGCAGTGATACGGGGGCGGTTGTCGAAGACATCAACGTAACGAGGCATCTGGTTCATGGCGCGACTAGAGTTGCGCCATCCACTTTCAGCAAATGAAGATTGCGCCCGGCCCCATGAATTGGTTTCATGCGAGACATGCACACAATGCCCCATCGCCTTCCGCCTTTTGCTGCGCTGGTCGCTTTCGATGCCGTGCTCCGCCACGGCAGCATGACGCTGGCCGCGGACGAACTCGGCCTCACCCAGAGCGCCATCAGCCATCGCCTACGCGATCTCGAACGCTATTTCGGCCTCGCATTGTTCGAGCGCATGAATCCGGGCCTGCGCGTGACTGAGGCTGGTCGTCGGCTGTCGCATGAACTCGCGCCATTGCTCGGCACGCTGTCGGGATTGCGGCGCCATGTTCGTGGCCGGCCGGAGATGAGGCCGTTTCGCATCGGAACAGGAGCGGCCCTGCTCAACTGGTGGTTATCGCCGCGGCTCGCGGCGCTGGTGGCCGCATTTCCCGATCTCGCGATCGAGGTGGTGACCTGGGATCCAGCGGCACCAACGCATATCGAGGCTGATCTGTCGCTCGTCTGGATGCCGCGCGCGTCCATCACTGAGGCGGCGCCCTGCGAGCTACGCTTTCCCGATGAATTCGTTTTCCCGATCGCCTCACCCAAATTGCTCAAGGGTCAGCGCGCGCCCGCCGAGTGGTCGGACCTGCCGCTTCTCGCTAAAGGTCATCGTGGGGAAGATATGGGACCTGAATGGTCGTGGGCGACGTGGCTCGGGCGCAGCAACACGCAACCGGAGGCGATGCGCTTTCGTGACATCGGCGGCACGCTGCAGGCGGCCGTCGATGGCAATGGCGTGGCGCTGGGTCGCTCACTTCTCGTGGCGGATGCGTTACGCCGCCGACGACTGAGACGGCTTGGTCGCAGGAGCGAGGCACGACTCTGCTCGAAAGTGCAGGTGGCGAGGTGGCGCGATCCGACCGATGATGATGCCGCGCGAATGGCTGCTTGGCTGGTGGCGCGGGCGTAGGGCGGATGAGCCGAAGGCGAAATCCGCCGGCCGAGGCCATGGTCGAAACTCCGCGGCGGATTGCGCTGCGCTGATCCGCCCTACGGTTTCACAACGATCTCACCAGAAATCCGGCACCGTCTGCGACAGACGTCCGCCGATCCGCACCGGTGCGATGCGTGTTGCGAGCCCCGTCTTGTCGTCCGTCTCCACCGCGACGCCCGACAGCGTCGCGGGGCCGAAGGCTGGCTCGAAGCGACCGCTCGGGATGCCGGTGACGAAGCGGCGGACCGGCTCTTCCTTCTGCATGCCGATCACTGAGTCATAATCACCGGTCATGCCGGCGTCGGTCATGTAGGCCGTGCCGCCGGGCAGGATCTGGTGATCGGCGGTGGGGATATGCGTGTGGGTGCCGACCACGAGGCTGACGCGGCTGTCCAGGAAATGGCCCATGCCCTGCTTCTCGCTGGTCGCCTCGCAATGGAAATCGACAACGATGGCATCCGCAGCGTCCACCAGCGGACACGCTTCGATTTCTTTCGCGATGCCGGCGAACGGATCGTTCAGAGGCTCCATGAAGACACGGCCCATGGCATTGATGACCAGCGCACGGGCGCCGTTCTTGGCATCGATCAAAGCGGCGCCGCGGCCGGGCGTGTGGCGCGGGAAATTCAGCGGCCGGATCAGGCGCGGCGCGCGCTCGATGAAGACCAGCGCTTCTTTCTGATTCCAGGCGTGGTTGCCGAGCGTCACCGCATCGGCGCCGGCATCGATCAGGTCATTGTAGATGGACTCGGTGATGCCGAAACCGCCGGCAGCGTTCTCGCCATTGATGACGACGAGATCGAGCTTCCAGTCGCGGATCAGGCCGGGAAGCTTGTCGAGGATGATCACGCGGCCGGTCTTTCCGACCACGTCACCGATGAAGAGAATACGCAACTCAGATGCTCCGGAAATCGATCATACGCGTCTCGGTTAGCACGAAATCGAGCGCCACGTCGTGCGGCTGCATGGGGATGGCCTCGATTTCCTGGGTATCGAAGGCCAGGCCGATGGCGGTAAACGGCTTGATCGCCCTCAATTGCGCGAAGGTGCGGTCGTAATGGCCGGCGCCATAGCCGATGCGGTGGCCAGCGCGGTCGAAGGCCGCAAGCGGCACCAGCAGGATATCCGGTATCAGCTGCGGCGCCTCCGGCGGCGGCTCGAGAATGCCGAGCGAGCCGGCGACGAGGGCACTGTCGGGCTTCCAGACGCGGAACATCAGGGGCTCGTCGCGGGCGATGATCACCGGCAGCGCGAGACGCGCGCCGTGGGCCGCGAGCGCCTGCATCAGCGGCACGGGATCGATCTCGCTGCGGATCGGGGAATAGCCGGCGACGATGGTGCCGGGGGCGATGGGGAGCGGAAACGGATGCGCGGCCAGTGCCCGTGCAGCAGCATCACGCGTGGCCTCGCCCAGCGCCGAACGCCGCGCGAGGGCGGCGATGCGGAGTTCGGTCTTGCTGGGGGTCGGCGGCGTATCGGACATGCTGCAGACTAGGCCTCATCGTGCCGCTGCAAAAGCGGATCGGCGCGATACCTCAATGGCTTTGAGCGATGAGGTTAAGGAGCACGCATAGGCGTGACGAAAAAGAAAAGTGCGAAGCCACGGTGGCCGTTGAAGCACGCGATCCCGGAGCACCTACGAAAGTAGGTGGGCACCGTGTGACCAGGTCCACGGACCTGGCCAGGGACAGTTCCCGTGAGGATCGATAAGGCCCCGGGGATATATGGCTCCTGACGCGCGACGCAGCCTCGCATGAGCAATGTAGGGGTTATGGGGCGGATGCGCCAGTGGTGCCCGTCGTCCCCGCGCAGGCGGGGACCCATACACACAGGCAAAATGGCGGAGACAGGGGTGTGGCAGGCTCGGCCGTCTGAATTGCGTTGTCGGGGGTTATGGGCCCCCGCCTGCGCGGGGACGACAACCTAGCCGATCGCAACCCCGCCGCCGATGGTGCGGTTGAGCACCTGAGTCGTCTTCTCGATACGCTCGGCTGCCGCGTTCAGCGCCGCAGCCACCGCCGTCTGCGTCGCGCGGGCGCGATCGGCGGCGACGACGCGAACGTCGCGCAAGGCCATCAGTTCTTCCTGCAGCGCGCGGATCTGCGCGTTGGCATCGACCAGCTCGTCGGCCACCATCAGCGCCGCCATCACCGTGAGGCGGGCATCGCCGATCTCGCCGAATTTGCCGCGCAAGCCGGTGACCCGCGATTCGAGACTATCGGCGAGACGCAGCAGGCGCGTCTCCTGCCCTTCCTCGCAGGCCATGCGATATTGCCGGCCATTGATGGTGACGTTGACGTGGGTCATGCCATGATCACTCACGAACCTGCTCCGCCAGAACCGTGCGGATGGTGCCGATGGCGGCATCCAGAGAGCCTGCAATCTCGCGATTGGTGCGCTCGAGTTTTCGCGTTTTCACCAGCGAACCATCGAGCTCGTCGGCGAGGCGCGAGCGATCGGCGCCGAGCGCCTGGATCCGCGCTGCCAGCTCATCCTCATCGCGATCGGCCTCGCGACGGCGCTCCACAGCGCTTTCGAGCGCATCCAGCGCCGTCATCAGCCGGCGCGTCGCGGACTCGATCTCCTGCGCCCCGCCATGGGCAGGGTCGGAGGCAGAGAGATGGGCGGGACGTTCGATCATACCGGCGCGAGACACCTTGGCTGGCGGAACCTGATTGGGCGCGCGACGCCAAAAAACACGCCGCGGCAAGGTTTTAAGGCTCGAAATTTAGGCGGACGGCGCTTCGGACGCAACGCCGGCCCAAAACCTATGCACCGTAAAGCGGTCAAAAACCGGGGTTATCCTGCGAACGAGGCGGCACTTCCGGGGATGGCTTGGACTCCCGGAACCGAGGTGCTATCCACCCGTTCTCCAATGCGATGCCGCACATACTGCAATGCCGCACACCCCGCGGCTGCAGACGGTTCACTCCCAAGACGGCTCAGTTTTCAAGATAAACGGAACACAAGATGGCGCAGGTTGATCACTCGAAAATGGCCAATGCTATTCGCGCTCTGGCCATGGATGGCGTGCAAAAGGCCAATTCCGGCCATCCCGGCCTGCCCCTCGGCGCCGCGGACGTCGCCACCGTGCTGTTCACCCAGTTCCTGAAATTCGATGCCGCCGATCCGAAGTGGCCGGACCGCGACCGCTTCATCCTGTCGGCCGGCCATGGCTCGATGCTGCTCTATGCCCTGCTCTATCTCACGGGCAACAAGGAGATGACGCTCGACCAGCTGAAGAATTTCCGCCAGCTGCATTCGGCGACGCCGGGCCACCCCGAGAATTTCCACACATCGGGCGTCGAGACCACGACCGGCCCGCTCGGCCAGGGTGTTGCGACATCCGTCGGCTTCGCGCTCGCCGAGCGCATGCTTGCTGCGGAATATGGCGATATCGTCGATCACCACACTTATGTGCTGTGCTCCGACGGTGACCTGATGGAAGGCGTCAGCCATGAGGCGCTGGCGCTTGCCGGCCATCTCAAGCTGTCCAAGCTGATCTTCCTGTATGACGACAACGGCATCTCCATCGATGGTCCGCTGTCGCTGACGGACAGCGTGGATCAGGTCGCGCGCTTCAAGGCGCATGGCTGGAACGCCGTGCAGATCGATGGTCATGATCCGGCTGCGATCGCCGCTGCCATCAAGGATGCGCAGAAATCGGATCGTCCGTCGCTGATCGCCTGCAAAACCACGATCGGCTTTGGCTCGCCGAAGCGTGCCGGCACCTCGAAGGCGCATGGCGAGCCGCTCGGCGCGGAAGAACTCGCAGCGACGAAGAAGGCCTTGGGCTGGGATTACGGCCCGTTTGAAATCCCGGACGACATCCTCACTGCCTGGCGCGATGTCGGCAAGAAGGGCGCCGCTGCGCATGCCGACTGGCAGAAGCGTTTTGACGCGCAGCCGGCCGACAAGAAGGCTGAGTTCACGCGCCGCAACGACCACAAGCGCCCCGCAGCCATGGCAGACGCGATCCGCCAGCTGAAGAAGAAGCTGGTGGACGAACCGCAGACCGTGGCGACCCGCAAGGCGAGCGAACTCGCGCTGGAAGCGCTGGTGCAGGTGGTACCGGAAATGGTGATCGGCTCGGCGGATCTTACCCCGTCGAACAATACCCGCACCAAGCAGGCGATCGAAGTGAAGACCGGCGACTTCAAGGGCCGCTATATTCACTACGGCATTCGCGAAATGGCCATGGCTGCAGCCATGAACGGCATTGCGCTGCATGGCGGCTTCATCCCGGCCGGCGCGACCTTCATGTGCTTCACCGATTATGCGCGTCCCGCGATGCGTATCTCGGCGCTGGCGCAGATCCCGGTCATCTACATCATGACGCATGACTCGATCGGGCTCGGCGAAGACGGCCCGACCCACCAGCCGGTGGAGCATCTGGCCGCCATGCGCGCGATGCCGAATATGCGCGTCTTCCGCCCGGCCGATACGGTCGAGACCGCGGAGTGCTGGCAGCTGGCCATGGAGAAGACCAATGGTCCGACCATGCTCGCGCTGTCGCGCCAGAATCTCGCGCCGGTGCGCACCACGCATCACGATGACAACCTCTCCGCCAATGGCGGCTATGAGCTTGTCGCCGCCAACGGCAAGGCCGCCGTCTCGATCTTCGCATCGGGTTCGGAAGTCGAGATCGCCGTCGCCGCACAAAAGACGCTGGCCGAGAAGGGCATCGCGACCCGCGTTGTTTCCGTACCATCGCTCGAACTGTTGCTGGAGCAGCCGGACGACAAGCAGAAGGCGATCATCGGCGATGCGCCGGTCAAGATCGCTGTCGAAGCCGCTGTGCGCTTCGGCTGGGATGCCGTGATCGGCCATGACGGTATCTTCATCGGCATGACGGGCTTTGGCTCCAGCGCGCCGGCGAAGGAGCTGTACAAGCTGTTCGGCATCACGCCGGAAGCCGTTGTGGACGCTGCTACCCGCAAGCACAACGCGGCTTAACGCTACCGGGACATTGGTGATGTGACGCATTGCACCAATGTCCCATTCAGGGCATGAAATGCCCGCAAACGGGACTATATGAAGCCCTCACGCAAGGCAGGGCGCAACAAGGAGAAAATGAATGGCGATCCGGGTTTCGATCAACGGTTTTGGCCGCATCGGCCGCAACGTGCTGCGGGCGATCTACGAGTCGGGCCGCACCGACATCGAAGTGGTTGCCATCAACGATCTCGGCCCGGTTGAGACCAATGCTCACCTGCTGCGCTTCGACAGCGTGCATGGCCGCTTCCCCGGTGAAGTGATTGTCGATGGGGACACGATCCAGCTCGGCAAGGGCAACAAGATCAAGGTCACCGCGGTGCGCGATCCGAACACGCTGCCCTGGAAGGACCTCGGCATCGACATCGCGCTCGAATGCACCGGCATCTTCTCGGCCAAGGCGAAGGCCACCGCGCATCTCACCGCAGGCGCCAAGCGCGTGTTGGTTTCAGCTCCGTCGGATGGTGCCGATGCGACCATCGTTTACGGCGTGAACCACAAGACTTTGACCAAGGATCACCTGGTCGTCTCCAACGGCTCCTGCACCACCAACTGCCTGGCGCCGGTCGCCAAGGTGTTGAATGAAACCGTCGGCATCGAAACCGGCTTCATGACCACGATCCATGCCTACACCGGCGACCAGCCGACCCTCGACACCCTGCACAGCGATCTCTATCGCGGCCGTGCAGCAGCGATGTCGATGATCCCGACCTCGACGGGTGCTGCCAAGGCCATCGGCCTGGTGATGCCGGAACTGGCCGGCAAGCTCGACGGCGTGTCGATCCGTGTGCCGACGCCGAATGTCTCGGTGGTCGATCTCAAGATCATCGCCAAGAAGGCGACGACCAAGGAAGAGATCAACGAAGCCATCAAGAAGGCCGCCGCCGGCGAGCTGAAGGGTGTGCTCGGCACCACCGCGCACCCCAACGTGTCGATCGACTTCAACCACGACCCGCATTCATCGACCTTCGCCTTCGACCAGACCAAGGTACAGAACGGCACGCTGGTGCGCGTACTGTCCTGGTATGACAACGAGTGGGGCTTCTCCAACCGCATGGCCGACACGGCCGTCGCGATGGGCAAGCTGCTGTAAGCAAGCAGACCGACTAACTCATGGTTCGAGACGCGCGCCTGTGGGCGCGCTTCTCACCATGAGGGTTCTTCCCCAGAACTCCGCCTCATCCTGAGGAGCCGCGCCCCGGCGCGGCGTCTCGAAGGATGGGAGCCAACCGACCGAGCCAGCCATGACCAATTCTTTCCGCACCCTCGATGATGTCGATGTGAAGGGTAAGCGCGTTCTCGTGCGCGTCGATCTCAATGTCCCCATGGACAGCGGCAAGGTCACCGACGCGACCCGGCTCGAGCGCATTGCGCCGACCATCACCAGCATCTCCGACAAAGGCGGCAAGGTCATCCTGCTCGCGCATTTCGGCCGCCCCAAGGGCCGCGACGAGAAGAACTCGCTGAAGCCGGTCGCTGCCGCGCTGGCCAATGTCCTCAACAAGCAGATCGCCTTCGCCGACGATTGCATCGGTGAGGCTGCCGCGAAAGCTGTGGCCGCAATGAAGGATGGCGACATCCTCTGCCTGGAAAACACCCGCTTCCACGCCGGCGAAGAAAAGAACGATCCGGCTTTCGTGGCCGAACTCGCCAAGCTCGGCGACATCTGGGTCAATGATGCGTTCTCGGCGGCACATCGCGCGCACGCAACCACCGAAGGCCTCGGCCATAAACTGCCGGCCTATGCCGGCCGTACCATGCAGGCCGAGCTTGATGCGCTCGGCAAGGCACTGGATGCGCCGAAGCGTCCGGTGATCGCTGTCGTCGGCGGCGCAAAGGTCTCGACCAAGATCGATCTGCTGGAAAACCTCGTCAGCAAGGTCCAGGCGTTGGTGATCGGCGGCGGCATGGCCAACACCTTCCTGCATGCGCAGGGCATCGGCGTCGGCAAGTCACTGTGCGAGAAGGATCTGGCTCCGACGGCGCTGCGCATTCTGGAGAAGGCCGAAGCCGCTGGTTGCGCGATCATCTTGCCAGTGGATGCGACGGTCGCGTTCAAGTTCGAAGCCAACACGCCGTCGCAAGCCTATGGCCTCGATGCGATCCCGGCAGACGGCATGATCCTCGATGTCGGCCCGCAATCGATCGAGCGCATCCATGCGGCGATCGACGATGCCGCAACGCTGGTGTGGAATGGCCCGGTGGGCGCGTTCGAAATCGCACCGTTCGATCGCGGCACCGTGGTGGCTGCGAAGCATGCCGCCAAGCGGACCAAAGAAGGCAAGCTGATCTCGGTGGCTGGCGGCGGTGACACTGTTGCTGCGCTCAACCATGCAGGCGTGGCGGATGATTTCACCTACATTTCCACAGCTGGCGGCGCCTTCCTCGAATGGATGGAAGGCAAGCCGCTCCCGGGCGTCGAAGTGCTGAAGAAGTAGTTTTTAGCAACTTCAGATTGCCGTTGCAGGCCGATACGTTTATGATATGTTCCTGCAATGGCAACCGAACCGATCAACATCACGACAGATATCCTGATCGCAATCCGAGAGGATATTTCGTTATTTCGCCAGTCGGTCGAGCAGCGTCTTGATCGACTGGAGGAAATAAGCCGCAAGCAGCGCCGTGACGCTGCCGGCATGCTCGTCATGATGCGGGCAACGGCTGGTGATTTCGACGAGAGAGTGACCGAAGTTGAAGAACGTGTCGCTGCACTTGAAGCCCGCGACCATTAGGCGTCTCTTATTTCCGCTTGCTGGAACGGCATACCACTTCGCGCATTAACGCTGGCCGCTCGCGCGACGTCTGGCGTCTTGGATTCGCCTCGGGCTCGCGCTATGAGCGGGGGTATCCCTTTGGCGCGAACCCGTGCCCGTCTCATAAAACCATAACTCAGGAGTTTCCCGCATGGCCCGTATCACGTTGCGTCAACTGCTCGATCATGCGGCGGAAAACGACTACGGCGTACCGGCCTTCAACATCAACAATATGGAGCAGGCGCTGGCCATCATGGAAGCCGCCAACTCCGTTGATGCGCCGGTGATCATCCAGGCGTCCCGCGGCGCGCGCTCCTACGCCAATGACATCATGCTCAAGCACATGATGGACGCCGTCACCGAAATCTATCCGCACATCCCGGTCTGCGTGCATCTCGACCACGGCAACGAGGCCGCCACCTGCATGACCGCGATCCAGGCCGGCTTCACTTCGGTGATGATGGACGGTTCGCTGAAGGCCGACGGCAAGACCCCGGGCGACTGGGATTACAATGTCGGCGTCACCAAGACCGTAACCGACATGGCGCATCTCGGCGGCATCTCGGTGGAAGGCGAACTCGGCGTGCTCGGCTCGCTGGAAACCGGCGAAGGCGAAGCCGAGGACGGCCACGGCGCCGAAGGCAAGCTGTCCCATGACCAGCTGCTGACCAATCCCGATGAAGCCGTGAAATTCGTCAAGGAGACCCAGGTGGACGCGCTGGCGATCGCCATGGGCACCTCGCATGGCGCCTACAAGTTCACCCGCAAGCCGGATGGCGACATCCTCGCCATGAACGTGATCGAGGAAATCCACCGCAAGCTGCCGAACACGCATCTGGTGATGCACGGCTCATCCTCGGTGCCGCAGGATCTGCAGGACATCATCAACAAGTTCGGCGGCCAGATGAAGCCGACCTGGGGCGTGCCGGTGGCCGAGATCCAGCGCGGCATCAAGCATGGCGTGCGCAAGATCAATATCGACACCGACAACCGCATGGCGATGACCGGCCAGATCCGCAAGATCCTGTCCGAGAACCCCAGCGAATTCGATCCGCGCAAATATCTGAAGCCGGCGATGGAAGCGATGACCAAGCTCTGCAAGCAGCGCCTGCAGGAGTTCAACACCGCCGGCCAGGCCAGCAAGGTGAAGCGCGTGCTGACCACCGCCGAGATGGCCAAGCGCTATGCCGCGGGCGAGCTGAACGCGAAGATCGCCTGATTGCACGCATCCCGAACGGATGCACGCATGACTTGCAGACCAGGACGACTTTCGCTATGTTACATGTAACAAAGTGGAGGTCGTCATGGCGACAGGCGCCGAACGTGTCCGCAAGCACCGCGCAAAGATGAAGGCCGCCGGCCTTAAGCCGGTGACCATCTGGGTGCCGGATGTGAATTCGCCTGAATTCAAGGCGCAGATCGCGCGCGAGATTGCAGCGATCAATGCCAGCCCGGATGAGAAACAAATTCTCGAAGAGCTTTCCGGCATCGAGATCGATGGCTGGACATGAAACGGGGCGACCTTGTGACCGTGGTCATGCAGGGAGCTTATGGAAAAGCACGCCCTGCTGTCATCGTTCAGGCGATCTGGGATGAAGGTCTGGATTCCGTAACATTTCTACCGCTAACCAGTAACGTAACGAGCATTGCTCGAACGCTTCGAATCCTGATCGAGCCAAACGCCGACAACGGGCTCGAGGTGAGATCGCAGGTGATGGCCGACAAATGCGCAACCTTGCCAAGATCGAAGATCGGCAAGGTATTCGGGCGCCTCGACGATTCTGATATGGATCGCGTTAACCGCGCCCTCGCCGTTTTCCTCGGATTTGCCTGACATCCGTCGTTATTGTCCGTAAGAAGCAGCCATCTTTCAGGACCGCTCCGATGAACCTCGCCGATCTCAACAAAATCGCCCGCGCCATGGTCGCGCCCGGCAAGGGCCTGCTCGCGGCCGATGAGTCCTCGGGCACCATCAAGAAGCGGTTCGATGCGATCGGCGTGGAATCGACCGAAACGACGCGCCGGGACTATCGCGAGATGCTGTTCCGCTCCCGTGAGGCCATGAGCAACGCCATTTCCGGCGTCATCCTCTATGACGAGACGATCTGGCAGGATGCCAAGGACGGCACGCCGCTGATCCGCCTGATCGAGGAAGCCGGCGCCATTCCCGGCATCAAGGTCGATGAAGGCACGCAGGCGCTGCCGAACTGCCCCGGCGAACTCATCACCGTCGGACTCGACAGGCTGGCCGAACGGCTGCCGAAATATTACGAGCGCGGCGCGCGCTTTGCCAAATGGCGGGCGGTGATCGATATCGGTAGCGGCATCCCGTCGATGGCCGCGATCTCGGTGAATGCCCATGCGCTCGCGCGCTATGCGGCGCTGTGCCAGCAGGCGCAGATCGTGCCGATCGTCGAGCCGGAAGTGCTGATGGATGGCGATCACGATATCGATCGCTGTGTCGAGGTGACGACGCGCGTGCTCAACAAGACCTTTCAGGAATTGCGCATCCAGCGCGTGGCGCTGGAGGGCATGATCCTGAAGCCGAACATGGCGATCTCCGGCAAGACATCGAAGACGCAGGCAAGCGTCGGCGACGTCGCCGAGAAGACCGTCCGCATGTTGAAGAACTGCGTCCCCGCATCGGTGCCGGGGATTGCGTTTCTCTCCGGTGGCCAGTCCGATGAAGAGGCCACCGCACATCTCGATGCGATGAACAAGATCGGCGGCTTGCCCTGGCCGCTCACGTTCTCCTATGGCCGTGCGCTTCAGGCCGCGCCGCAGAAGGCGTGGGCAGGCAAGGCCGAGAACGTGGCCGCCGGACAACACGCTTTCACCCATCGCGCGCGGATGAATTCGCTCGCCGCGTCCGGCACATGGACCGCCGAACAAGAAAAGGCTGCATGATCTTGGCTGCTAAACCTCCAGCGCCCCCCGCCCCGCGGCTTTATCTCGCGACGCCCGTGATCGAGGACCCGGCCGCGCTGGTTGGCACGCTGCCGGCTTTGCTTGGCAAGGCCGATGTCGCCGCCGTGTTGCTGCGCCTGGCGCCTTCGGATCCGCGCAGCCTCACCAGCCACATCAAGGCCATCGCTCAGGTGGCGCAAAATGCAGACGCCGCATTGCTGGTTGAAGGCCATGCCGACCTCGTCGCGCGCGGCGGCGCCGATGGTGCGCATTTGCCCGGCCTCGCGCCCATGCAAGAGGCGCTACCGGCGCTGAAGCCCGACTGGATCGCCGGCTGCGGCGGATTGACGACGCGGCATCACGCGATGTCGGCCGGTGAAGCCGGCGCCGACTATGTGCTGTTCGGCGAGCCGGACACCAAGGGCCAACGCCCTTCCGCAGATGCCATTGCGGAGCGCGTGGAATGGTGGGCTGAATTGTTCGAACCGCCTTGCGTTGCCTATGCGGCCACGCTTGCCGAAGCCGAACAATTTGCTGCCGCCGGTGCAGACTTCGTGCTGGTCGGCGATCTCGTCTGGAACGATCAGCGTGGCGCCGCTACAGCGCTCGCCGAGGTCGAACAAGCGATCAAGCAGGGCCACGCCGCGCTGCTTGCGCGCTTCCAAGCGGCACAGGGCTGAGTTTCGTGAAGACGCTGCGCACATTGCTCGTGACGACCGGCTGCCTGCTCACGACGGCGGCCTTCGCGCAGATGTCGCTGACACCGCCTGCCGCCCAGACACCGCCAAGTCAGAAGGCTGCCCCGAAACAGCCGCCGGCCAAGGCGCCTGCGAAAGCGCCGGACGCCGCGAAGAAAGCCCCCGACAGCGCCAAGAAGGCGCCGCCCACGAAGCAGCCGGAAAAAACCGCCGAAGAGCCCGTCGATCCCCGCGCCGATCTCGTCTACGGCGCCTATCAGCGCGGCCTGTACAAAACCGCCCTCGACCTCGCCACCAAGCGCGCCACGGAAAACAATGATCCGAAGGCGATGACCATGCTCGGCGAGCTCTATTCCAACGGCATCGGCATCAAGCGCAATTATCAGCAGGCTGCTGAATGGTACAAGCGCGCCGCCGATCGCGGCGACCGCGAGGCGATGTTCGCGCTGGCGATGCTGCGCATCTCCGAGCGCACGAATCCGGGCGGCCGCGACGAGGCCGTGAAACTGCTGGCGTCCTCCGCCAAGCTCGGCAATCCCAAGGCCGCCTATAATCTCGCGCTGCTCTATCTCGACGGGCAGACCCTGCCGCAGGACGTCAAGCGCTCGGCCGAGTTGCTGCGACAGGCCGCCGACGCCGGCAATCCGGAAGCGCAATATGCGCTGGCCACCTTCTACAAGGAGGGCACCGGCGTGGAGAAGGACATCAACAAGGCGGTCCGCCTGCTGCAGGCGGCCTCGATGGCCGACAATGTGGATGCCGAGGTGGAATATGCCATCGCGCTCTATAACGGCACGGGAACCTCGAAAAACGAGGCGGCGGCCATCACCCTGCTCCGCAAGGCGGCCCGGCAGAACAGCCCGATCGCGCAGAACCGCCTCGCCCGGGTGCTCGCCTTGCGCACAAATACCGATGACCGGATGGAAGGCCTGCGCTGGCACATCGTGGCCAAGACCGCCGGCAAGGGCGACCTGATGCTGGACGAACTGCTGGCCGGCGCGAGCCCCCAGGAGCGCGCCCAAGCCCAGCAGGCGGCCAATAAATGGCTCGGCTCGACGCTGAAGTGAGTATTTGCGGCCCGTAGGGTGGGCAAAGGAGCGGAGCGACGTGCCCACCACTGCTTTCAGGTTGCGATGGTGGGCGCGCTCCGCTTTGCCCACCCTACAGTCTGAAACGATCCACCCTTGACGCGATGGCCCCCAACGGGCACCCATCGCCCTAGCAACCCCCATTCTGAAGACCTGACGCCAGGTCGTCGCGAGACGAGATCATGATCAATTCGGCCCTTATGAACGTCATGGTGAAGGCCGCGCGCCGCGCCGGCCGCAGCCTCAAGCGTGACCTCGGCGAAATCGAGCATCTGCAGGTGTCCCTGAAGGGCCCCGCCAATTTCGTCTCTCTCGCCGACAAGCGCGCCGAGGAGATGCTCTATACGGACCTCAACAAGGCTCGTCCGGGCTATGGCTTCCTTGGCGAGGAAGGCGGCAGCCGCGAAGGCACGGACAAGAGCCACACCTGGATCGTCGATCCGCTCGACGGCACCACCAACTTCCTGCACGGCATTCCGCAATTCGCGATCTCGATCGGCCTTCTCCGCGAGGACCAGATCATTGCCGGCGTGATCTACAATCCCGGCAATGAAGAACTCTACATGGCCGAGAAGGGCGCCGGCGCGTTTCTCAATGACAGCCGCCTGCGCGTGGCCGGCCGTCAGCAGCTCCATGACTGCGTGATCGCCTGTGGCCTGCCGCATATCGGCCGCGGCGATTTCGAGCTGTCGCGCAACGAAATGGCGGCGCTGCAGCCGAAGGTCGCCGGCCTCCGCCGCTTTGGCGCGGCCTCGCTGGACATGGCCTTCGTCGCCGCCGGTCGTCTCGATGGCTATTGGGAGCGCAACCTGCAGCCCTGGGATGTCGCAGCCGGCATCATCATGATCAAGGAAGCCGGCGGCCTCGTCAGCGATATCGATGGCGGCGACCTGCTGAAGACCGGCGATGTCGTGTGCGGCAACGAAGTCGTGCACAACACGCTGGTGAAGCTGCTGCGGCCTTTGTCGAAGAAGTAAGCAAGGCGTAGGGCGGATGAGGCGTAGCCGTCATCCGCCGCGGAGTTTCCCAATGAACTCGGCCGGCGGATGACGCTTCGCTCATTCGCCCTACGCTCTGAACAAAAAAGCCCGGATGGCTCGCCGCCATCCGGGCTTTTTGTTTGCGGTCTCGTCAGCCGTGCGAAGGGGCCGGCGTCGCAGCGCCTTCGGTATCTTTCGCGTCTTCCTTCGCCTCATCCTTCTTCGGCTTGTCCGGCGAGAACAGGTTCTGCACCCAGACGAAGAAGATCGGCACGAACAGCAGCGCCAGGATAACCACCGCCAGCATGCCACCGGCGACGCCGGTGCCGAGCGCCTGCTGGCTCTTCGAGCCTGCGCCGGACGACACCACCATCGGCAGCACGCCGCAGATGAAGGCCATGCCGGTCATCACGATCGGGCGGAAGCGCAACTGACATGCCTCCATCGTCGCATCGTAAAGCGACTTACCCTGGGCGCGCAGATCCTTGGCGAATTCGATGATCAGGATGGCGTCCTTGGCCGCCAGACCGATGATCGTGATCAGGCCCACCGTGAAATAGACGCCATTGGGCATGTCGCGCAGCGTCGAGGCCAGCACCGCGCCGATGATGCCGAGTGGCACCGTCATCAGCACGGCCACCGGGATCGTCCAGCTCTCGTAAAGCGCCGCGAGGATCAGGAACACCACCAGCGCCGACAGTCCGAGCAGCAACGGCGCCATCGAGCCCGACAGCTTCTCCTGCAGTGACTGGCCCGCCCATTCATAGCCAAAGCCGCGCGGCAGTTTGCCTGCCAGCCGCTCCATCTCGTTGATCGTATCGCCCGACGTGAAGCCGGGCTTGGCCTCGCCGGAGACACGGATCGCCGGGTAGTAGTTGAAGCCGATGATCTGGCTCGGACCGCGCGCCCATTCCACCGTGGCAAAGGACGAGAACGGCACCAGCTGGCCGCGATTGTTCTTCACATTGTAGTTCAGGATATCCGATGCATTCATACGCATGGCTGCATCGGCCTGGACCAGCACACGCTGCATACGCCCGCGGTTCGGGAAGTCGTTGGTGTAGGCCGAACCGAGATTGGTCGAGATCGTGTTGTTGATGTCCTCGAACGTGACGCCGAAAGCGCCGGCCTTTTCGCGGTCGATCGTCAGATTGACGATCGGTGCCTGCGGCAGGCCTTCGATATAGGCGTTCTGGATGACGGAGCCGGCATTGGCTTCGGTGACCAGCTTATTGGCCGCTTCGACCAGCGCCTCAAAGCCCTTCTGGCCGCGATCCTGCAGACGGAAGCTGAAGCCCGCGGAGACGCCGAGATTGTCGACCGGCGGCGGCTGCTGGCCGGAGATTTCGGCATCGCGGATGCTGGCGAGATCCTTGTTGATGTCCTCGACGATCTGCGACGCGGATTCCTTGTCGGATCGCTCCGACCAATCCTTCAGCGAGATAAAGGCCTGGGCGGTATTGAGGCCCTGACCAAGGAAGCTGAAGCCGGTCAGGAACACGACATTGGCGACGCCTTCCTTCTTGGCGAGATATTCCTCGACCTGCTTGATGGCGCCTTCGGTACGGGCATAGGACGAATCCGACGGCGTCTGCACGTCGGTGGTGATGAAGCCCTGGTCGTCGATGGGCAGGAAGCCGCCGGGCATACGCACGAAGGCCCAGCCGAGGCCAATGAGCAGCGCGACATAGACCAGCATCAGGCGACCGGTGCGCTTCAGCGACCAGGCCACCGTGCCGGTATAGCGATCGCGCACATTGTCGAGGCCGCGATTGAACCAGCCGAACAGGCCGGAATGCGAATGGCCGTGGCCCTTCTCGATCGGCTTCAGCAGCGTCGCGCACAATGCCGGCGTCAGCGACAGCGCCAGCAACGCCGAGAAGGCGATGGCGGCGATCATCGTAACG
>NZ_JBIIOT010000081.1:0-22789 GCF_044336785.1 Tardiphaga sp. | reverse complement strand
CCCATCAGCACCAGCGTGATGCCGATGATGGCGCTGGTGATCTGGTCCATCGCCTTCTTGGTGGCTTCCTTCGGCGACAGCCCCTCTTCGCTCATGATGCGCTCGACGTTTTCCACCACCACGATGGCGTCGTCGACGAGAATGCCCACGGCGAGCACCATGCCGAACATGGTCAGCATGTTGATGGAATAGCCCACCGTCAGCAGCACCGCGCTGGTGCCGAGCAATGCGATCGGCACCACGATGGTGGGGATCAGCGTGTAGCGGAAATTCTGCAGGAACAGGAACATCACGATGAAGACGAGGACGACCGCCTCGAGCAGCGTCATCAGCACCTTGTTGATGGCGGCATTGATGACCGGCGTGACGTTGTAGGGAATCTCGATCTTGATATTGGCCGGGAAGTTGTTCGACAGTTCCTTCATCTTGGCGTCGATGGCGCCCGCGGTCGCGACCGCGTTGCCGGTCGGCGACATCAGCACCGCAAGGCCAGCCACCGGCTTGCCGTTCTGGCGCGTCTTGAACTGATAATTGAAGCCGGCGATCTCGACCCGCGCCACATCGCGCAGGCGCACCGCCGAGCCGTCCGGATTCGCGCGCAGCACGATCGCGCCGAATTCCTCCGGCGTGGTCAGCTGGCCTTTGACCAGCACCAGTGCCGATGTGCGCTGCTCCGCAGGGCTTGGCTCCGAGCCGATCGCCCCCGACGCCACCTGAGCGTTTTGCGCCGTGACGGCCTTGCTGACATCGTCGGAAGTGAGGTTGTAGCCGACCAGCTTGGCCGGATCGACCCAGACGCGCAGCGCGCGCTCCGTCGAATACAACTGCACGCGGCCGACGCCGGGAATACGCCGGATCTCGCCGACGATATTACGCGTCATGAAATCGCCGAGGCCGACCTCATCGAGGCTGCCATCGGTGGAACTGACGGTGATGATCTGCAGCACCTGCGCAGACGCTTCCTGGATGCGGATGCCCTGCTGGATCACCGCACGTGGCAGCCGCGGCTCGACGCGCTTGATGCGGTTCTGTGCTTCGACCGATGCTGCGCTGATTTCGGTGCCGGGCTCGAAGCTGGCGAGAATTTCGACGGAGCCGAGGGAGTCACTGGTGGATTCGAAGAACAGCAGGCCGGGCGTGCCGTTGAGCTCTTCCTCGATCAGGCGGGTGACGCTGTTGTAGAGATTTTCGGGTGACGCACCGGGATAGCTGGCGCTGATCGAAATCAGCGGCGGCGCGATGATCGGATATTGTGCGATCGGCAGCAGCGGGATTGCGATCGCGCCGAACAGGCAAGTGAAAAGCGCGACGACCCAGGCGAAAATCGGCCTGTCGATAAAAAATCTAGCCATGTTCTCTTACTCAGGGCCGCGCTTGCGTGGTCTTCTGGGGCTCGCCGGAGAAATTCGCCGCCAGGCTTGGATCAGACCACTTCACGGTCTTGACCTTGTCGCCGGCCGTGAACTTCTGGAAGCCCTCGACGACGATCTGCTCGCCGCCCTTGAGGCCTTCCATCACGAACCACAAACCATCCTGCACGGCGCCGGTCTTGACTGGCTGCACCGCGACATGGCCGTCACTCTTGACGACGAAGACTTCGGCACCGCCACCGCCATTGCGCTGGATCGCCTGTTGCGGAACCGCGATGGCATCGGTGTCGATGCCCTGCTCGATCTGCACGCGGACATACATGCCCGGCAGCAGTTCACGCTTCGGATTCGGGAATTCGCCGCGCAGCGTCACCTGGCCGGTGAAGGTATCGACCTTAGCTTCCGAGAACAGCAGCTTGCCGACCAGCGGATAGATCGAGCCGTCGTCGAATACGAGGCGCACCTTGGCGGCATCGGGCGCGATGCGCTCGAGATCGCCGGTCTCGAACGAGCGGCGCAGATTGTTCAGCTCCGACACCGACTGCGTGAAGTCCGCATAGATCGGATCGAGCTGCTGGATGGTGGCGAGATTGGTGGTGTCGTTCTGCGCGACCAGCGCACCTTCGGTCACAAGCGCCGCACCGACGATGCCGTCGATCGGGGCACGGATGGTCGCGTAATCCAGATTGAGGCGGGCGCGGGCGACATCGGCCTTGCGCGCAGCGATCTCCGCTTCGGCCTGGCGCTGGGCGCCGGTCGCACGCTCGCCTTCGGCTTCGGACACGGCTTTCTGCTGCGCCAGATTCGTCAGGCGTCGCGCCTGCAGTGTGGCCGTCTCATAGGCGGCCTCAGCCTTCTGCAGCGACGCCTTGGCAGCCTGCAGTTCAACTTCGAACGGCTTTGGGTCGATGCGATACAGCGTATCGCCCGCCTTCACCTCGGTGCCCTGATGGAAGGCGCGCTCGATGATGATGCCGGACACGCGCGAGCGCACGTCGGCGACGCGGGTCGGCGCGATACGGCCCGGCAGTTCGCGCACGATGGCACGCGCCTGCTGCTTGACGGTGACGACGCTCACCTCGGTCTCCGGTGCTGCCGGCGCCGCTGCCACCGCATCCTTCGGTTCGTTGCATCCCGCAAGCACAGGCGCGAGCCCTGCCAGCAGAAGCGCGAAGCCTGCAGCGCGTGCATTGATGATCGTCATCGATTTCAATTTCCCAATTTGCAATTCGAACAAGCATCGACGTCTGCGTAGGACATGATCGCCTCTCACGCGCAGACGGATTTATCGAACGTGATACGGGCAAAATAAAAACCGCCCTATTGCAGCGCAACACATATCGTGGCGGCGCATTGCCACACAGCCTATCACGTTGAAAACAAATACGCATTCGGGCTTCACGCGAACGTGACGCCTATGGAACTCTTACCATGCGGTTAACCGCGGTCATGCGGTAGTGACTGACGCCCCACTCGCTGCCATCGGCGAAGCCGAACAGACCTTCTGTCGCCAGGAAGAACCAGCGCCAGCGCCGCATCCATAGCGCAGTGTCGCGTCCATAGACGGGCTTGAAAATGCGTTCGATGGCATCGCGATGCGCATCGAAATTGTCGAGCCAATCCCGTGCGGTGCGCGCGTAATGCGTGCCGCTCCAGGCCCATTCCTTTTCGACCGCGAAGATGTCGCGATATTGCTGGATCAGGGAGTGGCTCGGCATCACGCCGCCGGTGAAGAAATGCTGCGCGATCCAGTCTTCCTTGTCGCTGCGATCGAACAGGTAAGTACCGGAGCGATGGGTGAAGATATGCATGAAGAAGCGGCCATCCGGGGCCAGCCATGATTTCACGCGCGTCATCAGCTCGCGCCAGTTCATCATGTGTTCGAACATTTCCACCGACACGATGCGATCGAATGTCTGCTCGGGCTGGAAGACGTTCATGTCCTTGGTGACGACGCGCAGATTCGCATAACCGCGCTCCGCGGCCTGCGCGTCGATATAAGCGCGCTGCGAGTTGGAATTGGACACCGCCGTGATCGATGCATTCGGAAACTGCCGCGCCATCGACAGCGACAGCGAGCCCCAGCCGCAGCCAAGTTCGAGAATAGACTGGCCATCCTGCAGATCGGCATGCTCGACCGTCTGACGCAACGCCTCTTCCTCGGCTTCCCGCAAGGTCGTGGCCTCGTCCTTGTAGAAGCAGCTCGAATATTTCCGGTTGGGACCGAGCACGAGCGCGAAGAATTCCGCGGGCACTTCGTAATGCTGCTCATTCGCAGCATCCGTGTACTCGGCCACGGCGCGCGTGGCCATTTCGCGAGCGAAGATTGCGTCGGTCTCCCGATCGCATTCAGCGAGTTTCAACGCCGTGCGTGCGCATAGCTGCTGGATGCCGGCACGGATCACCAGATCGGGCAACGGCACGCGCTCGGCCGTCTCGATCATGCGCGCAACAAAGCTCATGCAGCGGCTCCCGGACGGCGCGGCGGCAGCGGGAAGAACACGCTGGTGCGGGCCTGATAGGCGCGGTAGCCGTCGCCGCGCGATTTCAACATCTGCTCTTCCAACGGCGGCACGCCGGTGACGTGACGCAGGATCCAGTACATGAACAGCGGCGCCAGCAGCGTTGCGAGGCTCCACGGATAATTCACCGACAATGCGATGACGGGATAAGCCAGCCAGCCGAACCATTCGAAGAAGTAATTCGGATGTCGCGACCAACGCCACAGGCCGATGTCGCAGACTTTGCCCTTGTTGGCGGGATCGGAGCGAAAGGTTTTCAATTGCCTGTCTGCCAGCGCCTCGCCGGCAATGCCGGTGAACAGGATCAGCACGCCGAGATAATCCTGCAACCGCAGCGCGTCCGACGGGAAGCGCGATGCGACGAAAATGGCGAACACCAGCGGGATCGAGCCGAGCCCCTGGTTCTGCAAAAAGAGAAACATCTTTCGCGGCGAATCGGCGCCCCATTCCTTTGCGAAGGCGGCATAGCGCGGATCATCGGTGATGCCCGCGGTCCGCGCTGCGATGTGCGAGCCAAGCCGCACCGACCAGATCACCACCAGCGCTGCCACCAGCCACTGCCGAACATTCGGCGGCTGATCGGCGATCGGCCACAGAGCCGCTGCGGCACCTACGAGACCGAGCGAGAATGTCCAGATCGTATCGACCCAACCCGAGTTGCCGGTGCGCTGTTGCACCACCCAGGCAAGAGCCATCAGCACCGACAGCGCCACTGCAATCATCAGCAGTGCCTGCAAGTATACAATCACCATCCTCAGCCCCGTAAACGTCTCATTGCAAAGGTCTTTTACAAATACGCAGCTCATCAAGCGCAGTTTCAGCCTGAAGTTCCGAACAACGTCGCCTTTTCCGCACTATCCGATCTTTTTTTGTCGTCCGGCTGTGCCATATTGCTCGTCCGACCGTGATCCTCCCAAGCAGATGAAGCACCCATGGCGACAGCTCCCTCTTCCCGCTCCGCGATAGAGATCGAACTGACAAAACTGTCATCGCCACGGATCTTCCTGGTCCGCATGCTGGTGTTTCTGGTGCTGTGCGGGCTGATCGGCACGGTGCTCTACAAGCAGATTTATGCGGCTTTCCTCGCCAATCCCGGCCTGAACGCACTGATCGGCGGCGTGCTCCTGATCGGCATCATCCTGTCGTTCCGACAGGTGATACGGCTCTATCCCGAGGTGCGCTGGGTCAACAATTTCCGCATTTCCGATCCCGGCATCGCGATGGAGCGCCGCCCCACATTGCTGGCACCGATGGCCGCGATTCTCGGCGGCGAGCGCACCGGGCGGATGTCGATCTCGCAGCAGACCATGCGGCACCTGCTGGATTCCATCGCCACGCGCCTCGACGAGGCCCGCGACATTTCGCGCTACATGACCGGCTTGCTGGTCTTCCTCGGCCTGCTCGGCACCTTCTGGGGCCTGATCGAGACCGTGGGCTCGGTGGGCAAGGTGATCGAAGGTCTCAAGGTCGGCGGTGATTCCGGTTCGCTGTTCGATACGCTGAAGGAAGGACTTGCCGCGCCGCTGAGCGGCATGGGCATTTCATTCTCGTCCTCGCTGTTCGGCCTCGCCGGCTCGCTGATCCTCGGCTTCCTCGACCTGCAATCGAGCCAGGCGCAGAACCGCTTCTACACGGACCTCGAAGACTGGCTCGCCTCCACCGTCACCGAATATTCCGGCGCGCCTGCCATCGCGCCCGTTGCCTCTGCCACGCCAACTGGCGCGCCACCGGAATTGCTGGAAGCCATCGAGCGGCTGCGCCGCTCCGTCGAGGACAGCGGCAGCCGCAGCACCTCGACGGCCATGGCCAATCTCGCCGACGCCATCCAGGGCCTCGTCTCGCATATGCGCAGCGAGCAGGAGATGATCCGCGAATGGGCGGACAGCCAGGGCGAGCAGAGCAAAGAGATCCGGAAACTTCTGGAGCACATCGCCCGCCAGCCGGAGAAGAGCTGACCCATGGCGCTCGCACGCGGCCGACGCAACTCTTCCGAGATGAATTACTGGCCGGGCTTCGTCGACGCCCTGTCGACGCTGGTCCTGTCCATCGTCTTCCTGCTGTCGGTGTTTCTGGTCGTGCAGTTCTTCCTGTCGCAGGAAGTGACGGGGAAGGACAAGGCGATCGACGAGCTGAACGCCAAGCTCGCCCAGCTCAGCGACATGCTGTCGCTGGAGAAACTCGGCAAGGTCAATCTCGATGAGCAGCTGACATCGCTGCGCGCCGGCCTCGCCGCCGTGCAGGCCGATCGCGACCGCGTCAAGGGCCTGTATGATGGCCTTGCAGGTGCTGGCGCCGATGCGCAGGGCCGCAATAGCGAACTCAACAAGGCGCTGGATTCCGAGAAGCAGGTGTCGTCGCGCGCGCTGGCGCAGATCGAGGTGCTGAACCAGCAGATCTCCGCGCTGCGCCGCCAGCTCGCCGCGCTGGAGGATGCGCTCGATGCCTCCGAGAAGCGCGACCGGGAATCCCAGGGCCGCATCACCGATCTCGGCCAGCGCCTCAATGTTGCGCTGGCGCAGCGCGTGCAGGAATTGTCGCGCTATCGTTCCGAATTCTTCGGCCGCCTGCGCGCCATTCTCGGCAATCGCCCGGATATCCGCGTGGTCGGCGACCGCTTCGTGTTCCAGTCGGAAGTGTTCTTCGATGCCGGCAAGGCCGAGTTGCTTCCGGAAGGTCGCGCCGAACTCGACAAGGTGGCCAGCGCCCTGACCGAACTCGACAAGCAGATCCCGCAGGAGATCCCTTGGGTGATGCGCGTCGATGGCCACACCGACTCGCGGCCGATCCTCAACAATCCCGTCTTCAAGACGAATTGGGAGCTGTCGGCGGGACGCGCGATCTCGGTGGTGCAGTATCTGGTGTCCCTCGGCGTCCCGGCCCAGCGCTTGCTGGCCGCGGGCTTTGCAGAGTTTCAGCCGCTTGATGTGGCGCAGACGGATGACGCCTACAAGCGCAACCGTCGCATCGAGCTAAAGCTGACCGAGCGATGAGATGACGACGCTGCGCCCCTATCGCGCCGAGGACGAAGATGCCTCCATCGCGCTGTGGCTGGAGACCTGGAAACTCGCTTATCCCTCGATCGACTTCGACAAGCGCGTGGACTGGTGGCGCGAGCGCTGGCGCACCGAGCTGGTGCCGGCGGCGCATATCGTGGCGGCCGAGCAGGACGGTGCGTTAGTCGGCTTCGTCACCATCGATGGCACGGGCTATCTCGACCAGCTCGTGGTCGGCCCTGCACACTGGGGCAGCGATGTTGCGCGGAAGCTGATGAACGAGGCCAAACGGCTGTCGCCCGGCGGCGTGACGCTGAAGGTCAATGCGGACAATGTGCGGGCTATCAAGTTTTATCTGCGCAACGGATTTGTAAAATCCACTGAGGAAGTGAACTCATCAGGCCGAGCCGTCGATGTGATGGAGTGGAAGACTTAAGAACCCCTTCCAGATATCTTCCCGGCAGAGCCCGTCTGTAGTATACTCCCGCTATGACCAAGCTGCTCGACCAGGCTGTGGAAATCGCTCGCGCCCTTCCGGCGGACGCCCAGGACGACATTGCTCGTATCGTGCTGCAGCTTGCAGGCGATGAAGGCGCGCCCGTTGCTTTATCCCCTGAGGAGCGGGCTGCGATCGCCGAGTCAAAAGCGCAAGCGGCTAAAGGGCAGTTCGCGACGGATGACGAAGTCCGCGCCGTCTGGGCCAAGCACGGATTATGAGTCCGCGGTATACACCGCGCGCGCTCAACGACCTCACCACTATCCTCGATTATATCGCGCAGCACTCGCCGACAGGCGCAAAGCGCGTTCACCAGCGTATCCGGCTGACGGTCGATCTGCTCGCGCGCAACCCGTATATCGGCGTCCTGACCGAAGATCCGACGGTCAGGCGAATTACGACATTACCCTATCGATATCTGGTGTTCTACGAAGTCAGCGATGAAGAAGTGATCATCCACACGATACGGCACTCGTCGCGTGCCGCATCAGATTTGTAGCTCGCGGTCTCACACCCCGAACTGCAATCGCGCCAGCCTTGCATAGAGCCCGTTCGCCGCGACCAGCGAGGCATGCGTGCCCTGCTCGACGATGCGGCCATGCTCCATCACCAGGATGCGGTCGCAGGACAGCACGGTGGCGAGGCGGTGCGCAATCACCAGCGTGGTGCGGTGCTTCATCAGTTCTTCCAGCGCGGTCTGCACCAGCGTCTCGGATTCCGCATCGAGCGCCGAAGTGGCCTCGTCCAGCAGCAGCAGCGGCGCGTCGCGCAGGATGGCGCGGGCGATGGCAATGCGCTGGCGCTGACCACCGGACAGTGTCACACCACGCTCACCGAGCGGCGCCTCGAAACCTTCGGGCAAACGGCGGATGAATTCGGTGGCGTGCGCCAGATCGGCGGCGCGCTCGACTTCGGCATCGCTCGCATCCGGACGGCCAAAGCGAATATTTTCGCGCGCAGTCGCAGCGAAGACGACCGAGTCCTGCGGCACCAGCGCGATGCGGGTGCGCAGCTCCTGCGGATCGGCCTCACGGATCGGCACGCCATCCATGGAAATGGTGCCACTCTTCGGATCGTAGAAGCGCAGCAGCAGATGGAACAGCGTGCTCTTGCCCGCACCGGACGGCCCGACGATCGCAACCTTCTCGCCAGCCTTGACCGACAGGGAGACACCGGCGGCAGACAGCACGTCGGGACGGGTCGGATAAGCGAAGGAGACATTGTCGAAGGCGAGGTCACCCCGCGCCGGCACCGGCAAGGCGCGCGGCTTTTCCGGCGCCGCAACATCGGACTTCACATTGAGAAGCTCGAACAGCCGTTCGGAGGCACCGGAGGCGGACGAAATCTCGCCCCAGACTTCACTGAGCTGGCCGAGGCTCGACGCCGCGAAGGCAGCATAAAGCACGAACTGGCCGAGCCGACCCGGCGTCATTTCGCCGAGCAAGACATCATGCGAGCCGACCCAGAGAATGCCGACCACGCTCGAGAACACGATAAAGATGATGATGGCCGTCAGCACGGCGCGCGCGCGGGTGGCGCCACGGGCGGCTTCATAGGCTTGTTCGACCTCGCCACCGAAACGCGCATTGGCGTAGGACTCATTGGTATAGGCCTGGACCGTGCGCATGCCGCCGACCAGTTCGCTGGCATAGGCGGAGGCGCTGGCCAACGTATCCTGCGCGTTGCGCGATAGCCGGCGCACCCAGCGGCCGAAGGCCACCAGCGGGATCACGATCAGCGGAATCGCCGCCAGCACGAAGCCGGACAGTTTCGGGCTCGACACCACCATCATGGCGGCGGCGCCGAGGAACAACACGATGTTGCGGAGCGCGATGGAGACCGAAGCACCGACGGCAGACTTGATCTGCGTGGTATCGGCGGTGAGGCGCGACACCAGTTCGCCCGAGCGCGACGTATCGAAGAAGGCCGGCGACAGCGCGGTGAGATGCTTGAACACATCGCTGCGAAGATCGGCAACAATGCGCTCGCCGATGGTCATCACCAGATAATAGCGGGCCGCGCTGGCGCCCGCGAGCACCACCACCACCGCGATCATCACGCTGAAATAGCTGTTGATCATCGCGATGCCTTCGGGGCTGAAGCCGAAGTCAATCATGCGGCGAGCTGCGATGGGGACGACGAGGGTCGTGATGGCGGCGATCAGCAGCGATACCAGCGCCAGCAGCGCCCGGCCGCGATAGCGCGCCACATAGGGCGCCAGCGCCAGCAACGGGCGCAGCTTGGCGCGGCTCGGCGCCGGCGGGGTGACCACGGTATCGGCCAATGTGGGCTCTTCCAGCACGGGCTCCGGCTGCGGAACCGGTGCGAGGGCCTTGTCCGGGGCGCCGCGGGAATCGTCGAGCCGTTCGACTGCACTCATGATTTATAACCGTTCTTGTCGTTGCGGCCTCAGATAGGCCGATGCGCGCCGGCTGGCAAATGACATAGGTCAACGGATCCGGGGAAACGGGTCCGGATCAATGGTTCTGGACCAATTGCGACAAGTCCTTGTCGGATGGGCGTTCCTGCGATATAGACGCGGCAAATCCGCCATCGCAATCCCGAGATTCAGGCGCATCTGCGCCGAAGGAACCGTCATGAAAGCCGAAATTCACCCGGATTATCATAACATTACCGTCGTTATGACTGACGGTACCGAGTATCAGACCCGCTCGACCTGGGGCAAGGACGGCGACAAGCTGAACCTCGACATCGATCCCAAGTCGCACCCGGCCTGGACCGGCGGCACCACCCAGCTGCTCGATCGCGGCGGCCGTGTGTCGCGCTTCCAGAAGAAGTTTTCGGGCTTCCTCAAGAAGGACTGAGGCCTCGCGCCCAGCCCGGCTTGCCAGCCTTGAAACGCCCCGCCTCGCGCGGGGCGTTTTCGTTTGGGGAGCATGGTCCCGTCAGTCATGATGCCCGGCGTGACGCCCGAGACGACAAGAAGAACAAAAAATGTCCGCCGATCTCACTTTCGTGGCCATCCTCCTCCTGCGCATGGCAGTCACCGCCGCTTTCGTGATTTCCGCCTCGGTCATCACCGAACGCTCGGGCCCAGTGATCGGGGCATTGGTCGCCACGCTGCCGATCTCGGCCGGCCCGTCCTATGTCTTCCTCGCCATGGATCACGATGCCGCCTTCATCGCGCAGGGCGCGCTGGCGAGCCTGCCGATCAACGCCGCGACCATGTTTCTCGGCCTGACCTATATTCTTCTGGCTCAGCGCAACAATGTGGTGATCAGCCTCGGCGCCGCTGTCATCGTCTGGTTCGGGCTCGCTTACTTGATCCATCTGATCGACTGGACGCTGCTCGGCGGCATCGCTGTCAATGTCGTCACCTTCGCGATCTGCCTGCCGCTGATGCAACGGTTTCGCCATGCCAAAATGCCGCTGATCACCCGCCGCTGGTACGACATCCCGTTGCGCGCGACACTTGTCGCCACGCTGGTCGGCGCCGTGGTGACGTTGTCCGCCACCATCGGCCCGACCGGCAGCGGCATGCTGGCGCTCTATCCGATCGTCTTCACCAGCCTGATGCTGATCCTGCATCCCCGCATCGGCGGCAAGCCGACCGCGGCGGTGATCGCGAATGGTGGCTGGGGCTTGATGGGGTTTGGGATCGCCGTGGCGCTAATGCAGGTGACGGCGGTGCGTTTCGGCTCGGTGATTGCGCTGAGCGGTGCGCTGGCGACGTGCGTGGCCTGGAATCTCGGGCTGTGGGCATGGGGACGCAGGCGGGTGCGCTACGTCTGAGGCTCTCATGGTGAGGAGCGCGTCTTCGCGCGTCTCGAACCATGAGCTGTTTTGCGCAGGAGCTTGCGGCCATCCTTCGAGACGCGGCCAAGAGGCCGCTCCTCAGGATGAGGGTTGTTATTGTTTCGGCAGCTTCGCCTTCAACGCATAAAGCGCATCCAGCGCCTCGCGCGGTGACATCTCATCGGGATGCAGCGCCTTCACCGCTTCCATCACCAGATCCGCCTCGCTCGGCGGGGCCGCTTCTTCCGGTGCGCGTGAGGTGATGGCGAACAGCGGCAGGTCGTCGACCAGGACCTTGGCGCCCTGCCCGCGATCCTGCGCTTCCAGTTTTGCCAGCACGGATTTCGCCCGCGCGATCACTGCCGGCGGCAGGCCGGCAAGTTTTGCGACCTGGATGCCGTAGGAGCGATCCGCCGAGCCCGGCAGTACCTCGTGCAGGAACACGACATCGCCATGCCATTCCTTCACCCGCACCGTCGCATTGAACAGCCGCGGCAGTTTGGCCGAGAGCGCGGTGAGCTCATGATAATGCGTCGCGAACAATGCGCGGCAGCGATTGCTCTCATGCAAATGCTCGATCGCCGCCCAGGCGATCGACAAGCCATCAAACGTGGCCGTGCCGCGGCCGATCTCGTCGAGGATCACCAGCGCGCGCTCGGTCGCCTGATTGAGGATGACCGCCGTCTCCACCATCTCGACCATGAAGGTCGACCGCCCGCGCGCGAGATCGTCGGCGGCGCCGACGCGCGAGAACAGCCGGTCGACGATGCCGATCCGCGCCCGCGAGGCGGGCACGAAGCTGCCAATCTGCGCCAGCAGTGCGATCAGCGCGTTCTGGCGCAGGAAGGTCGATTTACCGGCCATGTTCGGACCGGTGATCAGCCAGATCTGCCCGGATTTCTGCCCCGGCCCCGGCGACAGGTCACTCGCGTTGGCGATGAAGGGCTGGCCATCGCGGCGCAGCGCCTGCTCGACCACGGGATGACGGCCGCCCTCGATGGCGAACAGCAGGGACTCGTCAACTTCGGGGCGGACGTAATTGTCATCCACCGCGAGCTTCGCCAGCGCAGTCGCGACATCGAGCTGCGCGAAGGCATGCGAGGCCGCATAGAGGTCGTCGGAATCTTCCGCGACCATGGTCGCCAGCCGCTCGAAGATTTCCAGCTCGAGGCCGAGCGCGCGATCGCCCGCATTGGCGATCTTGGCTTCGATCTCGCCGAGTTCGGAGGTGGTGAAACGCACCTGTCCGGCCAGCGTCTGGCGATGGATGAAGCTCGCATTCAGCGGTGGCTGCATCAACTTGTCGCCATGCTGCGCGGTGACCTCGACGAAATAACCGAGCACATTGTTGTGCCGGATCTTGAGACCTTTAACGCCGGTGTCCTCGGCATAGCGCGCCTGCATCGAGGCAACGACAAGCCGCGACGCATCGCGCAGATTGCGGGTCTCGTCGAGCACGGGCTCGAAGCCGGCGCGGACGAAGCCGCCGTCGCGCTTCATCAGCGGCAGCTCGTCATCAAGCGCACGCGCAAAGGTCGCAGCAAGTTCGCGCGACGGGCGGCGCAGGCCGGCCATGGCCGCCGTGATATCCGCCGGCAGATTCTCGGCCGCGCCGAGACGATCCAGCACCTGGTCCGCCGCCATTACGCCGTCGCGGATGCAAACGAGATCGCGCGGACCGCCGCGGCCGACCGACAGACGCGCCAATGCGCGCGACATGTCCGGCGCGGTCTTCAGCGCGGCGCGCAGGTCGTCGCGCAAGCCGCTATCGGCCACGAAGGTCGCCACCGCATCATGGCGGCGTGCAATGCCGGCCGCGTCAGTCAGCGGCGCTGCCAGCCGCTGCGCCAGCAGGCGCGAGCCGGCCGCCGTGACGGTGCAGTCGATCGCATCCAGCAGCGAGCCGCGGCGTTCGCCGCCCAGCGTGCGCGTCAGTTCGAGATTGGCGCGCGTGGCCGGATCGATCGCCATCGTGGTGCCGACCGCCTCGCGGCTCGGCGGCGACAGCGGGATGCGCTTGCCGATCTGGGTGCGTTCCACATAGGTGACGCAGGCGGCGGCGGCTGTCGCCTCCAGCCGCGACATCGCGCTGAGGCCATCCATAGTGGCGACGGCAAAATAATCGCACAACCGCCGCTCGGCGGTGGCGGTGTCGAACACGTCGCGGGTCAGCGGCGTGACCGCCGGCAATTCGCGCAGCAGCTGGCTGAGATCGGGATCGCTGTAGAGCGCGTCCGTCACGATCACTTCATTGGGGTTGATGCGCGCAAGCGTCGCGCCGAGTTCGCTGGTCGCGCATTCGGTGACAATGAATTCCGCGGTGGAGATATCGATCCAGGCCAGACCGATGCGATCCGCACCGCTCGATCCCTTCGCCCGCGTAATCGCCATCAGATAATTGTTGGCGCGGGCATCCAGCAGGTTCTCTTCGGTCAGCGTGCCCGGCGTCACCACGCGGACGACATCGCGTCGCACCACGCTCTTGCCGCCGCGCTTCTTCGCTTCCGCCGGATCCTCCATCTGCTCGCAGACGGCGACGCGGATGCCGAGCGAGATCAGGCGGTGCAGATAATCATCGGCGCGCACCACCGGCACGCCGCACATGGGGATATCCATGCCCTGATGCTTGCCGCGCTTGGTCAGCACGATGCCGAGGGAGCGCGAGGCCAGTTCCGCATCCTCGAAGAAGATCTCGTAGAAATCGCCCATCCGGTAGAACAGCAGCAGGCCGGGATTGGCGGCCTTGATCTCGAGATACTGCTGCATCATCGGCGACACCTTGGTGTCGTCCGTGGCGGGCGCGGGCTGTTCCGGGGCGGGTATGGCTTGCTGGATCGTCATGGCGGCGGACGCTAGCAAATTTCGCTAGCCCGATCCTACGCGCCAGGCCGCGAAAGGCCATGTTTTCCCCACCGCAACACCCGGTTGACAAGTCAACCGCACGCGATTATCGGACATTCAGGGTGTGACAATCCATGCAACAGCCATGATTTGACCGGGTCGGTGGGCCTTCCTACAAACCACCGCGAAAATCCGGCACATGCGCGGATGCAGCCCAGGAGGAAAATGATGAGCGATGTGTTTATTTGCGACGCCGTGCGCACCCCGATCGGCCGTTTTGGCGGTTCGCTCGCCAAAGTCCGCGCCGACGACCTCGCCGCTACTCCGATCAAGGCGCTGAAAGAGCGCAATCCGAACGTCAAATGGGACGAAATCGACGAAGTCTTCTTCGGCTGCGCCAACCAGGCCGGTGAAGACAATCGCAACGTCGCCCGCATGGCCGCCCTCCTCGCCGGCCTGCCAGAAAGCGTCCCCGGCCAGACCCTCAACCGCCTGTGCGCCTCCGGCCTCGATGCCGTGGGCGCCGGTGCCCGCGCCATCCGCGCCGGTGAAATCGATTTCGCCATTGCCGGCGGCGTCGAATCCATGACGCGCGCGCCATTCGTGCAGGGCAAGGCGACCGAAGCCTTTTCGCGTTCGGCGGAAATCTACGACACCACCATCGGCTGGCGTTTCATCAATCCCCTGATGCGCGAACAGTATGGCGTCGATGCCATGCCGGAGACCGGCGAAAACGTCGCCCAGGATTTCCAGATTTCGCGCGCCGACCAGGACGCCTTCGCGATCCGCTCGCAGCAGAATGCCGGCAAGGCGATCGCCTCGGGTTACTTCGCCGAGGAAATCGTCGCCGTGCAGGTGCCGGGCGGCAAGGCCGGCCCGATCACCGTCGACAAGGACGAGCATCCGCGCCCGGAAACCACGCTGGAAGGCCTGTCCAAGCTGCGCCCGATCGTGCGCAAGGATGGCACCGTCACCGCCGGCAATGCCTCGGGCGTCAATGACGGCGCCGCGGCCATGATCCTCGCCTCGGCCGCCGCCGTGAAGAAATACGGCCTCACCCCGCGCGCCCGCATCCTCGGCCTCGCGTCCGCCGGTGTTGCCCCGCGCATCATGGGCATCGGCCCCGTGCCGGCGACGCAGAAGCTGATGGAGCGCCTCGGCCTCAAGATCAGCGACTTCGACCTCATCGAGCTCAATGAAGCCTTCGCCTCCCAGGGCATTGCCGTCCTGCGCCAGCTCGGCGTCAAGGAAGATGCCGACTTCGTCAACCCGCATGGCGGCGCGATTGCGCTCGGCCATCCGCTCGGCATGAGCGGCGCCCGTCTCGCGCTGACCGCCGTGCATGCGATGGAAAAGGGCAAGGGCAAGCTAGCCCTCGCCACCATGTGCGTCGGCGTCGGCCAGGGCGTCGCCATGGCGATCGAGAAGCTGAACTAACCCTCATCCTGAGGAGCGGCCGCAGGCCGCGTCTCGAAGGATGAGCACCACACTCCTCATGGTTCGAGACGCGCGAAGACGCGCTCCTCACCATGAGGGGACGACCCAAGGGGAAACCAGCATGACGCTAATCTATCCCGTCGAGAGCAATGCGGCGCACGCGCCGCGCCTCTCACCCGGCTACAAGAGCACCACCCTGCGCGCGCCGCAGAAGCAGCGCATTTTGATGCCGCATACGCTGTCGGAACTGACCGGTCCCGTTTACGGCCACGAAACCGTGCGCCCTGGCGATCATGATCTCACCACCATGCATACCGGCGAGCCGCTCGGCGAGCGCATCATCGTGCATGGCACCGTGATGGACGAGGACGGCCGCGGCGTGCCGAACACGCTGGTCGAACTCTGGCAGGCCAATGCCTGCGGCCGCTATGTCCATGTCTGGGACCAGCACCCCGCCCCGCTCGATCCGAATTTCACCGGCGCCGGTCGCGCCGTGACCGATGCTGCGGGCAACTACAAATTCATCACCATCAAGCCCGGCGCCTATCCCTGGGGCAACCACCACAATGCGTGGCGTCCCGCGCATATCCATTTCTCGGTGTTCGGCCATTCCTTCGTCTCGCGTCTGGTGACGCAGATGTATTTCCCGAATGATCCGCTGTTTCCGTTCGACCCGATCTTCAATTCGGTCACGGACGAAAAGGCGCGCCTGCGCATGGTGTCGGATTTCGATCTCGATAACACCGAGCCCGGCTGGGCGTTGGCCTATCGCTTCAACATCGTTTTGCGCGGCCGCAACGCGACCCCGACGGAGACTCACTGATGCCTGGAATTACTCCGTCGCAGACCGTCGGCCCGTTCTATGCCTACGGCCTGACGCCCAACGGCAAATATGCCTGGAACGACGCCTTTACCAACAATCTGCTGACCCCCGACGTCACCGGCGACAAGATCCGCATCGAAGGCGTGATCTATGACGGCGCCGGCAAGCTGGTGCCCGATGCCGTGCTGGAAATCTGGCAGGCCGATGCGCAGGGCCGGTTCGCCGATCCGCAGGACAGCCGCGGGCTGTCGAATTCCAGCTGGCGCGGTTTTGGTCGCTCTGGCACCACAGATGCGGGTGAGTATTCGTTCGACACCGTCAAACCCGGCGCCGTCCCCGGCATCGACGGCAAGGATCAGGCGCCGCATATCGTGATGGCCGTGTTCGGCCGCGGCATGACCATGCAGTCGATGACGCGTATCTATTTCGACGACGAAGCCGCGACGGCGGATGATGCCGTCATGCAGCTGGTGCCGGCGGATCGGCGCGGGACGCTGATCGCGAAGAAGACGGCCGCGGGGGTGTATCGGTTCGATATCCATCTGCAGGGGGATAACGAGACGGTGTTTTTCGACGTGTGAGGTTTCTTCTCTCTCTCCCGCTTGCGGGGGAGGGTCGGGGTGGGGGCAGCCACAAGCGCCGACGCTGGTGGCGGCCCCCACCCGGCGCTACGCGCCAGCCTCCCCCGCAAGCGGGAGAGGGAATCCATCGGCCTCTGCGCCCAACTATTCCATCACCGCCGGATGCTCATCTCCACCCGGCTTGGCCGCCTGCGCGCGGAGCTGCGCCTTTGATGACCCGATAATCAGCGCCATCGGGATCGCCGCCAGCGTCACCAGCATGATCAGCTGGTAATCCAGCCCGAACGCAATGATCGTCGCCTGCAAGGTCACGATGGCATCCATCATCGCGCGGCCGGTATCGGTCGCCAGATTGATCGCACCCGCCACATTCGGCATTTGCAGCGCATTGTTGAATGGCGTCACATGCTCGACCAGCACTGCATGCGCCATCCGCGTGCCCGATGTCAGGTTCGCGATCACGATCGAGATGCCCACAGAACTCGCCACATTGCGCAGCAGCGTCAGCATCGAGGTGCCATCGGTGCGCAGGTGATTGGGCAGCGTCAGGAACGCCACCGTCGACAGCGGCACGAACACGAGGCCCAGCCCAAATCCCTGCGCCACGCTGACGATGATGAATTCCGGCACGCCGGTCTGGTCGGTCCATTTCGCGGTGAAATACATCGACACCGACAGCAGCACCATGCCGGTCATGATCAGCGTGCGCGCCTCGATATATTTCATCATGCGGCCGACCAGCATCATCGCCACGAAGGTGCCCGAGCCGCGCGTGGCCAACAGCAGGCCCGCCGTCAGGATCGGATAGCCGATCACGTTCTGCAGGAACGGCGACGACAGCGACATGGTGGAATAGAGCACCAGCCCCATCACGCACATGAAGATACAGCCGCCGACAAAATTCTTGTCCTTGAAGATGGCGAACTGGATGAACGGCCGATCGGTCGTGAAGGAATGCGCGAAGAAATAATAGAAGCCGACCACTGCCACGATCGCCTCTATGATGATCTCGTTCGACTCCAGCCAGCCAAGCTGCTCGCCGCGGTCGAGCGCCAGCTGCATCGAGCCGATGCCGATGGCGAGCGCGAGAAAGCCGAACCAGTCGAACTTCATCTTCAGGTTCAGATCGGTCTCGTCCATGAACACCATGAGCCCGGCCACGGTGACGATGCCGAAGGGCAGATTGACGAAGAACACCCAGTGCCAGGAATAGGTCTCGGTGAGCCAGGCACCGAGCGACGGCCCCATGATCGGGCCAAGCATCACGCCCATGCCCCAGATCGACATGGCCTTGGCGCGCTCATGCAGCGCGTAGGAGTCCAGCATCACCGCCTGTGACAAGGGCACCAGGGCCGCGCCAAAGACGCCCTGCAGCAGTCGGAAGCCGACCATCTGCGTGATGTCCTGCGCAAGGCCGCACAGCACCGAGGCGATGGTGAAGCCGGCCGAGCAGACGATGAACACCTTCTTGCGGCCGAAGCGGTTGGCGATGAACCCCACCGGCGCGGTCATAATGGCGGCGGCCACGATATAGGAGGTCAGCACCCAGTTGACCTGATCCTGCGACGCCGACAGCGAGCCCTGCATATAGGGCAGCGCCACATTGGCGATCGTGGTGTCGAGCGCCTGCATGATGGTCGCTGTCATGGCGCACACCGTCACCATGTTGCGACGCATGCCGGGAACTGCGCTGGGTGAGGACGTGCTCATGGGATCAGTCCTGGGCCGCCTTCGCGGAGGAGAGGCCGAGCACGCCTGCCAGCGTACGGCGATGTTCGGTGTCGATGGTCGTATAGGTGCTCATGCCGGCCTTGAGCTTCTTCACGGCCGCATCGTCGTAATCGAGATAGATGCGCACCGGCACGCGCTGCACGACCTTGACGAAATTGCCGGTGGCATTCTGCGGCGGCAGGATCGCGAACTGCGCGCCGGTACCGGGCGAGAGCGAGCCGACGGTGCCGTGGAAGGCATGGTTTGGGAACGCATCGACCTCGATATCGACCTTCTGGCCGACATTCACATAGGTCAGATCCGATTCCTTCATATTCGCGTCGACCCACGGCCGTGCATCGTCGATCACCGTGAGGATCGGCGTCGATGCGGCGACGAAGCGGCCGAGCTGGATATTGTCCACCTGCGTCGCGACGCCCGCGATCGGCGCCTTCAGCACGGTGTGATCGAGATTGCGCTGGGCATCGCCGAGTGCTGCTTTTGCTTGCGAATAGGCCGGAAACTGCTCAAGCGGCAGATCGGGATTGCCGAGCAGCTTGTCCTTGGACGTACCGAGCTGCTGCTGCAGCAATTCAAGCTGCGCGCGCGCCATCACATAATTGGTGGTGGCGGTATCGAGATCGAGCTGCGAGCCCGAAAGGGATTTCACCAGCGTCGTCTTGCGTTCGACATCGCGCTGTTTCAGCTCGACGCCCTGGCGCGCGAGTTCGAGCATGTCGCCATATGATTTGATGTTGGACTTCAGCGTCGCGTACGACACCCTGGCATCGTCGAGCTTGGCCTGCGCCTGCTGAAGCGCGAGCTGGAACGGCACCGGATCGATTTCGAACAGCGTATCGCCGGCATTCACATGCTGGCCTTCACGCACCACGACGCGCGACACCTTGCCGGCGATTTCCGGCGTGATCAGCACTTTCTGAGCGCCAACATAAGCGTCGTCGGTGCCGACATAGCGGCCGCCGGAAAGATAGAAGGCGAAGCCGCCGACGAGGACGATCGCCGGCAGCACGATCAGCAACAGCGGACGTCGATAGCGCTTGAAGAAGCCAGCCGCGCCTTGACGCTGCTTGATCGCGCTCCCCTCGCCGCCGCCGTCCGATGCGTCCTTGTCTGGAAATTTCAGCACGGGGTCAGCCATAAGCCTGTTCCTTGGTCTTGCCCGCGGCAGGCGCGAGCGCAGCACGGATGTTGGATTTGATGGTTTCGAGGTAATCGACGAGCCGGTGCATGTCTTGATCAGCCATCCGGTCGAACGCGACCTGCACGAGATCAGCGCGCAGCACGGCAAGTTTCGCCATCAGCGGGCGCGCAGCGTCGGTGAGATAGAGCCGTTTGATGCGGCGATCGGCATCGTCATTGCGGCGTTCGATCAGGCCGCTGTCGCAAAGCTTGTCGATCAGGCGCGTCAGGCTGATCGGCGCCATCTCCATGGCATCGGCCAGCTCGGCCTGCTTCTGCCCTTCGTTGCGCTCGACCTTGGCCAGCACGGCCCATTGGGCGCGGGTCATGCCGAGATGGCGCGCTTCCTTGTCGGCCAGTTGCCGCAGCATCCGCTGGGTTTCGAACAGAGCTGAGAGAAAATCGGTGCCGAGATCCCGGTCGGGCATGGCAAACTCCTAAGTCTGGCTCAAAGTAAGGAAGCTTATATTTTCGACCACCTGTGCCAAAGTGTCGCAGATATGCGTAAAGCGCATAGGTCAGCATTTCCGACGCCTTCTTGGGGAGGTTCGTGTGGCTGCCATGGGCGAACCGCCGGAAAGTGATTACATTGCTGCTAATGACCGCGCTGAAACCGACTTTTCCCGCCCCGGACCATGATCACGACCGCTGCACCGCGGACGCGATGCATCATGCCGAGCACGTATGCGCCAAGCGCTCGCAGAAGCTGACGCCGATCCGGCGCCAGGTGTTCGAGGCGCTGCTCGCCAGCCACCGCCCGCTCGGCGCCTATGAGATCATCGAGGAACTGGCCAAGACCGTGTCCCGGCCTGCGCCGATCACGATCTATCGTGCGCTCGATTTCCTGATGGCCAACGACCTCGTGCACCGCATCGAGAGCCGCAACGCTTTCCTCGCCTGCGTCCATGATCATGGCACCACATCGATGGTGGCCTTCCTGATCTGCGACAAATGCGGATCGGTCGGCGAAGTCCCGGCGGCACAGGTCGCGCAAAGCCTCAATGACGCCGCCCGTTTGACAGGCTTCACGCCGAAGCTCTCTGTGGTGGAGATCACAGGCACCTGCGCGCACTGCCAGGCCTGAGCCACACATAACAACACGGCGGCAAGCCGGACCGAGGCCAGATGTCTGCAGAGCCAAGCCCCACCCCGCCCGGCGGTCGCCCGCTGACGGTCGGCGCCATTCTTCTGGTGCTGATGCTGTGCCTGACCTGGGGCTTCAACCAGATCGCCATCAAACTCGTGCTGCGCGAGATCCCGCCTTACACCCAGGCCGCACTCCGATCGGCCGGGGCGCTGCTGGTGATTCTCGCCATCGCGCGGTTTCGCGGCGTCAAACTGTTCGAGCGCGACGGCACGCTTGGTGCGGGCCTGTTCGTTGGCACCATTTTCGGCTTCGAGTTCCTGGTGATCTTTCACGGGCTCGAACTGACGACCGCCAGCCGCGCCGTCGTCTTCCTTTATACGATGCCGTTCTTCGTCGCCCTCGGCGCCTATCAGTTGCTCGGTGAGCGGCTTCGTCCTGCGCAATGGGCCGGCCTTGCCGTGAGCTTTGCCGGCGTGGCCGTCGCGATTGGCGTTCCGCAGCCCAACGTCACCGCAAGCGTCCTGTTTGGCGACCTTTTGATGATCTTGGGCGCAGCCATGTGGGCGGCGACGACGCTGGTGGTCAAGCGGACCAGATTGATTACCGCCGCCCCCGAAAAGGCATTGGGGTACCAGGTGGGATTATCGATCCCTATTCTTGGCCTCGGCGCACTGCTGGCAGGCGAACGAATTCCCGCGGTTCCCGGCGCCCTGACAATCTCGCTCCTGTCATTTCAGGCGTTTTGGGTGGTCGGACTTACCTTTTTACTCTGGTTCAGCCTGATCAGAACCTACTCCGCCAGCAAATTGGCGGCTTTCACCTTCATCACCCCTTTATTCGGCGTCGCGGCGGGCTATCTGATCCTGGGAGATCAGCTTACCCCCGCCTTCGGGCTGGCTGCGCTATTGGTCATCGCCGGGCTGGTTCTCGTTAACCGACCGGCGCGCTCCGCAGCCACTAACGCATTGCTGAATGTCACTAAAACCTGATATTCGAGACCCCATGAACAAGTTCGAAATTCCGCAGGATGTCGCCGGCCCGGCGCCGCGCCATCTCACCACGCAGGTCATGGTCGGCAATGTCGCCGTCGGCGGCGGCGCGCCGATCGTCGTGCAGTCGATGACCAACACCGACACCGCAGACATCCAGGGCACCATCGACCAGGTCGCAGCGCTGTCGCGCGCCGGCTCCGAGATGGTCCGCATCACCGTCGATCGCGACGAGGCTGCTGCCGCTGTGCCGCATATCCGTGAAGCGCTCGACAAGCAGGGCATCACGACCCCGCTGGTCGGCGACTTCCATTATATCGGCCACAAGCTGCTCGCCGAATATCCGGCCTGCGCTGCGGCCCTCGACAAGTATCGCATCAATCCCGGCAATGTCGGCTTCAAGAGCAAGCGCGACAGCCAGTTCGCCGACATTATCGAGATCGCGAACAAGAACAACAAGGCCGTCCGCATCGGCGCCAACTGGGGGTCGCTCGATCAGGAGCTGCTCACCAAGCTGATGGACGAGAACGCGCTCTCGGCGAACCCGAAAGACGTTCGCGCGGTGACGCGCGAAGCCATGGTGCAGTCGGCGCTGCTGTCGGCCGCGCGCGCCGAAGAGCTCGGCATGCCGAAGAACAAGATGATCCTCTCCGCCAAGGTCTCGGCGGTGCAGGACCTCATCGCGGTCTACCAGACGCTGGCCTCGCGCTCCGACTACGCGATCCATCTCGGTCTTACCGAAGCCGGCATGGGCTCGAAGGGCATCGTCGCCTCCTCGGCCGCGCTCGGCATCCTGCTGCAGCAGGGCATCGGCGACACCATCCGCATCTCGCTCACCCCCGAGCCCGGTGGCGATCGCACGCTGGAAGTTCAGGTCGCGCAGGAATTGCTGCAGACCATGGGCTTCCGCACCTTCGTGCCGCTGGTTGCCGCCTGCCCCGGCTGCGGCCGCACCACCTCGACCACGTTCCAGGAACTGGCACG
>NZ_JBIIOT010000117.1:0-14039 GCF_044336785.1 Tardiphaga sp. | reverse complement strand
CGTTATCCGCCAGCACTTTCGCGCAGGCCTTGCCAAGCTTGCTGCGATTTTCCTTCAGGCAGCTCAGCACGACCATATCGCCATCATTCATCTTGGCGCGGCAGAAACGCGATGCGTCGCGCGAGCAGGCATTCTGGTTGGCTGCCGTGTTGCCCTGCTGCGCGAGAACCGGCGTGGTGAGCAGCAGGAACGGAACGATCAAAAGGCGTTTCATTGCAATATCTCCCTGGTCAAATGGTCATTATCAATGCGGGCGCAGACAAGACCGTGGGCATGGCGCAATGATGGCGGGAACTCGTTCTGCGCGATGCGTCGGCGTTGGGAAGTAATGGAACGAAAGTTAGTTCCGTCACTCCGTCCCTCATCCTGAGGAGCCGCGAAGCGGCGTCTCGAAGGATGGCGACAGGCGCGAGAGCCAGGCCAGCTTATGGTTCGAGACGCGCGCAAGGGCGCGCTCCTCACCATGAGGGACTGAGTTAGTTCCGGCTACCGCCAATCACGAGATCATCGCGGTGGATCATCTCGATGCGGCCGGTGATACCGAGAATGTTCATCGCATCCGGCGAAGAGCGTCCCTTGATTTTCTCAGCATGCTCGGCGTCATAGGCCACAAGACCGCGACCGATCTCATGCGCATCGGGATCGCGCACGATCACCGCATCGCCGCGTGAAAACTGTCCATCGACGCGGATCACGCCAGCCGGCAACAGGCTCTTGCCCGCACGCAATGCAGCGGCAGCGCCGGCGTCGATGGTCAGCGTGCCCTTCGGCTCCAGCGATCCCGCAATCCAGCGCTTGCGCGCCGTGACGGGATTGGCGGGCGTCAAGAACCAGGTGCAGCGGCCGCCATCGGCGATCGCCTGCAGCGGATGATCTATCTTGCCGGAGGCGATGATCATATGCGTGCCGGCGGTGGTCGCGATCTTGCCGGCTTCGATCTTGGTGTACATGCCGCCGCGCGACAGTTCGGATTCGGCAGCACCCGCCATGCTCTCGATATCGGCGGTGATATGCTCGACCACCGGGATCAGCTTCGCATCCGGATTGGCGCCGGGCGGCGCCGTATAGAGGCCATCGATATCGGACAACAGCACGAGCAGATCGGCTGACGTCATGGTCGCAACGCGGGCGGCAAGGCGGTCATTATCGCCGTAGCGGATCTCGTTGGTGGCGACGGTGTCGTTCTCGTTGATCACGGGCACCGCACGCCATTCCAGCAGTTTGCCGATGGTGGAGCGCGCATTGAGATAGCGACGGCGTTCCTCGGTGTCCTGCAGCGTGACGAGAATCTGTCCGGCGCCTATGCCGTGATGGCCGAGCACTTCGGACCAGATGCGCGCAAGCGCGATCTGCCCGACGGCTGCCGCAGCCTGGCTCTCTTCCAGTTTCAGCGGACCGCGCGGCAGCTTCAGGCGATGACGGCCAAGTGCGATCGAGCCCGACGACACGACGAGCACGTCGCGGCCATCCGCGTGCAGCCTGGCGATATCGGCAGCCAGTGCTGCCAGCCACTCTGCCCGCACTTCACCCGCTGCATGGTCGATCAGCAGCGAGGAGCCGACCTTGACGACGATGCGGCGGAAGTTTTTCAGATCAGGCGACGACATGGCGATGCTTCTTGGGCGATGGTGTCTGTGGTGTCTCGGAGGCGCTTCGTATTCCATCGCCCCGTTCTTACGGGGAGAGGTTAGGTCCACGCGCGTTGCGGGTGTCGTGCATCATCGAAACGTCAGTTGCTTACAGGCGCCCATGGTGCGGACTGCGCGGCCGACTTCGCCTTGTCTGATACCGGTGCTTCGCCAATCACCTCGACCAGCGCGCGCAGGGCTTCCGGCACGCCATCGCCTGTTGCACCCGAGATCAGCAGAGGCGTCTGCTTGGACGCGCGCTTCAGGCGCTCCTTCTGCTTCTTCAGCTCGTCCGGCTCGACTGCATCGATCTTGTTGAGCGCCACGATCTCGACCTTGTTGGCGAGGTCGCCTTCATAGGCATCCAGCTCGCCACGCACGGTCTTGTAGGCCTTGCCCGCATGTTCGCAGGTGGCGTCGATCAGATGCAGCAGCACCCGGCAGCGCTCGACATGGCCGAGAAAGCGATCGCCGAGGCCCGCGCCTTCATGGGCGCCCTCGATCAGGCCGGGAATATCGGCCAGCACGAATTCGCGCGCATCGACGCCGACGACGCCGAGCTGCGGATGCAGCGTGGTGAAGGGATAGTCGGCGATCTTCGGCCGTGCCGCCGAGACTTTTGAGAGGAACGTCGACTTGCCGGCATTGGGCAGGCCGACCAGGCCGGCATCGGCAATCAGCTTCAGCCGCAGCCAGATCCAGCGCTCCTGGCCGGGCTGGCCGGGATTGGCGTTGCGCGGGGCTCGATTGGTGGACGACTTGAAATGCGCATTGCCGAAACCGCCATTGCCGCCTTCGGCCAGCACATAGGTCTCGCCGAGCTTGGTGAAGTCGTGGATCAGCGTTTCTTTGTCTTCGTCGATGATCTGGGTGCCGACCGGCACTTTCAGGGTGATCGGCTTGCCATTGGCACCGTGGCGATCCTTGCCCATGCCATTGACGCCGCGCGGCGCCTTGAAGTGCTGCTGGTAGCGATAATCGATCAGCGTGTTGAGGCCATCGACGACTTCGATGATAACATCGCCGCCGCGGCCGCCATTGCCGCCGGAGGGGCCACCGAACTCAATATACTTCTCGCGGCGGAACGCCACGCAGCCGTTGCCGCCGTCGCCGGAACGTATGTAAACCTTGGCTTCATCGAGGAATTTCATGGCGTATCCGTATCGCAGGGGGGTGTTTGCGGCAACAACTCATCGCGCCCGCAAGGCGACGAATGGCTGCCTTGCTGCGGTGTCAATCGCGTCCTAAAGGACAATGGGAAACGTTAACTATTGTCTCTGCCGCCCGCGAAACTCCGAACCTCATGGTGAGGAGGCGCGTCTTCCGCGCCGTCTCGAACCATGAGCTGTTTGGCTCCGAGTTTGCGGCCATCCTTCGAGACGCCGCGCTTCGCACGGCTCCTCAAGATGAGGGACTGAGAGGGCTCTTAAAGGCGCATATGGGCATGTTTGCGACCATTTCGACCGCCGCGGACAATCGCGCCGCCCGGATAGCCGGTATCGGCCTGATGCTGGCGGGTATCGCCATGTTTTCCTGTGGCGACGCCATCGGCAAATATCTGGTTTCGACCTATTCGGTCGGGCAATTGATGTTCCTGCGCGCCATCGCGGCGCTGACCCTGCTGGCGCCGATGATCTGGCGCCACCGCGGCGATTTCCTCACTCTGGACCGGCCGGGCCTGCAGGTGCTGCGCGTCGTGCTGTCTACGCTGGAGGTCGCGGCTTTCTTCTGGGCGGCGGGCTATCTGCCGCTGGCTGACGTCATTACCTATTATCTGGCCTGTCCGATCTTCGTCACCGCGGGGTCTGCGATCTTTTTGCGCGAATCCGTCGGCTGGCGGCGCTGGAGCGCGGTGTTTGTCGGCTTCATCGGCGTGATCATCGCGCTAAAACCGTCGGCGCAGATGGTGACCTGGCCGGCGCTGATCGCGCTCGGTGGCAGCCTGTCCTTCGCGGCGCTGATGCTGATCACGCGGTCGCTGCGCTCGGCGCCGGATGTGGTGCTGGCAACGACGCAGTTCATCGGCACATTCACCTTCGGTGCGGTGCTGACGACATTCGGCTGGGTGACGCCGGGCTTCGGCGATCTCGGCCTGTTCTTCCTGGCAGGGGTGGTGTCGATCGCGGCACTGATGTGCGTGAATCGCTCGCTGAAACTGGCGCCGGCGAGTGTCGTCGTACCGTATCAATATACGATGATCATCTGGGCGGTGATCTTCGGCTATCTGATTTTCGATGAACTGCCGGCGCCGGCGACGTTGATTGGCGCCACGATCATCATTGCCGCGGGGCTCTATATCTTCCTGCGTGAGCAGAGTCTCGGCAAGATCGCCGACGACGTGCCGCCGGTGGTTTAAAACGCCGTGGCCGTAGGATGGGTTGAGCGCAGGCGCGGTAGCGCCGGAGCGATAACCCATCACCGCGTGCTCCGGCGCCTCTTGTGATGGGTTTTCGCTGCGCTCAACCCATCCTACGATCCGTCATCTCCGCGTCGAACTCGCCCAGTTCTTCAGCGAGCTCCACACGCCACGTGTCAGCTTGAAGCAATCCACCGGCGTTGACGATCCGATCGCCTCGAAGCGATGCAGTTGCACGCCGGTCCACTGGAAGCCGCACTTCTCGAGGATATTTCGCGAGGCTGGATTGGCCACGCGCGCGCCGGCGATCAGCTGATCGATGGCGAATTCCTCGAATGTGTAATCGATCGCTGCGCGCACGGCCTCGGTGGCAAAGCCGCGACCCCAATGCTCGACGCCCAGCCAGTAGCCGAGCTCCGGCGCATCCGGCTCGCGCCAGTCGACACCGACCATGCCGATCGGGCGATAATCGAGCTCGATCAGGAACACTGCGTCGGTGGCCGCTTCATCCTGCAGCGAGCCGACAAACTGTTCGGCATCATCCTGCGAATAGGGATGCGGCAGCCGGCGGGTGTTCTCGGCGATGCGGCGGTCATTGGCGAGTTCGGTCACTGCGATGGCATCGGCCATCACGGGCTTGCGCAAGGTCAGGCGTTGCGTCTGCAGAACAGCGGCTCTGCTCTCGCTCAGCTGGGGTGTCGGGATATCCTGCAACATCTCGGGCTCCTGCAATGCGCCCCGAAGCGACGCACCAAACGAAAAGGGGAGGCCGGTTTCCCGCCTCCCCTCTGGAGCCCAATTCTGGCACTCCGCCGGTTCAACAGGACCCGGCGGACTCCATGTGAGTGTCCACCGTTTATTCGGCCGCGGCCTGAGTGATCGGGAGTACCGACACGAAGGTGCGGCCGTTGGCTTTGGCTTTAAACTCCACGCGGCCTTCGACCTTGGCGAACAGGGTATGATCCGTGCCCATGCCGACATTAAGGCCGGGGTGCCAGGTGGTGCCGCGCTGACGCGCAATGATGTTGCCGGGAATCACGCGCTCGCCGCCGAACGCCTTGACGCCAAGACGCTTGCCAGCTGAATCGCGGCCGTTGCGCGATGAACCGCCTGCTTTTTTATGAGCCATAGCTCGTCTCCGATCTCGATCTATTCAAAGATCAATTCCTTGCGGGAATTGTCTCACGGAAATTCAAATTTGCGCAGCGGATAATTCCGCTGCTGCAGCGATTCTATTTACTCGGCCGCTTCGGCCGGAGCGGCCTTCGGGGCTGCCTTTTCACGCTTCGGGCGCGGGCCCAGCGTCGGCGCCTTGCCATCGGCGAGGATCTCGCTGATGCGCACCAGGGTCAGCTCGTCACGGTAGCCACGCTTGCGCTTCGAGTGCTTGCGGCGGCGCTTCTTGAACGCGATGACCTTCGGGCCGCGCTTGTGGTCGAGAATTTCAACCGCAACGCTTGCGCCGGAAACGGTCGGGAGGCCGAGCACAGGCGTATCACCGCCGAGCATCAACACTTCACCAAGCTGCACGATCGTGCCGGCATCGCCAGCGATCTTGCCAATCTCAAGTACATCATCCGGAACGACGCGGTATTGCCGGCCGCCGGTTTTGATGACTGCGAACATCGTTCTAATCCTTCGTGTTCGATCCCGTCCTCGGATCAAGCGATGAAACGATCGCTCCGGGACGGCTTCTTGTTCAGTCGATAAGGGTTTGAAGTTTTTGCATTTTCTGGCCGACGTTGCGGCCCCACGCAAAAACAATCGGCGCGAGACAAAGCTTGCGCCGAAGGGTGCTTTATAGAGGGGGAAGACGGGGAGTCAAGGAAAAGCGAGCCAAAAACAGGCATTTGGCCTGCGTTTGACTCGCCGCCGTGGCTTAGGAAGCGAGGCTGCGCATTTCCTTGATCAGGTCCGATTTACCCTCGAATCCGATGCCCGGCAGTTCCGGCATCACGATGTGGCCGTTCTCGACTTTCACGCCATCCGGGAAGCCGCCATAGGGCTGGAACAGGTCGGGATACGACTCATTGCCGCCGAGGCCGAGGCCGGCTGCGATGTTCAGCGACATCTGGTGGCCGCCATGGGGAATGCAGCGGGTCCAGGACCAGCCGTAATTCTTCAGCATTTCCAACGTTCTAAGATATTCCACAAGACCATAGCTAAGTGCGCAATCGAATTGCAGCCAGTCGCGGTCCTTGCGCATGCCGCCGTAGCGGATCAGGTTGCGGGCGTCCTGCATGGAAAACAGGTTTTCGCCAGTGGCCATGGGCTTCGGATAATGCTCGGCGAGCTTTTCCTGCAGCTCGTAATCGAGCGGGTCGCCGGCTTCCTCGTACCAGAAAAGATCGTATTCCCTCAAAGCCTTGGCGTAATCGACGGCGGTCGTGAGATCGAACCGGCCATTGGCGTCGACGGCGAGCTGGCAGCCCGAGGGCAGCAGTTTCAGGACGTGCTCGATGCGCTTGAGGTCGTCGGCCAGCGGCGCGCCGCCGATCTTCATCTTCACGACATTGTAGCCGCGGTCCAGATAACCCTTCATTTCATTAGCTAAACCATCAAGGCCTTTGCCCGGATAATAGTAGCCGCCGGCCGCATAGACGAACACTTTGGGGTTCGCAACAGTGCCGTAACGCTCTGACAGAAAACGGAAAAGCGGCTTGCCCGCGATCTTGGCGACGGCGTCCCAGACCGCCATGTCGATGGTGCCGATGGCGACAGAACGTTCGCCGTGGCCGCCGGGCTTCTCGTTGGTGAACATGGTCGCCCACACCTTGTGGGGATCGATGTTTTCGCCAGTTGAATCAATGAGATCGTCGGGCTTGGCTTCGGGGATACGGGGCGCGAAACGTTCGCGGATCAGGCCGCCCTGGCCGTAGCGGCCGTTGGAATTGAAGCCGTAGCCGATCACAGGCTTGCCGTCGCGGATCACGTCGGTGACCACCGCGACCAGGCTCAGCGTCATTTTGCTGAAGTCGATGAAGGCGTTAGCGATGGGGGAGGCGATCGGAGCGGTGCGCTCCCGGACTTCGACAATGCGCATGGTTTTTCCTCGTTTTCGCGTGGTCTCTTGCGGCAACACGGCGGCAGACTTGCGGATGGCTTTAGGCAATAGCTAAAACACAGCCATCTCTGAAATGGTGATTTTTCACCGCAGGCGTTCCCATCTAAGATGGCTGTCCGCCGTCGTTGCGAGCGCAGCGAAGCAATCCAGAAAGCCAAAAGCGAAGACTGGATTGCTTCGTCGCCAAGAGGCTCCTCGCAATGACGGCTGAGAGGTCTTTATGCGCAGCTTCGATCCCGTCTCCCTTCGCCTGTTCATCGCCGTCTGCGAGGAGCGCAACATCGCCTCCGCCGCCAAGCGCGAGGCGATCGTGCCTTCGGCCGTCTCGAAACGCATCAGCCAGATGGAAGACGAGGCCGGGGTGCAATTGCTCGAACGCGGTCGCCGCGGCGTCACGGTGACGGCGGCGGGCGAGGTGCTGTGGCGCTATGCGCGCGAGAGTTTGCAACTGCTCGATCGCATGCAGGCTGAACTCGGCGCGTTTGCCGATGGCGTGCAGGGGCATGTGCGGGTGTTCGCATCGAAGTCCGCGGTGGCACAGGTGTTGCCGGAGGATGTGAGTGCCTTCGCGAAAAAATATCGCGATGTGCGCGTCAGCCTGGAAGAGCGCGAGATCTGGGAAGTGGTGCGCGGTGTGGAAGAAGGCCGTGCCGATATCGGCGTGTGCTGGGATGCCGTCGATCTGCGCGGGTTGACGGTGCATCCCTATCACCGCGATCGTCTCGCCGTCGTCGTGCATCCCGATCATCCGCTGGCATCGCGCGACACGGTCTCTTTTGAAGAGACCATCGACTACGAACATGTCGATATCGTCGCCCGCAGCATCATGCAGGCGACGCAGCGGAGTGCGGCGGCCGCGGCGGGCAAGCAGATGCGGTATCGTATTCAGGTGTCCACGGTGGATGCCGCCTATCGCGTCGTCGCGGCGCAGCTTGCGGTCGCCATCGTGCCGCAGGAAGAGGCATCCGCGATCCAGCAGACGCTGGGGCTCAAGGTGATTCCACTCAATAATGATTGGGCGCAGCGGCAATTCGTCATCGCCGTGCGCAACAAGGGGCTTAGCCTGCCGGCACAATTGTTGCTGGAAAGTCTGCAGAGCAGTGCCAAGTAGCCCCACTGTCATCGCCCGGCTTGACCGGGCGATCCAGTAAACTCAGCCGGCGCGGTGTGTACTGGGTCACCCGGTCAAGCCGGGTGACGACAAGCGGGGGTGGGTGACGGCAGCCTGCGTTGCGTCTAATATGCCTAGACAAATGAGGAGCCCGCCATGACCACCCATTTCGAACCTGGTGCGATGTCCCTGGCCGACTGGCGCGCGATCTATCGCGGCGCTGTGCCGAAGCTGGACGCGCAGCATCACCCGCGCATCCAGGCCAGCGCCGATGCGGTGGCGCGGATCGTGGCCAAGGGCGAGCCGGTCTATGGCATCAATACCGGCTTCGGAAAGCTCGCCAGCGTCGGCATCGCCGCCGAGGATCTGGTCGCGCTGCAGAAGAATATCGTGCTGTCGCATTGTGCGGGTGTGGGTGAGCCGATGTCGCCGGTGATCGCACGCCTGATGATGGCGTTGAAGATTGCGTCGCTGGCGCAAGGTTTTTCCGGCGTGCGGCTGGGGACGATTCAATTACTTGAGGCGATGCTGGCAAACGACATCATCCCCGTCGTGCCGGCGCAGGGCTCGGTCGGTGCGTCCGGCGATCTCGCGCCGCTTGCGCATATGACATCGGTGATGATCGGCGTCGGCGAAGCCTTTGCCGGCAACAAGCGTTTGCCGGCCGTGGAAGCGCTCGCGACTGTTGGCCTCAAGCCGATCGAGCTCGGCCCCAAGGAAGGCCTTGCGCTGCTCAATGGCACGCAATTCTCGACGGCTTGCGCGCTGGCCGGTCTGTTCGAGGCGGAATTGCTGTTCAGGACTGCAGTTGTCGGCGGGGCGCTTTCTACGGATGCCGCGCGCGGCTCCGATACGCCGTTCGATGCGCGCATCCATCAGCTGCGCAAGCATGATGGGCAGATTGCGGTGGCGTCGGCGCTACAAGGCCTGATGGTCGGAAGTGCTATCCGCGAGTCGCATCGCCTCGGTGATGTGCGGGTGCAGGATCCCTACTGCCTGCGCTGCCAGCCGCAGGTGATGGGCGCTGCCCTCGATATACTCAGGCAAGCAGCGGCGACGCTGCTCACCGAAGCCAACGGCGTCTCCGACAATCCGCTGATCTTTGCCGACGAGGACCTCGCCATGTCCGGCGGCAATTTTCATGCGGCACCGGTGGCCTTCGCGGCCGACATGATCGCGCTCGCGGTGTGCGAAATCGGCTCCATCGCCGAGCGGCGCATCGCGATGCTGGTCGATCCCGTGCTGTCCGGCGTGCCGGCGTTTCTCACACCGCGGCCGGGACTTAACTCCGGCTTCATGATCGCGCAGGTCACGGCGGCAGCATTGGTGTCCGAGAACAAGCAGCGCGCTTATCCCGCCAGCGTCGATTCGATTCCGACATCGGCCAACCAGGAAGACCACGTCTCCATGGCCGCGCATGGCGCAAGACGTCTGTCTCCGATGGTGGAAAATGCGATGGCTGTCATTGCCATCGAACTGCTTGCTGCGGCGCAAGGCTGCGATTTCCACGCGCCGCTGACCTCCAGCCACGCCCTCGAAGCCGTGCGAAAACGCATCCGCGACGATATCGCGCATCTCGACGATGACCGCTATTTTCATGCGGACATCGAGAAGGCACTGGCCTTGGTGCGGTCGGGCGCGGTGGTGGCTGCAGTCGGAGCATCGACACTGCCGACGCTCTGATCGCCAAGCTTCGGCGCGTTTTCGGAGCTTATTGCAGCACGATCTGATAGTTGCGATCGGTGGTGAGCGATGTCGCCGACGGCGCAATGTGCCACAATTGCTGTGGCCACATCGCGAGGGTGTGATCGATAACCAGCAGACTTGGTGTTCGCTTACCAAACTTATGCCGGTTGTGAGCTTGTCAATAGGAGTCGTCTAGCGCACATTCATCGCGCACTTCAATCTGAACAAGAACTTTCAACTCACGTTGTGTTTTGACGGCATCGCGCACGCAGCAAAGATGTCGATCGCCGGTCGGCCGGCGATGGTTGGATGGCATCGACATGAATGTGAAGCTCGATCTACCCGGCACCGAAATCCTGAGACGCAGCGGCGGGCCGTCGCTGCGCGAGCATATCGCGCGGGAGCGCCATGTCCTGATGCAGCTTGCGGCTGGCCGTCCGCTCGCCGATGTGATGCAGGAGCTGCTGTTGAGCGTCGAGGCGTCGTCGGGGCATCACATGATGGCGTCCGTTCTCGAAGTCAGCGAGGACGGCCGATATCTCCGGCATCTGGCGGCGCCCAGCCTGCCATGTGCCTATAACAAGGCGATCGACGGCGAACGAGTCGCGGAGGGCATCGGCTCCTGCGGTACCGCCGCTTATCGTGGCACGCCTGTCTATGTGGCGGATATCGCCACCGATCCGTTGTGGAAGGACTATCGTGATCTCGCGGCGGCGCACGGGCTGTGCGCCTGCTGGTCGACGCCGATCAAGGGGATGGACGAGGTCACCCGCGGCACATTCGCGGTATATTACGATGCGCCGCGTTCGCCCCGGCCGCACGATCTCGAAGCCATCGCCGCCATCACGCTGACCGTCGCTCTGGCGATCGAGCGGCATCGCACCGATCAGCAGTTGCAGCGCATGCGTGCCGAACTCAAGGCCGCAGGCAAGGCCAAATCCTGACTCGCGCGCCGCTGTTCCCTCGATGCAACCATTCGGTTCCATCGGCGTTGTCGATCGGTTCACGCGTTTCAGGGGCAACATGGCTGAAGAAGTAGTAACGACGCCGATCGGCATCGGCGTGCACGGCGCAAAACGTCTGCCCTCGGTCGAGGTGGATACTTTCAATATCGAGATCAAGGACGGCGACGGCTTTCTCGGCGATCGCGCCAGCAAGGGCGCGTTCCAGAAGATCGTCGAGGATCTGCGCAAGCCGTTGAAGAAGAACGGCGAGGATCCGCTCGGCAAGAAGTCGGTCAAGGAGATCGGCAAGAGCGAGCTCGACGAGATCCTGGTCGGCGAGGACGTCAAGGCGGCGGCTCTCGTGCACGGCGCCATCGAGGAATTCGCGAAGGAATTCGCCTATGTGATCCAGCGCTTCTTCAAGAACAAGGTGTGGGAAGACACCGAATGTATCGTGGTCGGCGGCGGCTTTCGCCAGAGCCGCGTCGGCGAACTCGCCATCGCGCGCACCGACATCATCCTGAAGTCCGAAGGGCTCAAGGTCGACCTGATCCCGATCCAGTATCACCCTGATGAAGCCGGCCTGATCGGCTGCCTGCATCTGGCGCCGTCCTGGATTTTCGAAGGCTATGACAGCATCCTTGCGGTGGATATCGGCGGCTCCAATATCCGCTGCGGCGTGGTGGAGACCGGCTGGAAGAAGTCGAAGGACCTCTCCAAGGCTCAGGTCTGGAAATCCGATCTGTGGAAACACGCCGAGGACGAGCCGACCCGTGAAGGCGCGGTGGAGCGGCTGATCAAGATGCTCAAGGATCTGATCAAGGCGGCCGACAAGGACGGCTTCAAGCTTGCCCCCTTCATCGGCATTTCGTGTCCAGGCGTGATCAACGAAGACGGCACCATCGAAAAGGGTGCGCAGAACCTGCCGGGCAATTGGGAAAGCAGCAAGTTCAACCTGCCGGCACTGATCGCCGAAGGCATCCCCACCATCGGCGATCACGACACGGCTGTCCTGATGCACAATGACGGCGTGGCGCAGGGGCTGAGCGAAGTGCCCTTCATGCAGGAATTTGCGCGCTGGGGCGTGCTGACCATCGGCACCGGCCTCGGCAATGCCCGTTTCACCAATCGCAAGAAAGACACGGGGAAGAAGGACAAGGACGAGAAGGACGACAAGAAGGCGAAAAAGGGCAAGGACTGAGACGTCGCCGTGTGCTCGCGGCGGGAGAGGGGCAGCCCCACGCTCCGATGTCACGTGGGCGCCCCCCTCTCCCTAACCCTCTCCCCCCGCGCGAAGCGTTGCTTCGCTTGGGGCGAGGGGACTTACCGAGGGGACTTGCGGTGTGTGGGGCGATGTCGGCGGCAAGCGATCGGCATCAGCGATTCTTGCGCGAATCGGCAGGTGCACGCGGCGTGCTTGGGTCGGCACACCAGATTTTGCGCTGTCATCCCCGCTCTGCCGCTGCCGGGCTGGATGGCTCGGGCCTGCGCGGAGCTGATTTTGCCGCATGGGGGTGGGCTGAAGGCGGAATTTCCTCATCCGGCGCTTGTCTGTTTCGGCATCCTCGCCTAGAACACCGCCAACCACCCGGCGGGCGACCTCCGGAATTCGGCACCAAGGAGAGGTGGCAGAGTGGTTGATTGTACCGCACTCGAAATGCGGCATGGGTGCAAGCCCATCGGGGGTTCGAATCCCCCCCTCTCCGCCAGAATTTCCCGACCTAGCGAAAACCTCAACAAATCAAGCGTTTCTCGAAACGCGGATCCTTCGGTGTAGCAAGACGGTGTAGCAACATCGGGCTGCTACACCGCTGACCTAACTTGCCATCATTGGACGCCCTGAGGCAAATCCGAATCCTTGGAAAGCCAAGTTCCGACTCGACTCGTCGTTCTTCTTTTGTTCTACTGCGGTCAGTAACGCTCATCACATTTCAAACCGCAAGGATGCCCCGACGATGGCAGGACGACGCGTGGCCGAATGGCGCTTCCCGAACGAAAAACAGGCCCGCGCCGAGGAGACCTTGCGTCGGATGCAGGAGGCCGCAACGCCCCCGCCAACGCCCGCCCTGGGTCCGGCCGACCCGATGACCGAGGCCTACTGGGACGCGGTCCTCGCAGACCCGGCGGCTCGCGCCAGGCCGGGCGTCCCGATTCAGAACCGCCGCCTGTCGGAGATCCCGCGCCACGTGCTGCGGGTGTCCTGCCGGCGCTGCGATCGAATCGTGGAGATCCAGACCGCCGATGCGGTCCGCCTCTACGGCGAACACGCCGTCTGGAAGGAAGTCGGCCAGCGCCTGCTCGACAACGGATGCCAGATGCGGACCGGAAGCCATGAGGACGACGGCTGCTGGCCATCCTACGAAGCGCAGGGCTCGTCCTGAGGGAGCACCGATTCCTTGAGATCCCAGCCGTCGAGCAGGTTGATCGCGTTCTGCAGGAATGTTTGTGCCCAAGTATGGTTCTCGGCCGGTCCCAGCTCCCATTCGACGCGCTGAATGCACTTGAGGATGTCTTCGCGGATGGATGCGGTGGTGTCAGGGGTGCTCATGATGATCTCCTTCACCCGCCTAATCGTTGCAGGAATCCGAAACCGGTAATCGATGGCCCCGAAATATCACCCGACCCTGATGAGCGGCGGAGACCGCAAGGCCTTGAAGAAGGAGCTGTCGAAGTCGCGCGCGATGACCGGCATCTTGGCGGACCAAGCCGCCGAGATGCGCGGCCGCGCCGAAGCGATGCTGCGCCAGGCGGACAAGCTGTCGTGCGAGAGCTGGAACGAGCGCATGTGGGCGGACGGTGAGCCGATCGACCCGTCCCCCACCGTCGACCAGGCCATCAACGGCGGCTTCCCGTGGCTGCAGATCGAGTGCAGCCGCTGCAGGACGCCGCGCGACATCGACCTGGCCGCGCTCGGCGCGCCGGCGACGACGTTCGTGCACGATCTGGCGACCCGGCTGAGATGCGAGAAGTGCAAGCGCGCCGGCAAGCGACCGGTGGCGACGCTGCTGCAGCTGGCGCCCAGGCAGCGGTCCGTCGTGACGGAATAAACTACCGTTGGAGTCTCAAATGAAACTTCCGTTTGTCGTCTGTCGTACGATATTGTGGTGCCGGATGAGGATCGACGAGGATCCATCGGCCTGGCCGCATCACCCCAACGAGCCAAGATAATGCACGAATATCGAGCGTACACCGTCGGTCCCGACGGCCATTTCACAGCGTCTGAGGTGATCGTCGCGGACAACGACGAGAA
>NZ_JBIIOT010000107.1:0-16136 GCF_044336785.1 Tardiphaga sp. | reverse complement strand
CCGCGGATTGCTCCGCGGCCTTTGTTATTCGCGGGCCCGCGACTAGCGCGAGATGTCGACGTCCTTGGTCTCCGGCAGGAAGATCGCGCCGATGACGACGGTGATGCCTGCGAAGATGATCGGGTACCAGAGGCCGGCATAGATATCGCCGGTCGAGGCCACGATGGCGAAGGAGGTTGCCGGCAACAGACCGCCGAACCAGCCATTGCCGATGTGATAGGGCAGCGACATGGAGGTGTAGCGGATCTTGGTCGGGAACAGTTCGACCAGGAGGGCTGCGATCGGGCCGTAGACCATGGTCACGAACAGCACCAGGACGAACAGGAGTCCGATCACCGCCGCGACCTGCGAACGGAAGATATCGAACGGATGCGCCATCTTGATGATCTGCGCGTCACCCGCCTTCGGATAGCCAGCCGCCTGAACCGCGGCGAGAACGGCCGGGTTGGAGGTCTTGGCGTCCACGTAGGGCGTTTCCTTGCCGTTGACCATCACCTTGACCGGCGAACCGGCAGCGCCGGGGGCGGTCGAATACTTCACCGACGACTGGGCGAGATAGGCGCGGGCCGTATCGCAAGGCTTGGTGAAGACGCGGGTGCCGACCGGGTTGAACAGATCGCCGCACTGGGCGGGATCGGCGACGACCTCGACCTTGACGGTCTCGATCGCCTTTTCCAGCGTCGGATTGGCGTTGGTGGTGATCATGCGGAAGATCGGGAAGAAGGTCAGTGCCGCGATCAGGCAGCCTGCCAGGATGATCGGCTTGCGGCCGATCTTGTCGGACAGGGCGCCCCAGAAGATGAAGAAGCCGGTGCCGAGCAGCAGCGACCAGGCGATCAGCAGGTTGGCGGTGTAGCCGTCCACCTTCAGGATCGATTGCATGAAGAACAGTGCGTAGAACTGGCCGGTGTACCAGACCACGCCCTGGCCCATCACGCCGCCGAGCAAGGCGATGAGCACGATCTTGGCGTTGCTCCAGTTGCCGAAGGCTTCGGTGAGCGGCGCCTTCGAGGTCTTGCCCTCGTCCTTCATTTTCTGGAAGACGGGGGACTCGTTCAGGCGCAGACGGATCCAGACCGAGACGCCGAGCAGCACCACCGAGACCAGGAACGGAATACGCCAGCCCCAGCGCGCGAATTCGGGCTCGCCGAGGGCCGAGCGGGTGAACAGGATCACCAGCAGGGAGAGGAAGAGGCCGAGCGTCGCCGTGGTCTGAATGAAGGATGTGTAGTAGCCGCGCTTGCCGGGCGGCGAATGCTCCGCCACGTAAGTCGCCGCACCACCGTATTCACCGCCGAGCGCCAGGCCCTGGGCGAGACGCAGGATGATCAGGATGATCGGGGCTGCGATGCCGATGGTGGCGGCATTGGGCAGGATGCCGACGATGAAGGTCGACAGGCCCATGATCAGGATGGTGACGAGGAAGGTGTATTTGCGGCCGACGATGTCGCCGACGCGGCCGAACACGATGGCGCCGAACGGACGGACGATGAAGCCGGCAGCGAAAGCGAGCAGCGCGAAAATGTCGCGGGTCGCCTGGTTGAACATCGGCTGGCCGGTGGCGGGATCGATGACGCCGAAGAACTGCGCGCCGATGACGCCGGCGAGCGAGCCGAACAGGTAGAAGTCATACCACTCGAAGACGGTGCCGAGCGAGGAGGCGAAGATGACGAAACGTTCGTCCTTCGTCATCCCCGCGGACTTCGCGGATGTAGCTGCCATCGTGGACATGTGTGAATCGCTCCCCAAAATACGTTGCTGCAAAGCTGATGCTGCGGGTCTGTCGGTCAAAGACCTTCCGGACCTCTCGCCCGTTACGCCGAACTACGCCGACTTCTCTCGTAACGGGCTTCGGAACACAGGCTAACATCGCGTGCAAATGTGCCCCAATACGACTTTAGGCCTTCGACTTTCGGCGCTGGAAGCGGCGCCGATCATCGATCCTCTGGGTTGCATCGCAGCATCGCTGTTCACCATTTTACCGCGTGGCAGCATTGCGTGCTTGCATGGGATGTGCGACCGGGCGACATTGCAACCGACTGCGCTTTTGGCGTGCTCGCTCAACATGGTGGCCGCGCAGAAGGCGACCTCTGGCACTGACGGAACTCGATGACGGTACTTGCTCCCACGCGTTTGATCATTGCCGACGACCATCCGCTGTTCCGCGGTGCGTTGCGGCAGGGGGTGAGCAGCGTGCTCCCGACCACCACCATCGAGGAGACGGGAACTTTCGACGATCTCACCAGGATGCTGGAGGAAGACTCCGACGTCGATCTGGTGCTGCTCGATCTGTCGATGCCGGGAATCTCGGGCTTCTCGGGCCTGATTTATCTGCGCGCGCAATATCCGGCGATCCCGGTGGTGATCGTATCGGCGAGCGACGATGTCGGCACCATCCGGCAGTCGCTCGACTTCGGCGCATCGGGTTTCATCCCGAAGCGCTTCGGTGTCGATACGCTGCGCGATGCCATCATGAAGGTGCTGGACGGCGATGTCTGGGTTCCACCGGATGTGGACATGACCGCGGCAGCCGATCCGGAAATGAGCAAGCTGCGCGACCGCCTGGTGACGCTGACGCCGCAGCAGGTGCGGGTGCTGATGATGCTGTCGGAAGGTCTGCTCAACAAGCAGATCGCCTATGAGCTCGGTGTGTCGGAAGCGACCATCAAGGCGCATGTGTCGGCGATCCTGCAGAAGCTGGGTGTGGAGAGCCGCACGCAGGCCGTGATCGCCGCAGCGAAGATCGCCGGCGGGCCGTGGAAGCAGGACGCGGCGTCGTAGACGTCGCTCGCCTGTCGTCACCCGGCTTGACCGGGTGACCCAGTATCCGGCGACTTCTCCGCTCTATCACGAATGCCAGTGTCTACTGGATCGCCCGGTCGAGCCGGGCGATGACAACGGTGTGTGAGGCAACGGTGTGTGAGGCAACGCTACTCCGCCGCCACCATCTGCTGGCTCCGCCACTGTCCCAACAATGCGCGCAAGCTCGCCGGTTTCACCGGCTTGTTCTGCACGGCGATGCGATCCTGCCGCGCCGCCGAGCGCACATGCGGGCTGCGATCGGCCGTGATCAGGATCGCCGGGATGTCCTTGCCGAATCTGCCTCGGATCGCGCGGATGGCGGCGATGCCGTTGCCGCGGTCGAGGTGATAATCGACGAGAATGCCGGTAAGGCGGCGGCCCGACGCCTGGATCTCGGCAATCGCCTCCATCGCGGCTTCGGGATCAGGCACCGCGATGACATCCGATCCCCAGGCCTGCAGCAGCGTCTTCATGCCGTCGAGAATCGCCGGATCGTTTTCGATGCAGACGATCAGTGTGCCCGACATCGGCTGCTTCGACAGCGGCGTCGCACTGGTGACGACGGCGGTGTGGTTGATCGCCTGTGCCACCGGCACCGTCACCGAGAAGAACGAGCCGCCGCCGCGATTGGAATCCAGCGCGATGCCGTGATTGAGCACATGCGCCAGACGCTTCACGATCGACAGGCCGAGCCCAAGGCCGCGGGCGATGCGGGCGCCCTGTTCGAGGCGGTGGAATTCCTTGAAGATCTCGCCGCGCTTGAGGATCGGAATGCCGACGCCGGTGTCATAGATGCCGATCCGCAGTGCCGTGCCGCGGCGATGACAGCCGACCAGCACGCGGCCCTTCGGCGTGTATTTGATGGCGTTGGAAATCAGGTTTTGCAGCAGGCGACGCAGCAGCAGGCGATCGGATTCCACCGGCAGCGAGCACGGCACGAATTTGAGTTCGATGCCCTTCGCTTGCGCGATCGGCGCATATTCGATTTCCAGCGAGCGCATCAGGTCGCCGATGCGGAAGCCCGAGATGGCCGGCGTCATCGCGCCGGCATCGAGCCGCGAGATATCGAGCAGCGCGCCGAGGATTTCCTCGATGGCTTCCAGCGATTCATCGATGTTCTCGACCAGTCGCGCATCCTCGCCGCCGCCTTTGCGCTCGACGAGGCTGGTGACATAGAGCCGTGCCGCGTTCAGCGGCTGCAAAATATCGTGGCCGGCGGCAGCCAGAAAGCGCGTCTTGGAGATGTTGGCGTCTTCCGCCGTGCTCTTGGCGCGCGCGAGTTCGCTGTTCAGCCGCGTCAGTTCCTCGGTGCGTTCGCGCACGCGCTTTTCCAGCGTGGCATTGGCGCGCTCCAGCGCTTCCGCCGCCTCGAAGCTCGGCGTCACGTCGGTGAAAGTGAGCACCAGCCCGCCATCGGGCATCTTGTTGGCGCGGACTTCGATGACGAGGTGGCGGTCCTTCAAGCGTTCGAGATAGGGCGTGCCCACAGTGGTGTAGGCCTTGAGGCGTGTCTTCAGCCTTGTGTCATAGTCGCCGGAGGGCGGCGCGCTGTGAATGTCGATGAATTCGAGGATCTCCCGCAGCGGAATGCCGATCTGCACGATCTGCGGCGGCAATCCCAGCAATTCGCCAAAATGCTGGTTGGAGACGATCAGCTGCAGATCGGGATTGAAGACGACGATGCCCTGGCGCACGTGATTGAGCGCGGTCTGCAGCACTTCACGATTGAAGTGCAAAGCGGCGTGGGAATCGTCGAGCAGCTTGAGCGCCGCTTTGGCGGATACGGTCCGCTTGCGCAGCAGCAGCGACATCACCACGCGCGACGATGCCGCGCCGATGGAGGATGCGATCAGATATTCGGCGTGCTTGAGCGTTTCGAAATCCGCAGGCGCGGTGGGGTCGAGATCGACGCGGCGGCGCATGGCAAAGGCATCGAAACTCTCACGGGTGCGGGCCTCGCCGATATATTGCGTCACCGTGTTGAGGATGTCCTGCACCGTCACCGTGGTGCGCCAGCGCCGGAAGGATGGGGTGATCGGCGTCAGTGTGTTCGGCACGAATGTATCGGCCTGCAGGCGCTCGATGGAGGACGGCGCGCGCATCAGCGACAGCACGATGTAGGTGATGATGTTGAGCGACAGGCTCCACAGCGTGCCGTGCAGCAGCGGCGGCAGGCTGGAGCCGAACAGGTCCTGCGGACGCAGGGCTTCGATGCCGAACGGGCCATGCTGCAGGAACAATACGCCGGCCGTTGTGGTGTCGAGGAAGCTCGGGATGAACAGCGTATAGGCCCAGACGATGAAGCCGACCACCATGCCGCCCATGGCGCCGCGGGCGGTAGCGCGACGCCAGATCAGGCCGCCGAAGAAGGCCGGCGCGAATTGCGCGATGGCGGCGAAGGACAGCAGGCCGATGGCGGCGAGCTGGGTATTGCCGAGCGCCCGGAAATAGAAATAGGCCATCACCATGATGGCGAAGATGGAGAAGCGGCGGGCCTTAAGCAGGAAGTTGCCGTAGTCGGTTTCGCCATTCGGCGGCATGCCGCGGCGGCGCAGGGCGAGCGGCAACAGGATGTCGTTGGACACCATGATGGCGAGCGCCACGCATTCGACGATCACCATGGCGGTGGCAGCTGAGAGGCCGCCGATGAAGACCGCCATGCTGAGCGCATGGGAGCCGGCCTCGATCGGCAACGCCAGCACATACATGTCGCTGTCGACAGCGCCGAACGGGAAGGTGACGAGACCCGCGAGCGCGATCGGGATCACGAACAGGTTGATGGCGATGAGATAGGCGGGAAACATCCAGCGCGCGCGGGCGACGCCGGCATCGCCGGCATTCTCCACCACGCTGACATGAAACTGGCGCGGCAGCAGCATGATGGCGCAGAAGGACAGCAGCACCATGGTGAGGAAATTGCCGATCGACGGCGCATAATCGATGGCGCGCAGCGCCTCCGGCGTCTTCATCGCGCGCTCATAGAGCTCGGATGGCGAGAACATCACGAAGGTGACGAAGGCGCCGGCGGTGATGAAGACCACGAGCTTGATGATGGATTCGGTGGCGACCGCGAGCATCAATCCATGCTGATGTTCAGTGGCGTTGGCCTGGCGGGTGCCGAACAGCACGGCGAACACCGCCATCGCGAGGGTCACGACGAGCGCCATGTCGCCGACAATGGGCACGCCGGCGATCGCCTTGTCATCGCCCAGAATGGTTTCCAGCGAGGAGGCGACGGCTTTGAGCTGGAGCGCGATGTAAGGCACCGAGCCGATGATGGCGATCACGGCCACGGTGGCGGCGACGGCCTGGCTCTTGCCGTAGCGGGCAGCGATGAAGTCCGCGATCGAGGTGATGTTCTGTGATTTCGCGAGACTGATCACCCGGCGCAGCAGTGGCGCGCCGAACACGAACAGCAGGATCGGGCCGATATAGATGGCAAGGAAATCCACGCTGGTGCGGCTGGCGACGCCGACCGAGCCGAAGAAGGTCCAGGACGTGCAGTAGATCGCCAGCGACAGCGGATAGATCAGCTTGCCGGCCATGCCGCGCTGGAACAGGCCGAGCCGGTCGCCATAGGAGGCGACGCAGAACAGAAAGCCGATATAGAGGAGGGCGGCAACGATCACGCCCCAGTCGTGCAGCATGTGCAAAGCTCCGTAGGAGCAGCAAACTAGCGCGTTGCGGGCGGGGGGGCGACAGGGATCTGGCGGGAGGGTTTATGGGCGGCTGTAATTCTCAGTCCCTCACCCTGAGGAGCCGCTTAGCGGCGTCTCGAAGGATGGCCGCGGTCTCGAGAGCCAGGCCAGCTCATGGTTCGAGACGGCGCTTCGCGCCTCCTCACCATGAGGGGCGGAGTACGCGTTGAGGGGCGGAGTACGCGTTACGAAATCGCGCGCAAGCCGTAAAAGCTGATCAGGATCACCACCAGCCAGGCGGCTATTCCGGTGGCGATGGCCAGCCGGTAATCCATCACGCCGATGGCGAGGTAGCAGGCGCCGAGAAAGGCCAGATAGGCGGGGATCGTCTTGGCACCGGCGAGCAGCGCCTCGCGAAAGCCGGATGTCTCGCCTTTGGCACCGACGATGGCCAAAGCGATGATCGCGAAGGTCGGAAACAGCGGCAGGATGCCCGGCAGCGTGTTGCCGCGCTTGGACAGGAAGGCGATCAGCGCGGTGAGCAGGCCGCCGAGAATGCCTTTCCAGATGATGTCCAAGGGGAGGGTGTCCTTTGCGTGAGCTGCAGCTATCTCTAACCCTCATCCTGAGGAGCGCGCAACGCGCGCGTCTCGAAGGATGGCCGCGGGCTCGGAGCCAGGCCAGCTCATGGTTGGAGACGCGGCCTTCGGCCGCTCCTCACCATGAGGGCAGAGCTTACTCCGCCGCCATCGCCTTCGCGCGCAGTGGCATGCCGAGTTCGTCCCACACCTGCAGCAGTGCTTCGGCGAGGTGATCGATCAGCACGTCGTCATGATAGGGCGACGGCGTGATGCGCAGGCGCTCTTCGCCCTTGGCCACGGTGGGATAGTTGATCGGCTGGATATAGATGCCGTGATCTTCCAGCAGCAGGTCGCTGGCCTTCTTGCACAGCTCGGCATCGCCGACAAAGACCGGGACAATATGGGTGTCGGTGGACATCACCGGGATGCCGGCCGAGGTGAGCACGGCCTTTAACCGCGCAGCGCGGTCCTGATGGCGTTCGCGCTCCCAGGTCGAGGACTTCAGATGCTTGATGGCAGCGGTTGCGGCCGAGCAGATCGCCGGCGGCAATGCCGTGGTGAAGATGAAGCCCGGCGCATAGGAGCGCACGGCGTCCACGATGTCCTTGCTGGCAGCGATATAGCCGCCGAGGCAGCCATAGGCCTTGGCGAGGGTGCCTTCGAGCACGTCGATGCGGTGCATGACGCCATCACGCTCGGCAATGCCGCCGCCGCGCGGGCCATACATGCCGACCGCATGGACCTCGTCCACATAGGTCATGGCGTTGTATTTTTCGGCGAGATCGCAGATCACGGACAACGGCGCCACGTCGCCATCCATCGAATACAGGCTCTCGCAGGCGATCAGCTTTGGCCGCGCGGGATCGGCGGCCTTCAGCAGCTCCTCGAGATGTGCGACATCGTTGTGGCGGAACACGACGCGCTCGCAGCCGGACTGGCGGATGCCCTCGATCATCGAATTGTGGTTGAGCGCATCCGAAATGATCAGGCAGTTCGGCATCAGTTTGGCGAGCGTCGAGATGCCGGTCTGGTTCGAGACATAGCCCGAGGTGAACAGCAGGGCGGCGTCCTTGCCGTGGAGATCGGCGAGTTCTTCCTCGAGCTGTACGAGGGGATGATGGGTGCCTGCGATATTGCGGGTGCCACCGGCGCCGGTGCCGACGCGGGTCGCGGTCTCGACCATGGCGCCGACCACTTTCGGGTGCTGACCCATGCCGAGATAATCGTTGGAGCACCAGATCACGACATTGCGCGGGCCTTTCGGCGTGTGCCAGACCGCATGCGGGAACCGGCCGGCGATACGTTCGAGATCGGCGAAAACACGGTAGCGGCGCTCGTCATGAAGGCGGGAGAGCGCGTCACTGAAGAACTTGCTGTAATCCATCGGAAAGACACCCAGAACGGAACCCGAAACCCAGCGTGGTCTGCGTTTTAGAGCCTTTCCAGTCTGGCTGTCGAGGCGCAATTGGGCAAATTGCCTACGCCGCGTCGTCATCCCCGCGAAGGCGGGTATCCATACACGCTGTCGATTGGGTGAAAGCTCAGCCGGGCTGGCTCTGCCTTTTCTCACCACCGCTTCGGAGGCTATGGGTCCCCGCCTTCGCGGGGACGACAGTTACAGTCGACTAGATCGCTTTAAACCGCAGCTTGCCGTCGCTGCAGAGTTCCTGGCTCAGCCGGCCCTCAGCCAGCATGTAATTGACATGGGCGATCAGTTCGCCGGCGGCAAAGCCGGTCTGGTGAGCGTCCAGCTTGTGCTTGTGAAACACGACCGGCACGAGCTGCGCTGACGTCTTGGCCTCGGTGCGACAGGCATCCGCGATCATGCCGCAGCGCTCCTCGTGATGGTCGGTGAGCTGCTTGATCCGGATCTGGAGGCCGTAGAACGGCACGCCATGGCCGGGCAGCACCAGCACATCCTCGGGCAATGCGGCGCCGATGTCCTTGAGCGATGTCAAATAGGCGCCGAGCGCATTCTCGTCGGGCTCATGGGCCCAGACGCTGACATTGGGCGAGATCTTGCTCAACACCTGATCGGCGGAGAGATAGATCTTGTCGGCGGCGCAGTAGAGCGTGACCTGATCGGGCGAATGGCCGGCACCGGTGATGATCTGGAAATTGCGCTTGCCGATGGCGATCGTCTTGCCATGGCTGAGCCGGCGATAGGCGGCGGGCAGCGGCACGGTCTTCTTCAGATAGTCCTGGCCGCGGCCGAGTAATTGCTCGGTGATGTCGGCGTCCATGCCGTGGCGCAGGAAGAACTGGCGCATATTCACCAGGCGCTCTTCGGTGCGGCGGTTCTGGTGATAGACGCCCTGCAGATATTCGATCTGCGAAATGTAGAACGGACAGCCGAAGCGCTGCACGATCCAGCCGGCCTGGCCGACATGATCGGGATGCGCATGGGTGATGATCACCTTGCTGATATGGATGCCCTTGAGCGGGCCGTCGAACAGTTTGGTCCAGGCTGCGATGGTGGCGTCATTGCCGAAGCCGGTATCCACCATGGCCCAGCCGTCGCCGTCTTCCAGCAGGTAGATGTTGACGTGGTTCAGACGGAAGGGAAGGTCGAGCCGCAGCCATTTGATGCCGGGGGCGATGTCCACCACCTGATCGGGGCCCGGGTGGCTCTCGATGGGATAATTCAGCGGATCGGCTGGCTTCGTGCTGGCGTCTGTCATCGTCTTTTTGTCCTTTGCAACCGGATTAGCGGGCGAAGGACCCCTGCGCCAGCCCGTTTAGGCATGGCGCAGGGCATGGGTCATGCCGTCGCGCGCATGGCGGGAGCGACGTCCGCAGCCGGAAGGCCCGAGGTCATGCCGAGCCGGCCGAGCAGTTCGGCATCGCGGTCGGTCTGCGGATTCTTCGTCGTCAGCAGGACGTCGCCGATGAAGATGGAGTTGGCACCGGCGAGGAAGCACAAAGCCTGCAGCTCGTCGGTCATATATTGCCGCCCGGCGGAAAGCCGGACCACGCTCTTCGGCATCATGATCCGCGCCACGGCGATCATGCGGACCAGCGCAATCGGATCCGGGCGCTCGGCCGTGTCGTTGACCGGCACGCCCTTCACTTCATTCCACATATTGATCGGCACCGAGTCCGGATGATGCGGCATGTTGGCGAGCAGCAGCAGCATGCCGAGACGATCCTCGACCTGTTCGCCCATGCCGATGATGCCGCCGCAGCAGGTCTTGAGGCCGGCATCATGGGCGCGCGACAGCGTGTCGATGCGATCCTGCATCGTGCGCGTGGTGATGATCTTGCCGTAGAATTCCGGCGAGGTGTCCACATTGTGATTGTAGAAATCGAGTCCGGCGGCGTGCAGGCGCTTCGCCTGATCGTCGGTGAGCATGCCGAGCGTCGCGCATGTCTCCATGCCGAGGCCCTTCACCGCGCTCACCATGTCGCAGACGCGATCGAGGTCCTTGTCCTTCGGATTGCGCCATGCGGTCGCCATGCAGAAGCGGCTGGCGCCGGCGTCCTTCGCGCGCTGCGCGGTGGCGACCACGGCGTCCTGCTCCATCAGCTTGGTGGCCTTGAGGCCTGTATCGTAATGCGCGCTTTGCGAACAGTAGCCGCAATCTTCCGCGCAGCCGCCGGTCTTGATCGAAAGCAGGCTCGCGGTCTCGATATGATTGGGATCGAAATTGCTGCGATGAACGCTCTGCGCCTGGAAGATCAGGTCCGAGAACGGCAGCGCATAGAGCGCGTCGGCCTCCGCGCGCTGCCAGTCATGGCGCGGCTGATGGATCGATGTGACGGAAGGAGTCATGGCAGTCCTCGCAACTTGCGCAGCCCAAAACGCATGGGCTACGTTGGGAGGAGTCCACGATTTTTATGGCGAGTGCAAGGACGCGGGGCGAGCGCAGCCATGTGCTGCGCCCGTCTTGCGTGCGTCACGCATCACACATGCGTTATGCGGCGCGGATGCTGGTGAGGAATTCGTCGATCTCGCCGCGCAGGATGTCGGCCTCGCGTCGCAATTCGCCGGAGGCACCGAGCACGTCAGTCGCTGCAACGCCGGCTTGCGACGACGCATCGCTGACGCCGACGATATTGCTCGACACTTCGCTGGTGCCGCCAGCGGCATGCTGGATATTTCGCGCGATCTCGCGTGTTGCGGCGCCTTGCTGCTCGACAGCGGTGGCGATCGCCGTGCTGACTTCGTTGATCTCGGTGATGGTCTGGCCGATATTTCTGATCGCGCCGACCGCCGTAGACGTCACTTGCTGCATGGCGACGATCTGCGTGCGAATTTCATCTGTCGCCTTCGCGGTCTGATCGGCGAGGCTCTTCACCTCCGATGCGACCACCGCAAAGCCGCGGCCGGCATCGCCGGCACGTGCGGCCTCGATGGTGGCGTTGAGTGCGAGCAGGTTGGTCTGCGAGGCGATGGTCTGGATCAGGTCGATGACGACGCTGATGCGGTTTGCGCTTTCGGCGAGGCCCTGCATGGTCGCGTCGGTCTCGCCGGCCTCGCTGACCGCCTTGGCGGCGATCTGCGACGAGGTCACGACCTGGCGGCTGATTTCGGCGATCGACGAGGTCAGCTCTTCCGTGCCGGCGGAGACGGTCTGCACATTCACCGAGGTTTCTTCCGCGGCTGCCGCGACGGCGCTGACCAGCGCGCTCGAACGATCGGCGGTGGACGACATGTCCTGCGCGGTTGTCTGCATGGAGTTGGCGGCGGTTTGCAGCTTCTCCAATGCGTTGCGCACCTTGCCTTCGAAATCGTGGATGCGGGCTTCGACCCGCGCCGCACGCTCGTTCTTGGCGATGCGGTCGCGGTCCTGCTCGGCGGTCATGTTGCGCGCATTGATCATGCTCTCGCGGAATACTTCCAGCGAGTCGGCCATGACGGTGATCTCGTCCTGCTGCTTGCTGCGGGCCATCTGCGTTTCGAGATCGCCGCTGGAGAGCAGCTGCATCGCCTTCTGCAGTTGCGCCATGCGGCGCAGGATGCTGCGGCCGACATAGAGCCAGACGAACAGCGCCGAGCCAATCAGGGTCAGCGCGCCCAAGGCGAGCATGATCTGTGTGGAGAGTGTGATGGTGGTCTGCGCCTTTGCGGTGGATGCGTCGGTTTCCGCGCGCACCTTGTCGACCAGCTGCTTGACGCTCATGCCGAGGCCGACATTGAGCTTGCGGGTCTCATCCAGGATCAGCTCGCCATATTCGAGCGTATCGATCTCCTTCTGGCGGACCTTGAACACGCCGTCTTTGCCATCGCCGAGGGCGAGCAACTGCTCGGCAGCCTTCTTGAGATCGGGGATGCTGCTGATGGCGCCATCGAGTGCGGCGAGATTGGCTTTCACCCGCGTCTGCGCGGTCTTGAAGCTATCCTCGATCGGCGAAAGCGCCTCACCGGTGCCGGCGGACAGTGCTGCCATCAGGTCGGACGAAATCAGGTTGGTGTCGGCGACGACATTGCCGATCTGCACGATGATACGCGAGGCCTCGCCGGAATCCTCGGCGGAGAACACGACGGCGCGCAGCGTTGCATCCATCCCGGCCTGGGCATCGACAATCGACGGGGCCGCCTTCTTCACGAAATTATCCGCCGCGGTACGCACCGCATTGTAGAGCTTCTCGTGCTGGACGGCCGCGTCGATCTTTTCCTGCGTGGCGGCGCCGAGGCTGCGGATCGTGTCCCCGATATTCTTCACGGAATCGGCGAGGGACGCGACCACGGCCATGTCGGCACCGAGCTTGGCGATGCTATCGAGCTTTTCGGTGGCGACCTTGTGGGTGGCGCTCATGCGCTGCGAGCGCTCTTTCAGAATCTCGGCGGTCGAGGACGCGAGCAGCATCGGGCCCTGGCTGGCGAGGCTTTCGCTGGCAGTGGCGAGTTCGAGGCTGGCGGTGAGTTTCGGAATGTCGCGGCCGTTGAGCTCGGTCATCATCTGGCCGAGCTGGCCGAGAATGGCGCCGGCGCCGGCGCTGATCAGGATCGCCATGCCGGCAATCACAGCGAAGGCGGCAAACAGGCTGCCGCGAATGCCAAACCGTGGGCGCGAGATGCGGATGCGCGCGAGCTTTCCAGAAACCGACTTCACTTTGATGACTCCCCCACGCCCGCGGTGATGTCGTGCGGGTCGCGCCGAGAGTATGTCGGTACCGAGTTAACATTCGGGTAAATGCGCAATCGGAGGCTGTCGCGGGGCTTGCGCGGTTACCGAAGCGTAAAGATCGGAGCTGTGCCCTGACAGAGGCGCAAAACAAAAAGGCCAGCGTTTCCGCCGGCCTTTCCGTAAGTCACGTGCCTGAAATCAGGCGCGGATCTCAGTACTTCGCGACAACCGGGCCACCCCAGTTGAAACGGTAGTTCAGGCCAGCCTTGACGACGTGCTGATCGTTCTTGGACGAACCGAAGGCGGTCAGAGCCGGAGTGGTGATCGTGGTGCTGCCGAAATCGTAGTACTGGTACTCGATCTTGCCCGACCAGTTCTGGGTGAACAGGTATTCGAGGCCGGCACCGACGGTGTAGCCGTTGTCCTTGGTGGTGGTGGCGAAGCCGACGTTAGCAGCCGGAGCCGTCACGAACAGGGTTTCGGTCGCGTCCTGATAGGCCCAACCACCCTTCACGTAGAGCAGTGCCGGACCCCAGGTGTAGCCGAGACGGCCGGTAACCGAGGCGAGACCCTTCTGGTTCAGGTTGTAGCCGTAGCCAGTGGTGCCGAACACGACGTTGGTGTTGTTCGAACCAACCCAGCTGTACTGGCCTTCAACACCGATCACCCAGTTCGGAGCGAACTGGTAGTCAGCGCCAGCCTGCACGCCGCCGAGGAAGCGACCATCCGAATTGTCGGTGGTGCCGCCGAAGCCGCTGTTGCCGTTGAAGGCGCCACCGACGTGACCGCCGATGTAGAAGCCGGTCCAGTTATAGATCGGGGCAGCGACGTAAGCCGGAGCCTTGGTGTAGGGACGAGCGGCGAGGTCAGCGGCCGAAGCCGAGGCGCCCATCGCGAGGAGGGCAGCGGTGCCCAGCAGGAACTTCTTCATTTTTTCTTCTCCAGAAAACCGATTTAGACCGGGGCACGCTTGGGCTCCGTCCTATGGCGTCGAGATAGACAGGTTTTGCGCAAATTGCTGTCACCCATTCGCCACAGCTGCCTACAACCCGACCAGCTGAGACGCACCGCAAAATCATGCTTAGCGACAAATTAATTAAAACTGAAAGAGGCGTTAATTTTCAGTGGGTTATGGCGCTTTTGGAGGTTGATGGGTCAACCCGTAATAATTTGGTTTATCTCTAGATAGATTTGTTGTGATCGACGTGATTGCCGTTCGCGCTTGCCAAACCTTTCGGCATGGTCCGGCGTTGGTTTTCGAATACCATTGGTTGCTGTGATGGCGGGAATCGCTACGCGGCGGGTGGTATCACGAGCGCTTGCGTCGCGGCCCTTGCCCGAAACCAAGTTCAATGGTCCCCATTACCCTCACTACGCGGTGCCCTTCGGCGCCTCTCCGCAAATGGAAGCGCGTTGAATGCAGGTCGAGCGGATTTTGAGGGAATATGGCCAGTTTCTCCGGCCGATGGCCGAGGCGCCCCGCGATGGCCAGCGCATTCTCGGGCGGACGACCCAAGGCGGCCTGATCTTCTGCTACTGGGAGCCGCACCCGGCAGGGCTGATCGGCCCGAATTGGGTCGAGGAACGGGATAGTCCGGTCGGCTATGTCGATCGGTTTTTCGACGGCTGGATTCGCCTGTCGGATTTTCGCCTGCTGGATACCAACGCCATCAATCGCCTGCTGGTCGCCTATATCGATGACGCCCGGGCGGCAGACGATCGGAGCGCCCTGGATCTGCTGGATGCGTCGGGTGCGGATCGGCTGAGTCAAGCGGGCCAATAAATGGTGCTGCCAGACAGGAATGCTCCTTCAATGTGAAGGTCAATGATAAGAGCGGTTAGAAGGGTTTTGCTCTTCGCCCTTTGCCTGCTTCGCCGCGCTGACGAGTTGTTTCGCGAGCATCCCATCGAGCATGTTTTCTAACGCCGTCACATCTGTTGCGCCCTCGCCAAGTCTTTGATCGGCAGCTTCGAGGGCGTCATAGTATGGCTTCTTGTTTCCGGCTATTTGCTCGGGAATAGTCGGCGCACCGGGCAGCAAACTGTCAAGCTTGATGCTCATCACGACATAAGACACAGCGCGAGCAGTGCGGCCGTTGCCGTCGGCGAATGGGTGAATCCAATTAAGCCGCCAAAGAACGTAAGCAGCGAGGTGAACCGCGCTCATTGACCAATTGTCGTTCACGTAATCGCAGAGGTGCTCGATCTCTTCCGACACGAACGGGGCTTCTGGCGGCTGATGTTTGCTGCCATGGATCGTCACGACGGTGTTGCGCCACGTTCCTGCCAAGGGATGAATGCCGTCCAGTGCAGCCTGATGCAGCTTAAGGATTAAGCTCGACCGCAACCGGAAAGGACGCTCCGGTTCCTTTACGAAGGACCGGATCATCTCCAGTGCAAGATCGAATTGGCGGATGCCGTTTTCGGCTTCGCGTCGCGCAATGTCATCCGGATCACTCAGCAGTGGCGCCATCTCGGCAATGCTATGCCGGTCATCTGCCACGTTGGTGCTATCCGCCCGAATGGAGCTTCTTGTCGAGTGCAGCAACCATCTCGCGAGTGATGCGCTCGTTCTCGATATGGGTGTTGCCGTACGCGAAGCTGCGTCGTTGTTCGCCCAACTGAGCTGGCGTCATCTCGATTTGGCGAGCGCGCTCAATAAGTTCTTTAAGATCCTCAGTCATTGAGCCACTCCCATCAAAAGCGAACATAGGAACGGCTCACGTTCCTGTAAAGTTCCTAATCGCAGGTAAAAGCACATCCTATTTGAGTGCGGCGTTTAAGTGACATGCGTAATGATGTCGAGCTTTCAAAACAGCAAGACTGTCTTGAGTAACCTGCCAAAAACTCTGACTAACGTGATGGAGATCTTGAGCTTAGGATCTTGTGCCCAGCTTCTCTGCGCCGCTCTGACATCGCTATGGGGCGCCGCTGATCAGCAGACTAAGGCAGAGCTGATCTTGGACGACAGGGCGCCGCCCCTCCAAAGCGCGATACACGGAAACACAATCGATCCGCCGCGCCTTTGCAATAGCTAATCGGTC
>NZ_JBIIOT010000027.1:0-55569 GCF_044336785.1 Tardiphaga sp. | reverse complement strand
GGGTCTATCCCCACGTAAGACAGAGTTTGTGGAAACACCCCACCCGTCTCGAACGCTGCGCGTTCGATCCACCCTCCCCGCTGCGCGTGGCTACGCCACGCTTGAGGGAAGGAAAAGAAAGCCTCACGCCAGTTCAATCACCTTGCCGTTTTCCAGCGACACCCGCCGATCCATGCGGCCGGCGAGCTCCATATTATGCGTCGCGATCAGCATCGCGACCCGCGTGGCCTTCACCAGTTGCATCAGCGCGTTGAACACATGATCCGCCGTATGCGGATCGAGATTGCCGGTCGGCTCGTCCGCCAGCAGCACCCGCGGCGCATTCGCCACGGCGCGCGCGATCGCCACGCGCTGCTGCTCGCCGCCGGAGAGTTCGGCGGGGCGATGGGTAATGCGATCGCCGAGGCCGAGATAGGCCAGGATTTCCTTGGCGCGATTGACCGTCTCGGAGCGCTTCAAGCCGCGGATCATCTGCGGCAGCATCACATTCTCAAGTGCGGTGAATTCCGGCAGCAGGCGATGCGACTGATAAACGAAGCCGATATCGGTGCGGCGGATCTGCGTACGCTCGGCATCCGACAGGCCGAGCGTCGCGGTGCCGCCGACATAGACCTCGCCCTCGTCAGGGCTTTCCAGCAAACCGGCGATGTGCAGCAGCGTCGACTTGCCCGAGCCCGACGGCGCCACCAGCGCCACCGACTGCCCGGCCCACAGGCCGAGCTTGGCATGGTCGAGAATGGTCAGGACGCTTTCGCCCTGGGTGTATTGCCGTTTGACGTCGTGCAGATACAGAGCCGGTGTATCCTCGTCCCCTTGCGCCATCTCAGCCATCACTCGTATCTCAATGCGTCAACGGGATCGAGCCGCGCCGCACGCCATGACGGATACAGCGTGGCGAGGAACGACAGCGTCAGGGCCATGATGACCACCGCTGACGTCTCGCCGACATCGATCTCCGCCGGCAATTTGGACAGGAAGTAGAGTTCGGGCGAGAACAGTTCGGTGGAGGTCATCCACGAGATGAACTGGCGGATCGCCTCGATATTCATGCAGACAAGCAGGCCGACGCCGAAACCGACCAGCGTGCCGACGACGCCGATTGCAGCACCGGTGATCAGGAAGATGCGCATGATGGAGCCCTGCGAGGCGCCCATGGTGCGCAGGATGGCGATATCGGCGCCCTTGTCCTTCACCAGCATGATCAGGCCGGACACGATGTTGAGCGCGGCCACCAGCACGATCAGCGTCAGGATCAGGAACATCACATTGCGCTCGACCTGTAGCGCATTGAAGAAGGTCGCGTTGCGCTGCCGCCAGTCGACGAGGAAGATCGGGCGTCCCGCGACCTCGGTCACCGCCTTGCGGTAGCCATCGATCTTGTCGGGATTGTTGGTATAGACCTCGATGGACGTGACGTCGTTGTTGCGGTTGAAATAGGCCTGCGCCTCGGCCAGCGGCATGAACACGAAGGTCGAGTCATATTCGGACATGCCGATCTCGAACACCGCCGCGACCTTGTAGGGCTTGATGCGCGGCGTCGTGCCCATCGGCGTCACAGCACCTTTCGGCGCCACCAGCGTGATGTTGTCGCCGGCATGCAGCGAGAGCTGATCAGCGAGCCGGCGACCGATCGCAACACCCTGCCCTTCATCAAAACCTTCCAGCGTGCCCTGCCGAATGTTCTTGGCGATGGAGGTGAGATTGTTCAGGTCCGCCGAGCGAATGCCGCGCACGAACACGCCGGATGCACCAAAGGCCGACGAGCCCAGCGCTTGGCCATCGACGACCGGCGCCGCAAGGCGAATGCCATCGACGCCATTGATGCGGTCGGCGACTTCCTTCCAGTCGGTGAGCGGACGCTCCAGCGGCTGCACGAGGATATGGCCATTGAGGCCGAGAATCTTGTCCAGCAGCTCTTTGCGAAAACCGTTCATCACGGCCATCACGATGATCAGCGTGGCGACGCCGAGCATGATGCCGACAAAAGAGAAGCCGGCGATGACCGAGATGAATCCTTCCTTACGGCGTGCACGGAGGTAACGTCCGGACAGCAGCCATTCGAAGGCGGCGAAGGGTGGGGTTCGAACTGGCTCGCTCATGGCATCATCCAACGTCCGACTCCCATACGAATCGGGCTTATTCTAGCCGCATCGCACAGGATGCGGCGATGCCATAGTGGATAAGTTGTCAGGACGTCAGCTTTGCGACGACCTCGGCCGGCGAGATGTTCTCGCGCGATCCGTCACTGCGGCGCTTCAGCTCGACCTTGCCCTCGGCCAATCCCTTCGGACCGACGAGGATCTGCCAGGGCACGCCGATCAGATCGGCGGTGGCGAACTTGCCGCCGGCGCGCTGGTCGGTGTCGTCATAGAGGACATCGACGCCCTTGGCGGTCAGCTCCTTGTAGAGCGCCTCGCAAGCCGCATCCGTATCGGCCGCGCCCTGCTTGAGGTTGAGGATCGACGCACGGAACGGCGCGACTTCTTCCGGCCAGATGATGCCGTTGTCGTCATGGCTGGCCTCGATGATCGCACCCAGCAGACGCGACACGCCGACGCCGTAAGAACCGCCATGCACCGGCACTTCGGCGCCGTCGGGACCGGCGACATTGGCCTGCATCTTGTCGGAATATTTCGTGCCGAAATAGAAGATCTGGCCGACCTCGATGCCGCGGGTGTTCAGCCGCTTGTCTTCCGGCACTTCGCTTGCGAAGCGCGCGGCGTCATGCACGTCTTCGGTGGCCGCATAGATCGAGGTCCACTGATTGATGATCCCCGAGAGATCGCCCTTGTAATCGACGTCGGCCGGCGGGATCGGCAGGTCGAGCACATCCTTGTTGCAGAACACAGCGGACTCGCCGGTTTCGGCAAGCACGATGAATTCGTGGCTGTGATCGCCGCCGATCGGACCGGTCTCGGCGCGCATCGGAATCGCCTTCAGGCCCATCCGGGCGAAGGTGCGCAGATAGGCGACGAACATCTGATTGTAGGAATGCTTCGCTGCGGCCTCGTCGATATCGAACGAGTAGCCGTCCTTCATCAGGAATTCGCGGCCACGCATCACGCCGAAACGCGGACGCTGCTCGTCGCGAAACTTCCACTGGATGTGATAGAGATTGAGCGGCAGGCTCTTGTAGGATTTTACGTAGCCGCGGAAAATCTCGGTGATCATTTCCTCGTTGGTCGGCCCGTAGAGCAGCTCACGCTTGTGGCGATCGGTGATGCGCAGCATCTCGGGGCCGTACGCGTCATAGCGGCCGCTTTCGCGCCAGAGATCGGCGAGCTGCAGGGTCGGCATCAGCAGCTCGATGGCGCCGGCGCGGTTCTGCTCCTCGATGACGATAGCCTCGATCTTCTTCAGCACGCGCAGGCCGAGCGGCAGCCAGGCATAGATGCCGGCGGCTTCCTGACGGATCATGCCGGCACGCAGCATCAACCGATGCGAGACGATCTCCGCTTCCTTCGGCGTTTCCTTGAGGATGGGAAGAAAATAGCGCGACAGCCGCATCGTGAAGCCTAAGGAATCGGAGGGAAATTTGAAGGCCCGAGTGAAACCGGATCGGGCGGCAAAACACAAGGGCGGCGGCTGAATCGATGCCCGACGGAGCAAATCCGTTGCAGTCTGCGGCAGGTTGCGCAACCTCCGCGTTTCAAATCCGGCCTATAACGGCGGAAACGACAACCCTCAGTAGCAAAACGTCATTGAATTCTATGCATGCCTCAATTTTGAACAGACTATGCCGAAATTGATGACAAACACAAAAAGTTCAGCTACGACTCAAAGCTCAGGCACATCCGCAAGGATGAAGCCTGAAACGGTCCAAGTCTCGGGAGGAACCCTGACGCGCCAAAGCAGCGTCAACCCGCCAATCAAACGATAAAATCCAACGATCGGGGTATATAGGGTCGACACAATTTTCCGAGCAGGGCCATGTGCCCTGCTCTTTTTTTTGCGAACAAGGTCTGTTCGCCTAGCGAGCAAGCTCTCTATCGCCAATTCCGACGAGTGATGCAAGCCGTTGATACGCGGCGAATTGCTGCATGGGGATGTAGGGCGGATGAGCGCAGCGTCATCCGCCGGCCGATTGTGTTGGGCGAAGAATGGCGGATGACGGCTTCGCCTTATCCGCCCTACGCCGCCGCACGCTTCGGCTTGATGCCGGACAGCCACGAACACACAAGTCCCTGCGATGCACCGACGAAACCGAAAGTCAGCACCTGCGACAGCGGAATCGGCACCGAGGTCCAGATCTTCAGCATCGCGATGCTGACGACATAGCCGGTGATGGTCGAGGTCAGCACCTTCGGCCACAGGCCCATCTTGTCTTCCAGGAACCAGTCTTCGCCCCACATGATCAGCGAGGGAATGAGCCCGAACCAATAAGCGAAAGGCAATCCCATGATGAAGCCGGGAAAACCGCCGATCACCTTTCCGCTCAGTACTTCCCGGATTTCGAATGTCGCGAAGCCAACGGCTGGACCAAGCAACAGGAACAACAGAAAGCGCTTCATGCAATTGCCCTCCGCCTTGCTGTGATCGCACGCGGGCTCACAGCGGAATGCCCATCAGTTTCGACAGCCGCTCGATGTTCAGATAGCCGGCGTTATGCGCCGCCATTCCGGCTGCGAAGAACACAGCGGATAGCGCGGTGGTCCAGATCAGCTTGCGTCCCATGCGCGCCAGCACGGGCGCACCGGGATCGGTGCCTTCGATGCCCTCTCCTGCTTCCTGCTGGCTGCGCACGCCGAATGGCAGCGTCAGGAACAACGTGACCCACCAGATCACGAAGTAGATCGCGAGCGCCGTCGAGATCGTATAGGCCATCGCGCCCTCAGGACTGTTCGATCTCGACCAAGGCGCCCGAAAAATCTTTCGGATGCAGGAACAGCACGGGCTTGTTATGCGCGCCGATCTTCGGCTCGCCATCGCCGAGCACGCGGGCGCCTTCGCTGATCAGCTGGTCACGCGCCGCGATGATATCCGGCACTTCGTAGCAGAGATGATGGATGGCGCCGTCGGGATTGCGCTCGACGAACTTTGCGATCGGCGACGCGTCGCCGAGCGGCTCGATGAATTCGATCTTGGTGTTCGGCAACGTCGCGAACACGGTGTAGACACCATGCTCGGGCAGCGGCACGCGGTCGGAGATCTCGGCGCCGAAAGCGGTGCCGTAGATCTTCGCGGCCTTGGCGGCGTCGGCAACGGCGATCGCCACGTGATTGAGCCTGCCCAGCATGATGTCTCCTCCGTATTTGTTTTCTTATTGTTCGATCACCAGCACCTGCACATAGCAGATGGTCTTCTTACCCCAGTGTTCGGCCAGGTTCGATCTGACCGCTCGCCGCACCGATTCCGCCATGGCATCGGGATCCCGCTTGCGCGCCTTTGGCAGGTTCTCGACCACCTCGACCACGACGTCATAGACGATGTCATCGAGCAACAGGCCAGCGCTGTTCTTCTCGGGAATGCCGATCAGATCCACGGCGGGATCGTCGAGCAGATCGCCCTTGCTGTTGATCGCCAGCGCAACCATGGCGCAGCCCGCAAAACCGAGACGGCGACGCTCGCTGACGGCGCGCGACTTCTCGCTTTCGAGGATGCTGCCATCCTTGAAGATGCGGCCCGACGGCAATTGATCGATCACCGCGGAATCGCCGGGTCCGAGCTTCACGAGATCGCCGGTCTTGACGATCATCACCTTCGGCACGCCACAAGCACGCGCGAGCTTCGCGTGCTCGCTGAGATGCAGCGCTTCACCATGCACCGGGATCAGCAGTTCCGGGCGCACCCACGAAATCATGTCGCGCAGCTCGTCGCGGCGCGGATGGCCGGAGACATGCACTAGCGCGTCGCGGTCGGTGATGACCTCGATGCCCTGGGTGACGAGACCGTTGATGATGGTGCCGACGGCCTTCTCATTGCCGGGAATGGTGCGCGACGAGAAGATCACCGTGTCGCCCTTGTTGAGCGTCACCATCGGATGATCGTCATTGGCGATGCGCGCAAGGGCCGCGCGGCTTTCGCCCTGGCTGCCCGTGCAAAGCGCCAGCACCTTGTCCGGTGGGAAGTGACCGTAATAGTCGGCATTGCGGAACGCCGGCAGGCCGTCGAGATAGCCGCATTCGCGCGCCACCTGCACGACGCGCTCCATGGCGCGACCGACCAGCACGACCTCGCGGCCGGACGCTTGCGCAGCCTCGGCAACGGCACGCACGCGGGCGACATTCGATGCGAAGGTCGTGACAGCAACGCGGCCCTTGGAGGCCATCACCAGCTTGGTGAGAGTCGCAGCCACTTCCATCTCGGACGGCGAACGGCCATCACGCACGGCATTGGTGCTATCGCCGATGATCGCCAGCACGCCCTCGTCGCCGAGTTCGCGCAACCGCTTCTCGTCGGTGGGCTTGCCGATGATCGGGGTCGGATCGATCTTCCAGTCGCCCGTGTGCAGCACGGTGCCGACCGGCGAGTGAATCGCGATGGCGTGGGATTCCGGAATCGAATGCGCGACCGGGATCATTTCGATATCGAACGGGCCGACATTGAAGCGCGAACCGGACTCGACGACGGTCACGGGGATCTTCGGCGAGCCACGCTCGGCCGCACACTTCGCCTCGAACAGCGCCGCAGAGAACTTGGTCGCATAGATCGGGCATTGCAGCTTCGGCCACAGATCGATAATGGCGCCGAAGTGATCCTCATGGGCATGCGTGAGCACGAGACCGACGAGGTTCTTCTTCTGCTTCTCGAGGAAGGTGATGTCCGGCATCACCAGATCGATGCCGGGCAGATGCTCCTCATCGCCGAAATAGACGCCGAGATCAATCGCCAGCCAGGAGCGCTGGTGGCGATTGCCGAGGCCATAGATCGACAGGTTCATGCCGATCTGGCCGACACCTCCCAGCGATGCAAATGTAAGTTCGTCGGGTCTTGTCATTGTCCAGTCCTTGCCGACGCCGCGGAGCCGAAGTGAACGTCGCCCGCCGAGATCGGCATATGCCGACCGTCCGCAGTGGCAACAATCAGACAACCGGCGTCGTCAATCGTATCGAAGATTCCAGAAACTGTGGAGTGACCAGCCTGTACGGACACGGGCTCGCCGAGTCCAGCGGCGCGGTCCAGCCACTTGGTCCGAATGGCGCCGAAACCGCGGCCGTTGTCCCAGATGGCGCGATATTCCGCCCAAGCGTCCGACAGCGCGGTGAAAAGCCCCTCGGCATCGACATCGAGGCCGATTTTTCGCAGCGAGGTGGCTGGATATGGCGTGTCTTCGGGATGCGCCACGACATTGGTGCCGATGCCGACCACGACGGCGAGCCCCGATGGAACCGCCTCGGCTTCGAGCAGGATACCCGAGAGCTTGGCCTTCCCGGCCAGCACGTCATTCGGCCATTTCAGGCGGAACTCCGGAACGGCGTCGGGCGCGCGCATCCGCGCTTCCACGCTGACGCGCTGCAGCGCCGCTTCCAGCGCGAGCCCTGCCGCAAAGCCAAGCGTCGCCGCCTGGGCGGGCGCGAGATCCATCACTTCAAGGATGCTGCTGGCGAGATTGCCGCGCGGTGCGATCCACGGACGGTGACGTCGTCCCCTGCCCGCGGTCTGCTCCGTGGTCACGAACCACATCGGACCGCGTTCGCCTGCGCGGGCACGGTCCATGGCTTCGATGTTGGTGGAACCGGTGCTGTCGAAGGCGGCGAGCTGCGTGCCCGCCGCCAGTGCTCGTGGCCCGAGCGCGAACGCCACTAGAAGAGCGACTTCGCGGCCAGCTGAGCTGCGCTGACCAGCGGCGCCGGATAGACGAAGAACAGGATGTTGAACTCGCCTGTCACCGCAAGCACGGTGCGCAGCTCGACGCGCATCGGATCGAGTGCACCAGCCGGCTCGTCGAAATACATCAGCTTGACGATGCGCAGATAATAGAACGCACCGACGACCGACGAGAGAACGCCGACCACAGCGAGCACGAACAGGCCCGACTTGATGGCGGCCATGAAGACGTAGAATTTGCCGAAGAAGCCTGCCAGCGGCGGCACGCCGGCGAGCGAGAAGAGGAACATGGCGAAGAAGAATGCCACGACCGGATTGGTGCGCGAGAGGCCGGCAAAGTCCGAAATGCTCTCCACCTGCTGGCCGTTGCGCTTCATGGTCAGGATGATGGCGAAAGAGCCCAGCGTCATCGCGACATAGATCGCGATGTAGACGAGCACGCCCTGCGCACCCTCTTGCGTGCCGGCGGCGAGACCGACCAGCGCGAAGCCCATGTGGCCGATGGACGAATAGGCCATCAGGCGCTTGATGTTGGTCTGGCCGATGGCAGCGAAGGAGCCGAGCACCATGGAGGCCAGCGACACGAACACCACGATCTGCTGCCACTGCACGGCAATGCCGGGGAATGCGGTGAGCGCGACGCGGGTGAACACCGCGAGTGCTGCCACTTTCGGGGCCGAGGCGAAGAACGCGGTGACCGGGGTCGGCGCGCCTTCATAGACGTCCGGCGTCCACATGTGGAACGGCACGGCCGAGACCTTGAAACAGAGACCGGCGAGCAGGAACACCAGGCCGAATACCAGGCCAATATTGCCGTTCTTGGCTTCGGCGGCGATGCCGGCGAAATTCACGGTGCCGGTGAAGCCATAGACCATCGAGGCGCCGTAGAGCAGCATGCCCGACGACAGCGCGCCCAGCACGAAATACTTCAGGCCCGCTTCGGTGGACTTGGCATTGTCGCGGTTCGAGGCGGCGACGACATAGAGCGCAAGGCTCATCAGTTCGAGGCCGAGATAGAGCATGATCAGGTCGCCGGCCGAGATCAGCACCATCATGCCGATGGTCGAGAGCAGCACCAGGATCGGATACTCGAAAATGCGGCGGGTGTCGTGTTCGAGGAATTCACGCGACAGCAGCAGCGTGACGCCCGAGGCGACCAGCGCCAGCACTTTCAGGAATCGCGCATAATCATCGACGATGAAGCTGCCGCCGAAGGTGACGAGCTTGCCAGCCGGCAGCATCACTTCGACGATGCCCGTGACGATCAACAGGCAGATGGCGAGCGCCGATACCAGCCCCGTCACCTTCGGCCCGTTGAAGGCGCCGATCATCAACAGCACCATGGCGCCCACTGCCAGGATCAGCTCCGGCAGCACGGGCAACAGTGAATATCCAGCGGTCGTAATGGTCATAGCGAGATCCTGGTCCGCTGCGGTCAGTGCAGCAGTGCCGCTGCCTTCACGGCAGCAGTTGCAGCAGCATAATTCTTGACGACGAGATCAACCGAGGCCGCCGACATGTCGAGGACGGGCTTCGGATAGACACCGAACAGAATGGTGAGAATGGCGAGCGGCACCAGCAGCAGGCCTTCGCGGGCGGTCATGTCCTTCATGCCCATCAGCGCCGGCTTGGTCAGATCACCGAACACCACTTTGCGATAGAGCCACAGCGCATAGGCCGCCGAGAGAATGACGCCGGCGCAAGCGACCGTCGCGGTCGGGATCGAGACCTTGAAGGTGCCGAGCAGCGTCAGGAATTCACCGACGAAGCCCGACGTGCCGGGCAGACCGACATTGGCCATGGTGAAGACCATGAACAGCATCGCGTAGATCGGCATCCGGTTGACGAGACCGCCATAGGCCGCGATTTCGCGGGTATGCATGCGGTCATAGGCAACGCCGACGCAGAGGAACAGCGCACCCGACACGATGCCGTGGGAGATCATCTGGAACACCGCGCCCGCAACACCCTGCTGGGTGCCGGCGAAGATGCCCATGGTGACGTAGCCCATATGCGCGACCGACGAGTAAGCGATCAGCTTCTTGATGTCTTCCTGCATCAAGGCGACGAGCGACGTGTAGACGATCGCGATCGCCGAGAGCGTCCACACCATCGGTGCGAAATACAGCGACGCATCCGGGAACATCGGCAGCGAGAAGCGCAGGAAGCCGTAGCCGCCCATCTTCAGCATGATGGCAGCCAGCACGACCGAGCCGGCCGTCGGCGCTTCCACGTGCGCATCCGGCAGCCAGGTGTGCACCGGCCACATCGGCATCTTCACGGCAAAGGACGCGAAGAACGCCAGCCACGCCCACATCTGCAGGCTGCGCGGCATCGCGGTCTGCATCAGCGTCGGGATATCGGTGGTGCCCGCCTGCCAGTACAGCGCCATGATGGCGAGCAGCATCAGGACCGAGCCCAAGAACGTGTAGAGGAAGAACTTGAACGACGCATAGACGCGGCGCGGGCCGCCCCAGATGCCGATGATCAGGAACATCGGGATCAGGCCGCCTTCGAAGAACAGGTAGAACAGCACGAGATCGAGCGCCGAGAAGGTGCCGATCATCAGCGTTTCCAGCACCAGGAACGCCATCATGTATTCCGGCACGCGCTTCGAGACCGACTTCCACGAGCACAGGATGCAGAACGGCATCAGCGCAGTGGTCAGGATCACGAAGGGGAACGAGATGCCGTCAACGCCCATATGGTAGTTGATGGTCGCAGCCAGCCAGGGCGCCTTTTCGACGAACTGGAAGCCGGCATTCGAACCGTCGTAACGCGCCACCATGATCAGCGACACGGCGAAGGTCGCGATGGTCGCCCACAGGGCGATCCACTTGGCGTTACGGTCGGCCGCCTCGTCGCGGCCGCGCGCCATCAGATAGACGAGCACGGCGCCGACGGTCGGCAGGAAGGTGGTGACCGAGAGGATCGGCCAGGTCATGACAGAGCCGGACATTAGTGGCCCCCCAGGCCGAAGATAAACCAGGTGATCAACCCGGCGACGCCGATCAGCATCGCGAAGGCGTAGTGATAGAGATAGCCGGTCTGGATCTTGACCGCGCCGCGCGCGACGTCGAGCACGCGGGACGAGACACCGTCCGGCCCGAAGCCGTCGATGACCATGCCGTCGCCCTTCTTCCACAGGAAGTGACCGATCCACTTGGCCGGACGGACGAAGATCAGGTCGTACAGCTCGTCGAAATACCACTTGTTGAGCAGGAACTTGTAGAGCAGCGGATGCTGGTTCGCGAGTTCAACAGGCAGATACGGCTTGCGGATGTAGAACAGGTACGAGATCAGGAAGCCCAGTACCATCATCACCGTCGGGAGATACGGCACCCAGGTCGGCAGGTGATGCATCTCTTCGAGGATGTGCGGGTTCATCTTCAGCGACTCGCGGAAGAACTCGCCCACGTGGTGGCCGGCGAAGGATTCCTTGAACGGCAGACCGGCCGCGAACGAACCGATACCGAGAACAGCCAGCGGGAACAGCATCCACATCGGCGGTTCATGCGCGTGATCGTAGTGCTTCTGATCATGCGGCTTGCCGTGGAAGGTCTTGAACACGAGCCGCCATGAATAGAACGAGGTCAGCAGCGCTGCGACCGTGGTCATCAGGAAGCCGTAGAAAGCGAACGGATTGTGCGAGGCGTAAGCCGCTTCGATGATCGCGTCCTTCGAGAAGTAACCGGCGGTGAACGGGAAGCCGGTCAGAGCCAGCGTGCCGATGGTCATCATCGCATAGGTGAACGGGATCTTGTTCCACAGGCCACCCATCTTCCGGATGTCCTGCTCGTGATGCATCGCATAGATCACCGAGCCCGAGCCCAGGAACAGCAGCGCCTTGAAGAAGGCATGCGTGAACAGGTGGAACATGGCGACCGAGTAAGCCCCCGTCCCCAGCGCCACGAACATGTAGCCGAGCTGCGAACAGGTCGAGTAAGCGACGATGCGCTTGATGTCGTTCTGCACGAGACCGATGGTGGCTGCGAAGAACGCCGTGGTGGCGCCGACCAGCATGACCACGTTCTGCGCGTTCGGCGCGAGTTCGAACAGCGGCGACATGCGGGCAACCATGAAGACGCCCGCGGTGACCATGGTGGCGGCGTGAATGAGCGCCGACACAGGCGTCGGGCCTTCCATCGCGTCCGGCAGCCAGGTGTGCAGCAGGAACTGGGCCGACTTGCCCATGGCGCCGACGAACAGCAGCAGGCAGATCAGCGTCAGGGCATCGGCATGCCAGCCGAAGAAGTTGATGGTCTTGCCGGCCAGGGCCGGCGCGCCGGCGAAGATGGTGTCGAAATCGGTAGTGCCCAGCAGCATGAAGATGCCGAAGATGCCGAGCAGGAAGCCGAAGTCGCCGACACGGTTGACCACGAACGCCTTGATCGAGGCGGCGTTCGCCGACGGCTTCTTGAACCAGAAACCGATCAGCAGATACGAGGCGAGACCGACGCCTTCCCAGCCGAAGAACAGCTGCAGCAGGTTATCCGCGGTCACCAGCATGAGCATCATGAAGGTGAAGAGCGACAGATAGCCCATGAAGCGCGGGCGGTTCGGATCGTCTTCCATGTAGCCGAGCGAATAGATGTGCACGAGCGACGACACCGTGGTGACGACGACGAGCATGACGGCGGTCAGCGTATCGACACGCAGCGTCCAGGAGAGCTGCAAGTCGCCCGAATTGATCCAGCTCAGCAGCACGATGCGTGCATCGTGGTGGTTGAAAGCGACGTCGACGAAGGTGATCCAGGACAAAGCCGCCGACACCACCAGCAGGCCGGCGGTGATCAGCTCGGCCGCGCGCGAACCAAAAGCAGCCGGCTCGGCCACGTGGTGGTGATCGTCGTGATCATCATGGCCGTGGCCATGATCATCATGCGCATGCGCCGCGTGGGCGTCGGCATGGCCGTGGCCATGGTCGTCGTGACCATGCGCGTGGTCCATCTCGTCGCCGCTGGGGTTGCGACCATGCGCACCCGCAAGAGCGATGGCGCCAGCGATCAGCGCACCGATCAGCGGCAGGAATACAAGAGCCTGGATCATAACTGGCTCAGCCCTTCATCAGATTGACGTCTTCAACCGCGATCGAACCGCGGTTGCGGAAATACACGACGAGCACGGCGAGACCGATCGCTGCTTCCGCAGCGGCCACGGTCAGCACCAGCAGCGCAAACACCTGGCCGACGATGTCGCCAAGGAAGGTCGAGAACGCCACCATGTTGATGTTGACCGAGAGCAGAATGAGCTCGATCGACATCAGGATGACGATGATGTTCTTGCGGTTCAGGAAGATGCCCAGGATCCCGAGCGTGAACAGGATCGCGGCGACCGCCAGATAGTGTCCGAGACCGATGGTCATTTGATCCAGTTCCCCGAGTCCGAGTCCTGCAGGCCCTGCCCGACCGGCACCTTGCGCACGTCCATGGCCATGGTCTTGGTGCGCGCGTTCTGGACATTGATGTCCTGGCGCTTGACGTAGCCGCGATGGCGCAGCGTCAGCACGATGGCGCCGATCATGGCGACCAGCAGCACGAGACCGGCCAGCTGGAAGTAGTGAATGTAGGTCGTGTAGAGCACGAGGCCGAGCGCTTCTGTGTTCGACACATTGGTCGGGATCGCCGCGGTGATCGCCTTGCCGGCATTCGGGTTCATCACCCAGCCGCCCGCCACGAGCAGCAGTTCGGCGAGGAAGATCGCGCCGACCAGCAGGCCGACCGGCAGATACTGGATGAAGCCTTCACGCAGCTGCGCGAAGTCGACGTCGAGCATCATGATCACGAACAGGAACAGCACCGCGACCGCGCCGACATAGACGACGATCAGCAGCATCGCCAAGAATTCGGCGCCCATCAGGATGAACAGGCCGGATGCGTTGACGAAAGCGAGGATCAGGAACAGCACGGAATGCACGGGATTGCGCGACGCGATCACCATGACCGCGCAGGCGACGCAAACGCCGGCGAACAGATAGAAGAACAGTGCGGGGAAGATCATGATTGCCCCTTAGCGATACGGCGCGTCGAGCGCGAGCGATTTGGCGATCTCGCGTTCCCAGCGATCGCCATTGGCGAGCAGCCTGGCCTTGTCATAGAAAAGCTCCTCGCGCGTCTCGGTGGCGAATTCGAAATTCGGCCCCTCGACGATCGCATCGACCGGACAGGCTTCCTGACACAGTCCGCAATAGATGCATTTCACCATGTCGATGTCGTAGCGCACCGTGCGGCGGGTGCCGTCATTGCGGCGCGGGCCGGCCTCGATGGTGATGGCCTGGGCCGGGCACACGGCTTCGCACAGCTTGCAGGCGATGCAGCGCTCTTCGCCGTTGGGATAACGGCGCAGTGCGTGCTCACCGCGGAAGCGTGGCGAGATCGGGCCCTTCTCGAACGGATAGTTCAAGGTCGGCTTCGGCTTGAAGAAATACTTCATGGCGAGGACGAACGCTTGCGCGAACTCCGCCAGAAGCAGCGAATGAGCTGTTGCCCTGATATTCATAGTGACCTCATTTCGGAGCCAGGCCCCCGAATTGCAGCACGCCGGCGACGATGATCACGTAAGCCAGCGACAGCGGCAGAAACACCTTCCAGCCGAGACGCATCAGCTGGTCGTAGCGGTAGCGCGGCACGATCGCCTTCGCCATCGCGAACATGAAGAACATGAACATCACCTTGATGGCGAACCAGATGATGCCCGGCACCCAGGTGAATGGCGCGAACGGGATCGGCGACAGCCAGCCACCGAGGAACATGATGGTCGCCAGCGCACACATGGACACGATGGCCACGTATTCGCCGAGCATGAACAGGAGATACGGGGTCGAGCCGTATTCCGTCATGAAGCCCGCGACCAGTTCCGATTCCGCTTCCACGAGATCGAAGGGCGGACGGTTGGTTTCCGCCAGCGCCGAGACGTAGAACACGATGAACATCGGGAACAGCGGGATAAAGTACCAGCCGAGGATGCCCCACTTCGAATCCTGCGCCATCACGATGGCCGAGAGGTTCAGCGAACCCACGCAGAGCAGAACGGTGATGATGACGAAGCCGATGGAGACTTCGTAGGACACCATCTGCGCGGCGGCGCGCAGCGCCGACAGGAACGGGTATTTCGAGTTCGACGCCCAGCCGGCCATGATGATGCCGTAGATCGACAGCGACGAGATCGCGAAGATGTAGAGCACGCCGACATTGAGATCGGCGATGACCCAGCCGGGATTGAACGGGATCACGGCCCAGGCGGCGAGCGCCAGGATACACGACACCAGCGGCGCCAGCAGGAACACGCCCTTGTTCGAGCCCGACGGAACCACCGGCTCCTTCAGCACGAATTTCAGCAAGTCCGCGAAGGATTGCAGCAGACCGAACGGGCCGACCACGTTGGGGCCGCGACGGATCTGCACCGCCGCCCAGATCTTGCGGTCCGCCAGCAGGATGTAGGCGATCGCCACCAGCAGCAATACGAGCACGAGAAGGCTCTGCGCGATCATGATGATCAGCGGCCAGAGAGTGCTAGTCCAGAGTTCAGCCATCGTCTTACTCCGCCGCCGTCAGCAACTGGCCGGAAGCCAGGCGGGAACATTCCGCCATGACGGCTGACGCACGCGCGATCGGGTTGGTGAGGTAGAAATCCTCGACGGGGCTCTTGAACGGCGCCTTGTCGACGCTGCCACCCTTCCCTGCGAGGGTCTTGATGCCGGCGACATCGCCGGCCTCGATCTGGTCGAGGCGCATCAGATGCGGCGCCTGCTTGAAGATCGCCTGGCGCAGCTGCGCCAGCGAGTCGAACGGCAGCTTGTGGCCGAGCACGTCGGACAGAGCGCGGATGATCGCCCAGTCCTCGCGGGCATCGCCCGGCGGGAAGCCGGCGCGTTCCGCCATCTGCACGCGGCCTTCGGTATTGACGAAGATGCCGGACTTTTCGGTATAGGCCGAGCCCGGCAGGATCACGTCGGCGCGGTGGGCGCCGCGCTCGCCGTGAGTACCGATATAGACGACGAACGCGCCGTCGGCGATCGCGACATCATCGGCGCCGAGCGAGAACACGACGTCTGCGCCGCTGGCAATATTGCCGCCGGCAAAGCCGATATCGAGCGCACCGACGGTGGATGCCGCCGACTGCAGCACGGCAAAACCGTTCCAGCCGTCCTTGATCGCGCCGATGTCCGAGGCGAGCTTCGCAACCTGCCCCAGCACCGCAGCGCCGTCCGCACGCGAGAAAGCGCCTGCGCCGACCAGGATGATCGGGTTCTTGGCGTTCTTGAGCACTTCAGCAAACGAATGCTTGCCGGCCATCACATCGGCCAGCGTCTCGGTACCGGCGCCGAGATGATCGTAGCGATAGGTCAGATCGGCCTTGTCGCCGATCACGCCGATCTTGAGGTTGCCGCCGCGCCAGGCCTTGCGGATACGGGCGTTGAGAACGGCCGCTTCCTTGCGCGGGTTGGAGCCCACGATCAGCAGCGCATCGGCCTGCTCGATGCCGGCGATGGTCGGATTGAAGATGTAGGATGCGCGGCCCGCGCCGGCATCGAAGCCGGCGGTGTTGGCGGTCGCGACATTGCTTGAACCCAACGAGGCCAGCAGCGCCTTGATGGCGAACATTTCCTCGACGGCGGCGAGATCGCCGGCGACGGCGCCGACCTTGTTGCCGCTGGCTGCAACCTTTGCAGCGATGGCGCCAAACGCCTCACCCCAGGTCGCTGCACGCAGCTTGCCGTTTTCGCGCAGATACGGACGGTCGAGGCGCTGGGTGCGCAGACCGTCAACCACGTGACGGGTCTTGTCCGAAATCCACTCCTCGTTCACCGCCTCATTGACGCGCGGCAGGATGCGCATCACTTCGCGGCCACGGGTATCGACGCGGATGGCCGAACCGACCGCATCCATCACGTCGATGGACTGGGTCTTGCCGAGCTCCCACGGACGCGCCGCGAAGGCATAAGGCTTCGAGGTCAGCGCACCGACCGGGCAGATATCGACGAGATTGCCCTGCAGCTCCGAGGTCAGCGCGGTTTCGAGGAAGGAGGTGATCTCCATGTCCTCGCCGCGGCCGATGGCGCCCATTTCCGGCGCGCCGGCGACTTCGGCGGCGAAACGGACGCAGCGCGTGCACTGGATGCAGCGGGTCATCGAGGTCTTCACGAGCGCGCCGAGATACTTGTCCTCGACGGCGCGCTTGTTCTCTGCGAAGCGGCTGGTGTCGACACCATAGCCCATCGCCTGGTCCTGCAGGTCACACTCGCCGCCCTGATCGCAGATCGGGCAATCCAGCGGGTGGTTGATGAGCAGGAACTCCATCACGCCTTCGCGGGCCTTCTTGACCATCGGCGAACGCGTGGAAATCTCCGGCGGCTCGCCATTCGGGCCCGGACGGCAGTCGCGGACGCCCCAGGCGCAGCTGGCAACCGGCTTCGGTCCGCCCTTCACTTCCACCAGGCACATGCGGCAGTTGCCGGCGATGGACAGGCGCTCGTGATAGCAGAAGCGCGGAATCTCGGCGCCAGCGGCTTCACACGCCTGCAGCAGCGTGTAGTCCGCGGGGACATCGATCTCTTTGCCGTCAACGATCAGTTTCGTCATTGTGCTTACTCCGCCGCGACCAGATGCGCGGGATCGAGAATGCCCTGATCGTCGAGGGAAGCCTTGCGGCTGAACTCTTCGATGCGGCGTTCGATCTCCGGGCGGAAGGCGCGGATCAGGCCCTGCACCGGCCACGCGGCGGCATCGCCGAGCGCGCAAATGGTGTGGCCTTCGACCTGCTTGGTAACTTCGAGCAGCATGTCGATTTCGCGCTTGTGGGCGCGGCCATCGACCATGCGGGTGAGCACGCGCCACATCCAGCCGGTGCCTTCGCGGCACGGCGTGCACTGGCCGCAGCTCTCATGCTTGAAGAAGTAGCTGATGCGGGCAATCGCGGCGACAACGTCGGTGGACTTGTCCATGACGATGACGCCCGCGGTGCCGAACGAGGACTTCACGGCACGGGTGCCGTCGAAATCCATGATGAGTTCCTGGCAATCCGCGGCCGGGATCATCGGGCACGATGCGCCGCCCGGGATGATCGCGAGCAGATTGTCCCAGCCACCACGAATGCCGCCGCCATGCTTCTCGATCAGCTCGCGGAACGGAATGCTCATGGCGTCTTCAACGACGCAGGGCGTGTTGACGTGGCCCGAGATGCCGTAAAGCTTGGTGCCGACATTGTTCGGACGGCCGATGCCGGCGAACCACGACGCGCCACGACGCAGGATGTCCGGCGCAACGGCGATGGACTCCACATTGTTCACCGTGGTCGGGCAGCCATAGAGGCCGACATTGGCGGGGAATGGCGGCTTCAGGCGGGGCTGGCCCTTCTTGCCTTCGAGGCTTTCGAGCAGCGCGGTTTCTTCACCGCAGATGTAAGCGCCGGCGCCATGGGCGACATAGAGGTCGAACGGCCAGCCATGGATGTTGTTCTTGCCGATCAGGTTGGCATCATAGGCCTGATCGATCGCGGCCTGCAGGCGCTCGCGCTCGCGGATGAATTCGCCGCGCACATAGATGTAGCAGGCATTGGCGCCCATCGCGAAAGACGCGATCAGGCAGCCCTCGACCAGCGTATGCGGGTCGTGGCGCATGATCTCGCGGTCCTTGCACGTACCAGGCTCGGACTCGTCGGCATTGACGACGAGATAGCTCGGACGGCCGTCCTTGCTTTCCTTGGGCATGAAGGACCACTTCATGCCGGTCGGGAAGCCGGCGCCGCCGCGGCCGCGCAGGCCCGACGCCTTCATCTCGTTGATGATCCAGTCGCGGCCCTTGTCGATAATGGCCTTGGTGCCATCCCAACCGCCACGACGGCGCGCGCCTTCGAGACCGAAGTCGTCGAGGCCGTAGAGATTGCGGAAGATGCGGTCCTTGTCGTCGAGCATGGCTTCCTCGATCAGCGATTGGTTTGCTTGAAGGCGATCACTGCGGCGCCAAGGCCGAAGGCCATCGCCCAGATCAAGCTCGATTCAAACGTGGACTGCAGCACGAAACGCTGCAGGACAAACATGAACGCAGCCGCGGCTGCAGTGTGCAGCAGCATGTACAGCCACTTGTTCATGGCATCGTCCCCCGACTTCAATGCAATGGCTTTCACGCGCGCGCGTTTCATTTCTTCGGCTCCTTCGGAGCGCCGCCCTTCGGCGGATTGTCCTTGGTCGCGTCAGCAGCCGGCGCCTTCGGCGCGGGGCGTTCCTGCGCGTTGGCGGACTCGGTCTGCTTCTTCGGCTCGGCATCAGCGAGCGCCGGCTCCTTGGTCAGAGCCTCCGACTTGGTGTAGTTCGGCGCGCCACCGTCCTTCATCACGCGCGCGCCGCCTTCGGGGGCTGCGAACTGACGGCCGATCTGCGAACCCGGCTTCGGCGGCGTGCCCGCGGCAAAGCCGTCGATCAGCTTGTTCATGCTGTCGCGGTCGAGATCCTCGTAGGTGTCGCTCCAGATCATCGCCATCGGGGCGTTGACGCAGGCGCCGAGGCACTCGACCTCTTCCCACGAGAAATCACCGTCTTCCGACAGATGGAAGGGATCGTGATGGATGCGGTGCTGGCAGACATCGATGAGGTCGCCGGCGCCGCGCAGCATGCAAGGCGTGGTACCGCAGACCTGGATGTGGGCCTTCTTGCCGACCGGCTGCAGCTGGAACATCGTGTAGAAGGTCGCAACCTCCATCACGCGGATATACGGCATCTCCAGCATGTCGGCGACATAGCGGATCGCCGCTTCCGACACCCAGCCGGCATGCTGCTCCTGCGCACGCCACAGGATCGAGATCACCGCGGAGGCCTGACGACCCGGCGGAAACTTCTCGATCTGCTTCTTCGCCCACGCCAGGTTCTCGGGCGTGAAGTCGAAGGATGCGGGCTGCTGTTCTTTCGGGGCCAGACGGCGGACAGACATGGTGGTTACTCTCAGTGAGCGCGGCGCGCCGCGCTCGCATTCAGATTATTGAAGCGATCGAGCCAGAACGCACTGGAGGTGCCGAACACATTGTAGCCAACGTGTGTGGACACCTTGATGCGATCGAGAATCGACAACTCGGTCACGGTTTCGAAACGGTTGGTGGCGGGATCATGCACGATCAGCGACAGCGGTGTTTGATCCAGGATGTAGCGCGAGACCGTGTGCGCGGGGTCATTGCCGTGCTCTTCGCACATGATGACCGAGTCGCCCTGCAGCAAACGCGTGCCGCCCTTGATGGCCTCGATCTCGACGCCTTCGACGTCGAGCTTGATGAGATATTTACCCGCCATCGACAGCTTGCCGTCGTCGAGCAGATTGTCGAGCGCGATGACCGGCACTTCCTCGCCGGCGCTCTGGTCGCCCGCGATGCTGAAGGCCTCATGCTTGGTGCCCGACAGCCGCGCGGTACCGCGCACCGAACCGATCGCGCATTTGATGACCTCGAAACGATCACCATTGATCTTTGCGTTGTTCGCGAGCTTCGGGAAATTCTCGCCCGACGGCTCGATGGCAATGGCCTTGTGCGAGCCGAACGGCGCGCTCGAGACCAGCACCGACCAGTAGCCATAGTTCGCGCCGCAATCGAGCAGCGTGTAATCGACATCGACGGAATTCTTGAACAGCAGCTCAAGCTCGTCTTCGTAGGAGAAGCCGCGGTCGAGCAGCTTGCTCCAGTAGCCGTCGCCGAACGGGAATGCGAACAGCGCATCCGCATTCAGCTTCACCACCAGATTGCGCGCCGGCAGCACAGTCGCGCGCATCAGATTGGCGCACATATTGTAGCCGCGATGCGAGAACGACGCCGACATTTTCGAGCCTGCCGCCAGCACGCACGCCATCGTGCGCTCCCAGAGGTTTACCCCCTGGAGCGCGCCCGATGCGCGGTCAAACTGGATGGGAGGCGTCAATGTCACCGATCGACCTCACCGAACACGATATCGATGGAGCCCAGGATTGCCGAGACGTCGGCCAGCTGGTGGCCGCGGCACAGGAAGTCCATCGCCTGAAGATGCGCAAAGCCCGGCGCGCGGATCTTGCACTTGTACGGCTTGTTGCTGCCGTCCGAGACCAGATACACGCCGAATTCGCCCTTCGGCGCTTCCACGGCGGCATAGACCTCGCCCTCGGGCACATGCACGCCTTCGGTATAGAGCTTGAAGTGATGGATCAGCGCTTCCATCGAGCGCTTCATCTCGGCGCGACGCGGCGGGAAGATCTTGCTGTCCTCGACGGCGACAGGCCCCTGCCCGTCCGCCGCGCGCATCTTGGCGATGCACTGCTTCATGATCTTGGTGGACTGGCGCATCTCCTCGACGCGGATGCAATAGCGATCGTAGCAGTCGCCATTCTTGCCGATCGGAATGTCGAATTCCATCTCGCCGTAGCACTCGTAAGGCTGCGCCTTGCGCAGGTCCCACGACGCGCCCGAACCGCGCACCATCACGCCGGAGAAGCCCCACTTCCAGGCGTCGTCCAGCTTCACGACGCCGATATCGACGTTGCGCTGCTTGAAGATGCGGTTGTTGGTGAGCAGCGTCTCGAGATCGTCGAGCACGCGCGGGAACGCATCGCACCAGGCGTCGATGTCGTTGATGAGCGCGGGCGGCAGGTCCTGATGCACGCCGCCGACGCGGAAGAATGCCGCATGCATGCGCGAGCCCGAGGCGCGCTCATAGAACACCATCAGCTTTTCGCGCTCTTCGAACCCCCACAGCGGCGGGGTGAGCGCGCCGACGTCCATCGCCTGCGTGGTGACGTTGAGCAGATGCGACAGGATGCGGCCGATTTCCGAATACAGCACGCGGATCAGCTGGCCGCGGCGCGGCACGGTGATGCCGAGCAGCTTTTCGGCGGCGAGACAGAAGGCATGCTCCTGATTCATCGGCGCGACGTAATCGAGGCGATCGAAATACGGGATCGCCTGCATATAGGTCTTCTGCTCGATCAGCTTCTCGGTGCCGCGGTGAAGCAGACCGATATGCGGATCGACGCGCTCGACGACTTCGCCGTCGAGCTCGAGCACCAGACGCAACACGCCGTGCGCTGCCGGATGCTGCGGGCCAAAGTTGATCGTAAAATTGCGGACGCCGGGTTGATCGTTCATCACTTAACCCCTGCCTTCTCGTCGCCGGGCAGCGTCGGATAATCGGCGCCTTCCCATGGCGACAGGAAGTCGAACTTGCGGAATTCCTGATTGAGCCGGACCGGCTCATAGATCACGCGCTTCTCCTGGTCGTCGTAGCGAACCTCGACGAAACCGGTGAGCGGGAAATCCTTGCGCAGCGGATGGCCGTCGAAGCCATAGTCCGTCAGCAAACGACGCATGTCGGGATGGCCGACAAAGATCACGCCATAGAGGTCATAGGCCTCGCGCTCGAACCAGTCGGCGCCCGGGAAGACGTCGATGATCGACGGCACCTGGGTCGTCTCCGAGGCCAGCGCCTTGACGCGCAGACGCACATTCAGGAACGGCGACATCAGGTGATAGACGACGTCGAAACGCTTCTCGCGGCCGGGATAATCCACGGCCGTCGCATCGGTGAAGTTGACGAAACGGCAGCGCGGATCGTCACGCAGGAACTGCATGATCTCGACGATCTTCGACACGTCCACATTCAGCGTCAGTTGGTCGAAGGCGACCGAGGTGCTGACGACGGCACCGGGCAATGCGCCCTTGATGATATCGCCCAGACCGGAAAGATCAGTCACTTGTGGGTCTCCAGATCGCTCAAGCGCTTTTCTGATACGCTCAGCCGCTCTTCAAATTCGCCGGTTACTATCGCGCAGCAGAGGAATGACCATGTTCGAAGAACTTGCCATTCCACTGTCTCATTTCGTTTAGCGTTCGATCGTGCCGATGCGCCGGATCTTCTTCTGCAGCAGCAGCACGCCATAGAGCAGCGCTTCTGCCGTGGGCGGGCAGCCCGGCACGTAGATGTCGATCGGAACGATGCGGTCGCAGCCGCGCACCACTGAATAGGAATAGTGGTAATAGCCGCCGCCATTGGCGCATGATCCCATCGAGATCACATAGCGAGGCTCCGGCATCTGGTCATAGACCTTGCGCAGCGCCGGCGCCATCTTGTTGGTCAGCGTGCCGGCAACGATCATCACGTCCGACTGGCGCGGCGACGCACGCGGCGCGAAGCCGAAGCGCTCCACGTCGTAACGCGGCATCGACACCTGCATCATCTCGACCGCGCAGCAGGCGAGACCGAAGGTCATCCACATCAAGGAGCCGGTGCGCGCCCAGGTGATCAGGTCGTCAGCGGCCGCGACAAAGAAGCCCTTGTCCGACAGCTCGGCATTGACTTCGAGGAAATACGGATCGTTCGCGCCGACCGGCTTGCCGGTGGACGGATCGAGAATGCCACGCGGCGCCTGCGCGATGGCAGGAGCGGGAGCAGTTGCGGGGCTCAATCCCATTCGAGCGCGCCTTTCTTCCATTCGTAGGCGAAGCCGACAGTCAACACGCCGAGAAACACGATCATCGACCAGAAACCGGCGACACCGACCTTGCCGAAGGCCACCGCCCACGGAAACAGGAAGGCGACTTCGAGGTCGAAAATGATGAAGAGAATCGCCACCAGATAGAAGCGCACATCGAACTTCATGCGGGCATCGTCAAAAGCGTTGAATCCGCATTCATAGGCGGAAAGCTTTTCCGGATCCGGGTTCTGATAAGCGACAAGGAATGGCGCGATCAGCAGCGACAAACCGATGACGGATGCGATGCCGATGAAGACCACGAGAGGAAGATAATTCTGCAAGATGCCGTTCATCGGCGATGCCTATCCCCGCGGCAGATGGTTTGCCGCAGATTCGAACATTGGAATGGTTCTGAGCCTTAGCGCAGCGCAACAAGCCATGCAACACCGGGGATGTTGACAGTTTTCCGCGCCTGCCATGCGCAATCCGACCTGATGCAAGGCGATCCCTTCCCCCGCCAATGACACCGCTTCCGCTCTCGCATGCAAACCTTGCGACAGGGTTTCCCGCAGGTTGAAATTGCCACGCAACGTGACCGCAAACGCATCGCACCGGGCACATCATCCCGGCTCGCCCTGCTCGGCGATCAACTTGGGGCTGCAGTTGGGGCTGCAGCGGCTGCCCGATCAAATCTACGCGCTCAGCGCGCTTTGCAATGTTGCTGCAATGCACCGTCGAAAAAATCATTCTCCCGGCGAACCAAATCTCAGGACATTCGTATCCTGAGAGCCAGCGCTGTGCTGGCATTTGACTGACAAGAGGTTCCCATGACGAAATTCTTGATCACGGCAGCAGCGCTTTCGATTCTCGCCGTCGCCCCGGCATCGGCCAAGCCGATGATGATGGGCTGCAGCGGCGACGGCATGATGAAGGTGAATAACATGTCCACCGCCATGGCGGACGGCCAGCAGAAGATGATGATGGACCGCGAGATCGGCATGGCCAATGAATCCATGTCGAAAGGCGATGTGCGCGGCTGCAACAAGCACCTCGCAAACGCGCAGAAGATGGGCATGATGAAGCCCAAAGCCGATAGCGGCATGATGGGCGGCGGCATGATGATGCCGATGATGCCCATGGCAGGCGGCGACTCGAAGAAGATGTAAGAACTATCTGGACGGCTGCACCGGCTTATCTGGTGCAGCCGCCTTACCTGTCGATGATCGCATCAGACCATCAAGCTCTGCGCGCTTGCGGGCCAGCAGCAATTGCGCCGCGGCATTGTCGAGCCCAGCTCTGCGCAACTGCCCGATGGCAGCCCCCAGTTCTGAAATGTCCGCCCGCAAAGCGACGATCCGTAACGGCACGGTATCCTGCGCGCTCACGCGAACATGCTCCGCTCGGCGATCAGTTCGAGCACCTCGCGCTGGGTCCGCCGCAGCCGTTCGCAGGCATCCGTGCAATCGAGCCCGGCATTGGTCAGGTGTCGGATATCCGACTGCATTCCCCGCATCCGGGTGCGCAAACGGGCGATTCGAAAATTCAGCTTGGCGAGGTCACTCATATCCGATATAGAACAAAACAAGAACCAAATCGCAAGACCTTCTTAAGCCGAATCTGACCGGAGGCTTCCGTGACCCAAGCTTTGATGACAGCCCCCATCGCCGCACCGGCGATGGCCCCCTTCGATGCCGAAGCACTGCTCGACCGCCTGTCGGGCCCGATGACGCGCAGCCAGGCGCTGACGCTGAAGTCGCTGGCGATCGAGGCCTATCAGCCCGGGCAGTTCGAGAAAGACCTGACCCGCGCCGAAGCCGCCCGGCGTATCCAGATGCTGCGCGATGAAATCGCACTGGCGGATTCGTTCTGAGAAGCGCAGCGAGATGTGAGCGGGGGGAACACAGACGCGCGCGACCGCTGCAGCATTGAGCTTTATTCAGTCAGATCGCGCATGTTTGTGAGGATGTTCGCTTGGGACGCCATTCCGATTGGAATGGCGCGAGAGACGGGACTCGAACCCGCGACCTCTGCCGTGACAGGGCAGCGCTCTAACCAACTGAGCTACTCCCGCGTGGACGTGGACTGTGTCCCGCAGTGAGGGTGGGAATAAAGGGACGTCATGACGAAGTCAAGCAGCTTGGTACTGCCTTTTTGAAACCTGTCCCCACCCGCTTGCGGTTCGGCCATTTCAAGGCGGGGAATGCAAATAACCCCCTATTTTACTGGCAAATCGGCATAGTCGGCGTCGCGTAGAATCGTCTAAGCCCTGCAGCGTCCCAGGTTTTGTGACGGTTTATAACGGAAAGGCCAGTTCTCATGGCAGATACCCCAGATACCCCCGCGAAGGCGCCCGCGCCCCCGACGATCACCCTCAAGCATCTGGCGGCCGCATTGGCCGAGACTCACGAGCTGTCGAAGAAGAAGGCCGAAGAGATTCTCAACGACATGGTCGGCAAGATGACCGAGCACCTGAAGAACGGCGACCGCATCCGCATCGTCGGCCTCGGCATCCTGCAGGTCCGCACCCGCGCCGCCCGCACCGGCCGTAACCCGGCCACCGGCGAAGAGATCCAGATCAAGGCCAGCAAGAAGGTCGCCTTCCGCCCCGCCAAGGAGCTGAAGGACGCAGTCTAAGATTGCGCCTGACAAAATCGTGCTTCGGGCCACGGCCCGGAGCGCCGCTCCAAAGACTATCGGGTGCCCATCTCTGGCGAGTGATCCATGACAGTGACGTCGGCCATTTCCTTCACCCACGACGTCCTCGCGCGCTTTCTGCGCTATGTGGTGATCGACACCCAGTCCGATCCGGAATCGCCCACCTGCCCCTCCACGGCCAAGCAGAAGGACCTCGGCGCGGTGCTTGCGCGCGAGCTGCAGGAGCTCGGGCTTTCCGATGCGCATCTCGATGAGCACGGCTATGTCTATGCGACCATTCCGGCTACATCGGACAAGCCCGTCCCGGTCATCTGTTTCTGCTCGCACATGGACACGTCGCCGGACTGCAGCGGCGCCAATGTGAAGCCGCAGATCGTGCGCAACTATCAGGGCGGCGACATCGTGTTGCCCGCTGACAAGACGCAAATCATCCGCGTCAAGGACAACCCGGCGCTTGAAGACCAGATCGGAAATGACATCGTCACCACCGACGGCACCACGCTGCTCGGCGCCGACAACAAGGCTGGCCTTGCCGAGATCATGGATGCCGCACGCTTCCTGATCGCCAATCCCCAAATCAAGCACGGCACCATCAAGATTCTGTTCACGCCGGACGAGGAGATCGGCCGCGGCGTCGACAAGGTCGATCTCAAAAAGCTCGGCGCCGATTTCGCCTATACGATGGATGGCGAAACCGCCGGCCATATCGAGGACGAGACGTTCTCGGCCGATGCCGCGGTGATCAGCATCACCGGCGTCGCCGCGCATCCCGGCTTCGCCAAAGGCAAGATGGAACATGCCATCAAGATCGCCGCTGCGATCGTCGAGCGGCTGCCGAAGGACACCTGCTCGCCGGAGACCACCGACGGCAAGCAAGGTTTTCTGCATCCGACCGGCATCACAGGCGCGCTCGAGCAGGCGACGCTGAGCCTGATCGTCCGCGACTTCACCGAGGACGGGCTGAAGCAGAAGGAAGCGCTGCTGCAATCCATCGTCGATGACGTGCTGGCCGCCTATCCGCACTCCTCCGCATCGATCGCCATCACCCAGCAATATCGCAACATGAAGCAGGTGATCGACCAGCACCCGCATGGCGTCGATTACGCCATCGAGGCGATCCGCCGCACCGGCCTGACCCCGGTCCGCGGCAGCATCCGCGGCGGCACCGATGGCTCGCGGCTGTCCTTCATGGGCCTGCCCTGCCCCAACATTTTTGCCGGCGAACACGCCTTTCACGGCCGCACCGAATGGGTGAGCGTGCAGGATATGGAGAAAGCCGCCGAGACTATCGTTCACCTGGCGATGATCTGGGAAGAGCGCGCCTGATGTACCGCCACAAGGTATCTTAGAACCTCACGATGGGGTCGCGGGGTACGACCGCTCACACCCCCGACAAATTCGCAGACCATGCCTGCATTCGACTTCTCGCCGATTGCGTCTGACTCCGGTCCCGCTATCCTGTCGGCAACGAATAGCGATGTGCGTCGCGTAAAAACATCCGACAAAATTGACGTCCAGAAAATTCATACTGATCGGATTTGGGGGCCCCCATGGCATCGTTCAGGGGCAGATATTTTCAGGATGCACTGTCGGCGATCGAGCGGATCGGTGCTGCTCAGTCCGCCGCCGTGATCGGTGACGTCATCATCCGGATGGCGTCGTCGTTCGGCTACCATCACATCTGCTTCGTCGCCTCCGGCAGCAGCTCCCAGCCCTTCCACGACCGCGTGCTGTGGGAAGCCTGGCCAAAACAATGGGCCGAGCAATATCGCCGATCGAACTTCTATGCCTGCGACCCCGTTGCCCCGGAGATTCGCCGGCGGGTCGAAATGTTCGCCTGGTCCGATGTCCCGCTCGATAAAATGAGCCCGGCGTCGCGCCAGGTGATGGAGATCGCCGCGGAGGACTATGACCTTAAATTCGGACTGTGTGCGCCCGTCCATGGCCTGAACGGCTATCAGGCCGGCCTGTCGCTTGCGGGGCACGAGGTCGAACGCACGCCCGAAGCCAATGCCGCCATCGAACTCGTCGCCATGTATGCCTCGAACCGCTTCGCCGTGCTGCGCGCGCGTGATCAATCGAAGAGTACGAAACCGGACTCAAAAGCGACTGTCTCCGTGCTCACCACGCGCGAGCGCGAGGTGATGAACTGGGTCGCAGCCGGCAAGACCGCATGGGACACCAGCGTCATCCTCAGCATTTCCGAAGACACCGTGAACAAGACGGTGACTGCCGCGATGCACAAGCTCAACGCGCATACCCGCGCCCAGGCTGTCGCCGAAGCGATCAAGCGGGGATTGATCGCCTACTGATTTGTCAATCCCCAGTCCACGGAATTTCGCACCGTGGCCGCTCGTGAAATCTTGTCGCGCAACTCAGCGCGGAGCAGGTTTCATGATCGAGATCGTCACCACCGACAATGCGAAACAGCACCAGCAGCTGCTCGACAGGCAATTCCGGCTCCGTCACGACGTGTTCGTCAAGGAGCGCGGCTGGACGGATTTCGATATCGACGGCACCCATGAGCGCGACCAGTACGACAACGAACATGCCGTCTACATGATCGCGTCGGACGAGACCGGAACGGTCGCCGGCGGTTTCCGTCTGCATCCCACCGTGCTGCCGCATATGCTGAGCGAGCACTTCCCGCATCTGGTCGAGGGCGCCATCATCGAACGCCGCGACGTGTTGGAGCTGACGCGCTTCGGCATGCGCAAATGCGAACGCCGCAGCCGGCATTATTTCGAGCTGCTGACCGCCATCCAGGAATATGGCATGATGGAAGGGCTGTCCGGCTTCACCTCGGTGATCAACCCGCTGCGCATCCCGATCCTGCAGGGTTTCGGTTTCGAGATCGAACCGCTGGGCCTGCCGACCATGATGAATGGCGAAGCCACCATCGCCGTGCTGTTCCATGTCAGCGAGCAATATCACGCACGGGTGCGTGCCAAGGTCGCGATCCATGAGGCCGTGCTCGGCGCGTCCCATCTGTCGCGCCAGATTGCCTGATCACATGAGCGAGTGTCATTTGAAAGTGATCCAGGGCGGCAAGGACGCGGACGACCTGGTCGTCACCATGCTGCATGCGCTGAAACTGGCGCATGCCTGCCGATCGGACACGACCTACAACCTGCTGCGCATGGCGCTGCTGAACGAGGGCATCGAGATCGCGAAAGGGATGGATCGGTGAGCGCTTGGGGAGTGGTAGGCGGCGACGGATTCGAACCGCCGACCCTCTCGGTGTAAACGAGATGCTCTAACCAGCTGAGCTAGCCGCCCAAGGCAAATGCCATTGGTCGCCTGTTTAACGCCAGCGCCGTGAGAGGGCAAGCCGGGACCGCGCGTTCATCGCTGCAATCCGATCGTGGCCGGCGCTTGCAGATCCTGCCTGGGCGTTTCCGGGCGCGACTGGTCCGTCGTCTTCGCGCCGAGAAAATTCGCGCGGTCCCGATTCTGAAATCCCGTGTCCCTGCCCTCGAATTCGCGCTCGGCCCGATAGCCGCGCTCGCGCTCGGCGCCGAAGCGCTTGTCCAGCCGCTCGCACAGGGCTGCGTCAGTGGCGGCAATCGACATCAAGGCTGTGAGGATCAGTGATTTCATCATCGTCATCTCGTCATCACAAAACCTAGCACCGCAGGTTGCGGATCGACAGCCACGGCCCGATCAACCTCCCGTCATCGTGATGCCCAAAACAAAAGCGGCGCCCCTGAGGGCGCCGCTGATGTGGTTGGTCGGGAGTGACGTTTAGTGCGCGGTCAGGCCACCGGCGGCTTCGTCGCCATCGGCTTTCACGGGCACCTTGGTGTCCTCTTCCCAGTCGATCGCCACGGGCTGGCGAACCAGCGCGTTCTTGATCACTTCGTCCATCCGGGCAACCGGGATGATGTTCAGACCACCCTTGATCGAGTCCGGGATCTCGGTGAGGTCCTTGGCATTGTCCTCGGGGATCAGCACCGTCTTGATGCCGCCACGGGCCGCAGCCAACAGCTTCTCCTTCAATCCGCCAATCGGCAGCACGCGGCCGCGCAGCGTGATCTCGCCGGTCATGGCGACATCATGCTTGATCGGGATGCCCGTCAGGACAGACACGATCGTGGTGGCCATCGCGACGCCTGCAGACGGTCCGTCCTTCGGGGTCGCCCCCTCGGGCACGTGGACGTGGATGTCGCGTCGCTCGAACAGCGGCGGCTCGATCCCGAAGGTGATCGCGCGCGAGCGGACGTAAGACGCCGCCGCCGATATCGATTCCTTCATCACGTCACGCAGATTGCCGGTGACGGTCATGCGGCCCTTGCCGGGCATCATGACGCCTTCGATGGTGAGGAGCTCACCACCGACATCCGTCCAGGCCAGACCCGTGACCACGCCGACCTGATCGTCGCTCTCGATTTCGCCGTAGCGATACTTCGCCACGCCCGAGAACTCTTCCAGCGTCTTCGCGGTGACCTTCACCACCTTCTTCTTCGAGAGCATCAGCTCCTTCACGGCCTTGCGGGCCAGCGTGGAGATTTCGCGCTCGAGATTACGCACGCCCGCTTCGCGGGTGTAGCGGCGGATCAGTAGCAGCAATGCATCGTCGTCGATCGACCATTCCTTGGTGTCCAGACCGTGCTTCGACAGCGCAGCCGGGATCAAGTGCTTGCGGGCGATCTCGACCTTCTCCGTCTCGGTGTAACCAGCGATCCGGATCAGCTCCATGCGGTCCATCAGCGGCCCCGGGATATTCAGGGTGTTCGCCGTGGTGATGAACATCACGTTGGACAGATCGTAGTCCACTTCGAGATAGTGGTCGGCGAAGGTGCCGTTCTGTTCGGGGTCGAGGACCTCGAGCAAAGCCGACGACGGATCGCCGCGGAAATCGGCGCCCATCTTGTCGATCTCGTCCAGCAGGAACAGCGGGTTCGAGGTCTTGGCCTTGCGCATCGACTGGATGATCTTGCCGGGCATCGAACCGATATAGGTCCGGCGATGACCGCGGATCTCCGCCTCGTCGCGCACGCCGCCGAGCGACACGCGCACGAACTCACGTCCGGTCGCCTTCGCGATCGACTTGCCAAGCGAGGTCTTGCCGACGCCGGGAGGCCCGACGAGGCACAGGATCGGGCCCGTCAGCTTGTTGGCGCGCGACTGCACGGCGAGATACTCGACGATGCGGTCCTTGACCTTCTCAAGCCCGTAGTGCTCCTCGTCCAGCATCGCCTGAGCGGCGCTGAGGTCCTTCTTGACCTTCGACTTCTTGCCCCACGGAATCGACAGCAGCCAGTCGAGATAGTTGCGCACGACGGTCGCTTCCGCGGACATCGGCGACATCTGGCGCAGCTTCTTCAGCTCGTGCTGCGCCTTCTCGCGGGCTTCCTTCGAGAGCTTGGTCTTGGCGATCTTCTCTTCGATGTCGGCCAGCTCGTCGCGACCTTCGTCGTCGCCGAGTTCCTTCTGGATCGCCTTCATCTGCTCGTTGAGATAATATTCGCGCTGGGTCTTCTCCATCTGGCGCTTGACGCGCGAGCGGATGCGCTTCTCGACCTGCAGCACCGAGATCTCGCTCTCCATCAGGCCCAGCACCTTTTCCAGGCGCCCGGTGACGGACAGCGTTTCCAGGATGCCCTGGCGATCCGCGATCTTGACGGCGAGATGCGACGCGACGGTGTCGGCGAGCTTGGCGAAATCGGTGATCGCCTGCACGACGCCAACCACTTCGGCCGAGATCTTCTTGTTGAGCTTCACATAGCTCTCGAAGTCGGACACGACCGAACGCGACAAGGCTTCCGCCTCGACGCTCTTGCCATCAGTGTCCGCGAGGGCGACGGCGGTCGCCTCGTAATATTCAGCACGATCGGAATATTTCTCGACCTTGGCGCGCTCGAGGCCTTCCACCAGCACCTTCACGGTGCCGTCGGGAAGCTTCAGCAGCTGCAACACGCTGGCAAGCGTGCCGGTCTCGTAGATGGCGTCCGGCGCTGGATCATCATCCGACGCATTCTTCTGCGTCGCGAGCATGATCAATGCGTCGTTCTTCATCACCTCTTCGAGCGCGCGAATGGATTTTTCGCGGCCGACAAAGAGCGGCACGATCATGTGCGGGAAAACGACGATGTCGCGCAGCGGTAGCACTGGATAGGAGTGCGTCTCGCCGTGAACAATGGTTGGCCGGGGCTTGGAGGTCGTCATGGCCTGTTCCTTTTGCTTTGCCCCCCTGCACGCGGTCCGCTGATTGCGCAACCACCACAAGGTGCGATTTCCGTCTTCGCTCGGCCATGAGAACTTTGTGGGTTCGCGGCTCTACTTGTCCGGAGTTATGGCGAATCTTGAGGGAGATTTTGTGTTCGCCGCCTGCATTAGGTGGCTATGGGCCGGGGGGGTGTCAAGTCGCCGAAACACCTATGAACAAAGGCGGTTTATGGAAGATGGCCCGGCTGGACGGATTCCGGCAAGAAACGAAAACGGCTGCCGGATACCCGGCAGCCGTGTCTCGAACTGATGTTTCGCGCAGACCGGTCAGGCGCTGGCGCTGGTCTCTGCCGCACGATCCGAGCGGTCGGCATAGATGTAGAGCGGGCGTGCCGTCCCATCCACGACTTCCTTGGAGATGACGACTTCCTCGACACCTTCCAGGCCCGGCAGATCGAACATGGTCTCGAGCAGGATGCTTTCCAGGATCGACCGCAGACCGCGGGCGCCCGTCTTGCGCTCGATGGCCTTGCGGGCCACCGCACCCAGCGCCTCGTCGGCGAAGGTGAGCTCGATATTCTCCATCTCGAACAGGCGCTGATACTGCTTCACCAGCGCGTTCTTCGGCTCGGTCAGGATCTTCTTCAGCGAGGTCTCATCGAGGTCTTCCAGCGTCGCGACGACGGGCAGACGACCGACGAATTCCGGGATCAGGCCGTACTTGAGCAAATCCTCGGGCTCGACGTGACGGAAGATTTCACCGGTGCGGCGATCTTCCGGTGCCAGCACCTGCGCGGCGAAACCGATCGAGGTGGTGCGGCCGCGGCCCGAAATGATCTTTTCGAGGCCGGCGAAAGCGCCACCGCAGATGAACAGGATGTTCGTGGTGTCGACCTGCAGGAATTCCTGCTGCGGATGCTTGCGGCCGCCCTGCGGAGGCACGGAGGCAACGGTGCCTTCCATGATCTTCAGCAGTGCCTGCTGCACGCCTTCGCCCGACACGTCGCGGGTGATCGACGGATTGTCCGACTTGCGCGAGATCTTGTCGATTTCGTCGATGTAGACGATGCCGCGCTGGGCCCGCTCGACATTGTAGTCGGCCGACTGCAGCAGCTTGAGGATGATGTTCTCGACGTCCTCACCAACGTAACCGGCTTCGGTCAGCGTCGTCGCATCGGCCATCGTGAACGGCACGTCCAGAATACGAGCGAGCGTCTGCGCGAGCAGCGTCTTGCCCGAACCGGTGGGGCCGATCAGCAGGATGTTCGACTTCGCGAGTTCGACATCGTTGTGCTTGGTCTGGTGGTTGAGGCGCTTGTAGTGGTTATGCACCGCGACCGAGAGAACCTTCTTCGCATGGAACTGACCGATGACATAGTCATCGAGCACCTTGCAGATTTCCTTCGGCGTCGGGATGCCGTCGCGCGATTTGACCAGCGAAGACTTGTTCTCTTCGCGGATGATATCCATGCACAGTTCGACGCATTCGTCGCAGATGAATACGGTGGGACCCGCGATCAGTTTGCGAACTTCGTGCTGGCTCTTGCCGCAGAACGAACAATACAGCGTATTCTTGGAGTCGCTGGTACCGACCTTACTCATTCCTATCTCCGTCCGCCGTTCGATCTTCGTTCGCAGGGTGCTGCTCAGACCGGGACACATCCCGTAGATAGAGCAATTGCCGTACCAAAAAAGACCTTTGTTCCAAATGCCGCGCGAATCCGCGGCCAAATCGAATCTCCGCGATACTAACCGATCCGCACTAGCGAACCATGCTGGCAGCCGATGATCAAGAATTCGCTAATCGGCGCGTCGTCACCATTTATGACGATTACGCGATTTGCGCAGCTTCCGCGAGTGTCCCCGACAATTCGGAGCGCATTGCGCGAATGATCTGCTCGTATTGTGGACGAAAGCGGAACTTCCGTGTCCAGCTCCGGCATAAAATACCGGTACGAAATATTCGATAAATCGACTTTGATCTTGGTTTGTATCCAAAGATGTCGGACCGCGCATACGCGATCCCTCGCAACGTTGCCAAACTGTTCCCGGCGGGCGCCGGAAACAGCCTTTTATCGTCAGGCCGGCTTCACAGCGCCCGGCTCTTCAGCACGCTTGTCGATCACCTTGTCGATGAGGCCGAAGTCCTTGGCCTGATCGGCGGTCATGAAGTTATCGCGCTCGAGCGCGTTGTGGATTTCGTCATAGGGACGACCGGTGTGCTTCACATAGATCTCGTTGAGGCGACGCTTGAGGCTCTCGACTTCCTTGGCGTGGATCAGGATGTCGGTGGCCTGGCCCTGGAAACCGCCCGAGGGCTGGTGAACCATGACGCGAGCGTTCGGCAGAGCAAAGCGCATGTCCTTCGCGCCGGCCGTGAGCAGCAGCGAGCCCATCGACGCAGCCTGGCCGGTGCACAGCGTGGAGACTGGCGGACGGATGAACTGCATCGTGTCGTAGATGGACAGACCCGACGTCACCACGCCACCGGGCGAGTTGATGTACATCGAGATTTCCTTCTTCGGATTTTCCGCTTCCAGGAACAGCAGCTGTGCGACGATCAGCGTCGCCATGCCGTCTTCCACCGGACCGGTCACGAAGATGATGCGCTCCTTCAAGAGGCGCGAGAAGATGTCGTAGGCACGCTCGCCGCGATTGGTCTGCTCGACCACCATCGGAACGAGGTTCATGTAGGTTTCGATCGGATCGCGCATAGAGCACCCAAAGGGTTGGAGGAGACAGGCCGCGGGATGCGCGAATGTCCCGTGATGCAAAGGGATAGTCGTCGGTAGGCGTGAGCCCACAGATATGAGCCAATCGGGCGACAACAAGACCATGGGTCCGATCGTCACCCTGCCCCTCAGTTCAAGCCGATTCTGGCGCGCATCGCAAAGCGATGCAGCACAGGCCGGAACTGATTCGGGCGGTATCCTTAATGACAGAACGCCTGCCCCGCCCCCTGCCCTCATGCTGAGGAGCCGCAAAGCGGCGTCTCCAAGGATGGCAGCGGAGCTCGGAGCCCAGCCAGCTCATGGTTCGAGACGGCGCTTCGCGCCTCCTCACCATGAGGGGCAGAGAAAATCTCGCCATCCGGACGACAAAGTGCCGGCTGGAGGACCAGCCGGCGTTTGATTAGAACGTTCTAAACCGTTGCCCCCTGCTCTGCCCTCATCCTGAGGAGCAGCGCAAAGCGCAGCGTCTCGAAGGATGGCAACGAAGCTCGGAGCCCAGCCAGCTCATGGTTCGAGACGGCGCTTCGCGCCTCCTCACCATGAGGGGCAGAGAAAATCTCGCCATCCGGACGACAAAACGCCGGCTGGAGGACCAGCCGGCGTTTGATTAGAACGTTCTAAACCGTTGCCCCGCTCCACCCTCATCCTGAGGAGCTGCGCAAAGCGCAGCGTCTCGAAGGATGGCAACGAAGCTCGGAGCCCGGCCAGCTCATGGTTCGAGACGGCGCTGCGCGCCTCCTCACCATGAGGGGCAGAGAAAATCTCGCCATCCGGACGACAAAACGCCGGCTGGAGGACCAGCCGGCGTTTTGATTAGAACATTCTAAACCGTTGCCCCCTGCTCAACCCTCATCCTGAGGAGCCGCGCAAAGCGCGGCGTCTCGAAGGATGGCGGCAGGCTCGGAGCCCGGCCAACTCATGGTTCGAGACGCGCGCAAGCGCGCTCCTCACCATGAGGGACAGAGAAGTCGGCTTTACGCCGCCTTCTCGTCTTCGTCCTTGTACAGGTCTTCCTTGGACACCTTCTTCTCGGTGACCTTGGCGAGTTCGAGGATGAAATCCACGACCTTGTCCTCATAGATCGGCGCGCGCAGCTGGGCGAGTGCCTGCGGGTTGCTGCGATAGAAGTCCCAGACTTCCTTTTCGCGGCCCGGCATCGAGCGGGCGCGCTCGATCACGGCGCGGCTGATCTCGTCGTCGGTGACGGAGATCTTGTTCTTCTCGCCGATCTCCGAGAGCACGAGGCCGAGGCGGACGCGGCGGTCGGCGATCTTGCGATACTCGTCCTGGGCGGCTTCCTCGGTGGACGCCATCTCCTGCTGGATCGAATTCCACATCAGCTTGAACTCTTCATCGACCAGCGACGGAGGCGCATCGAACTTGTGGGTCTCGTCGAGACGATCGAGCAGATGACGCTTCACGCGCTGGCGGGTGGCACCGGCGAATTCGGCCACCAGACGCTCGCGCGCGGCTTCCTTCAGCTTGTCGAGCGACTCCAGGCCGAGCGACTTGGCGAATTCGTCGTCGATGGCGGTATCGACCGGCGATTCGATCTTGCTTGCGGTGGTCTCGAATTCCGCGGCCTTGCCGGCCAGCGTGTCGCTGGCATAGTTGGTCGGGAACGTGACCTTGAGGGTGCGGGTCTCGCCGGCACCAATGCCGATCAGCTGCTCTTCGAAGCCCGGGATGAAGGTGTTGGAGCCGATCTGGACCGGAATGTCCTCGCCGGTGCCGCCTTCGAACGCAACGCCGTCGATGGTGCCCTTGAAGCCGACGACCACGCGGTCGCCCGACTCGGCCTTCGCGCCTTCGGCCTTTTCGGTGAACGCACGGTTGGCATCGGCCACGCGCTTGATCGATTCCTCGACATCGGCATCGCTGACATCGGCAACCGGCTTCTCGACTTCGAAGCTCTTGAAGTCGGCCAGTTCGATCGCCGGCACCACTTCGACGGCGACGGTGTATTTGAGGTCGGCCTTGCCGGCGAGGATGTCTTCGACTTCCTTCTCTTCGGTCGGCATGGTGATCTTCGGCTCGGTGGCGAGCTTGAGGCTGCGCTCGGTGAAGATCTGGGTGTTGGTTTCGCGGATCAATTCATCCACGGTTTCGGCGGCGACCGAGCGGCCATAGAGGCGCTTCAGATGACCGGCCGGAACCTTGCCCGGACGGAAACCGTTCAGCTTGACCTTGCCCTTCAGGTCTTCGAGGCGCGCATCGACCTTGGCTTCGATGTCGGCAGCCGGAACGCTGATCTGGAATTCGCGCTTCAATCCGTCGGAGACGGTCTCATTCACCTGCATGGCGTCAATCTTCTTCCCGCTTCGTCCGGCCAGTGGCCGCACAGTGTCAAATTGGTCCGACGCGCGACCGCAAGGCCAGCGCCAGTGGTTAGGCTGATCCACATTCGCGGAGGCAAAACCCTCGCGGACACGAATCCGGAAATCATCATGGTCAAACGCCGTATGCGCTTGTTGGTGCGGGCAGAGGGACTCGAACCCCCACAACTTTCGTCACTGGAACCTAAATCCAGCGCGTCTACCAATTCCGCCATGCCCGCAGAAAACATCATGTCCGGCCGCGATGTCGCGAGCGGCGGGCTTATAACACGCAGACGACAATTCGCAGCAAAAAAATGGGCCGACGGGAGGCCACTTGCCGCAGCCGTCGCAACTGGACATTCGCGCCCGAAAATGGTCGGAATTTCCGTATGACGAACAGCCCTCTCGCCCTCACCCGTCGTTCCCTGCTGGCTGGCGCCGGCGGTGCTTTGATCGCTCCGCTGTTGCCGAGTACCACTTTCGCACAGGCTGTCACCGCCTTGGAATTGCAGGCGAAACCCGGTCCGCTGATCGTGCGCCCCGGCACCAATTCCGAAGCCGGAACCCTGCACAGCGCCCAGAAGGGCCCGCTCCGCTTCAACCGCGGCGACGAGATCGACGTTCAGATCGTCAATCAACTCCCCGGTCCCATCGTGCTGAACTGCCGTGGCATCAATGCCGTCTCCGGCATCGCGCCGCTGCTCGACCGCAAGCCGGTCGCTACCGGGGCCAAGGATTCGTTCAAGCTGGTGATGCGCAGCGCCGGCACGTCGTATGTGGACATGCGCCTGCTCGGCGATGGCCAGAGCCTGCCATCGCAGGTCCGCAGCATGGTTGTGCAGGAGACCGATCCGGTCGAGGTGGACCGCGATGAAGTGCTGCTGGTCGAGGACTTTCGCATTACGGCGGACGGCAAATTGCTCGCGCCCGGCGTCGATCCAAAAGACGCCGCAGCCATGTTCCTGGCCAACCGCAAGACGCTGCACGACATCCCCGTGAAGCCCAATGAGCGGCTCAGGCTCCGTCTCATCAATGGCTGCCAACGGTCTGTGATCGCTCTGAAATTCGAGGATCAGGACGTTCGCGTGATGGCCATCGACGGCCAGCCCGCCGAGCCGTTCCCGGCGCGTAACAATCATGTCGTGCTGGCGCCCGGCACCCGCATCGACGTCTATCTCGACATCGCCAAGACCGCCGGAACGGTCACCCCGATCCTGCTCCACGACGGCAAGGACATCCGTCGCATCGGCCAGCTCGTGACGCTGAAAGACCCGCCGCTCCGTGCCGCACCGTTACAGTCCGCCACGCCGCTGCCGTCCAACGGCCTGCCGATCCAGATCGACCTCAAGAGCGCCCTGCGCTCGGACCTCAATCTCGGTGCGCCCGACACCGGCTGGATCAAGCCGCTCGACCTCGGCGCATCCACAGCGCCTGCCTTCAAGGTGAAGTCCGGCAAGCCGGTGGTCCTGACGCTGACCAACAAGGCCAGCACCCCCGCCGTCCTGCAGATGCACGGCCATCACTTCCGACTGCTCGACAAACTGGATGATGGCTGGAAGCCCTTCTGGCTCGACACGCTGGCCCTGGATCCCGGCCAGACCCAGCGCATCGCCTTCCTGGCCCATAATCCCGGCCGTTGGCTGCTCGAAGCTTTCACCACCGACTGGGCCGCCCCGCGGCTGGTGCGCTGGTACGAAGTCGGCTGAGACCCCGTAAACTGTAGGGTGGGCAAAGCGGAGCGTGCCCACCTTCACCAGCCGTACAAGCGAGGGTGGGCGCGTCGCTCCGCTCCTTTGCCCACCCGACAATTTCAATACGGAATGCCGAGCCGGTCATAGAGCCGACGGAACACGGCCGGCATCACCTCGGTCAGATCCTCCGCAATCAGTCCCGGCCCCGCCTCGGAGCCGGCCTCGCCATGCATCCAGACACCGATGCAGGCGGCTTCATACGCCGGGACGCCCTGCGCCAAAAACGCACCGATCAGCCCCGCCAGCACATCGCCAGACCCGGCCGTCGCCAGCCAGGGCGGCGCGTTGGAGGCGATGGCTGCGCGGCCGTCCGGAGAAGCCACGACCGTGTCTGGACCTTTCAGCAAGACCACAGCGCCCGAGCGCTCGGCAGCCGCGGTGACGCGATCGAGCTTCGATTGTGTCTCAGCATTGCCCTCCAAGTCACTGAAGAGACGCATGAACTCGCCTTCATGCGGAGTCAGAACGACTTGAGCTTCGGGATCAGCCTTGATCAGGCCGAACAATCGATCGGGCGCATCGGCAAAACTGGTGAGCGCGTCGGCGTCAAGCACCAGCCTCCGTTGTGCCGCCAGACCGGCCTCTATGATGCCACACGTTTTCGCACCAATTCCGGCTCCCGGCCCGATGACACAGGCAGTCACTTTGCCGCCAATCAGGCCGGCAAATTCCTCTGCCGTATCGACCGGCCGCACCATCACCGCTGTCAGTGCGGCGGCATTCACCGCCAGCGCATCACGCGGTGACGCCACCGTCACCAGCCCTGCTCCGCCCCGCAATGCTGCCCGCGCCGACAGCCGCGCAGCGCCCGTCGCGGCGATATCGCCAGACAGAACCACCGCATGACCCTTGGTGAATTTGTGCCCATCGACGCGCGGCAGCGGGAATGCGTCCTGCCACAGGTCGGGATTGTTCTCCGCCGCCTTCGGCCCGATCTGCTCGATCACGCCGTCGTCGATGCCGATGTCGATCACTCGCAGCTTGCCGCAATAGCTGCGGCCCGGCAGCAGCAGGTGGCCGGGCTTCGGGCGGAAGAAGGTCACCGTCTCGGTGGCGAGGATCGCCGCCCCCATCACCGCACCGGAATTGCCATTGATACCGCTCGGCAGATCGACCGCCAGCACCGGCACGCCGGACGCATTGATCGCATCGATCATGATTTTTGGATCGCCCTTCACGGGACGATCAAGCCCCGCGCCGAACAACGCGTCGATGATCAGCGCCGGCGATACGATCAGCGAGGGATCGCAGGGAAGCACCTCGCCCTTCCACCCCTTCGCTGCGAGCGCCGCATCGCCCTTCAGGGTCGCGCGGTCGCACAGCAGGATCACCGAAACCTCCCGTCCCTGCGCCGCGAGTTCAGCGGCCGCAACAAATCCGTCGCCGCCATTATTGCCACGGCCGGCCACCACCAGGATCGGTCCCTCTTCAGCGAGATCATTGGCCGCGTCGGCCACCGCGCGGCCAGCGGCGCGCATCAGCTCAAAGCCTGGCGTACCATCGGCGATCGTCAGCTCGTCGGCGCGCGCCATTTCGTCTGTGGTCAGGAGCTCCATGTCGCTTTCCGTATCGCCTGTTCTGAAGGCAGCTGCGAAATCCACCACGTGGCCGGGCCGCAACTGCCCTTCATTTGATCAATATGCCCACTTGATAGACAAATGAGGTGCGGTATTCTCATCTCACGCATCTTCGGTCCCACCGTAAAAACCTGAAAATGCTTCAAAAATAGCCTCGCGTTGAATTTGGCACGGACCCTGCTTTGAGGGAAGCCGGCATCCAGTCAGGGCAATCCAGCATCATATGATGGAGAAACCGGGATCATCGATGTTGATTGGCGAGAAATCGCCGACGCTCAAGCGGCGGGAGCGCAACTCCGCCCGAATATGAGTATCAAACTAACTGCGCGCGCCGCCTTTCGGTCGCTGTGCAGGAGCGACGCAACTTCAAGTCCAGAAACTTTCGGCCGAGATTGAGTGCCGGGGAGACGTTCAGTGAAAAAGATCGAAGCCATCATCAAGCCCTTCAAGCTCGACGAGGTGAAGGAGGCGCTTCAGGAGGTGGGCCTGCAAGGCATCACCGTCACCGAAGCAAAGGGCTTTGGCCGTCAGAAAGGTCACGCTGAACTCTATCGCGGCGCCGAATACATCGTCGACTTCCTCCCCAAGGTGAAGATCGAGATCGTGATCTCCGACGACCTCGTGGAAAAAGCGATCGACGCCATTCGCCGCGCCGCACAAACCGGCCGCATCGGCGACGGTAAGATCTTCGTGTCCAATATCGAGGAAGCCGTGCGCATCCGCACCGGCGAGTCCGGCCTCGACGCGATCTAAGCACGCGAGCTTCTGACGCAAGCTTCCCTACTGGGCTGGACGCTCTCCAAGCCCGGTGCTATCCGATTCCCCGACGTCACGAGGCGTCAGCAACAGGCTGCTTCGGCAGCCTTCTTGTTGCCGCCTCGTGTTGTTGAAGACATATGGCTGTGACCCCCTCGTCATATGCCATCGTTACGTCCGGAATTCGGCCCGCACAAAAAGGTAGGGAAGCCCATGACGACCGCCAAAGAAGTCCTGCAATCCATCAAGGACAACGACGTCAAATACGTCGATCTGCGTTTCACCGATCCGCGCGGCAAGTGGCAGCACGTCACCTTCGACGTTTCGATGATCGATGAAGAGATTTTCGCCGAAGGCACCATGTTCGACGGTTCGTCCATCGCCGGCTGGAAGGCGATCAACGAATCCGACATGACGCTGATGCTCGATCCCGCCACCGCAGTGATCGATCCGTTCTTCGCCGAGACCACCATGGTCATCACCTGTGACATTCTCGATCCAGGCACCGGCGAGCCCTATAACCGCGACCCGCGCGGCATCGCCAAGAAGGCCGAAGCCATGGTCAAGTCCATGGGCGTGGGCGACACCGTCTATGTCGGCCCTGAAGCCGAATTCTTCGTGTTCGACGATGTCCGTTTCTCGGCCACCCCCTACAACACCGGCTTCAAGCTCGACTCGTCGGAACTGCCGACGAATTCGGACACCGAATATGAGAGCGGCAATCTCGGTCACCGCGTCCGCAACAAGGGCGGCTACTTCCCCGTCCCGCCGCAGGATTCACTGCAGGACATGCGTTCGGAAATGCTCGGCGCCATGGCGCGCATGGGCGTCAAGGTCGAGAAGCATCACCACGAAGTGGCCTCGGCCCAGCACGAACTCGGCATGAAGTTCGACACGCTGACCCACATGGCCGACCAGATGCAGGTCTACAAGTACTGCATCCATCAAGTCGCGCACATCTATGGCAAGACCGCCACCTTCATGCCGAAGCCGATCTTCGGCGACAACGGCTCGGGCATGCATGTGCACCAGTCGATCTGGAAGGACGGCAAGCCGACCTTCGCCGGCAACAAATATGCCGACCTGTCGGAGACCTGCCTCCATTACATCGGCGGCATCATCAAGCACGCCAAGGCGATCAACGCCTTCACCAACCCGTCGACCAACTCCTACAAGCGTCTGGTCCCGGGCTATGAAGCCCCGGTGCTGCTGGCCTATTCGGCCCGCAACCGCTCGGCCTCCTGCCGCATCCCGTTCACGACCTCGCCGAAGGCGAAGCGCGTGGAGGTCCGTTTCCCGGATCCGATGGCGAACCCCTATCTCGCTTTCGCATCGATGCTGATGGCTGGCCTCGACGGCATCAAGAACAAGATCGATCCGGGTCCGGCGATGGACAAGGATCTCTACGACCTGCCGAAGGAAGAGCTGAAGGCGATCCCGACCGTGTGCGGCAGCCTGCGTGAAGCCCTTGAGAACCTCGACAAGGATCGCGCGTTCCTGAAGGCCGGCGGCGTGTTCGATGACGATTTCATCGACGCGTATATCGAACTGAAGATGCAGGACGTCGAGCGCTTCGAAATGACCCCGCATCCGGTCGAGTTCGAAATGTACTACTCGTACTGATCAGCTCTCGCGATCAGCGACAAGATCGAGGCGCTCGGGAAACCGGGCGCCTTTTTCGTTTGCACGAAATATCCTCACCTCAAACCGAATGACTACAATATTACCGCAATCGCACATCACCTCATTCCCGCTTCACCTCGCCTCGGACAGCGGACACGCGATGATGCGGATACTCAAATATGCCCTTTTGCTCATCGCCCTTGCGGTCGCGATCGTCGTTGGATCGGGGATCATGGGCTATGTCGATGCCCGGTCGGATGCCGACAAACTGCGCCAGCGCGCAGACGAATTGATAGCAAAGGGCCGCGGTGGCGCAGCTCTCGGCGTTGAGCATCTGGCCATCCTGCTCAAGGTCGAAGACCCCAGCTTCACCACGCATTATGGCGTCGATTTCTCGACGCCGGGTGCAGGTCTGACGACGATTACCCAGTCGGCCTCCAAACGACTGGCCTTCGATCAATTCCACCCGGGCTTCGCCAAAATCCGTCAGACCGGTTACGCCCTCGGCCTGGAGAGCCGTCTGTCCAAGAACCAGATTCTCGCGCTTTGGCTGGATACGCTGGAAATGGGGAAAGGGCCGGATGGATGGATGATCGGTTTCGATAATGCGAGCAAAGCCATCTACAAGCGCCCGCCTGCAGAACTGAGCAAGACCGAGTTCATGCGTTTGGTGGCGGTACTCATCGCACCGGCATCATATGATCTTTCCCGGAGCCATGCCGGTCTGGATGAGCGCGTTGAACGGATTGAGCGTCTGGTGGCGGGCACATGCATTCCACAGGGCCTGACCGACGTGTGGCTGGAAGGGTGCCGGTAACATTGCAGGATGGCTTGAGCGCAGCGAACACCCACGCCGTTCATCCATCACCTTCGCGCGTCAATATCCCTGCCAGGCGAAACGAACACCGCGGCCGATCGCAGACGGGACGACCGACATGTGGTTCTCATCGGCGATCTCGGCAAAGGCGACATCCACGGCCCCCTCCGCCTGCGTGCGCAGGCGTGTCGTCAGCGCTTCGGCATCTGCCACCATGTCCAGCTTGCCGCCGGCAAACGGGATGTCGCGTTCGAGACCGCCGACAGTGATCAGCAGGCGCGCTTTTGCAGCCGGGGTGCCCTTGCGCTGGGTGTAAGCGTCGGCCTCAGAGAGGATGGCACGCTCGTTCCACCAGATCGATGGGCTCGCAGCGATATGCGCTTGAAATGCTTCCGGTTGCGTGAACAGCGACCACAGCACGAACAAGCCGCCGAACGAATGACCGAACAGCGCTTGCCGCGTGCGGTCGATCGGAAAGCTGGACTGCAGCAACGGCTTCAGTTCGGCTTCGATAAACTCCGCGAACTGGGCCGCGCCACCGACTTTGTAGACAGGGCCAGGATTTCCACCCGGTGCCAGATAATCAAACGTTCTGCGCTCCATGTCGAACGGGGTCTCGCGGGGATAGCCGATGCCGACCACGATGCCTGGTGAAAGCCCGACCGTGCCGGAACGGCGCATCTGCAAGGCGACCGTATCCATTGCGATGGCAAAGCTCGCATTGCCGTCGAGCAGATAAACGACCGGGAAACCACCGGCCGGCGGCGGTACCGATGGCACCGAAACGAAGATGCGATAGATGCGCCCCTTTCGCGATGTGACGTCTATCTGCGACGCGCCGGCACGCTGGAACGGCAACCAGATTTCAATGTCGCTCTTGAGCGCATCGTTATTCATCGCGGAAAGCCTTATGAACGTATTCGGCAAGATCAGGGCTGCGCTTGCGCGACACACATGCGGCTCATATCACGGGCCAAATGGCCAATGGCTAGAAGCTCTCCAGATAGACCGCCTACTTCCGCGTAAACGCCCGCGCCGGTTCGAACGCTTCGGTGAATCCGACAGCCTTGACGGCGCGCTCCGCATCGGCATCACGCTCCGACCATGGCAGCTTCGCAGCAATCGTCCGCGTCACCGGCTCACCAAGAGAGCCGCCGAAATCGAGCGGCCACAGACCGTTGGGCACGGCTTCGACATTGACCGCGCGCAATTTGATGCCCTGCCCGAGAGGTGAGAGATCATCGGCCTTGAGGCGGACAACACTTGCAGCGTCGCGCGGATCGGTGAAGCTCGCCAGCACCGGCATCAGCTCGCCCGACACCGGCACGGCGCCGGTCTGGCTGCCGACATCGCGAAAGGCGATCTTGCGGCCGGCGGCCTGATAGGCGCGCATGGCGACGAAATTGGCGCCGTCGAAATCCGCATTGCCCTTGTCGTCATGCAGCATCAGGGCAGCGAGGTTCTTGCCGCCGCCGAGGTCGACCATCACGGCGTCGCCGCGCGATGTCGTCTTCCCGCCGGGCTGATAGCCGCGATAGGGATGCACCGAGACCACGCTCGATGCCGACTTCACGCCTTCCGGCGTCTCGACCTCGACGGTCAGCCGATATTTATGCGCGGGACGCTCGGTGCGGATCCGGTCGCCGATCACGATGGCCGCCAGTAGCACCACCGGCCCCGCCCATTTCAGGATGTTCATTGTCGCGCTCCCTCGCCTCCGCGATGCACGATCGCAAAGCGCGCGTCAAAGCGGCACGATGTCCTGCCAGCGCTACAGTGAACCATCGGTGATCACTTCGATCAGGTTCGTGCCACCATTGGCGAAGGCAGCATCGAGCGCCGGTTTCAACGCCTCCGGATCTGTCACCCGCACCGAGTTCACGCCCAGCGATGCTGCAAGCGCGGCAAAATCCACCGGCGGATCGGCAAAGTCCATGCCGATGAAATTGTCGTCCTGATGGAACGACAGCAGACGCTGCTTGATGATGCGATAGCCGCCATTGTTCACGATCACCACCGTCAGCGGCAACTTGTGGCGTGCGGCGGTCCACAGCGACTGGATCGAATACATCGCGCTGCCATCGCCGGAATAGCAGACCACCGGCCGATCGGGATTGGCGAGGCTGACGCCGACCGACGCCGGCAGCCCCCAGCCGATGCCACCCGAAGCGAGCGCGTGATAATCGTAGCGATCACGATAGGGTTTGAGCGCGGTCATGTAGCGCGACGAGGTCAGCGCTTCATCGACCATGATGGCGTTCGCCGGCATCGCCTCAACAACCTGCAGCGCCAGCCAGTCGGGATTGATGGGCGTACGCGTGGAAGATTTGCTGATCTCCGTCACAAGCTTCGCGCGGCGCGCAGTCCAATTGCTGGCCGACAATGTGGCAATGCCTTCGCCAGCGCGCTTTTTCAATCCCGCTCCGCCCTCGGCCGCGAGCGCCGGCGTGAGCACGCGGAGCGTTTCCCTGACGTCTGCCTTCAGCGCGATCTCGGCGCCAAAATTCTTGGCGAGATCCCATTCGACGAGACCGATCTGCACGATCGGCATCCCATCCGGCAGCGGCAACGTCTCGCTATGCACCGACATTCGCAAGGGATCCGCGCCAAGCACGACGAGGAGATCATACGGCGCGAGCAGATCGCGCACCTGCGTCTGGGTCCGCGACAGCGATCCCATGTAGCAGGGATGTTCCGAGAGGAAATGCGAGCCATAGGGCGCGGATTGCTGATAGACCGGCGCGCCGAGCGCAGTGGCAAAATCGGCGGCTTCCTGCAGCGCGTCGCTTTTCACGATCTCGTCGCCGACCACGATCACCGGCCGCTCGGCCTTGAGCAGCCGTTGCACGATCGACTGCAGCGCCTCATCCGACGGGCGGATGCGCGTATCGACGCGGGTCGAGCGGCCGAGTTCGAGGCCGACCTCGCTGTTCAGGATATCGCCGGGCAGCGAGATGAAGACCGGCCCGGTCGGCGGCGTGGTAGCGATCTTGGCGGCGCGGCGCACGATGCGCGGCAGATCTTCGAGCCGTGTCACCTCCACCGCCCATTTGACCAGTGGCTCGGCCATACGGACCAGCGGGCCATACAGCAGCGGCTCCATCAGGCCGTGCCCCTGCTCCTGCTGGCCGGCGGTCAGGATCATCGGCGTGCCCGTGAATTGCGCGTTGTAGAGCGAGCCCATGGCATTGCCGAGGCCGGGCGCCACATGGACATTGCAGGCAACAAGGCGGCCGGAGGCGCGGCTATAGCCATCGGCGATGGCGACCACGAGGCTTTCCTGCATCGCCATCACGTAGGTCAGGTCCGGATGGTCCTTGAGCGCATGCATGATCGGCAGTTCCGTGGTGCCGGGATTGCCGAACAGATGCGTGATGCCCTCGTCCTTGAGCAGCGCGAGAAAAGCCGAACGGCCGGTAATGCGATTCACGGAAGTCCTCCCATTCCCGCGGTCGTTGCCTGCGGGTTCGGTCCATCTTGGCGGAATTCTTGTGTGACAACAGCCGGGGCAGGATCATGGCTGCGTTGCAGACGATAACGCTCCGCCGCAGGGCGGATGAGGCGAAGCGTCATCCGCCGGCCGAGTTCATTATGGAAACTCCGCGGCGGATGACGGCTTCGCCTCATCCGCCCTGCGGCACCGCTTCACCGCTTGACCCCTGCCCGCAATTGGCGAAACAGTGATGGTCCACAAGGTGAATGTCCGATGCCCCTGCCCGCAGAGTCCAATGTCCCATCGCGCAGCGATCTCGCCTGGGCGATTTCGGTGGGCGGCATCGCGACCGTTTCTTTCACGATCTTCGTGGTGTTCGCCTGGTATTTCTCCGCGACACTGTTCCTGGTGTTTGCCGGCATCCTGCTCGGTGTCGCGCTGAATGCGATGACCCAGCTCCTGGGCCGCGTCATCGGGGGCCCGCAGCCGCTGCGGCTGGCGCTGGTCTGCCTGGTGATGGCGGCGCTGCTGGGCGGCATGCTCTATCTCGGCGGCGCCACCATCGCCAGCCAAGCCAAGACGCTCTCCAGCACGCTGAAGTCCCAGGTCGTCAGCGTGAAGACCTATCTGGAACAGCACGGCGTCGATACCAGCTATTTCGACTTCAACAGCATCCTGTCCGATGCGCCCAAGGACGGTGAAAAGGAAACCACGGCGGCCGAAATCCCCGGCCACGTCGCCCCCAGCACGGCGCCGATCCCGAAGACCAGCAACCTGCCGAGCGCCGGCACCATCGCCTCATCGGGCGGCGCCATCGTCACGCAGACACTGAAGATCCTGCTCGGCACCGTGGGCGCCGTCGGCAACTTCTTCATCGTGCTGTTCCTCGGTCTCGCCTTTGCGGCACAGCCGAGCGTCTATCGCACAGGCCTGCTGCAACTGACGCCGAAGAGGCATCGTGCACCGGTGACGGTCGTGGTCGATCGCATCAGCGACACGCTGCAACGCTGGCTGGTCGCGCAGATGATCACCATGGTGGCGGTGGGCGCCGTGACCTGGCTCGGGCTGAAGCTGATCGGCATTCCCAGCGCGTTCATCCTTGGCGTACAAGCCGGTCTGCTGGCCTTCATTCCCACGGTCGGCGCCCTGCTCGGCGGCCTGATCGTGGTGCTGGCGAGCTTGGCTTCAGGCTGGTTTGCCGGTGTGTCCGCCTTCGTGTTGTTCATGGGCGTGCATGCGCTGGAAAGCTACATCCTGACGCCGATCCTGCAGCGCCAGGCGCTGGATATTCCGCCGGCCACGCTGTTCGCGTTCCAGATCACGCTCGGCGTGGTTTTTGGCGTCTGGGGCCTTGCGCTGGCTTTGCCCGTGATGGCCATCGCCAAGGTGGTGATCGATTATCTGCGCGAGGACGAAGCCGTAGGGACGATGAGCGAAGCGTAATCCGCCGGCCGAGCGCATTGGGCGACGACCGCGGCGGATGACGGCTTCGCCTCATCCGCCCTACGGCAAAGTCCCAATTACGTCGTCAACACCGTTTCGGTGTGCTCGACATAAGGCGGTGTCTCGAAATACGGGCCAACCAGCGCGCGCCATTCGGCAAAATCCGGAGAGCCGCGAAAATCCACCGTATGATTTTCCAGCGTTTCCCATTTCGCCACCAGACGATAGCGCGACGGCAGTTCGACCGATTTGTGCAGCTCGAAACCGAGCCCGCCCTTGGCACGCAGGAACAGCGGCCTGGCTTTGGCGACGGCCGCCTCAAATTCCTTTTCGGTGCCCGGCTTAACGTCGATTTGTGCGATTTCCGTGATCATCGTTTCCCGACCCTTTTTGTTTGCGGAAGAAACAACGTAGCGTCGTAGGGCGGATTAGCGAAGCGCAATCCGCCGGCCGAGTTCAAAATGGAAGCTCCGCGGCGGATGACGGCTTCGCCTCATCCGCCCTACAAGGTCACGATTTCGCGAAATAGACCGCGACGGTGGCGACAATCGCCGTGCAAGCGGCGATGAAGGCGATCAGTGGCCCTCGCCCCTTCTGAAGACCGTAGCGCCCCTGCGCACGGCGTTGCGCGATCAACGCGGTCTCGTACTCATCCGACGACGAAAACATGCAGGCGAAGCCCGAGCGCGCCGCGCTGGCGGCGGCATCGAGGGAGAGCAGAGCCGGATTCGAATTGTGATCGCGCGAGGTCATCATGGGATGACCATGGAATCGATTGGTAAACCGTCCCTTACTGGGCGACTTCCATTTTCATCGTCACGCCCGCGCGCGCAACGCGAACCGCTGGTTTCGGCACCAGGCCTGCAACGGCGTCCTTGCGCCCCTGCGCCAGTGACAGCGGCTCCTCCTCTGCCGATTGCACCCGGTTACGTCCGCCTCGCTTGGCCTGGTACAGCGCGGTATCGGCGGCGGCGAGCAACACGTCGAGTTCGGTGCCGGCGGGTCCACCGGCAACGCCGATGCTGACGGTGGTCGCCACCGGCGCCTCGTCCACCTCGATGCCGCAATCGGCAAAGTTCTCGCGCACACGTTCAGCCGCCTGCATCGCCTCATCCAGGTTGCAAGGAAGCATGGCTGCAAATTCCTCGCCACCGATACGCCCGGTCAGGTCGGTGATGCGCAGCGAATGCGTGATCACCGAGGCAAACAGCTTCAGCACCTCGTCGCCGGCGGGATGGCCGAAACGATCATTGATGGACTTGAAGTGATCGATATCGAAGATCATCACCGTAATCGGCCGCCGGGCTTTTGCCTCGCGCTCGATCATGCGTCCGGTGGCTTCCGCGAAGCCGCGGCGATTGAGCAGACCCGTGAGCGGATCGCAGGACGCCGCCACCTTGTGGGCGGCAACGGCGCGCTCGGACACCAGCACGAAGATCAGGAAGACGGTGCCCACGGCATAAAGCACGAGTTCGACCGCAAAGGCCGTCACCCAGATGCTGTTGCCGAAGGTCGCGTCATCCCCGTGCAGGAGATCGCCAAGCAGGATCGGCAGCATCAAGGCAAAGCCATGCAGCAACGGCACCAACACAGTCGGCCAGCGGCGCTGCACCGATTTGCGGCGCTCCAGGCCGAGCTCATAAGCGGTGAGCACCGCATAAAGCGCAACAATGCCGGCGCCCACCGTGGTGCGCAGCGGCGTCATCTCCGCCGGCACAGTAAAGATCGCCGCGATCCATGCCATCGCGCCGAGCAAGATGCCGCCCCAGATCGGCGAGCGGCCATGGAAAACGCGCGCCGCGGTCCACACCATGCCACAGGCGACGAAGCCGAATGCGTTGAAGCCGAGCGCCAGCATCTCGCCGAGCCACGGCGCTGCCAGCGCCGACAATCCGATCGAGATTGCGCCGAGCAGATAGGCCGAGCCCCACCAGTTCAGCGCCGGTATGTTCTCGTGCCGTCCAAAATAGAGAAGCATTCCACCAAGCATCGCGGCGACCAGAATCGCCACCAGATAGAGTGTGGATGTGTCGAGCAGCATGTCCGCGCACCGGCAATCATTTGCAATATGACCGGCCTGCATCGGCCGGATGGGAGAATCGCGATTGCGCGAACGTAGCTATGTACCCATTGGAAATTCGTTTTATCGCAAAGCAAAGTTTTCGGGAAAAACTGCATCAATCTTGACGGATGCAGCCACCGGATACCCAAACGCAAAAAAGGGCGCCCAAAGGCGCCCTTTTCGATATCGATTTGAACGAGGCGATTAACGCTTCGAGAACTGGAACGAACGACGGGCTTTCGCCTTGCCGTACTTCTTACGTTCAACGACACGCGAGTCGCGGGTCAGGAAGCCGCCCTTCTTGAGGACCGTGCGCAGCTCCGGCTCGAAGTTGGTCAGCGCCTTGGACAGGCCGTGGCGCACGGCGCCAGCCTGGCCCGACAGACCACCACCGGCGACGGTGCAGATCACATCATACTGACCGGCGCGGGCTGCAGCGACCAGCGGCTGCTGGATCAGCATGCGCAGCACCGGACGGGCGAAGTACACTTCGACGTCGCGGGTGTTGACGACAACCTTGCCGGAACCCGGCTTGACCCAAACGCGGGCAACCGCGTCCTTGCGCTTGCCGGTGGCATAGGCGCGGCCCTGCTTGTCGACTTTCTTTTCGTAGCGCGGCGCGTCCGGTGCAGAGACCTTCAGCGAGCCGAGCTGGTCGAGAGACTGGATAGTATCCGACATAATTATGCAGCCCTCTTGTTCTTGCGGTTCAGCGCGCCGACGTCGAGCGCCTCAGGCTGCTGTGCTTCATGCGGATGCTCGCTACCGGCGTAAACGCGCAGGTTGCCCATCTGGACGCGACCGAGCGGACCACGGGGGATCATACGCTCGACGGCCTTCTCGACAACGCGCTCCGGGAAGCGACCTTCGAGGATCGACTTGGCCGAACGCTCTTTGATGCCGCCGATGAAGCCGGTGTGGTGATAGTACATCTTGTCGTCGCGCTTGCGACCGGTGAAAACCACCTTCTCCGCGTTGATAATGATGACATTGTCACCGCAATCGACGTGGGGGGTGTAGATCGGGAGATGCTTGCCGCGCAGGCGCATAGCGACCAGCGTGGCGAGACGGCCGACCACGAGACCGGTGGCGTCGATGACGATCCACTTCTTCGTGACCTCAGCCGGCTTTGCCGAAAAGGTTTTCATTGTTGAGATCCGTATCCGTGAGATCGGGGTGAAACAGAGATCGGCGCCCAAACGGGGGCGCCGAAGTGAGGGTGGTTCTAGAGAACCGCCCGGATTCCGTCAATGCCAAAAGACACGTAATCTCTCAACAAAATCAGCGCCTTATAATTAAGGTGCAATAATACCCTAGAAATCACGCTTTAGTCGGAATGGAATAGGTGGATGTGACATGGGCGATCGGATCCGCCGAGGTGCCAGACAGCAGGTTCACCTCCCCTACGGCCAGGCGCTTGCCAAGCTTGAGCAATTTGGCCGCCGCCAGGACGTCCTGCCCCGGTTGGCCCTTGCGCAGGAAATTGATGTTGAGGCTGGTGGTGACAGCGAGGCCGACAGGGCCAATGGCGGACAGCAGCACGACATACATGGCGAAATCGGCCAGAGCCATCAGGGTCGGACCCGAAACCGTGCCGCCCGGCCGCAGCATGCGCTCGCCATAGGTCTGGCGCAGCAGGCAGGTGGTACCGTCGGCATGCTCGATGGCAATGTCACCGGCGCCAAAGGCCTGCGGGAATTCGCGCTTCAGGAATTCCTCGAGCTCCGGCACCGTCATTTTCGCGTCAGTCATGTCCCCGTCCCGTCTCTGCGTCTTTTCGCCGACACCGTCCTGTTACAATATGGTGACGGATCTGCCCAGACGATGGAAGACAAGACATGGCTCAACCTGCCCGCGCCGAAACGGCGCAACCATCCAACTTGTTGCGTGAGACGATCGGCGATGTCGCCGTGCTCACGCTGAACCGTTCCGCCGCGCGCAATAGCCTGTCGGACGGTTTGATCGCCGACTTGCATGCGGCCCTGAACGACATCGCGGACGACAAGAGCGCTCGTGCCGTGGTGATCGCAGCCAACGGTCCCGCCTTTTCTGCAGGGCATGACCTCAAGGAATTGACCGCCCGGCGCGCGGATGCTGATCGCGGCCGTGCTTATTTCGGCCAGTTGATGACGGCCTGCAGCGCGATGATGCAGGCCGTTGTGCGTTTGCCAAAGCCTGTGGTCGCCGCCGTGCAGGGCATCGCCACCGCCGCGGGCTGTCAGCTGGTCGCCAGCTGCGACCTCGCCATTGCCTCCGAGCATGCGCGCTTTGCGACGCCTGGCGTCGATATCGGCCTGTTCTGTTCGACGCCCATGGTGGCGCTATCGCGCAACGTGCCCCGCAAGCAGGCGATGGAGATGCTGCTGACAGGCGAGCCAATCTCGGCCGAGCGCGCGCGGGAAATCGGGCTCGTGAATCGCGTGGTGCCCGCAGGCACCGAACGCGAGGCCGCGATCGCCCTCGCCCAGCAGGTCGCGCGCAAATCGGCACATACGATCAGGATCGGCAAGGAAGCCTTCTATCGTCAGGCGGAGATGGGCCTCGCCGAGGCCTATCGCTTTGCCGCCGAAGTAATGACCGAGAACATGATGGCGCGCGACGCGGAGGAAGGCATCGGAGCGTTCATCGAGAAGCGCGTGCCGACCTGGGAAGACCGATAACACTCCGCCCTCATCCTGGGGAGCGCGCAACGCGCGTCTCGAAGAATGACCGCGGACTCCGAACCGAGCCATCTCATGGTTCGAGACGGCGCTGCGCGCCTCCTCACCATGAGGGACTGAGTTTTGTGAATGGGATTGCAATGAACCACGACAGCTACAGCGACGCCTACATCCGCGACATTCTTAACACTGTCAAAACCGTCGCCATGATCGGCGCATCGCCGCAGAATGTGCGGCCGAGCTACTTCGTGTTCAAATATCTGGCGGAGCGCGGCTATGACATGATCCCGATCAATCCGGGCCAGGTGGGCAAAAGCCTGCTCGGAAAACCCTTCGTGAAATCGCTGGAAGAGATCGACCGCCCCATCGACATGATCGACGTCTTTCGCAGCGCCGAACATGCGATGCCCATCGTCGATGCGGCGCTTGCGCTCAAGACCCTGCCCAAGGTGATCTGGATGCAGCTCGGCGTGCGCAATGACGAAGCCGCGGCCAAGGCCGAGGCGGCCGGCATCAAGGTCGTCATGAACCGCTGCCCGAAGATTGAATATGCACGGCTGTCGTCGGAAATTCAGTGGATGGGCGTCAATTCGCGCACCATCAGCGCCAAACGCGCTCCAATCCCCACGCAAGGCATGCGGCTGTCATTGAATCGTCAGAGCCTGGGCGGCGGCAGCACCACGGCAGCCGATCGTATCGCGCAGCTTGGCAACAAGGACAAAAACGACATCGTCTGATCGCAGGATGCAGCAGTTTGTTTTTGCTGCAATGACCTGCCGCAGTGCGGCTGTTGCGAACACCGCGCAACATGTTCCCGTGCCTTGACGCGGCCATCGTGCCCGATCAGTTTGGCACCAACCAAATCGACCTTTGATGGGGAGTGATAATGAGCGATCGTATTCCGGGTTTCGGCACCCTTGCCGTCCATGCCGGCGCGCAGCCTGATCCAACCACGGGCGCCCGCGCCACGCCGATCTATCAGACCACGTCCTTCGTCTTCAATGACGCCGATCACGCGGCCTCGCTGTTCGGCCTGCAATCCTTCGGCAACATCTATACGCGCATCACCAATCCGACGACCGCCGTGCTCGAAGAGCGCGTTGCGGCGCTGGAAGGCGGTACGGCAGCGCTTGCCGTGGCATCCGGCCATGCCGCCCAGCTCGTGGTGTTTCAGCAATTGCTGCAGCCCGGCGACGAATTCATCGCCTCGCGAAAACTCTATGGCGGATCGATCAACCAGTTCAGCCATGCCTTCAAGAGCTTTGGCTGGAACGTGGTCTGGGCCGATCCCGATGACATCGCTTCGTTCGAGCGCGCGGTGACGCCAAAGACCAAGGCCATCTTCATCGAGTCGATCGCCAATCCAGCAGGCTCGATTACCGATATCGAAGGTGTCGCCGCCGTCGCTCGCAAGGCTGGCGTCCCGTTGATCGTCGACAACACGCTGGCCTCGCCCTATCTGATCAAGCCGATCGATCACGGCGCCGACATCGTCGTGCATTCGCTGACGAAATTTCTTGGTGGCCACGGCAATTCGCTCGGCGGCATCATCGTCGATGCCGGCACCTTCGACTGGTCGAAGGACGGCAAATATCCGGTGCTGTCGGAGCCGCGCCCGGAATATCACGGCATCAAGCTGCAGGAGACATTTGGCAACTTCTCCTTTGCCATCGCCTGCCGCGTGCTCGGCCTGCGCGATCTCGGCCCGGCGCTGTCGCCGTTCAATGCGTTCCTGATCCAGACCGGCATCGAAACGCTACCGCTGCGCATGCAGCGCCACAGCGACAATGCCAAGGCGGTAGCGGAATGGCTGTCGGCCCATCCGGCAGTGGCTGCGGTGAATTATGCGGGCCTGCCGAACGACAGGTATCACGCCCTCGCCCGCAAATACGCCCCGAAGGGTGCCGGCGCCGTGTTCACCTTCAGCCTGAAGGGCGGCTACGACGCCGGCGTCAGCCTGGTGTCGAACCTGAAGCTGTTCTCGCATCTGGCCAATGTCGGCGACACCCGCTCTCTGGTGATCCACCCGGCTTCCACCACTCACAGCCAGCTCGACGACGACGCCAAGACGCGTTCGGGTGCGGGGCCGGACGTGGTGCGGCTGTCGGTGGGCATCGAGGACAAGGAAGATCTGATCGCGGATCTGGAGCAGGCACTGAGCGCCTAACTCCGGCCCTCATGGTGAGGAGCCCGCCCGCTTGGGTGGGCGTCTCGAACCATGAGTGTGGGGCACATCCTTCGAGACGCCGCGCTTCGCGCGGCTCCTCAGGATGAGGGAGGAGCGCTCGGCAGGCCGATCGCCAGACCGAGCGGGTGAGAAGCCTGCGGCACGTCCCGCTCCTTCATCCGCTCTACCTGCAAAATCGCCAGCGTCAGCACCACGATCGCCAC
>NZ_JBIIOT010000043.1:0-42591 GCF_044336785.1 Tardiphaga sp. | reverse complement strand
CATTCGGCCGATCGTTGTAGCGCACGCCCATCACACCGGAGAACGGCGTCGTTCCGTCGAAGGCGGTTTCCGCGCTGGTCGCCGTCGCCTTCTGGGTGCCCTGGGTATAGGCGACCGCGAGATTGGCGCTCCAGTAGTCGGTGAAGTGATATTCGGTCGCGAATTCGAAGCCGAGCAGATTCACTTTCGACAGATTGGCATAGGTCAGATCGAACAGGCCGGGAAAATTGACGCTCGGCGTGTTGACGAAGTTCTGGATGAAATCGGTGTAGTCGGACTTGAACACCGTGACGGTGAAGAAGCCCTGCTGGAACTGGCCGCGCAGGCCGATTTCATAGCTCTTGACCTCTTCAGGCCGCAGCGTGGGGTTCGGCACCAGATCCATATTGGTGCCAGCACCACCCGGCAACGATGTGTAGAGCTGTTGCGAGGTCGGCATCTTGAAGCCTTCCGCATAACGGCCGACCACCGAGAAATTCTCGTCGAGCTTGAACACCGAGCCAAACTGCTTGACCAGTTTTTCGCTCTGGACCTCGCGTGGCTCCTTGCCCGTCACAGCCCGGTAGAACGAGTCCGGCCGGGGATCGAGGTGATAGGTCGCGTAACGAACGCCGGGCGTCAGTTTCCAGCGATCGTTCAGCAGCGAGATTTCGTCCTGAATGAAACCGTCGATACGCGTGGTGGTCGCATTCGCGAAATTGAAACCGCCGGCATTGGCGACGGTCACCACTCCGGTGTTCAGATTGGTCGTCGTATCGCGGCGCTGATAGTCGGTCTCGGCGACGCTGGCATAGACACCATAGGTGAAGGCATGGCGAGCCCATGGCGTGTCGAAGGACGAATTGAACTGGAGATCGCCTTCGGTGAACCGCTCCTTGTAGTCCAGCAGGAAATCGAGCTTGTCGAACTGACCATTGGCGAGACGCCGCCGGCGATCGCCTGTGAAGTAACGCTCCTGATCCGAATGCGAGACCTGCCATTTGATCTGATCAATCCAGCCGGCATTCGGCGTGTATTTGTGCGCCAGCGTATAGCGTTCACGGCTCTGGATCTGGTTGCGCAAATAGCTGAGATTGGTGATGCCTGTCGATTGCAGGCCGAGATCCAGTCGCTGATCGACATCCGCATTCTTGCGCAAGAAGTCGGCGGTGAATTTCACCTCGTTCTGGTTGTCCGGCGTCCAGACCAGCTTGTTCAATACGCTGACATCATCGCCATCGAGCGGGTTGAGCTGGTTGCAGCGGATCGCTTCCGCGGGCCGCGGACAGCCATAGATGCCACCATCGGCGCGTGCCTTGGACAGCGTGCCTTCGCTGTAGCTGCGCTGCGACGCGCTGATCATCGCGGCGAAGTCGCCGAACCGGAACGCGGTGGTGCCGGTCTTCACCCAGCTCTTGTCGTAGGAATCATAGGTCGTATCGAGCTGACCACCAAAGTTGCGGCCCTTGAGATAATCCTCGGGATCCTTGGTGACGAAAGCCACCACGCCGCCGAGCGCATCGGCGCCCCACATCACGCCGGCCGGACCGCGCATGATTTCCACGGCCTTGAGATTCGACATGTCGATGAAATCGCGATTGCCATCCACGATGCTCTCGATCACGCGGGTGCCATCGATCAGCATCTGCACGCGGTTGTTCGACACGCCGCGGATGGTGAAGCCGGCAAGATTGCCGAACGGATCCACCGATGACGTGGTTTTGCCGACAGTGATGCCCGGCTCATAGCGCACGAGATCCTGCACATCGCGAACCATGCGCTCGTCCAGCTCCTTGCGGCCGATCACGGTGACGTTCTGCGGCAGGTTCAGCACCTGGCGGGCGTTACGATCGGCATAGACACTGACTTCGTCGAGCATCACGCCGTAGCTGGCCGCGATCCGCTCCGCTGCCTGCTGGCGCTTCTGCTCATCCGAGCTTTGCGCATAAGCAGTGCCCGCGAGCATCCAGGGCAATGACATCGCAAGTAGTGCAGTTCCGCGCCTAGCGATCTTCTGCGTTGAATTTCTGGTCTTCATATAGCCCCCGGCATCAATCTAGGTATTCGATGCCGGCTTTTCGAAATAAGTAGTCACAGAGTCAAATATATCGCCTCAATATTGACCTATATCAGACTTATTTGGAGAAAGAATACATACAGATACTTATCTATACTTATTCTTGATCTAAGTATTTGCAGCTTTCCGACGGGCACCGGCGATCATCTCCGCCATTCCGGGCGGCACGATTTCCGGCTCGGGCTCATCCAGCCGAAACACGGCATCACCAATTCCCACCATCGACGCGGCATCGTGGTGATCACTCGCCGTGGGCAACAACACGCCGATGGAAGAGACGCCGAGATCGCGCAGCTGATACGGCGCGCCATGGCCGTATTCGAGATGGCCACGGCCGATGATGCCGATCACCAGAGGGGGATCGGCGGCGTCGAGCGCTTTCGCGATGTTGCAGGCAAAGGCGCGATCCCATGTCTGCTGCGCACGAATGAAGCGATCTGTGACAAGGGATGGATCGACCTCGCCCGTGGCAGGACGATCGAAGCGCAGCCCGGCGAGATAGCGGCGATAGGCCAGCGTGGCCGGAGCCGATGGCGTGAGACCGTCGCGCTCGTCCTCCGGCACGGCGTCCCAGCCGTCCTTGCCGACGCGTGTCACCAGCGGGCGATGACAATTCAGCGCCAGCATCGGAACGCGATGGCGACGACAAAAATGAAACAGCGGCAGATAGAGCTCCGCATCGAAGCCCCAGACTGCGCCCCACTCCACTTTGTCGAGGAACGCCGCGGTGCTGAGCCCGCCTTCGATCCATTCATCGAGCACGGGCTGAACCCGGCGTGGAAACATCTCGAATCCCACGGCGATATGCGGGCGCAAGAAGCGCAGCACCGTGGCCACATGCAATTGCCAGCGATGGATTTCGAGAACCGAGTGAGTTTCACCGAGCAGCACGACCTGCCTGTCCGCCATCGCGGTCAACAGCTCGCGCTCGTCGCGGATACGTCCATCGGCGGGATCGAGCCAGCTGGCGCGCGGGTGAGCGAACTGCGTCGCCGCGTCCGTCACGCCGCACCGAATGCGCTGGCGGGACCACGCAGGAATAGACCGAGCGACGCATTGCCGGCATCCATCGCGGTCAGTTCGACAGTGCCATCCGCCGCAGGCGCGCTGCGTTGCCAATGCTTCACATCGCCGCCGCGTAGATGAAGATGGAAGTCGGATGTGATGATGTTGACGAAACCCATGGCCGGATTGATTTCCGGCACCAAGCCGCGCCAGCGCTGGGTGACGCCGGGGCGCTGCATCTCGATGGTGATCTCCGCTTCGGCTTCGCGCGCCGCCTTCAGTGGCTGCATGCCGGCATCGGCTGCATCGAGCTTGGCGGGGTCATCGCTGCCTGCAGGCTTCGGCAACGGTGGTTGCGCAGTGCCTTCGAAAATCTTCAGGCCGGCATCGAAGGGATCTGCGCCTTCAAGGCCGACGACACTGAAGATGATCTTCCCGGATGCATCCTGGAATTCGATGCGCGGCAGCACCTTGCCTTTCATCTGGCTGGAATAATCGACGACGACGGCCGAGACCCGGCTGATATCGATCTCGCTGTCATGCGCCTTGCCGACGGTGAACAGCATGCTGCCATCGCGCTCGACCCGCTCGACGACCCCGATGCGCTCGAGCACGACACCTTCATCGCGAACGGCGATCATGATCCGCCCCAACAGAGGCACGCGCCGAAACACGTCAAAGGGGTCGGCAGCAAGACGACGCCGCAGGTTCTTGTCTTCACTCATGATCTCTTCAGCCCACCAGACACGCAAAAGGTATTTTGCGTGTTTGCAGCAAGGGCTATGGCGCGTCCATGCGTGGACGCTTCAATTCGATCGTGTTGAATGAATTCCAGTTTCGAGATTTGATTTGTAATAAAGCCAAAAACTCAACCTGACGCTTCATACGAAATTTTGCGACCGTAGGGGGATGACGCCTGCGGCCAATCCGCGCCACGACGACGCTTGTTCGCACAGGCTGCACTCGCTAGCCTCCGATCGCGAAGATCGCAGCAAGAGACTGCGACTGCGCACGCCTTCGCACTGCAATAGACGCGCAGGCGGCAATCATAAAAACAAACGGGAGGACTATGATGAGCAAGACCATCACGCGTCGAACGTCTCTGATCCTCGGTGCATCCGCACTCTTCGCACCGCAAATACTCCGCGCCCAGACCGCCCTTCCCGACAAACCCATCCGGCTGCTGGTCGGCTTTCCCGCCGGCGGCGGGACCGATGTGATGGCGCGGCTGATTGCCGAGCCGCTACGGCAGCGCACCGGGCGGAATATCGTGATCGAAAACAAGGTCGGCGCATCCGGCACGGTCGCGGGCGCCACGCTCAAGAGCAGTCCGACCGATGGCAGCGTGATCTGCTACATGCCCTCCGCCACCGTCATGCAAAAACTCTCGATGGTGAATGTGCCATTCGACCCGCAGGCCGACATGGCGCCGATCACCATGGCCGGGACGCTGCAAACCGTCTATTGCGTGTCGCCGACCATCGGCGTCAACACGCTGGCGGAATATGTGGAGTGGCTGAAGAAGAACCCGACGCGCGCCTCGTTCGGCTCCACGGCGATGGGATCGAGCACGCATTTCTTCGGGTTGATGATCGGCCAGGCCGTCGGCCGCCCGCTCGAAGCCGTGGCCTATCGCGGCGCGGCGCCGCTGGTGTCGGATCTGCAGGGCGGGCACATCACCGGCGGCTGCGGATCGATCACTGACTTCATCGATCATCATCGCCAAGGCGTGGTGAAGATCCTGGTGACATCGGGCAGCCGGCCGACCGCATCGGCGCCGGAGCTGCCGACAGGCACGAGCCTCGGCTTTCCCAATTTGCAATTGTCAGGCTGGTACGCCTTCTTTGCGCCGGCGGGGACGCCGCCGAACATCGTCGAGACCTGGGGCAATGAATTGCGGCCGGTGCTGGAATTGCCGGAGATCAAGAAGCGGATGGCCGAGCTTGGGCTGGAGGTCGAGACATCGACGCCGAAGCAATTCACCGAGCGGCTGAACAGCGACATGGTGCAGTGGCAGAAGGTGATGGATGCGGTGGGGTACAAGCCAACGTGACAACAAAAAACGGCCGGAGATCACTCCGGCCGTTTTCGTCCTGATTGAAGGTGCGCTTACGACGCCTTGGCGCGGTTCTTCGAGTTGCGCTGGAAGAACAGCGCCTGGCTCGCCACCGCCGACACCATCGCCGGCTGGAACGGTTTCGAGATCAGGAAGGCCGGCTCCGGACGTTCGCCCGTGAGGAAGCGCTCCGGATAGGCGGTGATGAACACAACCGGCACTTCAAACGTGCGCAGCAGCTCGTTCACCGCATCGAGACCCGACGAACCATCGGCGAGCTGGATGTCGGCGAGGATCAGACCAGGCTTCTTGTTCTGCGCCAGCGCGATGGCATCCGCATGGGTGCGGGCAACGCCGATGACATTGTGGCCGAGATTCTTCACCAAGCTCTCGATGTCCATGGCGATGAAGGTCTCGTCCTCGATGATGAGGACGTCGGTGGCAATCTCCGCCGCCATTTCGCGGCCGGCGGTGTCGGCCAGCGCGCGCACTTCCGAGACTTCGACGTCGAGTACGAAGGCGACTTCCTCTTCCGAGAAACCTTCGAGCGACAGCAGCAGGAACGCCTGACGCGGCAGCGGCGTGATGTTGGAGATCCGTTTCTCCGACGCCTGCACCGGCACCACTTCGGCATCGTCATTCATCGTCACCGAATTCCAGATCTGCGTGAACAGACGGAACAGGCCGGAGCGCGCGCCATGACGCTCGTCGAGCAGCGAACCATCCTGCAGCAGCGCTTCCAGCATGGCGCCGACATAGGCGTCGCCGGATGCCTGGTTACCCGTGAGCGCACGGGCATAGCGCCGCAACAGCGGCAAATGTTCAGCAACGAGCTGTGATCGGGACATCCCCACTCCAATCCTGTTCTTAGCGCGGTCTCTTGCCGTTACGCGGTCAAGAGGTACCGTCATGCGCCCCGGCGCCTGATTACGACCAGTCTACGCCTGCCACCGAGAAAAGTTCCATCGCTCCGGAACTTTCAGCGGCGCTCCCCGTTAGAATGGCAAGAAACGCCGCAAAGGCTTCAAAAATCAAGAAAATTTCTCAAAAACCAGGGGCAAGATCTTCTGGGGAATGTGGAACGGGTCATGAAAGATGTGAAGCCTAAGGGCGGATTGAACGCCGAAATTCAGTCCCGGATCGGGCACCAGCTTCGCGCGATGTATGACGACGTCGTGCGCCAAGGGGTGCCGGACCGGTTCGCGGACATGATTCGAAAACTGGACGGGGCAGATGCCCAGGCCCAGCTCGCCGGTGAGGCCGGCAAAAAAGAAGGAGGGGAATAATGCCTCTCACAAATGAACTCCGTGACGATATTCTGGCGTCAGTTCCGAGTTTGCGCGCCTTCGCCATCTCGCTTTCGGGCAACGGCGATCGTGCCGACGATCTCGTGCAGGAAACACTGCTGCGCGCGCTGGCGAATATCGACAGCTTTCAGGTCGGCTCGAATTTGCCGGCATGGTTGTTCACCATCCTGCGCAACCTGTTTCGCTCCGACTATCGCAAACGCCGCCGCGAGGTGGAGGATGCTGACGGTAGTTACGCCAAAACCCTGAAGACCCAGCCGGCGCAAAATGCGCATCTGGAATTCGAGGAGTTTCGTGGCGCGCTCGAAAAGCTGCCGCAGGACCAGCGCGAAGCGCTCATCCTGGTGGGTGCATCGGGATTCTCCTACGAAGACGCGGCCACGATCTGCGGCTGCGCCGTCGGTACCATCAAGAGCCGCGTCAACCGCGCGCGCTCCAAGCTCAGCGCACTGCTCTATGTGGATGGCGCGGAAGATTTCGGCCCGGACGATACAGTGCGTGCCGTCATCGGCGGCTCGGGCGGCTAGGCCTGAAGTTGAATCCGATCAACTACAAGCGGTCGCCTCAGGCGGCCGCTTTTTTGTTGGCACGTCGCCCTTCACTGCTGTCTTCGCCCGGCTTGACCGGGCGATCCAGTAAAGGCTGGCAAGAAAGATCGAGACGGAAAAACGGTGTCTACTGGATCACCCGCTTTCGCGGGTGATGACATCCGGAGATCGATACTACCGCACCGGCCGTGCCAGCGCTTCCGTGCGACCGCGCTCGGTCATGTCGATCACCGTCTCCAGCGGCGCGGTGAGTTCATAGACATAAGAGACTTCAGTGAAATAGCGCTTCGCCTTGCCGCCCAGCGCTTCCGGCGCCACGCGATCGAGCAGCACTACACCGAAATCGGAATCGCTGCGCCGCGTCTTCTCGCTGGTGTTGAACTCCTCCCAGCGGAAATGGAATTGGCCGCCATTCTCGCCGGGGATGATCTCCCAATGGGCGACGATGTTCGGATGCTTGCCGACCAGCGACAGGCCTTCGTCCGAATGCGAGGCGAGCTCGAAGAACAGCAGCGCGAGGCTCTGCGCTGCACGTGAACTGACGCTGATATCCGGCCCTTCCACCGCGATACGATCCGCATGCGGAATGGCGCGGGCTTCGAACAGGCCTTTCAGCGGCACGCCCTGCCACTGGCTCTCGCTGAGCAGCGACACCACATGCGACATCGCGTGAATGCGACCGATCAGCAGATCGCGCGCGCTATCCATGTCCGAGCCATGGCGCAGCGTGCGCGTGACGATGGACTGGATCACCGCCAGAATATTCTTCACACGATGATTGAGTTCGTCGATCACATCGGTGAGGCGACGCTCAAACCCGATCCGCATCTCCACCTCGCGACGGAGGCGGATATTGCTGTAGGACACATAAGCGAACATGCCGCAGATAATGGCTGTGAGCGCGAGGCCCAGGCCGCCGACAAACATGGCCGTGCGGCGCGCGCGCAGATCGGTGTCCATCTTCGGATAGTAACCGAGCGACCAATCGCGGCCGCCGAAGCTGACGGTGCGCAGGATCGCAAGCGACGGACCGTTGGCGACCAGCGGGCGCGCTCGGACGCTGCCGTCGTCATCGGCCACGATCTCGCCATCGGGCACGCGCGGATCTTTCAAGGCCACCGAGAACAATGACATTTCGTCATTGGCCAGCATCAACGAGCCGAGTTCGTAGGAGAACGAGACGAAGCCTGCCGCGGTGGATGAGCCTTCCGGCAGCACCGGCGTCACCAGAACGACACCGAGCGGTCCATTCTCCCGCTGCAGCGGCGTCGGATCCGACGCGACCGGACGGCCTTCGTCATTGGCGCGGGTGATCGTCGGGCCCATGACGCGTGAATTGTTGAGCGCGCGTCCGGCAAAGCCCTCGGTCACCGAATTGCGCGGCTCGAGATCCATCAAGACGTCGAGCGTCTTGTCGCGCATCTCGGCATCAAGCGGTTTGTCGTCGAAATTGCGGATGGTCGGATTGCGATAGCCGGCCGCGGCCAGATCAGCAGCGGCACCGACGAATTCATTCGGCTGCAGGCGCGCGATCCAGGCGGCAATGACGAAATCGGTCTTGAACGCATAGATCGACGCCCGCAGCGGCTTCAGCATGTCCGCCTTCATCACCGTGGGCGACTTGAACAGGCCCGCGGCGACACGCGCGAGCAATTCGCGCTCAGTCAGGCGCTCCTGCACCAGGCTGGCATGGATATCGACCCCGCGCGCCAGCGCGATGTTTTCGATCGCCAGTTCCTGATCGTGCACGCGATAGGCCGCGAAGCCGGACAAGCCGACCCCGATCAGTGCCAGTAAAGCGATAATGAAACCCAGCCGGACCACGCGCCCACTCGGAATGTGAGAAATACTGCCGGTTCAGCGGCCTAGGAGTATGCCAATCACGATGGGACGAATTGGTTCCCGAAATATGGAACTTTCTTACACGTCCGCGCCATGGCCGCAAACAGGCTTAAGAGATTGCTCACAGCGCAATCCCTGCGTGTCGCGACACCAACTTATGCGCGTAGTCAGGCGACGGCCTTTGCCTTGAGCCCGCCCTTGGCCTCGATAAAGGCAATAATAGTGTCGAGCCCGGACTGGATCTTCATATTGGTCATGACGAATGGCCGGGTGCCGCGCATGCGCCTGGCGTCGGTATCCATCTTTTCCAGGGATGCGCCGACATAAGGCGCGAGATCAACCTTGTTGATGACGAGGAGGTCGGAGCGCGTAATGCCGGGACCGCCCTTGGAGGGGATCTTGTCACCAGCCGAGACATCGATGACGTAGATCGTGATATCGGCGAGCTCCGGCGAAAAGGTCGCGGCAAGATTGTCGCCGCCGGATTCGACCAGTACGAGATCGAGGTCGGGAAATTTCGCGCGCATGTCGGCGATGGCAGCGAGATTCATCGAGGCATCTTCGCGGATCGCCGTATGCGGGCAACCGCCGGTCTCAACGCCGGCAATGCGATCCGGCGTCAGCGAGCCCGAGCGCACGAGATATTCGGCATCCCACTTGGTGTAGATGTCATTGGTGATGGCCGCGATGTCATAGCGCTCGCGCATGGTCTTGCAGAGCAGATCCATGAGCGCCGTCTTGCCGGAGCCGACCGGACCACCAATGCCGACGCGAAGAGGACCGTGAGAGGTGGACATGTCAGTTGCTCGCTGGGTTGAGAGGGAGTGGCGTAGCGATGTCAAAGCTCCGACTGTCATCCCCGCGAAAGCGGGGATCCAGTAGACACCGGCTCCGGTAATGTAACACAAGTGCCAGAGTGTACTGGGTCACCCGGTCAAGCCGGGTGACGAGAAAAGAATGCAGGTCGCTCACCATCATGACCTGAACAGCCGCGTATATTGCGTCTCGTGACGCATGCTGGCGATGTCTGCGCGGAAGGTCGCGCTGCCGAGATCGTCGAGCGATGCCGTCATGGCGCGATGACCGGTGGCGACCACGACGGGCTCCAACGCCGCAAGCACACGCTGGCTATCGGTCTGGCCGAGCGGCACAAGACGCGCGCCGGCAGAAATCCAGTTCGAGACGACCGCATGGAAGAAGGCATGCATCGTCGGTGCCAGCGGCAATCCATGCGCGGCGCTGACGAGGCCGACAGCGACGGGATAGACGATGGGACCATCGCAGGCGACGATCAACTGCTGCAGAGCCTCATGTGGCCATGCATTCAACGAAATCTCGATGAAGGCCTTGCCTTGTGTGGAGGTCTCAAGGAGACGCTCTTTCGATGGCGCAAAAGCGCTGGCGAGTTCGGCGATATCACGCAATGCCTTGTCGTCGCCTGTCATCGCCGCGCGATGGATATGCGCGAGGAAGACGCCATCGCAGAAGCCGCCGCCGTCGGACAGCATCGCGGACAGCCAGTGCTGCAGCGAGGCGGCATCGGTGATGTCACCAGCCTCCACCGCCCATTCGATTCCGCTGGAATAGGAGAACGCGCCGACAGGGAAAGACGGCGACAGCCATGTCATCAGCCGATACAGCGCCGCGCCGTCATCGGCGGGGAGTTGCATCGGATCAGCCAGCGACGTGTCGTCGATCGGCTTACTTGTGGCCATGAGCATGGGAATGCCCGTGATCGTGACCACAATGTTCGTCATGGACGTGACCGTGATCATGCCCGCAATGCTCATCATGCACATGGCCATGGTCATGCGCATGATCGTGCTTGCCGTGGGCGTGGCCGTGATGATCGTGACCACAACTGCTGTGGTCGTGACCATGGCCATGGGCGTGCGGGGCCTCATGCGGGGCAGCATAGGCGCCACCTTCCGGATCAAACGGCGCCTCGATCTCGATGACGCGGGCGCCGAGGCCCTTCACCATCTCCTCGATGACATGATCGCGACGGATGCGAAGCCCCTTCGCCATGATCTGTGTCGGCAGATGACGATTGCCGAGATGCCAGGCGAGCCGCACGAGATGGCCGGGATCGGTGCCCCGGATCTCGATCAGCGGCTCGGGCGCTGCGACGACCTCAATGAGGCGGCCGTCTTCCAGCATCAGCGCATCGCCGCCGCGCAAGGCGACGGCGGTTTCGAGATCAAGCAGGAATTCCAATCCGCGCGTCCCCGTCATCGCCATACGACGACGATGACGGTCATCGAAATCGAGCACGACGGTATCCACCGCCGCGTCGATCCAGTGATATTGGCCTCTGACTGTGGTCGCGCGGATCATGAAGTCTCTCGTATGGTTTAACGCACGACCACGTCGGCGGGCGTGATGATTTCGATCTTCGGCGGCGCGGCGAAGCATTTGACCGCGACACGGCCAAAGGTCTTCATATGCTCCTGGGTCCGGTGTGGCACCAGGGCTTCTGCATTGTCCCACTGCTCGACAAACACCATGCGGGTCGGATCGGTGACGCTCTCATGGAGATCATAGGCGATATTGCCAGGCTCCTTGCGGGTGGCTTCGATGCAGGCCTCGGCAGCTTCGATCAGTTCGGCGCGGGTTTCGGGTTTCACGGACAGCGTGGCGATTACGTAGATCAAGGGGAGTCCTCCCGGTTTATTGTTGTGGCTAAGGATGCCGGGCGGGACATTAGGCCATCTCCATCGTCATTGCGAGCGCAGCGAAGCAATCCGGAAAGCGACGGACTGGATTGCCTCGTCGCTTCGCTCCTCGCAATGACGGCTAATACATGAAATAGCGCTGCGCCATCGGGAGAACCTCTGCCGGCTCGCAGGTGAGCAATTCGCCATCCGCGCGCACCTCATAGGTCTCGGGATCCACCTCGATCTTTGGCGTGGCACCATTATGGATCATGCTCTTCTTCGAGATTCCGCTGCGGACATTTTCCACCGCATAGAAAGACTTCTGGATGCCAAGTTTCCTCGCAAGCCCCGACGACGCGGCCGCGCCCGAGGTGAACACCACCGACGACTGCGTCACCGCGCGACCGAAGGCGCCGAACATCGGCTGGTAATGCACCGGCTGCGGCGTCGGGATCGAGGCATTCGGATCGCCCATGGGTGCCGCAACGATGCTGCCGCCCTTGATGACGAGATCGGGCTTCACGCCGAAGAAGGTCGGCGACCACAGCACGAGATCGGCCATCTTGCCCTTCTCGACCGAGCCGATCAGCTTTGAGACGCCGTGGGCGATGGCCGGATTGATGGTGTATTTGGCGATGTAGCGCTTGACGCGGAAATTGTCGTTGCTGCCCTTCTCTTCCTTCAAAGAACCGCGTTGCTTTTTCATCTTGTCGGCGGTCTGCCAGGTGCGGATGATGACCTCACCCAGCCGGCCCATGGCCTGGCTGTCCGACGACATCATCGAGAGCGCACCGAGATCGTGCAGGATGTCTTCCGCCGCGATCGTCTCCTTGCGGATGCGGCTCTCGGCGAAAGCGAGATCTTCCGCAATTGACGGATCGAGATGGTGGCACACCATCAGCATGTCGAGATGCTCGTCAATGGTGTTGCGCGTGAACGGCCGGGTCGGATTGGTCGAGGACGGCAAGACGTTCTTGAGGCCGGCGATCTTGATGATGTCGGGCGCATGGCCACCACCGGCGCCTTCGGTGTGGAAGGCATGGATCGTGCGGCCCTTGAAGGCTTTCACCGTGTCCTCGACAAAGCCGGACTCATTCAGCGTGTCGGAATGCAGCATCACCTGGATGTCGTGATCGTCGGCCACACTGAGGCAATTGTCGATGGCGGCCGGCGTGGTGCCCCAATCCTCATGCAGCTTGAGCGCACAGGCGCCGGCCTTGATCATCTCCACCAGCGCTGCGGGCTTGGCCGCGTTGCCCTTGCCGGAAATTCCGAGATTGACCGGGAAGGCATCGAAGGACTGGATCATCCGCGCGATGTGCCACGGGCCCGGCGTACAGGTGGTGGCAAAAGTGCCATGCGACGGGCCCGTACCGCCGCCGAGCATCGAGGTGACGCCACTCATCAGCGCATGCTCGATCTGCTGCGGGCAGATGAAAGGGATATGGCTGTCGAAACCGCCGGCGGTGAGTATCTTTCCCTCGCCCGCGATCACATCGGTGCCGGGACCGACATTGATGGTGACGCCGGGCTGGATATCGGGATTGCCGGCCTTCCCGATCGCATGGACCATGCCATCCTTGATGGCGACGTCGGCTTTCACGATGCCCCAGTGATCGACGATCAGCGCATTGGTGATGACTGTGTCTACCGCGCCCTGCGCCCGCGTCGCCTGCGACTGGCCCATGCCGTCGCGGATCACCTTGCCGCCGCCGAACTTCACTTCCTCGCCATAGATGGTGAAGTCCTTCTCCACCTCGATGATGAGATCGGTGTCCGCCAGCCGCACCTTGTCGCCGGTGGTGGGGCCGAACATGTCGGCATAGACGGAGCGCTTGATCTTTACGGGCATGATCAGACTTTCAGCAAGGAATAGAGATCACCATCTTTCGCTGCGTCCTTGTCGAACGTCAGCGTCGTCTCGCAACTCAGGGACCGATTGATCGCCGCAAGAAAGTAGTCGACAAAATCCGCAGGGCCATCCCGATATCGCCGGGCGGCATCCATGGCCTCATCGAGAAAAGGCACGATGAATTCCGGAGATTGCAGAACGCGATCGAGATGGTCAGCGATTACATCGCGTGGTTTCTTGTAGGTTCGCTGCAAGGTCCAGGCAAATTCCGACAGCACAATCGGATTGAGCAGAAAGCTGCCCTCGCTTTTTCGCGACGACAACAACGCATCGACCGCCGCGGACTGGTCCGCATCAGTCCGATCGAATACCCGCAGAACGATGTTGGTATCCAGGCCGATCACTTGCCGTATTGCTTTCTGATCCGGTCTTCCTGGACGATCATCTCCCCAGCGATCGCGTCATCGATATCCTTCTGGGTCAGCGAGCGACCGAGCGACAGCGGCTCGAGTTCCTTGCGGCTTTCAAGAATGCTCCGCCGCACACGTTTGGTCATAACCGCACGTCCTGCAGCATCGTATTCGACGCCGAGACGATCACCTGGCTTTAATTTCCACAGTTTCCGCAGTTCGGCCGGAAGCGTCAGCTGTCCCTTACTGCTGAGAGTCATGTCAGCCTTGTAAGACATTTTCACACCCTCCTTACATAAAAGAATATGCCTTACTCCCGGCTCGATCAAGCCGTCAGAGCTTCCCCATCACGTCGCCGCGAAAACCATAGACCGTGCGTTTGCCGGCGAGTTCGACCAGTTGCACGTCGCGGGACTGGCCGGGCTCAAAGCGCACCGCCGTGCCGGCGGCGATGTCGAGACGCATGCCGCGCGCTTTCTTGCGGTCGAATTTCAGCGCCGCGTTGGTTTCGGAGAAATGATAGTGCGAGCCGACCTGGATCGGCCGGTCGCCAGTGTTCGACACCGTGAGCGTGATCGCCTTGCGGCCGGCATTGAGCTCAATCTCGCCGTCCTGGATGAACATTTCGCCGGGGATCATGCTGGTGCCTCAACGAATGGGTTCGTGGACAGTGACGAGCTTCGTCCCGTCAGGGAACGTCGCTTCGACCTGAATGTCGTGGATCATCTCGGCGATGCCATCCATGCACTGGGCACGCGTGATGACCTCGGCGCCGGCCTTCATCAGCTCGGCTACCGTGCGACCATCGCGGGCGCCTTCGACGATGAAATCGGAGATGATGGCGATCGCTTCAGGATGATTGAGCTTGACGCCGCGCTCCAGCCTGCGGCGCGCCACGATGGCGGCCATGGAGATCAAGAGCTTGTCTTTCTCGCGAGGGGACAGGTTCATCGCAATTTCCTGAGCTTTAGTTCAGCCACATGCGCGGCAGCATCGCACCCGATTGCGACAGCAGCGCCATCATGTCGGCCCGTAATTTAGCGGCATCTTGCGCACAGATGCGGACCATTGCAAATCCGTTCCAGCAGGAGACGCCGACTTCCGTGCCGGCCTGCTCGGCAACGGCACGCAACCGTTCCAGCAGTGCCTCATCGCCGGGCACGATCAGTGCCGTCGCGATCGCAAGGCCGCCATTGGCGATTGCGGGCGCAGCCAGTTTCGCGCCGATGTCGCCATCGAGCCGGACATTCTCGGCAAACACCAGCCGACCGCCGCGGCGCAGGCGCCAGCGATCAATGAAGGAGCCCGTACGCATCATCTCGCCCATGGCGGTGCGGCCGAACACGACGATCTCGCACAGGAGCAGCGAGGCGCTATCGGCCAGATCGATATCGATGCTGCGCGTGGTGCGGGCCTGATCGAACAGGATCGTCTCCTGCGGCAGCCAGCTCAGATGGGCACCCGCTTCGGCGCGCAACGAGATGTTGATTTCAGCCGCGGGCCCGTGAGAGCGATAGACTTTCTCGGCGGCGGCCGTCGACAGCGTGAGGCGGGTGCCCTCGCCTGCGGTGATATCGATATCGAAGCGATCGCCACCGGCGGCGCCGCCGGCCGTATTGACGAACATCGCAGTGAGCCCGTCATCCTCCGGCGAGGGAAAGCGGACACGGAGTGACCCGGATTCATGGAGCTGGCGGCGGCGGGTCCGCCCCCCGACCAGATGCACGTCGAACGCCACCGCACCGCGGGCGCGGTTGGCGGCAAAGCTCGCGGATGAAGCGAGGGCGTCCTGCATAAAGTCTCCAGCGACAGCGCCTTACAGCGCCATCTGGCGGCTGATCTCGGCGGGATCGAGATTGGCGCGGTCGCAGCTGTATTTCACCGCGCCGCGATCCATCACGGCGAAATTGTCGCCGAGTTCGCAGGCGAAGTCGAGATATTGCTCGACCAGCACGATGGCGATGGTGCCGAGCGAGCGCAGATAGGAGATGGCGCGGCCGATATCCTTGATGATCGAGGGCTGGATGCCTTCGGTGGGTTCGTCGAGCAGGAGCAGCTTCGGCCGCATCACCAGCGCGCGGCCGATGGCGAGCTGCTGCTGCTGGCCGCCGGAGAGATCGCCGCCGCGGCGACCGAGCATGGATTGCAGCACGGGAAATAGCGAGAACACGTCATCCGGGATGTTGCGATCGGCGCGCTTCAGCGGGGCATAGCCGGTCTTGAGATTTTCCTCGACGGTGAGCAGCGGAAAGATCTCGCGGCCCTGCGGGACAAAAGAGATGCCGCGGCGGGCGCGCTCGAATGGCTTGAGCTTGGAGATATCCTGCCCGTCGAAGGTGATGGAGCCACCGGAGATGGCCTGCTGGCCGACCATGGCACGCAGCAGCGAGGTCTTGCCGACGCCGTTGCGGCCGAGCACGCAGGTGACCTTGCCGGGCTCTGCCGCGACCGTGACGCCGCGCAGCGCCTGGGCGGCGCCGTAATGAAGGCTGATATTGTCGACATTCAGCATGGTAACCTCATCTCTGCCTGTCGTCCTCCGCGAAAGCGGGGGACCCAGTACACCTCGGCGTCTCGGTTCAAGGACCGGGGCCAGTGTCTACTGGATCGCCCGCTTTCGCGGGCGATGAAAACTGTGGGTGTGGCGCACATCGTCACCGCCCCAGATAGACTTCGACCACGCGGTCATTGGTCGATACATCGTCGATGGTGCCTTCGGCCAGCACCGTGCCTTCATGCAGGCAGGTGACCTTGACGCCGAGTTCGCGCACGAAGGTCATGTCGTGCTCGACCACCATCACTGTCTTGTTGTCGCGATTGATCGCTTTCAGCAATTCAGCGGTCTGGTGCGTTTCCACATCGGTCATGCCCGCCACAGGCTCGTCCACCAGCAGCACCTTTGGATCCTGTGCCAGCAACATGCCGATCTCCAGCCACTGCTTCTGGCCATGGGAGAGATTGCCGGCCAGGCGATCGCGGGCATCGGTGAGGCGGATGGTCTCCAGCACCTTGTCGATGCGCTCGGCCTCATTGCGGCTGCCGCGCCAGAACAGGGTGCCACGCACGCTGTGATCGACATTCAGCGCCAGCAGCAGATTGTCCTGGATGGTCTGGCTTTCGAACACCGTCGGCTTCTGGAATTTGCGGCCGATGCCGAGTTTGGCGATTTCGGTCTCGTCCAGCAGGGTCAGATCATGGATGCCGTCGAAATAGACGTCGCCTTCGTCGGGCTTGGTCTTGCCGGTGATGATGTCCATCATCGTGGTCTTGCCGGCGCCGTTGGGGCCGATGATGGCGCGCATCTCACCGGGGGCGAGTACCATCGAGAGATTGTTGATGGCGTGGAAGCCATCGAAGGACACATGCACGCCGTCGAGATAGAGCTGCGCCGAGGTAATGCGCTTCTGGCGCGCTTCGGCCTCACGAGCGGCAACCTGCGGATCGACCGCGGTGAGTTCGGCTGACACCATCATGCCTTCTCCAGATCGGGTTTGATGATGCCATCTTCCGCGGCGGCGCTGTCGGCATTTGCGGTGTCGCGGGCCTTACGGCCCTCCTGCCATGCATTGATGGTGCCGATGATGCCCTTGGGCAGCAGCAGTGTCACCAGGATGAACAACGCGCCCAGCATGAACAGCCAGTACGGCGCAAGGGCACCTGACGTGAAGAACGTCTTGGCGTAGTTCACCACGACAGCGCCAAGCGCGGCGCCGACCAGCGTCCCGCGGCCACCTACCGCGACCCAGATGACGGCCTCGATGGAATTGCCCGGCGCGAACTCGCCGGGATTGATGATGCCGACCTGCGGCACATAGAGCGCGCCGGCGACACCGGCCATGCAGGCTGAGAGCGTGAACACGAACAGCTTATAGCTCTCGACGCGATAGCCGAGGAAGCGCGTCCGCGATTCCGCATCGCGCACCGCGATCAGCACCTTGCCGAGTTTTGAGGTGACGATCGCGCGGCACAGGACGAAAGCGCCGATCAAAGCGAGACAACTGAGCGCGAACAAGGCGGCACGCGTGCCATCGGTCTGGATGGCGAAGCCCAGAATGTCCTTGAAATCGGTCAGGCCGTTATTGCCGCCGAAGCCGAAGTCGTTGCGGAAGAAGGCGAGCAGCAGCGCATAGGTCATCGCCTGGGTGATGATGGAGAGATACACGCCGGTGACGCGCGAGCGGAAGGCGAGCCAGCCGAAGGCAAAGGCGAGCAGCCCAGGCACCACCAGCACCATCAGCGCGGCGAACCAGAACATGTCAAAGCCGTACCAGTACCAGGGCAGCGCCTTGTAGTTCAGGAACACCATGAAATCCGGCAGCACCGGATTGCCATAGACGCCGCGGGCGCCGATCTGGCGCATCAGATACATGCCCATGGCATAGCCGCCGAGCGCGAAGAAGGCGCCGTGGCCGAGCGAGAGAATGCCGCAATAGCCCCAGATCAGGTCGATCGAGAGGGCGAGGATGGCGTAGCAGACATATTTGCCGAATAGCGAGATCAGATAGGTCGGCACCTGCAGCGGCGAATCCGCCGGTAGCAGCAGATTGAGCAGCGGCAACACGATGCCGACGGCGGCGACGATCAGGATGAAGATGGTCGCGCTGCGATCAAGGGTACGGGTGAGGAAATACGGGGTCATGGGCAAACCCTCTGGATCGAGCCACACACACCGAGACCCTCATGGTGAGGAGGCGCTTCTTCAGCGCCGTCTCGAACCATGGGGGAGTGTGGGGCCATCCTTCGAGACGCCGCTGCGCGGCTCCTCAGGATGAGGGATAGAGTTTTGTGGATGCTGCGAAGCACGGGGTTCAACATCATCATGCTTCGATCGCCCTGCCCTTGAGTGCGAACAGGCCGCGCGGGCGTTTCTGGATGAACAGGATGATCAGCACCAGAATGGCGATCTTGCCGAGCACGGCACCAGCGACCGGCTCCAGAAATTTATTCGCGATGCCGAGTGACAACGCGCCGACCAGCGTGCCCCACAGATTGCCGACGCCGCCGAACACCACGACCATGAAACTGTCGATGATGTAGCTCTGGCCGAGATTGGGCGAGACATTGTCGATCTGCGATAGCGCCACGCCTGCGATGCCCGCAATGCCGGAGCCGAGACCGAAGGTCAGCGCATCCACCCGCGAGGTGGCGATGCCCATGGACGCCGCCATGCGGCGGTTCTGGGTCACCGCGCGCATTTCGAGCCCCATGCTTGTATAGCGCAGCATCGCCAGCAGGATCACGAACACGGCGAGCGTGAAGCAGAGGATCCAGAGGCGGTTATAGGTGATGGTGATCTGGCCCAGTTCGAAAGCGCCGGACATCCAGGAGGGATTGCCAACCTCACGGTTGGTCGGACCGAACATGGTGCGGATCGCCTGCTGCAGCACCAGCGACAGCCCCCATGTGGCGAGCAGCGTCTCCAGCGGGCGGCCGTAGAGAAAGCGGATGATGGTGCGCTCGATGACGATGCCGAGAATGCCGGCGACCAGGAAGGCGAGCGGCACGGCCATCAGCAGCGAATAGTCGAACAGGCCGGGATAGGAGGTGCGGATGATGTCCTGCACCACGAAGGTGACATAGGCGCCGATCATCACCATCTCGCCATGGGCCATGTTGATGACGCCCATGACGCCGAAGGTGATGGCGAGGCCGATGGCGGCAAGCAGCAGCACCGAGCCGAGCGACAGGCCGTACCAGGCATTCTGGCCGATCGACCACAAAGTCTGGCGGCTATTGATGGCCGTGATGGCGCTGGCCGCGGTGCGGGTGACGCCGACGGTCTGGTCGGCCGGCAGGCCGGTGAGGATCGCGAGCGCGTCCTGATCGGCACGGGCCTTGATGACGGCGATGGCTGCGATCTTCTCGGCTTCGGTCGCGTCTTCCTTGAACAGGATGATGGCGGCGCGGGCCTCGGTAAAGGCCAGCTTTGCGGCCTTGTTGGTTTCCTTCTCCAGCGCCGTGTCGATCACCGGCAGCATGGCGGTCTCGTGGCTCTTGAACACCGACTGCGCCGAGGCGATCCGCTTGGCGGGATCGGGCGACATCAGGGTCAGGCCGCCGAGGGCGGATTCGATATTGCGGCGGAGACGGTTGTTCAGGCGGACCGCGGCGGCGCCGGGTGGAATTTCGGCGACGGTGGTGCCAGTCGCGGCATCGGCGCTTTTGCCGTCGGCGCCGGTGACAAAAACCTTCTTGCTGTCGGGATCGGCGAACAAGCGCCCTTCCTGCAAAGCGCTAATAATCGCAAAAGCCTGCGGATTGCCCGATGTGGCGATGATGCCGACGGCCTCGTCCGTATCGGAGAAATCATCATTGGCGAATTTGGCGACGGCGTCCTCGAAAGGACCGGCCAGTGCCGGAATGGCTGTCGCTGTCAGCAGCAGGCAGGCCAGCGCAATCGCGCGGCAGCGTTCGAATAAGTGATTCACTCTAAAGTCCCCGGCGGGAAAAAGGGGGAGAAGGCGGCGGTGAACCGCCTTCTCCAGTCTCGGGAGGAAACAAAAGGCATCGTCATTGCGAGCGCAGCGAAGCAATCCAGAGGCGACGCGAAGGAAGAACTGGATTGCTTCGTCGCTACGCTCCTCGCAATGAATAGGATGTAGCGACTTAACTTACGAACCCTGACCGCCGCACTTGTTGGTCTTGGTGTTGTAGTTGCCGCACTTCTTGCCGACCCAGTCGCCGATCAGGTCCTTGGAACCGTCGAGCTCCTTCGACCACGCATCGCCAGCCACCAGCGCCGGGGTCTTCCAGACCACGTCGAACTGGCCGTTGCCCTTGATCTCGCCAATAAAGACCGGCTTGGTGATGTGGTGGTTCGGCAGCATCTTCGAGGTGCCACCGGTGAGGTTCTTGGCCTCGATGCCCGGCAGGGTGTCGATGACCTTGTCGGCCTCGATGGACTTGGCCTTCTCCACCGCCTTCACCCACATGTTGAAGCCGATCACGGTGGCTTCCATCGGGTCGTTGGTCACGCGCTTCGGGTTCTTGGTATAGGCCTGCCAGGACTTGATGAACTTCTCGTTCTCCGGATCCTTGATGGACTGGAAGTAGTTCCAGGCAGCGAGATGGCCGAGCAGCGGCTTGGTGTCGATGCCGGCGAGTTCTTCTTCACCCACCGAGAATGCCACCACCGGAATGTCGGTCGCCTTGATGCCCTGGTTGCCGAGCTCCTTGTAGAACGGAACATTGGCGTCGCCATTGATGGTCGAGACCACCGCGGTCTTCTTGCCAGCCGAGCCGAACTTCTTGATGTCGGCCACGATCGTCTGCCAATCGGAATGACCGAACGGCGTGTAGTTGATCATGATGTCTTCCTGCTTGACGCCCTTCGACTTCAAGTAGGCTTCCAGGATCTTGTTGGTGGTGCGCGGATAGACGTAGTCGGTGCCGGCCAGCACCCAGCGCTTCACCTTCTCGTCCTTCATCAGGTAATCGACCGCCGGGATCGCCTGCTGGTTCGGAGCGGCGCCGGTGTAGAACACGTTGCGCTCGGACTCCTCGCCCTCATATTGCACGGGGTAGAACAGGATGTTGTTGAGCTCCTTGAACACGGGGAGCACCGACTTGCGGGACACCGAGGTCCAGCAGCCGAACACGACGGCGACCTTGTCCTTGGTGATCAGCTCGCGGGCTTTTTCGGCGAACAGCGGCCAGTTCGAGGCGGGATCGACAACGACGGCTTCCAGCTTCTTGCCGAGCACGCCACCCTTCTTGTTCTGCTCATCGATCATGAACAGGACGGTGTCCTTCAGCGTGGTCTCGGAAATGGCCATGGTGCCGGACAGCGAATGCAGCACGCCGACCTTGATGGTGTCGTCGGCGGCCCGGGCTGCGGACACAGCCGACAGGCCGAGCGCCAGCCCCGCAGCTGCAGCCATGACGCTGCGCCGGGATAGCGGCTTGGAAAATGAATTGGTGAAGTGGCGGATCATGTGCGGTCTCTCCCTGGACGCAGACGAAATTCACTGCGAACGGCCCCACGGCCGGACATCCAAGGAATCGCAAGAAGTGTGCCAGCGACCTTTTACTCGTTAAGTTATTGGTAAGTCTGCATCATTTTAAATCGCTGTCATGATCACAAAATCAGCGAGCTTATTTTATGTGCAAAATTTTTGATCACACCCGCGGCAAACAGATTAAATCGAGTGCAGAAGTCGGTAACTGTCTAAATTTCTCGCAGCGGCATTTTGTCATCGTTCCGGCTCGCGACGGTTTCACCTTGAATAAGCCTGGATCGTGTTCCATATGATCCCACACGACCTTGAGAATCATCGGGTCCTTGCGAGCCGCGTGTTCTGATCCCGCCTCACTCTGACGTCCAGAGCACCAGCGGTTTCTGGCTTGCCTCTTTCAGCTAACCAGAATGACGCCCCAAACACGCGGGTGTCCCCAAGACACACTCGCGTGCGCCTCTGATATTGCCGCTCTGGCATATCGGCCGGGTGCGATACGCTTTTATGGAAAGACACATCTTTTGACCACCTTTCAGGAATTCGGCCTCGCCGATCCCATTACCCGTGCGCTCAAGGAAGAAAACTACACCACGCCGACCCCGATCCAGGCCCAGACCATCCCGATTGCCATCACCGGCAAGGACGTGATCGGCATCGCCCAGACCGGCACCGGCAAGACCGCTTCTTTCGCACTCCCGATTCTTCATCGCCTGCTCGAACACCGCGTCAAGCCGCAGCCCAAGACCTGCCGCGTGCTGGTGCTGAGCCCGACCCGCGAACTGTCCGGCCAGATCCTCGACAGCTTCAACGCCTATGGCCGCCACATGAACCTGTCGTCGGCGCTGGCGATCGGCGGCGTGCCGATGGGCCGCCAGGTTCGCTCGCTGATGCAGGGCGTGGACGTCCTCGTCGCCACGCCGGGCCGCCTGCTCGACCTCGTGCAGGGCAATGCGCTGAAGCTCAACATGGTGGAATTCCTCGTCCTCGACGAGGCCGACCGCATGCTCGACATGGGCTTCATCAACGACATCCGTAAGGTTGTCGCCAAGCTCCCGATCAAGCGCCAGACGCTGTTCTTCTCGGCCACCATGCCGAAGGATATCGCCGATCTCGCCGAGCACATGCTCCGCGACCCGGCCCGCGTCGCCGTCACCCCGGTGTCCTCGACCGTCGAGCGCATCACCCAGAAGATCCTGCTGGTCGATCACTCGGCCAAGCCCTCGATCCTGTCGCATATCCTCAAGACCGAACAGGTCAACCGCGCGCTGGTGTTCACCCGCACCAAGCACGGCGCCGACAAGGTCGTGAAGGGCCTCGAGCGCGCCGGCATCGCTGCTGCCGCCATCCACGGCAACAAGTCGCAGAACCATCGTGAGCGCACGCTGGCCCAATTCCGCACCGGCGAAGTCCGCACCCTGGTCGCCACCGACATTGCCGCCCGCGGCATCGACGTCGACGGCATCACCCATGTGGTGAATTTCGACCTGCCGAACGTGCCGGAAACCTATGTCCACCGGATCGGCCGTACGGCCCGTGCGGGCGCCGAAGGCATCGCAATCTCGCTTTGCGCCGGCGAGGAAATGGCGTATCTGCGCGATATCGAAAAGCTGATCCGCGTTGCGCTTCCGAAGGAAGACCGTCGCACCCCCGGCAAGAATGACGTGGGTCCGCCGCCTTCCCAGAATCGCGGTGGTCAGCGCAACGGTCGCCCCGCCCAGCACGCTCATCGCCAGGACGGAGCCCCCGGCAACAAGAACGCGCGCAATCGGCGCCGCCCCGGCGGCGGTGGCGGCGCATCGCAACCGAACCGCGATCATGCGCGGACCGAGAGCGGACCAAGGCACGAGAACGTAAGGCATGAAAATGCACGGCACGAGTCGAAGCCACGTCCCGCCCAGCAGGGCGGAGCCGCTGGAAAAGAAGGAAGCATGCAAGGCGTTGCCTTCCTTCATCGGCCGAGCCGACCTAACACCACCCCTAACCGCAGCCAGCGTCCGCGCTAAGCGCTGACCGATCTGGAGCTAATGAATGGCTAAAGAAGAGCTGATCCAGTTCGAAGGACTGGTGACCGAAATCCTTCCTGATGCACGCTATCGCGTGCAGCTGGATGCCGGACACGAAATCATTGCCTACACGGCAGGCAAGATGAAGAAGAACCGCATCAAGACACTGGCGGGCGACCGCGTGACGATCGAGATGTCGCCCTATGATCTGGAAAAGGGCCGACTGATCTTCCGTCACAAGGACGAACGTCCAGGTGGCGGCCCGCCGCGGTCAGGCCCGCCGCGCGGCAATTTCCGCCGCCGCTAAAGCGTCCGGACTTTTATTTCTGTCGACAGTTCGCACTGCAATATAGACCCTCGGCGCGCATGACCCACTCGTCATGCGCGGGACCGGGGGCGCATTCGCTTATTCGTATACTATCAAAAAATCGTGCGCGGCTGGATTGTCTTAGGGAATAGCTTCCCCTAATGTAACTGCTATCGATTTTCGGCCGGACGACTTCTCTATACCCCGGTGCAGCCGGTCTAGACTGACGACCCTTCCAAAAATTCGATGCCAACCAACCTGCGTCCAGGGCGTGGGTTACTACTACTATCTTTGAGAAGGGACTACCTCGTGAGCATGGGAACCGTGAAGTGGTTTAACGCCACCAAGGGTTATGGCTTCATTCAGCCGGACGAAGGCGGGAACGACGTGTTCGTGCACATCAGCGCCGTCGAACGCGCTGGTCTCGGCACGCTGCGCGAAGGCCAGAAGATCAGCTACGAAATCGTGGCCGATCGCCGTTCGGGCAAGTCGTCAGCGGATAACCTCCGCGCAGCCGGCTAACGATTTTCCGCAAGCAGCCGCTTGCAGATGATCGTGCAAAATTTGAAAGGCCGCGTCCCCGGACGCGGCCTTTCTTATTGGGGGAACCCTTTTTTCGGAAACGCTTCCGCGTGACGATTGTCGCGATCAGCCGCCGCTCGGCGTGCAGGTCGAGCCCAGCATCACGCATGTCATCTGCCTGGGCTTGGTGAAAGCAATCTCAGACGCCGTGATGCCCGTTTTCGACAGCACCCAGCCGATGGTCGGCACATAATTATATTTGACGTCGCCGACGATCAGATACTGGTTCGCCAACCAGTTGCCCGACGCATCCTTGCTGACGAGCCCGGCCGGCACCGAATAAACGGAATTCTTCGAGAGCGGCACGCTGCCGCGGCTCCAGACGACCTTTGCCGTCTTGCTGCTCGGATCCAGATAGACCTGGTGGATCGTCGTCTTCAACGCGTTCTTGTCGTAGGGATTCACGATGGCGCCCGCGACGGTGAAGAAATTCGTGACGTCACTTTCCTGCACCGTCGTGTAGCGAGAGGTGAGATCCGAAACAGTCTGTGCGATCTGGCTGACCTTGCGATCGACCGCAAAATAATTCGCGACATCGGTGATGCCGAACAGCATCAGCACCAGCATTGGCGCGATCATGGCGAATTCGATCGCCGCGATGCCGCTGTCATCACGCCGCAGAGAGGCGGCGCGATATCGTAGCTTGCGCGCAATAGCGAGTATGGGCATCCCGTGATCCTCTCGCTACTGCGGGCCAAGCGCGGCGGTCGCCGCGAGCAACCGCTTGTTCGTCGTCGTCCCGCGATCGATATTCGCGATATTGTAGCCGAGGCCCGTCACATAGAGCGGCCATTGATAGAAGGCGCGGACAACCACCGTCTTGCTGGTCGGACCGCTCGAAGAATAGGCCGGCGGCTGGTAGACGAAACCGTTGGAGACATATTTGCCGCTGGCATCGATCGGATCAATGATGGTGATCGTCGCGCCGGGATCAAAGGAGCGGACATCGACATCGAGCTTCGTGCAGTCCATCAGCACCGAGACGCGGCCGCAGATCGCCGCCTTGAAATCGGTCGCGCTGGCGCTGGTGCTGGTATAGACGAGCCGCGCGCCATCCTCCACGCCGGTCTCCAGGACCTGCCCGGCCATGAACACCATGCCGGTTTCCATGACAGCGAAGATCAGCGCGAAGAACATCGGCGCAATCATCGCGAATTCGACCGCGGCTGAACCATCCTGGCTTCGCCGGAAGGATCGCAACCGCTTCATAACGGCGACAAAGGAGATGATCGGTATCAGCATCTGCAGAATCCGGACGGGATGGAAATATCTACCGTCAGGCTGTAGCGAAAACTGATTGTAGAAGTGTTTCGCCGGATCGCGACAACATGGACCGATCCGTTAACAATCGCTTAACCATGTCCGTCACGGCAATGGAGCCGCGCGTTCTCGCGCGGCTACACAACGTCATGCGAAATCAGTTGACCTTGCCAGGCGTGCCGCTTGCAGCCCCCGTGGTCGCCGCCTGACCGCCGATGGCGCCGGCCTGATCCATGGTCGACTTGAAGTAGTTTTCCGCGTCACCCAGCGTGACACGGCGCTCGCAATTGGGCGTGCAGCTATACGACTCGCGCGCGGTGCCGCGATAGACGGTCACCACCTTGTCGGTCGGCCCTTCGACCTGCACCACGCGGTCCATCAAAACCGAGCCGGCACGATCCAGCGCGATCACATTGGTGGCGCCATAGCCCTTGCCGGTCACCACGACCATGCCGCCTGGCTGCAGCGTGACATCGGCAATCAGCGGATTGCCGATCACGATGGTGGCGATCTTTTCGGGGAATTTGACCAGCTTGGCCTGATCGACATTGACCGAGATCATGTCATTGGCAGCTGCCGGCAGGCCGGCAACGGGGAAGAGAACGAGACCGGCGGCAAGCGCCCGCATCATCAAGGCCGCAGAGGCGCGGCTACGCAACGAAAGAAAAGACATCCTGTACTCCGGGACGATACGAGCCGGCCTAAGCAGATACGCAGCGGTGCCGGCGCCCGACAAGGCAAATGTGCCGTTAATTGGTGAAGGAACAGGAAACGACGGTATCGATTGCGTCGCCCCCTAACGACGAAGCCCGGCGAAGGCGCCGGGCTCGATCACATTATTGCTTGGCTGCGGAGCTCAATTGCCGGAACGGATAGGCCAATTGGCCTCCGATTTCCTTCGGCAGCGGCTCGCCATCGACACCGTAATTGTCCGGCAGCACACCCTCGGGCATCCGAAACGTGCCGAACAGGATGTCCCAGAGCGGGAAAGTGCCGGCGAAATTCGTATTGCCCCCCTGCTCCAGCGAAGTGTGATGCCAGCGGTGAAAGACCGGGGTGGCGAGGACATATTTGAACGGCCCGAGTGTCCAGTTCAGATTGGCGTGGACGAAGGCCGAATGGAACGTCGTGAACGGACCGACCCACAGCATGATGTTGGGCGAGATGCCAGCCATCAGCAGCACCACATCGACGGCGACCGTACCAAGGAAGAGATTGACCGGGTGGAAGCGCGCCGCCGAGATCCAGTCGACTTCTTCCGACGAATGATGGATGGCGTGGTACTTCCAGAACTCGCCGCCGTGATACATGCGGTGGAACCAGTAGAGCAGGAAGTCCGAGACCACGAGGAACAGGATCGCCTGCACCCAGAGCGGCAATTGCGCCAACGGCCCGTGGCCATTTTCGTAAAAAGCGATCAACTCGTCCGGATCGTGGATGTTGAACACCACGGCTGCTCCAAGCACGAGAAGGCCGATGCGGACGACCCGTGTGATCAACGGAACGAAGAACCAATAGCAGATGTCGGTGACGATCTCGGTCTTGCGCCACCAGGGCTTGCCAGGATTGCATGCCCAGAAATGCGTGAGCACCGTGAAGACCAGAGCGATAGCGATCGTGATCGGCACCACCTTCAGAAGGGTGTCGCCGAACATGTGCAGCACTTCCATGGGCAATGAAGACATTTCCGAATCTCACCAGTTTTCTCGCCTCAGAGTTACCGGCGCATACTTAAGGACCGATAAACCAAGTTGGGAAAGCGTGGTGTGATGACACCTAAGTCATTCTAGAATGGTCTTAAGTAGACATTTACCGTGCACAAGAAGAGACAAATGCTATCGACTTTCATCAATCGAATTAACCGCACTGCAATCCGAAACTTCTAGGGTCTGCACATGGTCACGGTGCTGAGAACGCCGGGGAGACCAGGCATCTAAGATCGACAGCCACGTGCACATATGGAGTTTTGTATTATGAAGAACCTCGTTTCGCGTTTTCTGAAGGATGAGTCTGGCGCCACCGCGATCGAATACGGCCTGATCGCTGCCGGCATCTCGCTCGCCATCATCGCCGTCGTCAACGGCCTCGGCACCAACCTGAACGGCAAGTTCAGCTCGATCAACACCTCGCTGAAGTAAGCTCGAGGCGTGATTGCAAGAAAGGCTCCGGATTTCCGGAGCCTTTTTTGTTGGACAGTTTCAATATGCGTACCAGGCCGTGCCGATGAGACACAATGCGACCCAACGCCCCTTGCTCGACGCGATCGAGATGTCGCTGCGCGAGCCCGCCGGACTTGTCTGTATCGCGCTCGTGCTGGCGCTGGCTGCCGTGATCGCGCGGATCGCGGCGGTTTGGTAAACAATCTCTTGTTTTCCGATTATTCATTTCTGCGGGCTACGCTTTGCCGTCGTTGCCGCACGGACCGTTAAAGCCATGATCCTCGATTTGACGCGTCTCCTGCTGTTTCCAGGCCTGATGGCCTATGCCGCGATCAGCGACCTTTTCACGATGACGATCTCGAACCGGATCTCGATGCTGCTGATCGCCGGCTTCGCCTTTCTCGCCTTTTTCGGCGGCATGAGCTCCTCCACGGCCCTGCTGCATCTCGGCGCAGGCGGCCTCGTATTGGTCATCGCCTTCGCATGTTTCTCGTTCGGCTGGATCGGCGGCGGCGACGCCAAGCTCGCCGCTTGCGCCGGACTGTGGTTCGGCTTCGATCACCTGCTGGAATATCTCGTCTATGCGTCGCTGTTCGGTGGCGCGCTGACGCTGCTGCTGCTGCAGGCTAGGCAATGGCCGCTGCCGTCCCCGCTGAGCCGTCAGGAATGGCTGCTGCGCCTGCATCACAAGGACAGCGGCATCCCTTATGGCGTCGCACTCGCGCTCGGCGCGCTGCTGGTTTATCCGGAGACCCAGTGGATCAAAGCCGTCGATCTCAGCCGCCTCGCGTTAGGTTGATACCGACCAGAAATCGTTAACTCGATTTAGATACCGCTCATTAACCATGCTTTGACGAATAACTGCTCAACTCCACCCTACAGCGGCGCCTGCGTCGCAGCGTAATGTGGAAAGTGAAGCGTATGAATACCGCACGTATTGTGGTCCTCGCCATTGCACTCGGTGCTGGCAGCGTGGCGCTATACCTCGCCAGCTCATCGGACGCTCCGCCCCCTCCTCCGCAGGTCGCACAACTCCCCACCACCGACGTCCTCGTCGCCAAGGGCGATATCGCGCTGGGCCAGCCGATCGGCCCGGACGACATGCAGTGGCAGTCGTGGCCGAGCAGCGCCGCCAGCGCCAATGTGATCGCGCGCAACACACGCCCTGAAGCGATGACGCAGATGGCCGGCGCGATTGCACGCTCGCCTTTCATCGCAGGTGAACCCATCCGCGAGGCGAAGCTCGTGCGCGCCAACGGCTCCGGCTTCATGGCCGCCGTGCTGCCCTCGGGCATGCGCGCCGTCTCCACTGAAATCTCACCGGAAACCGGTGCCGGCGGCTTCATCCTCCCGAATGACCGCGTCGATGTGATCCTGTCCAAGCGCGACAAGGGCCCCGACAGCGGTGGCGCCGACAATGTGATGTCCGAGATCATTCTCAGCAATATCCGCGTGCTCGCCATCGATCAGGCGCCGAAGGAGAAGGACGGGCAGAACAACGTGGTCGGCAAGACCGCGACGCTCGAATTGAAGCCGGAACAGGCTGAATTGCTGGCACGCGCCCGCCAGAGCGGCACGCTTTCGCTCGCGCTGCGCGCGCTTGCCGACGCCAACGCGCCGGAAACACCCAGCGAGGATCCCGCTACCCGCCGCCGCGGTAGCACCATCAACATCGTCCGGTACGGCGTTTCGTCGACCGCGACGGTCACGAAGTGACGAGGGCGCAGACGATGAAGCCGATGACAACCACGAGCGGATCGATGCGGAGCCTGATGGCACGCGCGCTCTCGGTGACAGCCATCGCCGCGCTGACGCTCGGCTCTGCGCTGCCTGTCGCCGATGCGGCAGATCGTAGCTTTGACCAGGCTGCTGGTGCGGGGCAGCTGAACGCGCGCTTCCTGCCGCTGGGCATCGGGAAGTCGGTGGTGATCGACCTGCCGCGCGACGTGAAGGACGTGCTCGTCGCCGATCCGAAGATTGCCAATGCGGTGGTTCGCTCGGCCCAACGTGCCTACATCATCGGCGCCACTGTCGGCCAGACCAATATCATCTTCTTCGATAGCGCCGGCCAGCAGATTGCCGCCTACGACATCGCAGTGACACGCGATCTCAACGGCATCCGTGCCGCGCTGAAGCAAACAATGCCGACCGCTGATATCCGCGTCGAAGGTCTCGGCGACGGCATCATGCTGATGGGCTCGGCCGCCAGTCAGGTCGAGGCCCAGCAGGCTGCCGATCTCGCCGCGCGGCTTGCCGGCGGCATGGACAAGGTGGTCAACAACATCTCGGTGCGCGGCCGCGACCAGGTGATGCTCAAGGTCACGGTCGCAGAAGTTCAGCGCAACATCGTCAAGCAGCTCGGCGTCGATCTGTCGGGCAAGCTGAGCTACGGCACCTCGGTCGTCAATTTCAACAACACCAATCCGTTCACAGCCAGCGGCAAGACCCTGGTCGATGGCAATTCGATTGCTGCCTCTTTCGGCAGCGGCCCATCAATCACCGCAACATTGAAGGCGATGGAGAATGCCGGCGTCATCCGCACGCTGGCCGAACCGAGCCTGACCGCGATTTCGGGTGAAACCGCAAACTTCCTAGCGGGTGGTGAATTCCCGATCCCAGGCGGCAATACCTGCGATCCCACCACCCGTATCTGTACCGTTTCGATCTCCTTCAAAAAGTTCGGTATCTCGCTCGGCTTCACGCCGGTGGTGCTGAGCGAAGGCCGCATCAGCCTGCGCGTCTCCACCGAAGTCTCGGAACTGTCGCAGGAAAACTCGGTCACCATCAGCGGCACGCAAATCCCCGCGATCAAGACCAACCGCGCCGACACCACGCTCGAGATTCCGTCGGGCGGTTCGATGGCCATGGCGGGCTTGATCAAGCAGCAGACCAAGCAGGCGATGAGCGGCCTGCCCGGCATGGCACAGGTGCCGGTGCTCGGTGCGCTGTTCAAGAGCCGCGACTATGTCAACAACAATACCGAGCTGATGGTGATCGTGACCCCTTACGTGGTCCGCGCCGTGGCGCAGAAAGACCTGTCGCGGCCGGATGACGGCTTCGTCGATGCGTCCGATCCGCAAGCGGACTTCCTCGGCACCGTCAATCGCATCTATGGCGTACCGGGCCGCAAGCCCGAGCCGGCCCGCGGCTATCGCGGCGCCTTCGGCTTCATCACGGATTGAGGCGGGAAAAACAGATGACCCAGAGCAAAAGAAACTCACGCCTCGCCATTCTGACCGCAGTCGTCGGTGTCACCGCCGCGCTCGGCGGCTGCAAGACCGTTGCACAGGATGACCTCGCAACGAGTGTTCCTTTCGACTATCGTCAGCGCCACCCGATCGTGGTGGAAGAGCGGCTGCACAGCATCGACGTGTTTGTCGGCAGCTTCCGCGGCGGCCTGACGGCGCCGCAGCGCGCCGACGTCGTCGCCCTCGGACAGAACTGGTTGCGCGAAGGCACCGGCGTGATCACCGTCGAGGTGCCAGCGCAGACGCCGAACGCGCGCGCTGCGCAGGATTCCAGGCGCGAAGTCTATTCGCTGCTCGCTGCCGCCGGCGTGCCACCGAATGCCATCGCGAGCCGCAACTATACGCCGAACGACCCACGCCAGTTCGCGACGATCCGCGTGGGCTATCCCCTGATCGGAGCGACCGCTGGTCCCTGCGGCACCTGGCCGGAGGATCTCAGCGCCTCGATCAAGAACAAGAGCTATATGTCGAACCGGCCTTACTATAATCTCGGTTGCGCCTCGCAGCGCAATCTCGCGGCCATGGTGTCGAACCCGTCCGATCTGGTGCAACCGCGCGCGGAGACGCCTGTCTACGCCGCGCGCCGCACCTTCGGTCTCGACAAGTATCGCCAGGGCCAGGGCACAGCCACCACTTATCCCGATGCGGATAAGGGCAAGATCAGCAGCGTGGGCCAATGATCAGTTACGCGCAAAAGACCGACGACGAACTGCCCTCCGCCACGCCGACCACGGCCGCGGACGAGCATATCGCGCCAGCGCCCCGGGTCTCGATCCAGGCATTCTGCGAAACCGTCGAAACCGCCGCCGCCGTGCAGGCCGCCGGTGAAGACCGTCGGCTGGGCAAGACCCATCTCAAGATCCAGATGGGCGGCATGGCCGCCGCCATCGAGGCCTATCGCACGGCGCCGACGCCGAATGTGATCCTGCTCGAAGCCGAGCCGCGCACCGATATTCTCGGCGGGCTCGACCATCTCGCCACCGTCTGCGATGCCGGCACGCGTGTCATCGTGATCGGCAAGGTCAATGACGTCACGCTGTATCGCGAGCTGGTTCGCCGCGGCGTCAGCGATTACGTGATCGCACCGGTCGTGACCATCGACGTCGTCCGTTCAATCTGTGGCCTGTTCTCGGCCCCTGAAGCCAAGGCCGTCGGCCGGATCATCGCCGTGGTCGGCGCCAAGGGCGGCGTCGGCGCATCCACCATCGCGCATAACGTCGCCTGGGCGATCGCGCGCGATCTGGCACTGGATTCCGTCGTCGCCGATCTCGATCTCGCTTTCGGCACCGCCGGCCTCGATTACAACCAGGATCCGCCGCAGGGCATTGCGGATGCAGTGTTCTCGCCCGACCGTATCGACACCGCCTTCATCGACCGCCTGCTGTCGAAATGCACCGACCATCTCAGCCTGCTGGCCGCGCCGGCCACGCTGGAGCGCGTCTATGATTTCGGCACCGAGGCGTTCGATTCGATCTTCGATACGCTGCGCTCGACCATGCCCTGCATCGTGCTCGACGTGCCGCATCAATGGACCGGCTGGACCAAGCGTGCGCTGATCGGCGCCGACGACATTCTCATCGTCGCTTCGCCGGATCTCGCCAATCTGCGCAACACCAAGAACATGTATGACCTGATCAAGGCCGCGCGGCCGAATGACCGGCCGCCGCTCTATTGCCTCAACCAGGTCGGCGTGCCGAAGCGCCCGGAAATCAGCGCGGCTGAATTCGCCAAGGCCATCGAGACGCCGCCGATTGCGACGATCCCGTTCGAGCCGCAGATTTTTGGCGCTGCTGCCAATAACGGACAGATGATTGCGGAAGTTTCCGCCAATCATCGCACCACCGAGATGTTCCTGCAGATCGCCCAACGGCTCACCGGCCGCGGCGAGACGAAAAAGCCGCGAGGATCCTTCCTCGCCCCGCTGCTGGAGAAGTTGCGGTCGAAGTGACGACCTGCAAGGAGTTGAGTCGTGTTTGGTAAGCGTAGTGGAACAGAGCCCGATCTTCGTGCGCCTCGGCCCAGCCCTCCGCCGGCAGCGCCGAGCGTAGCGCCTGCGCCTGCCGTCGCGTCTCCGCCGCTGTCGCCGGCGCGCGCGCCTGCGCCGCCGGTCGCCGAGCGTCGCTCCGACAACTATTATCAGGTCAAGGCAACCATCTTCGGCGCGCTGATCGAAGCGATCGACCTTGCGCAGCTCGCCAAGCTCGATGGCGAATCCGCGCGCGAGGAAATCCGCGACATCGTCAACGAGATCATCGCGATCAAGAATATCGTGATGTCGATCGCCGAGCAGGAGGAACTGCTCGACGATATCTGCAACGACGTGCTCGGCTATGGCCCGCTGGAACCGCTGCTGGCGCGCGACGACATCGCCGACATCATGGTCAACGGCGCCGGCACGGTGTTCATCGAAGTCGCCGGTCGCATCCAGAAGACCGGCATCCGCTTCCGCGACAATCAGCAGTTGCTGAACATCTGTCAGCGCATCGTCAGCCAGGTCGGGCGCCGTGTCGATGAATCGTCGCCGATCTGCGACGCCCGTCTTGCCGATGGCTCACGCGTCAACGCCATCGTGCCGCCGCTGGCGATCGATGGTCCCGCGCTCACGATTCGTAAGTTCAAAAAGGATAAGCTGACCCTCGATCAGCTGGTCAAATTCGGTGCCATCTCGCCGGAAGGCGCGCAGATCCTGCAGATCATCGGCCGCGTGCGCTGTAACGTCCTGATTTCGGGCGGTACCGGCTCCGGCAAGACCACGCTGCTGAACTGCCTGACCAACTATATCGACGAAGACGAGCGCGTCATCACCTGCGAGGACGCCGCGGAACTGCAGCTGCAGCAGCCGCATGTGGTGCGCCTGGAAACCCGCCCGCCGAATATCGAAGGCGAGGGCCAGGTGACCATGCGCGAGCTCGTCCGCAACTGCCTGCGTATGCGCCCCGAACGCATCATCGTCGGCGAAGTCCGCGGCCCGGAAGCGTTCGACCTTCTGCAGGCCATGAACACCGGCCATGACGGCTCGATGGGCACGCTGCACGCCAACAATCCGCGCGAAGCGCTGTCGCGCTGCGAATCCATGATCACCATGGGCGGCTTCTCGCTGCCCTCGCGCACCATCCGCGAGATGATCTGCGCCTCTATCGACGTCATCGTGCAGGCCGCCCGCCTGCGCGACGGCTCGCGCCGCATCACGCACATCACCGAGGTGATGGGGATGGAAGGCGACACCATCATCACCCAGGACGTATTCCTCTATGACATCGTCGGTGAGGACGCCAATGGCGGCATCATCGGCCGTCATCGCTCGACCGGCATCGGCCGGCCGAAATTCTGGGAACGTGCACGCTATTACGGTGAAGAAAAGCGGCTCGCCGCGGCACTCGATGCCGCCGAAGTCGCTGCGAATATCTAGAGGAGCAGCCGATGAACATGCAGGCGCTCGCTTTGGCCTTCATGGCCACCGTCGCGGTCGGCGGACTCGCATGGGTCTTCCTCTATCCGCAGCTGTCCGGCGAAAAGAAAGCCGAGGAGCGCCGCTCCTCGATCGCGCGGCCGGAGCCGAAGATCCGCTCCGCCGATCGCGCGCAGCGCTCCAAGCGCGATCAGGTCGAAACGTCGCTGAAAGAAGTCGAAGCCCGCAACAAGGAAAAGAGCAAGGTTCCACTGGGGATCCGCATCACCCAGGCCGGGCTTGACTGGAGCGAGCAGAAATTTCTCGTCATCTCCGGCATCCTGGGCCTGTTTGCATTCGCGATGACCGTGATGTTCGGCGGCGGCCTGCTGGCCGGTGCCGGTCTCGCTTTTGCGGCTGGCTTCGGCCTGCCGCGCTGGGTGCTCGGCTTTCTCAAGAAGCGCCGCGAAGATGCTTTCCTGAAGGCGCTGCCCGATGCCGTGGACGTCGTCGTGCGCGGCATCAAGGCCGGCCTGCCGCTGTTCGATTCGCTGAAAGTCGTGGCCGCCGATGCGCCGGAGCCGCTGCGCAGCGAGTTCAACGCCATCATCGAAACCCAGACCATCGGCATGCCGCTGGGCGAGGCCTGCGCACGGCTCTATGAGCGCATGCCGCTGCCCGAGGCCAATTTCTTCGGCATCGTGATCGCGATCCAGCAAAAGTCCGGCGGCAACCTGTCGGAAGCGCTAGGCAACCTGTCAAAGGTGCTGCGCGATCGCAAGAAGATGAAAGAGAAGATCCAGGCGATGTCGATGGAAGCCAAGGCCTCCGCCGGCATCATCGGCTCGCTGCCACCGATCGTGATGCTGCTCGTCTATATGAGCACGCCCGACTACATCTCGCTGCTGTGGACTCATGAAACCGGCCGTCTGATGCTGGCGGGCTGCGTGGTGTGGATGTCCTGCGGCATCTTCGTCATGAAGAAGATGATCAATTTCGATTTCTGATGGTGCAACATGGTTGATCTGCTGATCGCAAAGCTGCACGACACCCGCTTCATGATGATGCTCATGGCGGCCATTGCCGTGACGGCCACTGCCTATACGCTGCTGGTGCCGCTGTTCGTCAGCGACGGCCTCACCAAGCGGATGAAAGCTGTCGCGAGCGAACGCGAGCGGCTGCGCCAGCGCGAGCGCGATCGCCTGGCCAATAGCGGAAAAGTGTCGCTGCGGCAGACGCCGAAGCAACTCGTCTCCAAGGTCGTCAGTGATTTCAACCTGACCAAATGGCTGGCGCAGGAGGCTGCGCTCGACAAGCTGGTGATGGCCGGCTATCGCGGCCAGGCGCCTTATGTCACCTTCCTGTTTTTCCGCCTCGTCACGCCGATCGTCTTTCTGGTCATGGCGGTACTATATGTGTTCGTGATCTCGCGGATGGAGCAATCGCTACCCATCAAGATCGGCATGTGCGTCGGCGCCGCCTGGTTCGGCATGCAGGCGCCGATGATCTTCCTCAAGAATGCCATCACCAAGCGCCAGCTCTCGATCCGCCGTGCCTTTCCTGATGCGCTCGATCTGTTGCTGATCTGTATCGAATCCGGCATGTCCATCGAAGTCGCGTTCCGCCGCGTCTCTATCGAGATCGCTTCGCAATCGGTGGCCCTCGCCGAAGAATTCACGCTGACCACGGCAGAGCTGTCCTATCTGCAGGACCGCAAGGTGGCGTACGAGAATCTCGCCAAGCGCACCGGGCTCGAAGGCGTGAAGTCGGTCTGTCTCGCGCTGATGCAATCGGAGCGCTACGGCACGCCGCTCGGCCAGAGCTTGCGCGTGATGGCCCAGGAAAACCGCGACATGCGCATGAACGAAGCGGAGAAGAAGGCGGCAGCGCTGCCGCCGAAGCTCACCGTGCCGATGATCCTGTTCTTCCTGCCGGTGCTGTTCGTGGTCATTCTCGGACCGACCGGCATCAAGGTCGCCGCCATGCAGTAACGATGAAGCGCTTACGAGCGCTTCGCGTCGTCCTGGCCGCTGAACTTAGCTCCGCCACGATTGTTCAGCATCTGCTTGAGATAAGCCACATTGGCCGCCGCTTCGTCCGGCGGCAGATCGGCGCGCACGATGGTTTCGGCTTCGCTGAAGCGGCCCTGCAGACCGACAACGAGACCAAGATTCTGCCGCACGCGCGGATCGACATTGCCGCGTCCCTGCTGCGCGCGACGCAGCGCAGCCTCAGCCTGGGGCAGATCCTTCGACAGCATATAGGACAGGCCGAGATTCGACAGCACCGAAGGCTCCTCGGGCCGGATCTTTAACGCATTGGCATAGTAGCGCCGGGCTTCGTCGTGACGGGCCATCTGATCCAGGGCAGCGCCCTGCGCCGACAGAATCCGCCAATCCGGATTGGCCGGTGTGTGCGCCGTGCCGAGCACCTCGAAAGCACGTTCGAAGCTGCCTGCATCAGCAAGGGCGCGGCCGTAGCCAGCCACCAGCGCCTTGTTGCCGGGATTGTTGAGCGTCGCCTGTTCGAATACCGAAACGGCTTGGGCGCGCTGCCCATTGGCGCGCAGCGCCTGGCCATAGCGTAACGCTACGTCCGGATCGCGCGGATTGGCGCGGAAGCGCTCGCCATAAGCCTCGATGTCGCGTGGATCGGCAGCCTGGCTCACGGGAGGCGGCGCTTCAGCGCGCGGGCTCACGGAACCGGTGACATCCGACAGGCCGGTCGTCTTGCAGCCGGCGAGGCCTGCGGCCAGAATTGCCGTGGTGGCCGCAGTCGCGAGAAACCGCGCAAGACAGAAGGGCTGACGCATGGCACTTTGACTCAACGATGATGCGAACGGACGAACCGAATGCGCCAGCAATAGAGTGTTAACCCTAATGGCTGGTTAATCGGACCATCCGGTGCCATATCCCCGGTTACCACCTCTTGACGCGTGCGGCCGCATAACGGCCCTCCCTTCAGTTGCGAGCCAAGTCATGCATTCAGCCTTCGACGCCTCCCCGACCAAGCCTGCGATCCCGATCACGTTCGTGACCAAGAGCACATGGCCGGAGATCTTGGCGACGCTGCCCGCCGCCGCGAAGGCGTTTGCCACCGCCAATGGCTTCAGCGGCAAGCCCGGCGCTTGGCTCGCTCTGCCCGATGTGGATGGCGCGATCGCACAGGTGCTGTTTGGGCTTGAAGATGCAGGCGCGACGCATCGCGACTTGTTCCGGCCCGGCACGCTGCCGGGATTGCTGCCAGCCGGCAGCTACCGCTTCGCCAATGCACCGCATGATACACGCCTCGCGGTCCTCGCTTTCGCCCTCGGCAGCTATCGCTTCGGCCGCTATCGCATCAATGAAGCCCCAAAGGTGAAGCTGGTGCCACCGACCGATATCGACATCGCCGAAATCAGCCGCATGGCCGAAGCCGCGGCCCTGGCACGCGATCTGATCAACACGCCTTCCAACGACATGGGCCCCGAAGAACTAGCGCAGGCAGCGAAGGACCTCGCCACCCGGTTCGGCGCCAATTTCAACTGCATCACCGGCGACGATCTCGTCACCCAGAATTTCCCGCTCATCCACGCCGTCGGCATGGCCTCGACTCGCGCGCCACGCCTGATCGATTTTTCCTGGGGCGATCCGGCACATCCGAAAGTGACGCTGGTCGGCAAAGGCGTCTGCTTCGACACCGGCGGGCTCGATCTCAAGCCGTCGTCGGGCATGCTGATCATGAAGAAGGACATGGGTGGCGCCGCCAATGTCCTCGCGCTCGCGCTGATGATCATGGATGCGAAGCTGAAGGTGCGGTTACGCGTGTTGATCCCGGCGGTGGAGAACGCCGTCGCCGGCAATGCCTTCCGCCCGCTCGATGTCTTCAAGTCTCGTAAAGGCCCGACGGTTGAAATCGGCAACACCGATGCCGAAGGCCGTCTCGTGCTCGCCGATGCATTGGCGCTCGCCGACGAAGAGAAACCGGATCTGCTGATCGATCTCGGCACGCTCACCGGTGCTGCACGCGTCGCACTCGGGCCGGAGCTACCGCCATTCTACACCAATGACGAAGACCTCGCCCTCGATGTCGCACGCTCTGCAAAGGAGCAGAATGATCCGCTATGGCGATTGCCGCTCTGGGCGCCCTATGACGCGTGGCTGGATTCGAAAGTCGCCAATATCAACAACGCACCATCGGGCGGGTTTGCCGGCTCGATCACCTGCGCGCTGTTCCTGCAGCGCTTCGTCGAATCGGCAAAGAGCTGGCTGCATGTGGACATCTATGGCTGGACGCCCTCGGCCAAGCCGGCGCGCCCCGAAGGTGGCGAATGCCAGGCTGCGCGTGCGATCTATGCCTTGCTGAGCCAGCGCTATGGATAAGCGCCTGACGCCCGCGCGGCCGGATGTCGCCGCAAAATATCTCGAAGGCAAGGTCGAGGCCGCGCGATTCGTGACCGGCGAGGAATACGAGATCACCGAAGGCGTCACCTCGGTAAGACGCGATCCGTTTGCGGGCGCGATGCTGGATACGCAGGCGCTGCGTGGTGAACGATTCACGATCTATGACCGCAATGAGGAAGGCTGGGCCTGGGGACAGCTCAATGCCGATGGCTATGTGGGCTGGATCTCCGATCTTGCACTGTATCCGCCCAGTCCTGCCCCCACGCATAAGGTGACGGCACTGCGCACGTTCGCCTTCCCCGGTCCGTCGATCAAAATTCCGCCCATGGATACGCTGCCGCTGGGGGCGCAACTCTCCATTGTTAAAATGACCGATGCCTTCGCTGTGGCCAGCAATGGCCATCACATTCCGAAGCAGCATGTGACCGAGCTCTCGTTCGTTGAGCCAGATTTCGTCGCCGTGGCCGAACGCTTTGTCGGCACGCCCTATCTGTGGGGTGGCAAGAGCAGCCTCGGCATCGACTGCTCCGGCCTCGTGCAGATTGCGCTTACAGCTGCGGGCACCGGCTGCCCGCGCGACAGCGATATGCAGGAGAGCGGGCTCGGACGTGCTCTGAACGCAACCGAGATACAAAGCCTCAAGCGCGGCGACCTGATTTTCTGGAAAGGTCATGTCGCCATCGTCCGCGATGCCGATACGATCGTACATGCCAATGCGCATCACATGATGACGGCGATCGAGGACACCAAGAGCGCCATCGCACGGATCGCCGCGACCGGCAGCGACGTGACGAGCATCAAGCGACTGGACTGACCGCCCGTTCGCAATAATCCTGCAAGCGATCCCGGTGCAACGCCAGCCATTGCAGGGCGCTGACCATCAATCCGTTGAAGATCTGCCCCTGATCGAGGGCAGCGATGGCGGCATCGATCGTAACGATAAACGGGCGGGTGTCTTCGTGCTCATCGGCAAGACCGCCGCGCAACGGCACTTTGCTGCTATCAATGAAACCGAGGAAGAACGTGACGAATTCATCGGTGATGCCCGGCGTCGGCAACACGCTATAGAGTTCGATCAAGCGATCCGGCGCAACACCGATTTCCTCATGGCATTCCCGAGCAGCAGCCGCGATGGCGCTCTCATCGCCATCGACGCGGCCGGCAACGATCTCGACCATCTCGCCGCGCCCCGTGGCCAGATGCGCGGGCAAGCGGAACTGGCGGAGCAGAACGATTTCGCCGCGGCGAAGATCGACGGGAAGCACAGCTGCAACCCGGCCGGCCCGCAACACGTCGCGCTGCTGTCGCAGCGTCTCGTCGTCGTCGCGAATGATCGCCACGTCATAACGCTCGTAAGGCAGATAGCCTTTCGCCACCGTGACCGGCGGCGAGACCGCGACATCCATCACGCGGTCGGCGATCGCACTTTTGTCTTCGACAGCCATGGTGTTATTGCGCCACCGCGCCGCCCGGCACCGCCTCGATGCGGAAGGCGGCGGCAAACAGCGCGCGGGTGTAGTCGGATTTCGGATTCTTGAAGAGTTCGGCGGCGGGTCCTTCTTCCACCACCTTGCCATGGCGCATCACGATCAGATGGCTCGCCAGCGAGGCGACGACGCGGAGATCGTGGGAGATAAACATGTAGGTCAGGTCGCGCTTGCGCTGGAGTTCGCGCAGGAGATCGACCATCTGCGCCTGGAACAGCATGTCGAGCGCACTGGTTGGCTCGTCCAGCACCACGAAGTTCGGCTCCAGCACCACGGCGCGCGCAATCGAGATGCGCTGGCGCTGGCCGCCGGAGAATTCATGCGGATAGCGGAAGCGCGTCGCCGGATCGAGGCCGACATCCACGAGTGCTTTGACCACGCGCGCCTCGCGCTCGTCGTCGGACAGTTCGCGCTGATGCACCGTGAGCCCTTCGGCAATGATGTCGCCGACCGACATGCGCGGGCTGAGTGCACCAAAAGGATCCTGGAACACGATCTGCATGTCGCGCCGGAACGGCCGCATCTGCTTAAACTGCAGGCCCTGGATATCCTTGCCGAGAAACACGATCGGCCCCTGCGACGAGATCAGGCGTAGCAGCGCAAGGCCAAGCGTCGTCTTTCCCGAGCCGGATTCACCGACGACGCCGAGCGTCTCGCCCTTGCGGATCTTGACGCTGACGCCATCGACCGCCTTCACATGACCGATGGTCTTGCGCAGCAAGCCGCGCTTGATGGGAAACCAAACCTTCAGATCATCGGTGGACATCACCACCGGCGCATCAGGCTGCGGCGGCGCCGGATCCGGTTTCGGCTCGGCGGCGAGCAATGCCTTGGTGTAGGGATGCTGCGGCGAGGTGAAAACCTGTTCGACAGGCCCTTGCTCGACGATCTCGCCATTCTTCATCACGCAGACGCGCTCGGCGATCCGGCGAACGATGCCGAGATCATGGGTGATGAACAGAAGGCTCATGCCAAGCCGCTGGCGGATATCGGCGAGCAGCGCGAGAATCTGTGCCTGCACGGTGACATCGAGCGCAGTGGTGGGCTCGTCGGCGATCAGGAGATCCGGTTCGTTCGCAAGCGCCATGGCGATCATCACGCGCTGGCGCTGGCCGCCGGACAGCTGATGCGGATAGCTGCCGAGCCGGGTCTCGGGATCGGGAATGCCGACCTGGGTCAACAATTCGATCACCCGCGCCTTCGCTTTCGCGCCGCGCATGCCGTTATGGAGCTGCAGGATTTCGCCGATCTGCGCACCGATCGTGTGCAACGGATTGAGCGAGGTCATCGGCTCCTGAAAGATAATCGAGATATCGTTGCCGCGGATGGCGCGGATGTCGTTCTCAGACATGCCGAGCAACTCGTGCCCCTTGAAGCGAATGCCGCCCGATGGATGCGAGGCCATCGGATAAGGCAGTAGCTTCAAAATCGACAGTGCACTTACGGATTTACCCGACCCGGACTCCCCGACCAGCGCAACGCATTCGCCCCGCTTGATGTCGAACGAGACTTTGTTGACAGCGACTGACGTGTTGCCGCCCTGATGGAAGGCGACAGACAGATCCCGAACGTCGAGCAGTGGCTGATTGATGGCGTCCATATCGCAGCCCTACCTGAACGTCTTGCGCGGGTCGAAAGCGTCGCGCACCGCTTCGCCGATGAAGATCAACAGCGACAACATGATCGCCACTGCAAAGAAGCCCGTAAAGCCGAGCCAAGGCGCCTGCACATTGGCCTTGCCTTGCGACAGCAACTCGCCAAGCGATGGCGAACCAGGCGGGAGGCCGAAGCCGAGGAAATCCAGCGCTGTCAGGGTCATCACTGACGACGACACGATGAATGGCAGGAAGGTCATGGTGGCGACCATGGCGTTGGGCAGCAGGTGCCTCACCATGATGCTGCGATTGGAGACGCCGAGGGCACGGGCGGCGGTGACATATTCGAAATTGCGGCCGCGCAGGAATTCGGCGCGGACGAGGCCGACCAGCGACACCCACGAGAACAACAGCAGGATGCCAAGGAGCACGAAGAAACCCGGCACCAGCACTGCCGACAGGATTAGCAGCAGATAGAGCGAGGGAATCGAG
>NZ_JBIIOT010000002.1:0-121432 GCF_044336785.1 Tardiphaga sp. | reverse complement strand
TGCCGCGATGCCGATGATCGAGGACAGGATCGTCAGGGTGAGACCGAACAGCACGGAGATGCGGAAGCCATAGATCAAACGCGCGACAACATCGCGGCCCTGATCGTCGGTGCCGAGCCAGTTATATTCGAGATCGCTGCAACCCTTCAGGCCCTTCTTTTCCACCACCGGCTTGCATTGCTCTTCGGTGAGCATCCAGGTCGGCTTTGACGGCGCCGGCGTCGGCAGGTCAAGATTATGGGTGTCGTAGGAATAGCGGATCAACGGCCAATAGACGCTGCCGCCCTTCTCAGCGATCAGTTTTTGCAGGAAGGGATCGCGATAATCGGCAGCGGTTTCGAAGTCGCCCCCGAAGGTCGTTTCCGAATAGGTGACGACCGAGGGGAAATAGAGCTTGCCATCGAACTTGATCAGGAACGGACGATCATTGGCGATCAGCTCTGCGAAGAGCGAGATCAGGAACAGGGCCGAGAAGATCCAGAGCGACCAGTAGCCGCGCCGGTTGGCCTTGAAATTCTGCCAGCGGCGCTTGTTGAGCGGCGACAGGCCGAGCGGGCGACGCGACGGTGGCACGGCTTCGCCGAGCGGGGTCTGCGTGGTGGATTCGACGGGCATGGGTGCTGTGACGGTCATCAGACTTCCCGCGCCTCGAAATCAATCCGCGGATCGACCCACATATAAGCCAGATCGGAGATCAGGCCCACGACCAATCCCATCAGCGAGAAGATGAACAGCGTGCCGAACACCACGGGATAATCACGATTGAGCACGCTCTCGAAACCGAGCAGACCGAGCCCATCCAGCGAGAAGATCGTCTCGATCAGCAGCGCGCCGGAAAAGAATGCGCCGATGAAGGCGCCGGGGAAACCGGCGATGACGATCAGCATCGCGTTGCGGAACACATGGCCGTAGAGCACTTGCCGTTCGGTGCAGCCTTTGGCGCGCGCCGTCATCACATATTGCTTGCGGATTTCATCCAGGAACGAGTTCTTGGTCAGCAGCGTCGTGGTGGCGAAAGCGCTGAGCCCCATGGCCACCAGCGGCAGCGTGATGTGCCAGAAGTAATCGATGATCTTCCAGTACCACGGAAACTGGCTCCAGCCGTCCGATGTGAGGCCGCGCAGCGGGAAGATGCTCCAGAACGAGCCTCCCGCGAACAGGATGATCAGCAGGATTGCGAACAGGAAGCCCGGGATCGCAAAGCCGATGATGATGATCGCCGAGGTCCAGGTATCGAAGCGCGTCCCATCCTGCACCGCCTTGCGGATGCCGAGCGGGATCGAGATGAGGTAACTGATCAGCATCATCCAGATTCCGAGCGACATCGAGACCGGCAGCTTCTCCTTGATCAGCTGCACTACCGACGTATCGCGAAAGTAGCTCTTGCCGAAATCGAAGCGAACATAATTCCACACCATCAGCAGAAATCGCTCGGGTGCCGGCTTGTCGAAGCCGAACTGCTTTTCAAGATTCTTGATGAAAGCGGGATCGAGGCCCTGCGCGCCGCGATATTTCGAGTTCACGGCATCGGCGCCCGCGCCCGGCTGGGCGCGATTACCGAAGTCGCCACCGGATGAACCTCCTGTCGCGCGCGAAGCGCCGGTGTCGGCACCGCTCATCTGCGCGATGACGCGCTCGACAGGCCCACCGGGCGCGAATTGCACCACGATGAAGGACACCAGCAGGATTCCCAGCAAAGTGGGAAACATGAGCAGCACGCGGCGTGCGATATATGCGGTCATTCTATTTGGCCTGCTCGGTCGCCGTCTTGTTGTCCGCAGCCCACCAGAGATCGGGCGCGATCATGTCGAGATATTTGGGAAGCTGCGCGGGATGCTTGAACACATCCCAATAAGCCAGCCGGTGCTTGCTCGAATACCATTGCGGCACCCAGTAGCGACCAGCGCGGATCACGCGGTCGAGTGCACGTGCCGCGAAAACCAGCTTGGCGCGGCTCTCCGCTGCGATCACGTGCTCAATCAGCGCATCGATCACGGGATCGGAAATGCCCGACAGATTCTTCGAGCCTTTGGTGGTCGCCGCTTGCGCCGTGAAAAACGGACGGAGCGAATCTCCGGGCACGGTGGAAAAACTGAAACGCTCGATCGTCATGTCGAAATCGAAATCATTGCGTCGCGCTTGCTCTTGCACGGGATCGACGAGGCGCAAGTTGGCCTCAATACCCAGCGTGCCGAGATTTTTGATGTAAGGCATGTGATGAGCCTGGAAGTTGGGCTCATCGAGCAGAAACTCGATCTTAAACGGCTCGCCTTGCGCTGTCATGCGCTTGCCGTCCTTCATCACGCAGCCGGCGTCGTTCAGCAACTGGATCGCCCTGCGCAGCAGCGTGCGATCCTGACCCGAACCGTCCGACACCGGCGGCAGATAGGGATTGCCGAACACTTCGGCCGGCACCTTACCGCGGAACGGCTCGAGCAGAACAAGTTCTTCCGGCGACGGCGCGCCGGTCGCCATCAGGTCGGAGTTCTGGAATGGCGAGACCGTGCGCTCATAGGCGCCATACATGATGGACTTGTTGGTCCATTCGAAATCGAACGCATTGCCCAGCGCCTCGCGCACGCGCGGATCCTGAAACTTGGCGCGGCGCGTATTGATGAACCAGCCCTGCGCCCCGGACGGACGATCATCAGGCAGGATCTCCTGCTTGACACGCCCGTCCTTGATGGCGGGGAAATCGTAACGCGTATTCCAGATGCGTGACGTGAATTCTTCGCGAAACAGATAATTGCGCCCCGTGAACCCTTCGAAAGCGACATCGCGGTCGCGGTAGAAATCGAAGCGCACCGTGTCGAAATTATTGAGGCCGCGACTGACGGGCAGATCCGCGCCCCACCAATCCTTGACGCGATCGAATTCGATGAAGCGCCCAACCTCGAAGCGACCAACCTTGTAAGGACCGCTGCCAGTCGGCGTATCGAGCGTCGATTCATCGAAGGCGCGCTTGGCGTAATAGACTTGCGAAAAGATCGGCATGCTGGCGACGAAGAGCGGCACGTCGCGGCCACGCTTCTCTGCAAAAGTTACCACAAGCGTGGCGTCGTCAACGGCCTCGATCTTAGCGACATCGCGCATCTGCTGCGTGATGATCGGATGGCCCTTTTCCTTCAGCGTCGTCAGCGACCAGGCTGCATCCTTCGCTGTCAGCTTGCTGCCGTCATGGAAACGCGCTTCAGGCCGCATGGCAAAACGATATGTCAGGGCGTCCGCGGAGATCTGCACGGACCTGGCTGCAAGCCCATACATGGCATCGGGCTCGTCGACGGCACGAGCCATCAGCGCGGTGAAAGTCAGCCCCATTCCCTGCGCGCCATCGCCCTTCAACACATAGGCATTCAGCGAATTGAACGTCTGGAACGACTGATTGAAAGCCTTGACCGACGGGATGGTCGAAAACACCCCGCCTTTTGGCGCCTTCACATTCACATAGTCGAAATGCGGGAAGTCGGCGGGATATTTCAGATCGCCGAAGGCCGACATGCCATGCGCCTCGCTCGCACCTTGCGCAAGCGCCGGGCTGAAACGCGTCGCAGCGATCGCGCCGAGACCAAGGCCGAGCACGTGCCGACGATTGAGCTGCGCCATGCGCGACAGCCTCCTCAAGAGCGACCGCCCGTCTTCGCTGCCTTCGCGGCATCCCACCACCAGATGGTCGGGAAGCCCGACTGGCCATATTTCGGTGGCTCGGGTGGCCGCCCGAAGCGATCCCAACGCGCAGTACGAACCTTGCTGTAGGTGAATTGTGGAACGACGAAGTGATTCCACAGCAGCACGCGGTCCAGCGCCTTGGTCGCGGCAACCAGATCGGCGCGGTCCTTGGTGAAGATTACGCGTTCGATCAGCTTGTCGATGGCTGCATCCTTGATGCCGACGATATTACGCGACCCGGCCTGATCGGCAGCCGACGAGCCCCAGTATTCGCGTTGCTCGTTGCCGGGCGACAGCGATTGCCCCCACACCGATACGACGACATCGAAATCCCAGCTGCGCAGCCTGTTCTCGTACTGTGTCGCATCGATGGTGCGCACGTTCACGCCAATGCCGAGTCGCTCCAGCGACGGCTTGAAGAACAAAGCGATACGTTCCGAGCTTGGGTCTTCACCGAGCAATTCGATCTCGAATGGTGCGCCGGTCTTGGCATTGACCAGCTTGCGATCGCGGATTTCGTAACCAGCCGCCTTCAGCAACTGCGTCGCCTCGCGCAGATTGGCGCGCACGTTTTCGGCATTGCCACCGACGGGATTGGTGTAGGGCTTGGTGAAGACCTCCGGCGGCACATCGGCGCGCACCGTCTCCAGGATCTCGAGCTCGCGGCCTTCCGGCAGGCCGGACGATGCGAGTTCGGTGCCTTCGAAATAGCTTCCAATGCGCTTGTACTGGCCGAAGAAGATCTGTTTGTTCATCTCCTCGAAATCGAACGCATAGTTGAGCGCGCGGCGAACACGCGCGTCCTTGAACTTGTCGCGACGGATGTTCAGCGCAAAGCCCTGCATCACGCCGGAGGAGCGGTTGGTGAACTCTTCGAGGATCACGCGTTTTTCGTTGGCAGCGGGGAAGTCATAGGCGGTCGCCCAGTTCTTCGCACTGTTCTCGGTGCGCCAATCGACCTGATCGCCCTTGAACGCTTCGAGCGCCACCGTGCCGTCGCGGAAATATTCGTAGCGGATCTCATCGAAATTGTGCTTGCCGACATTCACGGCGAGCTTGGCGCCCCAATAGTCCTTGACGCGCTCAACCACGACATTACGGCCGGCCGCAAAATCCTTGATGCGATAGGGCGCGCTGCCGAGCGGCAATTCGAGCGTCGTGCTGCCGATGTCGCGCTTCTGGCCGGAGGCATTGGTGCCTTCCCACCAGTGCTTCGGCAGCACCGTGAGCTGGCCGACGATCTGCGGCAATTCGCGATTGCCGGGCCCGTCGAAGGTGAATTTCACGTCGCGCTCGCCGGCCTTCTCGGCCTTCACCACATGGCGATAATAGCCGGCATATTGCGGCGAATATTTCTTGAAGGCATCAAGTGAGAAGATGACGTCGTCGGGCGTCACCGGCTTGCCGTCATGCCACTTGGCTTCGGCACGCAGGCGATACGTCACCCACGAATAGTCCTCGGGGTGACTGACGGATTCCGCGAGCAGGCCATATTCGGTCGAGACTTCGTCGAGCGACGCCGTGGTCAGGGATTCGTAGATCAGGCCAACGGCGCCGGCGATGTTGCCCTTCACACCGGCGACCGCAATGTTGAAATTGTCAAACGTGCCGACCGCGATCTGCCGCACGCTGCCGCCCTTCGGCGCATCCGGATTGACGTAATCGAAGCGCTTAAAGTTCGCGGGATATTTGATCTCGCCAAACAGCGACAGCGCATGCCGCCATTCCGCGGCGCCTGCTGCGGCCGGTTGAGCGGAGGCTGCTCCGATCACCGGGAGACTGCCGATCCCGCCGAGCACGGGGGTGAGGGCGGCGAAAGCGGAGGTCTTCAGAAGGCGGCGTCGGGAGATCGTCAATGTGCTGAATCCTGTGAACCGGAGCAATTGAGTAGAACGGTCATATGAGGCGAGGGTTCGACCGATTATGCCGGCTTTTCCGCAAGATACCACCCGACGCCTTGCTTGCATCCTAACGCGTTGCGGCCAAACGTCCCGCTTAAGCTTTGGTAATGCGCCAAACGACAACGGCCGGGCTGATGGCCCGGCCGTGATGGTTCGAATGTGACGAAAACGCGGTGCGTTTGCTCTACTTGGCAGCCGTCGGCAGCGGCACCGGCGTGTCGGCCAGCGTCGCCAGATAGGCGATCAGGTCGGCGCGCTCGCTGTCCTTCTGGATGCCGGCGAAGCCCATCGCGGTGCCGGGCACGGCGCCCTTCGGATTGGAGATGAACTTGTTCAGCTCCTCAAAGCCCCAGCTGCCGCCTTTGGCCTTCATGGCCGCGGAGAAGTTGAAGCCGTTGCGGCCCTGGCCGACGTGATCATTGATGACGCCATAGAGATTGGGGCCGACGCGATTCGGACCGTTCTTCTCGAAGGTGTGGCACGAGGCGCATTTCTTGGATGCGACAGCGCCCTTTTCAACCGAGGCGGTCTGCAGCAGTTTTTCGATGGGTTCGGAGGGCGCGGCCGCAGCCTTGGCGCCGCCACCGGCAGCCTCTTCCTTCACGGCGATGTCGTAGCCGGGCTTTTCCATGTGCTTGGGCGCGAACACCGCCTGGGCGGTGAAGTTCGTCGCCATCAGCACGAGGCAGGTGCCGAGGATGGCGCCCATGATCTTGTTGAGTTCGAAAGAGTCCATATTCCGTAAGCCCCACGCCCGTTTCAGGTCATTGGAAGGCCGCTCCCACGGCCTCGACGCGCCCATGAATCACGTCTGCAGGCTGTTTAGAGCCTGTCCAATCGAGATAACGGTTTGCCCTAGTTCTGGCAACCCGTATAAACGCCGCGCCGTCCGGCTTGCCCTTGATCTACATCATGGTTTTCCAGGTCCGAGAGACGGAATTCGAGCCGATTTTGCCAAGCCAATCAAACATGACCGACCCTCGCACCCTGGTGCTCATTCCTGCCCGAATGGCCGCGACCCGGCTGCCCGGCAAACCGTTGCTGGACATCGCCGGCCTGCCGATGATCGTGCATGTGGCCCGCCGCGCAGCCGAGGCCGCCATCGGGCGCGTGGCCATTGCCACCGATACCGCCGAGATCGCCGATGCGGTGACCGCCCATGGTTTCGAGGCGGTCATGACCTCATTGGACCATCCGTCGGGCTCGGACCGGATCTTTGAGGCGCTCGGCAGGCTCGACCCGACCGGGACAGTCCAAACCGTCGTCAACGTCCAGGGCGACCTGCCCACCATTCCGCCGGGCGACATTGCCGCCGCCCTGCGCGTACTGGACGATCCCAAGGTCGATATCGCGACACTGGTCGCAGAAATCCGCAAGGATGAAGAACACACCAATCCGAACGTGGTGAAGCTGATCGGCTCGCCGGCTGGCACCAACCGGTTGCGGGCGCTGTATTTCACCCGCGCCACCGCACCTTATGGCGATGGCCCGCGCTATCATCACATCGGGCTCTATGCCTATCGCCGCACCGCGCTCGAAGGCTTCGTGAAACTCCCGCCCTCGACACTGGAGCAGCGCGAAAAGCTGGAACAGCTGCGTGCGCTGGAAGCCGGCATGCGGATCGACGCCGCCATCGTGCAGTCCGTCCCGCTCGGTGTCGATACGCCCCACGACCTCGAAACCGCCCGCCGGCTGCTGGCAAAAACCTGAGCGACTGATACAAGGCCCGCCATGACCATTCCGATGAAAATCGCCTTCCAGGGCGAGCCCGGCGCCAATTCCCATAACGCGATCGCCGAGGCGTTTCCGCACGCCGAGCCACTGCCCTGTGCAACCTTTGAGGATGCGCTCGCGGCGATCTCGTCCGGCGAGGCCGATCTTGGCATGATCCCGATCGAGAATTCGATCGCCGGCCGCGTTGCCGATATCCATCACCTGCTGCCGGCGTCGGGCCTCCATATCATCGGCGAATGGTTCATCCCGATCCATCACCAGCTGATGGCGCCACGCGGTGCGAAGATCGAGGATCTCAAGACCATCGAGAGCCACGTCCATGCGCTCGGACAGTGCCGCCGCCTGATCCGCAAACTGGGGGTCCGCTCGATCGTCGCCGCCGACACGGCCGGCTCCGCACGTATCGTGGCCGAACGCGGCGACAAGAGCTGCGGCTCGCTGGCCCCGCGCCTTGCCGCCGAAATCTACGGCCTGGATATTCTGGCCGAAGACGTCGAGGACGAAAGCCACAATACGACGCGCTTCGTGATCTTGTCGAAAGACGCCAAGTGGGCCGATCAAGGCAAGGAGCCGTTGGTCACCTCTTTCGTATTTCGGGTGCGTAACATCCCCGCCGCGCTCTACAAGGCGCTTGGCGGCTTTGCGACCAATGGCGTCAACATGACCAAGCTGGAAAGCTACATGGTCGATGGTGAATTCTTCGCCACGCAGTTCTATGCGGATGTCGACGGTCATCCAGATGACCGCAATCTGGCTTTCGCGCTGGAAGAGCTAAAATTCTTCTCGCGCGAATTCAGGATCGTGGGCGTGTATCCCGCACATCCGTTCCGCCAGACCTTTGGCGAGCAGCAGGGCTGAGATGTAGGATGGGTTGAGCGTCTTCGCGAAAACGCATCGGCGGAGCCCGCCGCAATAACGGAATGATGGGTTTTCGCTCCGCTCAACCCATCCTACGAATTCCCGCGCACATGATCCGATAGCGCATGCGTCGCCTCTTTCGCCGCGCCGGGCAGGAATAGCTGCACGGGTCGGATTTCATACACCGCTGACGGATTCACCTTTCGCAGATCACGTGCGACAGCGATCGCGGCCTCGCGCGTCGCGCAATCCACGACATAGAAGCCCAGTAACTGCTCCTTGGTCTCGGCAAACGGCCCATCGATGATCACACCTGCCCCGGGGCCGCGCAAGGTGAACGCACCCTTGGTGCCGCCGAGCCGCGCGGCTGGTCCCATCTGGCCATCAGCCGTCAGCCGCTCGTGGATTTCGTGAAGATTGGCCATCACGTTCGTGTCCTGATCGGGAGTCCAGGACACGACGACCTCTTCGACATGATAAGCGAGGATTGCATAGAGCATGGATCATTCTCTGGTTCTTGGTGGCGCCGCTTCAAGGACGATTGCCATCAGCTCGTTCCGACATCGCATCATGCGATTTTTCGCTACGCGAATGCCTCCGCCAGCAGGCTGTAGGATCGCTTGCGCGCGTCATGATCATACATCGCGGTGACGACCATCAGTTCATCGGGCTGGCATTGTCCGATCAGCGGCTGCAACTTTTCGCGCACCGTCGTCGGACTGCCAACGAACAGGCGCGCGCGATTGCGCGCGATCTTGGTCTTCTCCACATCGCTATAGGGATAGGCCAGCGCCTCCTCGACACTCGGCAGCGGCGCGTATTCGCCGCGGTCGCGGCGCAGGCGGTTGAGATCGGCGGATGACGCGAGCCGCTCGGCTTCGTCATCCGTTTCGGCGCAGATCACGGCGACCGCTAGAATCGCCTGCGGCGCCTGCAGCCACGACGAGCTCTTGAAGCGGGCCCGATAATGCACCATCGCATCAGCCGCGTCGTGAGATGCGAAATGGTGGGCAAAGGCAAAGCCCATCCCGACTTGCGCTGCGAGATCGGAGCTGAAATCGCTGGAGCCGAGCAGCCAGATCGGCGGCAGCGGCACATCGTTCGGCATGGCGACGACATTGCTGTAGGGATGGTTTTCCGGAAAGCGCCGCGTCTCCCACAGCAGCAATTCGCTGAGCCGCTCGAGGAAATCGTCGCCTTCGCGACCGGCCAGGCGATTGCGCAGCGCATAGGCTGTTGCGCCATCGGTTCCTGGCGCACGGCCGAGGCCCAGATCGATGCGGCCGGGAAACAGCGCCTCCAGCATCTTGAAGCGCTCGGCCACCATCAGCGGTGCATGGTTCGGCAGCATCACGCCGCCGGAGCCAACGCGAATCCGCGACGTTACGGCTGCGATCTGGCCGATCATGATTTCCGGCGCCGGACTGGCGACGGACGCCAGATTGTGATGCTCGGCCAGCCAGTAGCGGACATAGCCGAGGCCATCCGCATGTCTGGCAAGATCGATGCTGTTGCGCAGCGCCTTTGAGGGCGACGTGCCTGTTGTGACGACCGACAGGTCGAGAATGGAGAGCGGGATCATACCGGCAGGCTAATGCGTCCGGACGGGACAGCAAGCGTGACGGGCGGGCACGAGCACGCCATCGTCAATGGGCGAGAATTAATGCCTCGCAATTCATGAAATTCATTGCCCACAGACAACGCAAGGCTAACACGCCATCAAAATTGTATAATTTCATAATTATTTCAAATAATTAAATAGAATCAAGAATCGTTAGACGGGCGTCACTAGCCTGCCCACTCATGTTTCAGCGGGCGAGCCAAACCCATCCTCCGTAGACACAATGGGCCATTTCCCACCCTATATGGCTTTGCGATGGGCTATTTAATTCCGGCACATCAGCATATTTTGTGCAGTGCAGCCAAAAAGCCTGTGACGACCCAGCAACCGGTGCCGCCAGTCGCGGCGGTGGAGTTCGAGATGACCGAGACGACCCCGGCCACCCCTAACCTTCCGAATATCTCCTTCGAGTTCTTCCCGCCGAAGACCGAGGAGATGGACCGCACCCTGTGGGAGACGATTGAGCGCCTGGCCCCCCTCTCCCCCTCCTTCGTGTCAGTGACCTATGGGGCCGGCGGCTCGACCCGCGAGCGCACCCACGCCACCATCGTCCGCCTGCTGAAGGAAACCAACCTGACGCCGGCCGCGCACCTGACCTGCGTGGGTGCGCCGAAGAGCGAAATCGACGATGTCGTGGCCCGCTATCACGACGCCGGCGTCCGCCACATCGTGGCCTTGCGCGGCGACCCGACCACGGGCATCGGCACCCAATATGTGGCGCATCCGGATGGCTACCAGACATGCGCCGATCTCGTCGCCAGCATCCGTGAGCGCTATTCGGACATCGACGTCACCGTTTCCGCCTATCCGGAAAAGCATCCGGAGAGCGCCGACTTCAGCGCTGATATCGACACCCTGCAGGCCAAGGTCGATGCCGGCGCGACGCGCGCCATCACCCAGGTGTTCTTCGACAACGATCTTTACTTCCGTTATCTCGACAAGGTGCGCGCCCGCGGCATCACGATCCCGGTGCTGCCCGGCATCATGCCGATGCACAATTTCAAGCAGGCGCGCAATTTCGTCACCCGTGCCGGCACCACCGTGCCGAACTGGCTGGCCGAGAAATTCGACGGCCTCGATGACGATGCCGAGACCCGCAAGCTCGTTGCTGCCACCGTGGTCGCAGGCCAGGTGCAGAAGCTCGCCAAGGCGGGCGTCAACGACTTTCACTTTTACACCATGAACCGCGCCGATCTGGTCTTCGCGATCAGTCATCTTCTGGGCTTCCGCCCGAACGGCGCGCGGAAGGCTGCTTAAACTCATGACCGTGCCAGTATCGCCGAAGCGTACCGCCCTGCTCAAAGCCGCATCCGAGCGCATCCTCGTGCTCGATGGCGCCATGGGCACCGTGATCCAGGGTCTGATGTTCGATGAAGCCGCGTTCCGCAGCGAGCGGTTCAAGGATTTTCATCGCGACGTCAAAGGCAACAACGACCTGCTGATCCTGACCCAGCCGGACGCGATCGAAAACATTCACGCGGACTATCTGCGCGCCGGCGCCGACATCGTCGCCACCAACACCTTCTCCTCGACCTCGATCGCGCAGGCCGATTATGACATGGCCGATCTCGCTTACGAGATGAGCCGCGACGGCGCGCGCCTGGCGAAGAACGCCGCCATCAAGGTGGAGGCCGAGGACGGACGCCCGCGCTTTGTCGCCGGCGCCATCGGCCCGACCAACCGCACCGCCTCGATCTCGCCGGATGTGGCCAATCCGGGCTATCGCGCCGTGACCTTCGACGATCTGCGTATCGCCTATAGCGAGCAGATCAACGGCCTGCTCGACGGCGGCGCCGACCTGCTGCTGGTCGAGACCATCTTCGACACGCTGAACGCCAAAGCCGCGCTCTATGCCATCGCGGAAATCTGCGAGGCGCGCAGCATCGACGTGCCGATCATGATCTCCGGCACCATCACTGACAAATCCGGACGCCTGCTGTCGGGCCAGATGCCGGAAGCATTCTGGAATTCGGTCAAGCATGCGCGGCCCGCCACCATCGGCTTCAACTGCGCGCTCGGCGCCGAAGACCTGCGCGCGCATATCGCCGATATCGGCCGTGTCGCCGACACCCTGGTCTGCGCCTATCCGAATGCCGGCCTGCCCAATGAATTCGGCCAGTATGACGAGAGCCCGGAATTCATGGCCGGTCTGGTCGGCGAATTTGCCGCCAGCGGCCTCGTCAATATCGTCGGCGGTTGCTGCGGCACGACGCCTGCGCATATCGCTGCCATCGCCAAGGCCGTCGCCCCGCACAAGCCGCGCGCGGTCCCCGAGATCGCGCCACTGCTGCGCCTCTCCGGCCTCGAGCCGTTCGAACTGGCGGCGTCGATCCCGTTCGTCAATGTGGGCGAGCGCACCAATGTCACCGGCTCGGCGAAATTCCGCCGCCTGATCACCGAAGGCGACTATGCCGCCGCACTGCAGGTGGCGCGCGATCAGGTCGAGAACGGCGCGCAGGTCATCGACGTCAATATGGACGAAGGCCTTCTGGATTCAGAGAAGGCGATGGTCGAGTTCTTGAACCTCGTCGCGTCCGAACCCGACATCGCGCGCGTGCCGGTGATGGTCGACTCGTCGAAATTCCATGTCATCGAGGCCGGCCTGAAATGCGTGCAGGGCAAGCCGATCGTCAATTCGATCTCCATGAAGGAAGGCGTCGAGAAATTCATCCACGAAGCCAGGATCGCGCAGCGCCACGGCGCCGCGGTGGTCGTGATGGCCTTCGACGAGGTCGGCCAGGCCGACACCTATGAGCGCAAGATCGAGATCTGCAAGCGCGCCTACGACATCCTGGTCAAGGAACTGGATTTCCCGCCGGAAGATATCATCTTCGACCCCAATGTGTTCGCCATCGCCACCGGCCTGGAAGAGCACAACAATTACGGCGTCGACTTCATCGAGGCGACGCGCTGGATCCGCCAGAACCTGCCGCATGCGCATATTTCCGGCGGCGTTTCCAACCTCTCCTTCTCGTTCCGCGGCAACGAGCCGGTGCGCGAAGCCATGCACTCCGTGTTCCTGTATCACGCCATCAAGGCCGGCATGGACATGGGCATCGTCAATGCCGGTCAGATGATCGTCTATGACGACATCGATCCGGAATTGCGCCAGGTCTGCGAGGACACCATCCTCAACCGCGATCCCGGCGCCGGCGAACGTCTGCTGGAGCTTGCCGAAAAATTCCGCGGCCAGACCAAGCAGGCGAAGGAACAGGATCTGTCCTGGCGCGAATGGCCGGTGGAGAAGCGCCTCAGCCACGCGCTCGTTCACGGCATCACGCAATATATCGACGAGGACACCGAAGCTGCGCGCCTCACCGTCGCGCGGCCGCTGCACGTCATCGAAGGACCGCTGATGGCCGGCATGAATGTCGTCGGCGACCTGTTCGGCGACGGCAAGATGTTCTTGCCGCAGGTGGTGAAATCCGCCCGCGTGATGAAGCAGGCAGTCGCCTATCTGATGCCGTTCATGGAGAAGGAAAAGGCCGACAATCTCGCTGCGGGCATCGCCGGCGACGGCCGCAAGAACGCCGGCAAGATCGTGCTCGCCACGGTGAAGGGCGACGTCCATGACATCGGCAAGAACATTGTCGGCATCGTGCTCCAGTGCAACAACTTCGAGGTCATCGATCTCGGCGTCATGGTGCCGGCCGCAAAAATCATCGAGACCGCGAAGGCTGAAGGCGCAGACATCATCGGGCTGTCGGGCTTGATCACGCCGTCACTCGACGAGATGACCTTCCTCGCCGGCGAAATGGAGCGTCAGGGCATGCAGATGCCGCTCCTGATCGGCGGCGCGACGACCAGCCGTGTGCATACGGCCGTAAAGATCGATCCGAACTACCGCGCCGGCGCCGTCGTGCATGTGAACGATGCCAGCCGCGCGGTCGGCGTCGCGTCGTCGCTGCTGTCGCCGGAGAAGCGCGCGGCTTATGCAGCCGACGTCCGCGCCGATTATGCCAAGATTTCAGCGGCGCATTTCAAGGCGCAGCAGGACAAGAAGCGGCTGTCGCTTTCGACTGCGCGTGCCAATGCGCATGTGGCGGATTTCAGCATGACCGTGCGCAAGCCGACCTTCCTCGGCATCAAGACGTTCAGCGATTACTCGCTGGAAGAGTTGGCGCGCTATATCGACTGGACGCCGTTCTTCCAGACTTGGGAACTGGCCGGACGGTTTCCGGGCATCCTCACCGACAGTGTCGTCGGCGAAGTCGCGACCTCGCTCTACGCCGATGCGCAGAAGATGCTGAAGCAGATCGTCGACGAGAAGTGGTTCACCGCCAAGGCGACGGTCGGCTTCTGGCCCGCGAATGCCGTGGGTGACGACATCCGCGTCTATGCCGATGACGACCGCAAGGCCGAAATCGCGACGCTGCACACGCTGCGCCAGCAGCTGGTGAAGCGCGAGGGCCGCTTCAACGCGGCGCTGTCGGATTTCATCGCGCCGAAGGATACGGGCGTGGCCGACTATATCGGTGCCTTCGTCGTCACTGCCGGCATTGGCGAGGACGTCATCGCCGATCGGTTCAAGAAGGCCAATGACGATTACTCGTCGATCCTGTGCAAGGCGCTGGCCGATCGTCTCGCCGAAGCCTTTGCCGAACGCATGCATGAGCGCGTGCGTAAGGAGTTCTGGGCCTATGCGCCGGACGAGGATGTCTCGGTCGATGACCTGATCCTGGAAAAATATCAGGGCATTCGTCCGGCGCCTGGCTATCCCGCACAGCCCGACCACACCGAGAAGGCAACGCTGTTCAGGCTGCTCGATGCGGAGAACACCGCGGGCGTGTCGCTCACCGAGAGCTATGCGATGTGGCCGGGCTCATCCGTATCCGGTCTCTATTTCAGCCATCCCGAAAGCTATTACTTCGGCGTCGGCAAGATCGAGCGCGATCAGGCGGAAGACTATGCCGCGCGCAAGGGCATGGATGTGACCGAGGTTGAGCGCTGGCTGGCGCCGATCCTGAATTATATTCCGGGTGCCGTCGCACAGGAGAAAGCAGCTGCCGACAAACTGGCCGCGCAGACGCCAGCCAATGACGAGGCGCCAGCCGACATCGCCTCGCATCCGCCAGGCTGCAATTGCGCGGTGCATCTGATGTATCGCGGCAAGGCTGTGGGCGCGAAGTAGGCGTCTTTTTATCCCTCCCCCAAGCGGCGAAGCCGCGCCGTGGGGAGGGTGGATCGGTGCGAGCGTTCAGCGAGCATCGAGACGGGTGGGGTGCTACCCAAACTCCGTCCTATCGTGGGGAGAGCCCCATATCGGTGGCCCATTCGCTTCGCTCCGGGGATGGAAACCGCGGGCTTCGGCGCGCGTGCGGTCATAGGTTTGTGAAACGAGACCGACTAGACTGGCGCTGCAATGCCCCGTCCGGAAAGTCTCTTGCAATGAAATCACCGCTGCTCGCTGTTGCGCTCCTCATCGCTCCGCTGCCCGCCCTCGCGCAAAGCGCGCCCTCCGGTTTCCTGTCACCCTCCAAGAATATCGCCTGCCAATATTTCGCCGATGGCAAGGATGCCGACATCCGATGCGACATCATGGAGGCGACGGTCAGCGTGCCGAAGCCCAGGGATTGCGAGCTGGAATGGGGCCGCGCCTTCGAGATCAGCAAGACCGGCCAAAGCGGCATTCGCATCTGCCATGGCGACACCATCATGGACTCGAAGCTGCCCGTGCTGACTTACGGCCAGACCTTCCAGCGCGACGGTTTTACCTGCAAGTCGGAACAATCAGGCGTGACATGCTTGAATGCCGACCGCCACGGCTTCTCGATCTCGCGCAGCGCGCAATCGGTGTTCTGACCCGGAAACGAGACGCGGCTCCAGCTACAGCCACTTCTTCCACTTGAAGAAGAGATACGGAACCACCGCCGCGCAGACCATCATCATGACAGCCATGGGATAACCGAAATCCCATTGCAGTTCCGGCATCAGCTTGAAGTTCATGCCATAGACCGACGCGATCAGGGTCGGCGGCATCAGCACCACGGCCATCACCGAGAACAGCTTGATGATGTTGTTCTGCTCGAGATTGACGACACCGAGCATGGCATCCAGCGTAAAGGTGATCTTGCTCGACAGATAGGACGCGTGATCGGTCAGCGAGACGACGTCGCGCTGCATGGTCTTGAGCTGCGCACGCATGTCCTTCGACCATTTCACGCCATCCGCTTCCGCCGTGACGAAAGTGACGAGGCGGCCGATCGAGACCAGACTTTCACGCACTTTCGAGGTCAGGTCGCCCTTGCGGCCGATGGCGATCAGGATCTCCGAATAGCGTTTGGCATGGCCGGTGCGCTGGGACTCGTCCGGCTCGAAAATATCGTGGCTGACCTGGTCGATATCGGCGCCGACACGTTCCAGAATATCGGCGGCGCGGTCGATCACGGCGTCGAGCAGTTCGAGCAGCACCGTCTCGCCATTGGCATTGGACGGCGCGGTGCGGCCGAGCTTCAGTTCCACCGAAGCGAAGGGGCGCGGCGTGTCGTAGCGCACCGTAACAAGGCGCTGGCGGGTGAGGATGAAGGTGACGGCGGTGACGCGCGGATTCTCGGTGTCGGAACCGCACATCAAGCTGGCGGTCATGTAGCGGGCGCCGTTCTCGATATAGAGCCGGCTGGAGATCTCGATCTCCTGCATATCCTCGCGGGTCGGGATCTCGACCCCGGCGAGCTTCTCCACCGCCTTGTCCTCGCCGGGGGACGGCTTCACCATGTCGATCCACACCGCATTGTCCGGCAAACTCGACAGATCGGTCGGCTCGGATTTCCGGAGGGCGTGATCGACGGGGGTGAAGACAGCCAGCATGGCAACTCCGCAATGGTTGAAGATGCAAATTGAAGGGATCCGCCGAAACGACGGCCCAGACCGAATCGGCGGGAGGGCGACCATGCCCGACACGGATGCAGCCCTCATGACAGCCTTCTTGCACCGCGCCAACCCCCGCGCATGCGCGAAACGTCATCCGTAGTGCAGCGCCGCTCAACCAGCCGAACATGTGCTCCGCCGATCACAGCTTGGGGAGCAAACCGTGAGAATGCGTAAACCTTGCCCACAGCTGGGAAATTTCTGCGGCAAATATGACACAGGTCACAACCCGCATGCTGCAGCGCGCATCTCGCCGCTGGAATCAGGGGAGAATTCAGCGATACTGCGCTTAACGGAATCGTGGCGTTTGGGGCCCTATTCTCAGGACGTAACACACGTCCGGGCCTAGCAACTGGAACAAAGTTATGTCTCTCAAGATTCGACTGGGTTTGATCGTCGCGGCCGGCCTTATGCTGTCGGCGTGCAACACGACCACCGCCATGTATCAGCCAGCGCCGGACTCGAGCATCAAGCCGAATGACCGCGCCCAGCTCGCCAAGGCGAAATACGCCAATGTGAAGCCGGCCGAGCCGTTCCGCCGCGCCATCGTCGATTTCCATCGCAAGGAGCTTCCGGGCTCGATCGTGGTCGATTCCGACAACCACTATCTCTATTTCGTGCAGGACGGCGGCAAGGCCATCCGCTACGGCGTGACGGTGGGTGAAGAAGCCCTCGCCTTCTCGGGCGTCGCCCGCGTCGGCAACATGGCCGAATGGCCGAAGTGGACCCCGACCAAGGACATCCATGCCCGCATCGAGGGCCTGCCGGCCCAGGTGCCCGGCGGCGTGGACAATCCGCTCGGCGCCCGCGCGCTGTATCTCTATCAGGGCAACAAGGACACGCTGTTCCGCATTCACGGCACCAACCAGCCGGAATATATCGGTGCCTCGATCTCCTCGGGCTGCATCCGCATGACCAATGAGGACGTCATCGACCTCTATAGCCGCGTCAAGCCGGGTGCACTGGTTGTGGTGCTCGAGCCGAAGGCGGGTGACTCGCCGTACAACTCGAAGCTGGCGCTGCAGGGCGGCGGCGGCACGCCGTACTAAAGTTGGGCGAAATTGGATTTGGAAAAAGCGTCGGGCAACCGGCGCTTTTTTGTTGGGTGAACTCAGGCCGGAGTGTCCCCTCCCCCAAGCCGCAAAGCGGCGCAGCGGGGAGGGGCAGGGTGGGGTCTCTCCCACGTGACGTGCGAGTTTGTTGAAACACCCCACTCGTCACTCGCCATAACGAAGCTTCGCTTCGTCAGGCTCGTGCCACCCTCCCCGCTGCGCCGCTTTGCGGCTTGGGGGAGGGAGAAGCGGAGCGCCGCTGCTTGGTGCCCCGCGCCAAAACGAGCAGTTTACATCTGATTAGAACCATTCCAATAAGTGACCACCTAGTGCATGGCCGTCACGATGCCATGCCCGGCAAGTTGGATTTGTTCACTGTGATGTGGAAGCCGAAGAAGAGTGCCGCCGAACTCGAAAAGATCTTTCGGGAGACCAGCTTCCAAAGCATGGGGCCGTGGCCCGCGAATGTGCGGCTGATCATCTATCCGCTTGACGGCAGCTGGCGCATCACCGTCGGCTATTCCGACGCCGCACATACGCCCTTTCGTGACAGGTTGATGGAGCTCAGCGTTCATCTGCGCGAGCTCTATGATTTGGAAGACGATCCAAACAGTCCCTGGCGCTAGGGGTTTTCGTATATTGCTGAACGCTGTTGAGGAGATTGCTCGGCCTGCATGGTTCGAGACGCCCGCTTCGCGGACTCCTCACCATGAGGGTCTCCTACGGCGCCGCAAACTCCCCCTCATCCTGAGGAGCGGCCTCTTGGCCGCGTTTCGAAGGATGGCCACAAGCTCTTTGCGACAGCTATCCGCTCCATTATCGCAACAAATTTAACGGAAATGGCGCCTGCGCACGTTGCTTGCGCGGCTTCTTGGCTTTCACCTTTGCTTTTGGCGCCGGTTGCGCCTTTGGCTCTTCCGGCTTCGCCTCCTCGACGTGCTCATGCTCCGGTTCGGCTTGTGCCTCCGGAGGTGGCTCTACTGGCTTCGTCTGAGCCGGCGTCCCCTCTTTCGCCACGACCTCGCGCGGCGGCGCCTCGGCCGGGCGCGGGGCCGGCATCAAAGGCGCGACTTGCGGCCAGGCATCCCAGACGTCCCACTGGCAGATGCGATAATTGCCGCGGCGCTCGGCGAGATCGAAATGGATATGGTCTTCATGATAACCGTCCGAGCCCGGCCCGAGCACGGTGGGAAAACGCGAGCATAGCGACAGCAGCACCTTTTCGCGCAAGACGCGCGGCGTCGCGCGCTCGGTCAGTGCGATCGACTCACCATTGGCCAGCTTGAAACCGCGAATATCGAGCGCATTGGCGCGGCCATGCTCGGACAGTTTGGCGCCCTGCACCCGGTTGCGGCCGCGGCAGTTGAAGGAATCGAAATTGTCGAGCTCGACCAGTTTCGTTTTCAGCGAGCCCGCCAGCGCCACCATGTCGGTACGCAGCCAATCGGCCACGGCCGTCGCCATCGTACAGCGCATGGTGGCCGCAGGCTTGAGCGGCACGCGCGTCTTGTCCGCCAGCACCACGGCCTCGAGCCGGACCATATCGGGGCCACCGCAGGCGCCCGGCCCCTTGATGTCAGGGATACTCGGCGCGATGGCGATATCTTCGGTAAGCGCGAGCCGGCAGGCCGAAGGCGGCGGCGGTTCCGGCGGCTTCGGCTCGGCAGTCGTCTTCTCCGCGGGCTGATCCGGCTTCTCGGCCGGCCCGGCGTCTGCTGGTGGCGCCGGCGCGTCAGCAGGGCGCGCCTTGGGCAACGGGAAACGTGTGGTGGTGAGATAGGCGTCTGCCGGCACTGCCGAAATCATGAGCAGTGTCAGCACTGCTCCGATTGTCGTTTGGCCGCAGCGGGATAGACCAAAAGTCGATTTTCCGGCCGCTTTCCCCGCGCTAGACTTCATGGCAAGACCTAATTCCCCAGTGATGGGCCAACCCATCTTGGGCGCTGCGGTTCCTTAGAGGAGTCGCGAGCAGAACAGAAATGCGGAGGAACGAGAATGCGCGGCTTGATGCAAGACTGGCCCCTGTTGTGTCATCGGATCATCGATCACGCAGCAAAGAACCACGGTGAGCGCGAGGTCGTGACCCGCTCCGTGGAAGGGCCGATCCACCGCACCACGTACGGCGAGATCCGAAAGCGCTCGCTGAAAGTCGCGCAGCGTCTCGACAAGGAAGGCATCGTGCTCGGCGACCGCGTCGCCACCATTGCCTGGAACACCTGGCGCCATCTCGAATCCTGGTATGGCATCATGGGCATCGGCGCCATCTGCCACACGGTGAACCCACGCCTGTTCCCGGATCAAATTGCCTGGATCATCAACCATGCGCAGGACCGCATCGTGATGACCGACCTGACCTTCATTCCGGTCCTGGAAAAGATCGCCGACCAGCTCCCGAGCGTCGAGCGCTACATCGTCTTCACCGACAAAGCGCATATGCCGCAGACCACACTGAAGAACGCCGTGGCCTATGAAGACTGGATCAACGAGGTCGATGGAGACTTCCAGTGGAAGGAGTTCGACGAAAACACTGCCGCTGCCATGTGCTACACATCGGGCACGACGGGTGACCCGAAGGGCGTGCTGTATTCGCACCGCTCCAATGTGCTGCATGCGCTGATGGCGAATAATGGCGACTCGCTCGGCACCACATCGAAGGACACGATGCTGCCGGTGGTGCCGCTGTTCCACGCCAATAGCTGGGGCATCGCCTTCTCGGCGCCCTCCATGGGCACCAAGCTGGTCATGCCCGGAGCCAAGATGGATGGCGCATCGATCTACGAGCTGATGAGCACCGAGAAAGTGACCTACACTGCCGGCGTGCCGACGGTGTGGCTCATGCTGCTGCAATATATGCAGAAGGAAAAGCTGACCCTGCCCGATCTCAAGGTCGTTGTCTGCGGCGGCTCGGCGATGCCGCGCTCGATGATCGAGACCTTTGCGAATATGGGCATCGAGCCGCGCCATGCCTGGGGCATGACGGAAATGTCGCCGCTCGGCACCGTGTGCACGCTGCAAGGCCAGTACAAAGATCTGGATGGCGCCGAGAAATTCGACATCCTGCAGACCCAAGGCTTCTCGCCCTTCATGGTCGAGATGAAGCTGGTCGATGACAACGGCAAGCTGATCCCGCATGACGGCAAGACGTTCGGCCGACTGCTCGTGCGCGGCCCGGCCGTCGCCAAGGGCTACTTCCGCGTCGACAAGAACATCCTCGACGATGAAGGTTATTTCGACACCGGCGACGTCGCGACCATCGACGCTTACGGCTATATGCGGATCACCGATCGCTCCAAGGACGTCATCAAGTCCGGCGGCGAATGGATCTCATCGATCGATCTGGAAAATCTCGCGGTCGGCCATCCGCAGGTCGCGGAAGCGGCCGTGATCGGCGTCTTCCATCCGAAGTGGGACGAGCGCCCGCTGCTGATCGTGCAGCTGAAGCCGGACCAGCAGATATCGCGTGAGGACCTGCTCAAATACATGGATGGCAAGATCGCGAAGTGGTGGATGCCCGACGACGTGGTGTTCGTCGATGCGATCCCGCATACGGCGACGGGCAAGATCCTGAAGACGGCGCTGCGCGATCAGTTCAAGGAATATACGCTCCCGACCGCGGCCGCTTGACGTTTCTTGACCTCTCCCCGCATCTTGCGCGGGGAGAGGTCGGATTGCATCGAAGATGCAATCCGGGTGAGGGGCATGGCACATGCGGAGCCGCATACTCAAAACCCTCAAATCGCGCGAACTACGCGCCAACTCCACCGACACTGAAACGAAACTCTGGAATGCCCTGCGCAATCGTCAGATCGCGGGCTTCAAGTTCGTGCGCCAGGAGCCGATCGGGCATTACATCTGCGACTTCGTGTGTCCGGAGAAGATGGTGGTCGTCGAAGCAGACGGCGGACAGCATCTGCATTCGAAATGCGACGAGGCGCGCGATCGATATTTGCGCGAGCAAGGTTATCGCGTGCTGCGGTTTTGGAATAACGACGTACTATCGAACATCGAGGGTGTGGCGATGACCATCGAGGCGGCGCTGAAGGAAAGCAACTAGCGCTTCATCGATCCGAGAGCCCGCGTATATGGCAGCCGCGTGCCATGCCCCTCACCCGCCGCGAAGACGCGGCGAACTCTCCCCGCAAAAGGGCGGGGAGAGGTTAAGAAAAATCATCCGTTCAGCGCGGCCTTCACCAGACCGCTGGCTTTGCCGAAATCCATCTGGCCGGCATATTTCGCCTTCAGCGCGGCGATGACCTTGCCCATGTCCTTCATGCCGGCGGCGCCGAGTTCGGTGATCTCCGCGGCGATGGCAGCCTTGGTTTCGTCTTCCGACATCTGCTGCGGCAGATAGGCGGTGATCACGGCGATCTCCTCGCGCTCGCCGGCGGCGAGTTCGGGGCGACCGCCCTTCTCATAGAGCTCCACCGACTCCTGGCGCTGCTTGATCATCTTCTGCAGCAGGCTGAGCAGATCGCCATCGGAGAGCGGCGGCTTGCTTTGGCCGCGGGCATCGATATCGGCATTCTTGATGGCGGCATTGACCATGCGCAGGGTGGACAGCTTGCGTTCGTCCTTTGCCTTCATGGCCTCCTTGACGGCGGTGTTGATGCTTTCGCGCAGCATTTGCGTCTCCTTAGCGGCGGCCTCTCGGGCGCCCGAATTTCTGCTGGGACGATCTAAGCGCTTTGCCGGGGCGGCACAACACGCCCGCGGAACGGCAGGCAGCGCATCACTGCGCGGGCTGGCGACGTTTGGAGCTAAATTCCTCGGCGGCGTCGCTACGGAGATCAGCAGGCTCCCCGGTCTGCGGCCCGCGTGGCAGCACCATCAGGGCCGCAATCGTGGTCGGAATGCCGGGGGTGCCCCACAGCGTCGGCTGGACATCGAAATTGACACGAATGTTCCGGCTCTCGATAGCGGACACTTTCGCCATCCAGTCCATGCAGGCCGGATCGGACGCGAAACAGGCGCCAACCCATCCGCGCGAGAGCGTGGTTGGCGGCGGCATCCCCCAGCTATATTGAAGACGGAACGGACGGCTGTAGCGCGGATGGTCGGGGCTGTAGAAGGCGGTGGCAAATGCCAGACCGTCGTCGCCGCTGACCTGAACCATCGGGACGTCCGTCGCCTGACGCCAGCGTTTTGTCAGTTCGAGCGCCGCGAGGCGATAATAAGTTCGCTCATTGGGGCTGACACTGTTGCGCTGGATCGCATGTATGGGCGCGGCCACCACCACGGCAATGATCGCAATCCCTGCCACCCATGTGGCGAGATTGACGATGAAGAAGCGCTCCAGCACATAGCTGGCACCGCAGACGATCAGAACCACCGGCAGGAACAGCCCCTGCGCGGCCCAGAGCGAGGGCATGTTGGTGCCGAGCGCGATGGCTGTGACCGGCGGCAGCACGAGCGTGCCGACGAACACCCAGAATAACAGAACCAGCCCTGGCGGCATCGCCCGGAAATCGGCAGTGAAACGGCTGAGCCGTTGCCCTGCCGACAGGATCCAGGCGATCGCCGGAATGGCCAGTGCCGCGCCGATGCCGAGCACGAACATGGTCGCTTCGCCCAGCGAATGATGCAGGCCGAAGCCGCCCTGCTGCTTCAGCGGATAGGTCAGAGTCTCGCCATCATTCATGGCCAACCAGTGCAGATGCGGACCGAGCACGACCAGACCGGCGAGCGTGGACAGCCACGGCGCCCACGACTTGAAATAGGCCGCGCGCTGCGGATGCACGAAGGTGGCCAGCGCGAAACTGGCGATCAAAAACACCGAATAATATTTACCGAGCATGGCCAGCGCTGCGAACACGCCGGCCGCGATCGACCACCCGACCGCGCGGGTCTCGAACGAGCGCAAATGGCAATAGACGGCGAGCGGCCAGATCGCCAGCAGCACCGTATTGGCGTTGAAACGCTGGGCGTAGAATTGATAGACCGGCGTCAGCATCAACAGCATCAGCACGACCGCACGGGCATCGCCGCGCACGAACCGGCGCGCAATCAGATCGACCGCAAACAGGGCCACAGCCGCATTGGTCATGGACAGCAACTGGAACGACCAGTCAGTGAGCGGAAAAACCCGGGTCCACAGCCAGGCCACCCAGCCCATCAGCGGCGGATGCTTGGCATTGCCCCAGGCAAAATCCCGCCCGAGGGTCCAGGTTTCCAGCGCGTCGGCATGGAGGTCGCCGCTCTGATAGGCGACGATGAGAAACAGCCACCACGCCGCGGCAAAACCGGCGATCAGGAGTGGGATCGCCCAGCCCTTCTCGATGCCGTCGAGCCATGTCAGAAAGGGGCGTCGCCAGCGCGCCGGACTGGTATCCGACTGCAGGGCCTTCGCGGCAAAGTAGTCAAGCAGCACGGAAACATCCGGAAATATGGCGGAATTGCAGCTTGCTAACGGTGATTGGCAGTTCCGGCAAGCGATCTGTCGCAGTTTCGAGTGATTATGACCCAATAACTATTGTTTATGTGTCTCGTCCCCTGCTGCCTCACCGCGGAGGCGCATGTGAATCCCTGCTCACAGGCTTTGACGCCGCAAAGCGGCGGGACTATGTAGTCCTCTCATGACCCCCACAGAAACATCCTCAGCCTGGCCGGACCACAAACCGACCGCGCTCCTCGTGCTCGCCGATGGCACCGTGCTGGAAGGCTTCGGCCTCGGCGCGGAAGGCCAGGCCGTCGGTGAAGTCTGCTTCAACACCGCCATGACCGGCTATGAAGAGATCCTCACCGATCCCTCCTATGCCGGCCAGCTGATCACCTTCACTTTTCCTCACATTGGCAATGTCGGCACCAATGACGAGGATATCGAGACGGTGAACATGGCGGCGACGCCCGGCGCGCGCGGCGTGATCCTGCGCTCGGCGATTACCGACCCGTCGAATTTCCGCTCGTCGCGCCATCTCGACGCCTGGCTGAAAGCGCGCGGCATTATCGGCATTTCCGGCATCGATACCCGCGCCCTCACCGCGCTGATCCGCTCCAAGGGCATGCCGAACGCCGTCATCGCGCATGCGAAGGACGGCCAGTTCGACCTGCACGGGCTCAAGGAAGAAGCGCGCGAATGGCCCGGTCTCGAAGGCATGGACCTGGTGCCCATGGTCACCTCCGGCCAGCGCTTCGACTGGGACCAGACCCCCTGGGTCTGGAATGAAGGCTTTGGCCATCAGGACAAGCCGGAATTCAACGTGGTCGCCATCGATTATGGCATCAAGCGCAACATCCTGCGCCTGCTTGCCGGCGAAGGCTGCAAGATCACCGTGGTGCCCGCCACGACGTCGGCGGAAGACATTCTGGCGCTGAAGCCGGATGGCGTATTCTTGTCGAACGGCCCCGGCGATCCCGCCGAGACCGGCAAATATGCCGTGCCGGTCATCAAGCAGGTGATCGATTCCGGCCTGCCGACCTTCGGCATCTGCCTCGGTCACCAGATGCTCGGCCTCGCGGTCGGCGCCAAGACCAAGAAGATGCATCAGGGCCATCACGGCGCCAATCATCCGGTCAAGGACGAGACCACCGGCAAGGTCGAGATCACCTCCATGAATCACGGCTTTGCCGTGGACGAGGCGACGCTGCCGAAGGGCGCCAAACAGACTCATATCTCGCTGTTTGACGGGTCGAATTGCGGCATCGAGATCGAGGGCAAGCCGGTGTTCTCCGTGCAGTATCACCCGGAAGCGTCACCCGGCCCGCAGGACTCGCATTATCTGTTCAAGCGGTTCGCCGATCTGATGCGGGCGAAGAAGGCGTCGTAAAACACGCAGTTTCCTCAATCGTCATTGCGAGCGCAGCGAAGCAATCCAGCTTCGCTGCGCTTTTTATTTTCTGGATTGCTTCGTCGCTACGCTCCTCGCAATGACGGCTTGGGCTGTAGGGTGGGCAAAGCGCAGCGTGCCCACCACCGCGGTCACGGCACTTGGTGGTGGGCATGTCGCAGCGCTCCTTTGCCCAGCCTGCAGGCTGGCACACGCCGCGTCTTTTTGTATGATACCCATCATCACAAAGAAAGAAACGCCATGACCGATCAAGCCTCGCCTTACGGCGTCGTCTCCCCGACAGTTCTCGCCTCGATGTCGGGCCTCGATTTTGTGAGAAAGATATTCGCCGGTGAACTGCCGCAGCCGCCGATCATGGAGAATGTCGGGCCGTTCGATTGCACCGCGGATCACGGCCATGTGGTGCTGCACAGCATTCCCGGTATCCGGCACTACAATCCGATCGGCTCGGTGCATGGCGGCTACGCCGCGATCCTGCTGGATTCCGCCATGGGCCTCGCGGTGCATTCGACGCTGCCGCAGGGCTCCGGCTACACCACGCTGGAGTTCAAGATCAGTTTCATCCGCGGCATGAGCGAAACGTCCGGCACAGTGCGGACCGAAGGCAAGGTGCTGAATGTCGGTCGTCGCGCGGGAACGGCGGAAGCGCGTATTACCGACGACAAGGGTCGCCTGCTCGCACATGCGACGACCACATGTCTGGTGTTTGAATTGCCGAAGTAACGAAGAATCGTAGGGCGGATGACGCCTTCGGCTCGTCCGCCCTACGACAGCTTCACTTACTTCTCGTTCGCGCCTTCCTGGCTGCTGGCTTCGAACAGGAACCAGGTGCGGCGCTCGGTGTCGTCGATATAGTTTTCCAGCAGGCTGGCGCTTGCGACATCATCGGCATCGTCGCACACTTTGTGCGCCTTGCGCAGGGCTGCGGCCATCTTCTTGTTGTCTTCCATCAGCTCGTGCAGCATCTCGATGGGCGGCACGTAATCTTCGTTGTTGTCCTTGACTGACTGCAGCTTGGCGATCTCGCCGATCGAATGCACGGTCCGGCCGCCGATCTTGCGCACGCGCTCGGCGAGCGGGTCGGTGGTCGCAAAGATCTGGTCCGCATGCTCGTCGAGCAGCAGGTGATAGTCGCGGAAGTGGCGGCCCGAAATGTGCCAATGGAAATTCTTGGTTTTCAGATAGAGCGCGAAGGCGTCGGCAACGAGGCCGTTTAGCGCCTTGGTCACCTTCTCCACGCCATCGGCGGCGAGATCGGTGGGGGTGTTCAGATCGGCGGCGATTTTCGATTTGGTGCTCACGAGAAAGACCTTCCTTTAAACGCTGGGGTTGGCGGCTCGGCGGGTTGGCGTGTTTCGGTTGGGGTGTTGATCACGTGCGAATGTCTGCGACGAAGGGCCCACTGTCTTGGACGTCCGTCCTGTCACTTACTCCGCAGCGTTCAAGAGGCCGTTCAAGGTCCTTGGGGTGAAAGACCGTTTCCAACTCGCCGGAAAACGCTCTAGACGGTTTAAACGCAGAGTGAATGTAGGGGTTCCCCAAACGGGAACAAGGAAGGGCCGGCTGCCGCATGGAAGATTGGATCGATTATTACGATTCCACCCACACGATTTACGCCAGCAAATTGCATCGTGACGTTCATTTCGAGCTGATCGCCCGCGACATCACCGGATATATCCCGTCAAAAGACGCCACCGTCCTCGACTATGCCTGCGGCGAAGCATTGTCGGCGAGCAAGGTCACCGAGGCCTGCGCCAAACTGATCCTGGCCGAACCGGCGCCGAAGGTGCGAAGCCGGGTGGCGGCCCGCTTTGCGGCCAATCCGAAAATCGCCGTGCATTCGCTCGAGGAACTCCGCGACCTGCCCGCGGGTTCGGTTGATCTCGCCATCATGAATTCGGTGGCCCAATACATGACCCTGGCGCAACTCGAAGACGCCTTTGCCGTGGTGAAGCGCCTGCTGAAGCCGGACGGCCAACTGGTGGTCGGCGACATCCTGCCGCCGGATCTCGGCATGATGACCGATGTCATGGCGCTGCTGCGGCTCGCCGCCAAACACGGCTTCCTGTGGGACGCGCTGGTCAGCCTGGTCAAAACCGCGCTGTCTGATTACCGACAGTTAAGGACAACGCTTGGTCTGCAGCATTATGGCGCAGCCGACATGCTTGCGAAGCTTGAGGCAGCAGGATACCGAGCCTCTCGCGCGAAGATCAATATCGGGCACAACCAGGCCCGCATGACCTTCCTCGCGCAACCGATCGGTTGATTAAGATTTGAAACGTTAGGGTTAAGCGAACCTTTGCAAAACTGCTGGTAGATCAAGCGTCTGTGATCGATCACAGTGTGAATGGCCCGGTGGCGGAAATGTCTACGCGGGGGCGAGTGCATCGCCTCATATCCTGGTTCAAGTCCAGGCTGGGCCTCCAACCCCCGTCCCCGCGAAAGCGGGGATCCAGAACCACCGTCCGCGTGGTTTGGCCAGAAATCGCACCTGTCGCGTTTCGACCGTTACACCAGCGGTTTTGGGTCCCCGCTTTCGCGGGGACGACATCAACAGTTGACGGCATCTTCAAAAGCCTTCCCTGCCCCGTTATACTGGTCTAAAGACAGCCGCGCGCGAGGATCAACCACTGGTCTGGCGCCCGGGCCCGAGGGACGCGCGACTGCGCGCCCTTTTTTTGTGCCGATTTGTCACCACCGCGAGACGTAATGCCAAAACGCACCGACATATCCACCATCCTGATCATTGGCGCCGGTCCTATCGTGATCGGCCAAGCCTGCGAGTTCGATTATTCGGGCACACAAGCCGTCAAGGCATTGAAGGAAGAGGGCTATCGCGTCGTTCTCGTGAATTCCAATCCGGCCACGATCATGACCGATCCGGATCTGGCAGACGCGACCTATATCGAGCCGATCACGCCCGAGATCGTCGCCAAGATCATCGAGAAGGAACGTCACGTCATTCCCGGCGGCTTCGCGCTGCTGCCGACCATGGGCGGCCAGACCGCGCTGAACTGTGCGCTGTCGCTACGCAAGCAGGGCACGCTGGAGAAATTCGACGTCGAGATGATCGGCGCCACCGCCGAAGCCATCGACAAGGCGGAAGACCGCCAACTGTTTCGCGAGGCAATGACCAAGATTGGCCTGGAGACGCCGAAGTCGCGTCTCGCCAATGCCTCGGACCTCAAGAAGCAGTATCGCGACAAGCACAATGCCGAGCGCGAGAAGTTGACCGGCGACGCGCTGGCCGAGCATGAGCGCCAGTGGGTGCTGCATGAAGGCGACCGCCGCAAGCGCTATCAGGAGCATGCCCTCGGCCAGGCGCTGATGGCGCTCTCCGAGATCGGCCTGCCCGCGATCATCCGTCCGTCCTTCACCATGGGCGGCACGGGCGGCGGCATTGCCTATAATCGCGAAGAATTCCTCGACATCATCGAGCGCGGCCTCGACGCGTCTCCGACCAACGAAGTGCTGATCGAAGAATCGGTGCTCGGCTGGAAAGAGTACGAGATGGAAGTCGTCCGCGATAAAAAGGACAACTGCATCATCATCTGCTCGATCGAGAATCTCGATCCGATGGGCGTGCATACCGGCGACAGCATCACTGTCGCACCGGCGCTGACGCTGACCGACAAGGAATACCAGATCATGCGCGACGCCTCGCTGGCGGTCCTGCGCGAGATCGGCGTCGAAACCGGCGGCTCCAACGTGCAGTTCGGCGTCAATCCTGCCGACGGCCGCATGGTCGTGATCGAAATGAACCCGCGCGTGTCGCGCTCCTCGGCGCTGGCGTCCAAGGCCACCGGCTTCCCGATCGCCAAGGTCGCGGCCAAGCTCGCCGTCGGCTACACGCTCGACGAAATTGCTAACGACATCACCGGCGGTGCAACCCCGGCGTCGTTCGAGCCAACCATCGACTACGTCGTCACCAAGATCCCGCGTTTCGCCTTCGAGAAATTCCCCGGCGCCTCGCGCACGCTGACCACCTCGATGAAGTCGGTCGGCGAAGTCATGGCCATCGGCCGCACGTTCCAGGAATCGCTGCAAAAGGCGCTGCGTGGTCTCGAGACTGGCCTCACCGGCCTCGACGAAATCGAGATCGAGGACCTCGGCCGCGGCGACGACAAGAACGCGATCCGCGCAGCTTTGGGCACGCCGACGCCGGACCGCATCCTGCAGGTCGGCCAGGCCATGCGCCTCGGCTGGACCGATGAAGAAATCTTCAATTCCTGCAAGATCGACCCGTGGTTCCTCGCCCAGATGCGCGGCATCGTGGAGATGGAAGCCAAGGTAAAGGCCAACGGTCTGCCGACCCATGCTTTCGGCATGCGCTCGCTCAAGGCCATGGGCTTCTCCGACGCGCGCCTCGCGGTACTCGCCGGCAAGACCGATGCGGAAGTGAAGTCGCTGCGCCGCTCGCTGAATGTGCGTCCGGTATTCAAGCGCATCGACACCTGCGCCGCCGAATTCGCCTCGCCCACGGCCTATATGTATTCGACCTATGAGTCGTCTTTCGCTGGCACCTTCGCCGATGAGAGCCAGCCGTCGGACAAGAACAAGGTCATCATCCTTGGCGGCGGTCCGAACCGCATCGGCCAGGGCATCGAGTTCGACTACTGCTGTTGCCACGCCTGCTTCGCGCTGGCGGATGCCGGCTACGAGACCATCATGGTCAACTGCAATCCGGAAACCGTGTCGACCGACTACGACACCGCGGATCGCCTCTATTTCGAACCGCTCACGGCCGAAGACGTGCTCGAAATCATCGATACCGAGCGCCAGAACGGCACGCTGCATGGCGTGATCGTCCAGTTCGGCGGCCAGACTCCGCTGAAGCTCGCACGCGCGCTGGAAGCCGCCGATGTGCCGATCCTCGGTACTTCGCCGGATGCCATCGACCTCGCCGAGGACCGCGATCGCTTCAAGCGCATCCTCGACAAGCTCAAGCTCAAGCAGCCCAAGAATGGCATTGCCTATTCAGTCGAGCAGGCGCGTCTCGTCGCTGCCGATCTGGGCCTGCCCTTGGTGGTTCGCCCGTCTTACGTGCTGGGTGGCCGCGCGATGCAGATCATCCGCGAGGAAAGCCAGCTCGGCGATTACCTGCTCGGCACGCTGCCGGAGCTGGTGCCCGGCGACGTCAAGGCGCGTTATCCGAACGACAAGACCGGCCAGATCAACACCGTGCTCGGCACCAATCCGCTGTTGTTCGATCGCTATCTGGCAGATGCCATCGAAGTGGACGTGGATTGCCTGTCGGACGGCAAGGACACGTTCGTCGTCGGCATCATGGAGCATATCGAAGAGGCCGGCATTCACTCCGGTGACTCCGCCTGCTCGCTGCCGCCGCATTCGCTCGATGACGCGATGATCGCCGAACTTGAGCGCCAGACCCGAGAAATGGCGCTCGGCCTCGACGTGGTCGGCCTCATGAACGTTCAGTTCGCCATCAAGGATGGCGACGTCTACGTGCTCGAGGTCAATCCGCGCGCCTCGCGCACGGTGCCCTTCGTTGCCAAGGTGATGGGCATGCCCGTCGCCAAGATCGCGGCGCGCATCATGGCCGGCGAAAAACTCGCCGATTTCAAGCTGACCAAGCGCAAGCTGAACCATGTCGGCGTCAAGGAGTCGGTCTTCCCGTTCGCCCGCTTCCCCGGCGTCGATACGGTGCTTGGCCCGGAGATGCGCTCCACCGGCGAAGTGATGGGCATCGACAGCTCTTTCGAGATCGCTTTCGCCAAGAGCCAGCTTGGCGGCGGCACCCGCGTGCCACGCAAGGGCACGGTGTTCGTCTCGGTCCGCGAAAACGACAAGACCCGCATCCTCGATGCGGTGAAGCTGCTGGCCTCCAGCGGCTTCAAGGTGGTTGCCACCGGTGGCACCCAGCGCTTCCTGGTCGATAACGGCGTTGCTGCCGAGAAGATCAACAAGGTGCTGGAAGGCCGTCCGCATATCGTGGACGCCATCACCAATGGCGAGATCCAGCTGGTGCTCAACACCACCGACGGACCGCAGGCACTGGCCGACAGCCGCTCGCTGCGGCGGGCTGCCCTCTTGCATAAAGTGCCGTATTACACCACTCTTTCGGGTGCCGTGGCGGCTGCCCAGGGTGTCCGTGCCAATATGGACGGCGACCTTGAGGTTCGCACATTGCAGAGCTACTTTTCCGAAGTCTGACTTTAACCGGCGCGGCAATCCGGATTGAGGTTAGTCAAGAACGGGTCATGACCGGAACCAGCCGGTCATGAACAGGTTCTGTTTCGGCGCCTGAATCCTGCATCTGCGCCGGCTGCGAGGACAGCCCCGCATATCCCTGCAGGCCGATTTCACGGACTGAAGAGTTTCGTCGCACGCGCCAGCGTGCGGCATGACGTTAAAGGACGAAGAGAATGGTTGAGAAGGTCCCGATGACCGCCGGCGGTTTCGCTGCCCTCGAAGTCGAGTTGAAGGAGCGCCAGACGGAGCACCGTCCGCGCATCATCGAGGCGATTGCCGAAGCGCGCTCCCATGGCGACCTGTCCGAAAACGCCGAATATCACGCGGCGAAGGAAGAGCAGTCGCATAACGAAGGCCGCATCAGCGAGATCGAAGACAAGCTCGCGCGCGCGGACATCATCGATATCAGCAAGCTCTCCGGCGACACCATCAAGTTCGGCGCCACCGTGACGCTGATCGATGAGGACACAGAGAAGAAGACGGTCTGGCAGATCGTTGGCGAGCCCGAAGCCGATGCGAAGAAGGGCCGCATCTCGATCACCTCGCCGCTGGCGCGTGCGCTGATCGGCAAGAGCAAGGGTACCTCCGTCGAAGTGATCGCGCCTGGCGGCTCGAAGGCTTATGAGATCGCCAAGGTGGAATGGCGCTAAGTCAGCCTGCTCTGCAACCTGCCGACCGATCAAAAGCCGCGCTCACAGCGCGGCTTTTTAATGCTGACGGCCCTTCCGAAAGCTGGCGTCAGCCTTGCGCAACCTCGGTACCATAGTAAGACAGCGAGCGCACCCAGAGGATGCACCCTCGCCATGGACTACCGATCTCACAGGACGATCGACAGGGCGGCACCGGTCGGAATGATCGCCCTCGTAATGACTTTCAGCTGCACCTCCATGGCCCAAACACCGGCGACCGACATGCCTGTGCCGCTGGCCTTCGAACCTCGATCAAGCGCGCCATCGTCCACACCTATCCGGCCGGTCGCATCGTCATGGGGCGCCTATGCGATCGAGACTCATCGGCGCATCGAAAGACACCTCCGCGCCAATCGCGACAAGTTCAAGTTCAGGTCGGACCTGTACGTCGAAGTCTGGATCGATCCGAATGGACGCGTGATACGCACACGCGTCACCGAAGCGTCCAACACCCCCGCCGCCAATGCGATAGCTGGTCCGGATTTCCCGCCGGGCCTGATCCTGCCCGCACCTGCCAAAGACATGCCGCAACCGATCAAGGTGAAGATCAACGCGGACCGGTGACCTGCAGGCAGATCAGGCAGAACGCTGCCTTTCGCGCCGTGGCCTGGATCACACAAAGCTGGAATAATTCTCGGGATCACGGCGTTTCTCACATGAGAGTGACCGATGACTTGTGTAGTTCCAATGCTAGAAGTGATCCGTCATTCACAGGGGGACTAATGACATGGACCAGACTTTCTCGAAATTTCAGCCTTACGCACTCAGCCTGTTGCGCTTCATCACCGGCCTCGTGCTGCTGCAATACGGCATCGCCAAGATCTTCAAATTTCCGGTCGTACCGTATTTTGCCAATATCCCGCCGCTGATCACGGTGGCCGGCACCATCGAACTCGTCGGCGGTGCACTGCTGCTGCTCGGCCTGTTCACCCGCCCGGTCGCGTTCATCCTGTCCGGCCAGATGGCGTGCGCCTATTTCATCGGCCACATGTTCAAGGGTGCCGACCCGGTGTTCCTGCCGCTGCTGAACGGCGGCACGCTGGCCATCGCGCTGTGCTTTACCTGCCTCTACATCGCGACCGCCGGCGGCGGCCCGATCAGCGTAGATGCGGCAATGAAGAAGTAATTTGCTTTCCCTCCCCCGCGTCGTCGCGTGGGGAGGGTCCGCCGATAGGGGGTGGGGGCACCCCCCGTGACGTCAGAGTGTGGGAGACACCCATCCGTCTCGAAGCTCGCTTCGATCCCCATTCGCTTCGCTCCGGGGACGGAAAAGAAGTCAATCCGCGTCTTTCAATTCCAGCGGCACCGCCGCCTCGAATTTCGAATTGTGCAGCACGAGCGACGTACGCACATTGCGGACATGGGGCGCTGCGGTCAGTTGGCTGACGAAGACCTGAAAGGTCGCCATGTCCGGCGCGACGCATTTCAGGATGAAGTCGATCTCGCCGGACAGCATCCAGCACTCACGCACCAGTGGCTCCTTGCGGACGAAATCCTCGAACGCCTTGAGATCGGCATCGGCCTGGCTGGACAGATGCACCGAAGCGAACACCGTGACGTCGAAGCCCAGCTTTCGCGGATCGAGCAGACCGCGATAGCCCTGGATATAGCCGGCCTCCTCCAGCGCCCGAACCCGGCGCAAGCAGGGGGGCGGCGAGATGCCGACCCGTTTGGCGAGTTCCACATTGGTGATTCGGCCGTCGGCCTGAATCTCGGCAAGGATTTTGAGATCGATTTCGTCGAGGCTTTTCGGCACGCCGGGTCCTGCTGGTATTCGAAGCATGTCTTCTTCGCAGTCTGTCTAGCGCAAGACGCTCGACTTGCGCAATTTTATTGCGCGTGCACTGCGGAAATTAAGCGTCTCCGGGGGAAAATCTGGGAGTCCGAATTGCAATTCTTGCATAGCTCACCAGATATTCTAGAATTCCTTTCAACGACTTCGCGCCGCTGCGACCGTTTCGCCGGCACATTTCGCACCAGCATTGACGTAACTGCCCTGCGGAAGGGGACTTGACCATGGCCGCCACCACTCACGCCAAAGTCGTCATCATCGGCTCGGGCCCGGCCGGCTATACTGCTGCCATCTATGCCGCCCGTGCCATGCTCGAGCCGGTCCTGATCCAGGGCATCCAGCCCGGCGGCCAGCTCACCATCACGACCGATGTCGAGAACTATCCGGGTTTTGCGGATGTGGTTCAGGGGCCGTGGCTGATGGAGCAGATGGAAAAGCAGGCGCATCACGTCGGCACCAAGATTGTCACCGATCTGGTCACCGACCTCGACTTGTCGCAGCGCCCGTTCCGGCTGACCTGTGATTCCGGCGATACCTACATTGCCGACACTGTGATCCTTGCCACCGGCGCCCAGGCGCGCTGGCTCGGCCTGCCCTCGGAAGATGCCTTCCAGGGCGGCGGCGTCTCGGCCTGCGCCACCTGCGACGGTTTCTTCTATCGCGGCAAGGAAGTGATCGTGGTCGGCGGCGGCAACACCGCGGTCGAGGAAGCGCTGTTTCTGACCAATTTCGCCTCGCTGGTGACCATCGTGCATCGCCGCGACCATTTCCGCGCCGAGCGCATCCTGCAGGATCGCCTGTTTAAGCACCCGAAAATCAAGGTGGTGTGGGACAGCGCCATCGACGAGATCTGCGGCACACAAGGGCCGGCCAAGGTCACGCATGTACGGTTGAAGAACGTGAAAACCGGCGAGACCACGGACGTGCCCGCCGACGGCGTCTTCATCGCCATCGGTCATGCACCTGCGACCGAACTGGTCAAAGGCCAGCTCAAATTGAAGCCCTCCGGCTATGTCGAGGTTGCTGCCAATTCCACTGCGACGTCGGTGCCCGGCGTGTTCGCTGCAGGCGACGTCGCCGACGAAACCTATCGCCAGGCAGTCACGGCCGCCGGCATGGGCTGCATGGCTGCGCTCGAAGCCGAACGTTTCATTGCGGCTCACGCCCATGACCGCATAGCCGCCGAATAATCAATGCCACGAACCCGCAACGGATCTACGGATATGGATTGGGATAAGCTCAAGGTGTTTCACGCGGCGGCGGAAGCGGGAAGCTTCACGCATGCAGGGGAGCAGCTCGGGCTGTCTCAGTCGGCGGTGTCCCGCCAGGTCTCCGCGCTGGAGCAGGAACTGGCGGTCTCGCTGTTCCATCGCCATGCCCGCGGCCTGATCCTCACCGAACAGGGTGACCTCCTGTTCCGCACCGCCCATGACGTGTTCATGCAGCTGCAGGCGGCACGCGCAAAACTGACCGACAGCCGCGAGCGGCCGAGCGGCGACCTCAAGGTCACCACCACCCCCGGCGTCGGCATCAACTGGCTGATCCCCCGCCTCGGCGAATTCACAGCACTTTATCCGGAAATCCGCATCTCGCTGATCGTCACCGATGAGGAACTCGACCTCTCGATGCGCGAGGCCGATGTGGCGATCCGCACGCGCAAGCCGACCCAGCCGGACCTGATCCAGCGCAAGCTGTTCGCCATGGGCTTTCACGCTTATTGCGCGCCGGAATATATCAAGCATTTCGGCACGCCGCGGACGCTCGACGAACTCGACGGCCACCGCATCATCATGCTGAGCGACGCGCAGGTGTCTCCGCACCTGCAGAACCGCAGCTGGCTGATCGATGCCGGACGTAACGGCAATGGCCCGCGCGAGGCGTACTTCAAGGTCAACAATATCCTGGGCCTGATGCGCGCCTGCCAGCAGGGCCTCGGCATCGCAGCATTGCCGGACTATCTGGTGGAAGAAAACGACCGTCTTGTTCAGCTCTTCAGCGAGTCGGATTCAATTCAGCTCGACACGTATTTTGTCTATCCGGAAGAGCTGAAGACTGTCGCCCGCGTGCAGGTATTCCGCGACTTCATCGTCAGCAAGGCGCAGCGCTGGCCATCATAACCCGCAAATGAAAGCGGCCGCATTTTTGTGAGGTCAGGCATGTCCACGCTAGCGGCATGTCTGACATGACAAGTCATGCGTTGCTGCAGAGCATCTGCGGGGATCATACTATTCGAACGCTGAGGCTCGTGCCGCGCATTTGTCCCCCTCCTCCAGTGGTGCGGGTCTCAGTTATCCCTCTTGGAAGGTGATTGTGTCGGCCTCTCAAAGGCCAATACCTCAGAGCCGGACTCGCAAGAGGCCGGCTTTTTTTTGTGTGCCGAGCTCAGCAACAAACTCAAATATCGTCATCCTGAGGTGCTCGCTCGCAGAGCGAGCGTCGAAGGATGCGGCCACGTGTGCCACACCATCCTTCGAGGCCGGCGCTGCACGCCGGCACCTCAGGATGACGGAAGAGTGTGTGGTTGCCTCAGTCCAATCGCGTCTTCGCCAAGCGCAACGCATTGCCGATCACGCTCACCGATGACAGCGCCATCGCGGCAGCGCCAATCATCGGCGACAGCAGAATGCCAAACACCGGATATAGAATGCCAGCCGCGATCGGCACGCCCGCGGCATTGTAGATGAACGCAAAGGCCAGGTTCTGGCGGATGTTGCTCATCGTCGCCCGCGACAGATGACGTGCACGCACGAGTCCTGCGAGATCGCCGGTCAGCAGCGTGACGCCAGCGCTTTCGATGGCGACGTCAGTGCCCGTGCCCATTGCGATACCGACATCCGCAGCGGCGAGCGCCGGCGCGTCGTTGACACCATCGCCGACCATAGCGACGCGGCGCCCCTTCCCGCGCAGACGCGTGACGACATCGCTCTTTCGCTCCGGCAGCACGCCAGCCTCGACATCATCGATGCCCAGCGTTTTCGCCACGGCTTCGGCCGTGGTGCGATTGTCGCCCGTGAGCATCACGACGCGAAGTCCTTCAGCGCGTAACTTGTCGAGCGCCTCACGTGCGGAGGGCTTCACCGGATCAGCGATCGCCATGACGCCGGCAACCGCACTGTCGATGGCCACGAAGATCGCCGTTGCGCCTTGCTGACGTGCCGTCTCGGCCGTCGCATCGCAGCGCGTGGTATCGATACCGAGTTCGCCCATCAGCATCGCATTGCCAAGCGCGACACGCTTGCCATCGATCACGCCCGACGCGCCCTTACCCGAAGGCGAAGCGAAATCCACCACATCCTTCAAGACGATCTCGCGCTGCTTGGCGGCGGCCACAATCGCCAGCGCCAGCGGATGTTCGCTCGCGCGCTCGACGCTGGCGGCGAGTTGCAGCAGCGCCGCTTCATCACCGCCATCCACCGGCGTGATGCCCACCAATGTCGGCTTGCCCTCGGTCAGCGTGCCGGTCTTGTCGATCACTATCGTATCGATGCTTTCCAGCCGCTCCAGCGCCTCGGCATCACGCACTAGGATGCCGGCATGCGCGCCGCGCCCGACGCCAACCATGATCGACATCGGCGTTGCCAGACCAAGCGCACACGGGCACGCGATGATCAGCACCGTGACGGCGGCAACGAGCGCGTAAGTCAGCCGTGGCTCCGGCCCGACCAGTGCCCACACCGCAAAGGCAATCACCGCCGCCGCAAGCACGAGCGGCACGAACCAGCCAGCCACGCGATCGGCCAGCCGCTGGATCGGAGCCCGCGAACGCTGCGCCTTGGCGACCATGTCTACAATGCGCGACAGCATCGTATCGCGGCCAACTTTGTCCGCCTTGAACACGAGACCGCCGCTCTGATTGACGGTGCCGCCAATGACGCGATCGCCCTTCTGCTTGGTGACGGGCATCGACTCGCCGGTCACCATGGATTCATCCACCGACGAACGGCCATCGCGCACCACGCCGTCCACCGGGATCTTCTCGCCCGGCCGCACGCGCAGCACATCGCTGATGCGGATGTCGTCGAAGGAAATGTCCTCGTCGCCCGATGGCCCGATGCGGCGCGCCATTTTCGGCGCAAGACCGAGCAGCGCGCGGATCGCCCCGGAGGTCTGGTTACGCGCGCGCAACTCAAGCACTTGGCCCAGCAGGACCAGCACGGTGATAACGGCAGCCGCTTCGAAGTAAACGGCGACGGCGCCGTGATGATCGCGAAACGCGGCTGGAAACACACCGGGGGCTAGCGTCGCGACGACGCTATAGATCCACGCCACGCCCGTTCCCATGGCAATCAGCGTGAACATGTTGAGATTGCCGGACACGACCGACCGCCAGCCGCGTACGAAGAACGGCGCGCCCGCCCACAGCACCACCGGCGTCGCCAGCGCGAAGGAAATCCAGTTCGACGTCGCCTGCGGCACAAGTTGCATCAGGCCGAGATGGCTGCCCATTTCGAGCACGAACACCGGCAGTGTCAGCGCCAGCGCGATCCAGAACCGCCGGGTCATGTCGATCAGTTCGGGATCAGGGCCGTCGTCGAGCGAGACCGTCTCGGGCTCCAGTGCCATGCCGCAGATCGGGCAGGTGCCCGGCCCTTCCTGGCGGATTTCCGGATCCATTGGACAGATATAGATCGTGCCCGCCGGCATCGGCGGCGCCGGCTCGCGCGGCTTCAGGAAGCTTTCGGGATCGGCAGAGAAGCGCTCGCGGCAACGCGTCCCGCAGAAGAAGTAATCCTGCCCTTTATAGGAGAAGCGCTGCTTGGCCGTGGCCGGATCGACCGTCATCCCGCAGACGACATCCAGCACCTTCTCCGACGCGGCCGGCGCTGGCGCGTGATCGCCATGGGAGCAGCACGAACCGTGGGTGTGATCGTGCCCGCCATGGGTGTGTGGATGCGTCGTTTCGGTCATGTCGTCGCCTCTTGAAACAGATACCCTTGGGGGGTATATGAGCCGCATGCGCCGAGAGATCAAGACGTCCTGTTTAAAACGCCTCAAACGGATCGAAGGCCAGGTGCGCGGCCTTGCCGGTATGGTCGAGGACGATCGCTATTGCATTGATGTGGTCACGCAGATCGCGGCGGCCCGTGCCGCATTGCGCCGCGTAGAGGAAGAGATCCTGCGCGATCACGTGGCCCATTGCGTCGAGCACGCGATCTCGTCCGGCGACAAGGCCGATCAGCGCCGCAAGATCGCCGAGCTGATGGATGTCGTGAGCCGCGCCGATCGATAAGCCGCAAGGATGTTGCACTGCGACTTTGCGAGCACGGTTGACGCCGGGTTACCAGCTTTGCCCGCAGGGATTAGACCCGGTTTCATACACACGTAGAGATCGCCAGCAACCACATCGATTGCCGTGTGGCCTTACCCACCACATACGAAAGAGTCTGCTGACGGACACACGGGAGCCGCTAGGTATTTACGTGTCCTTACATACTTATATGTAGCGTCGCGTGCAGGTTTGGAATTTCACCTGCGGTATGCGTTTCATGCTCACGATCTATAACTGCATCGCCTATGCCCACGATCTTCGTCTCGTTGGCCTTGCAGCCATTATCTGCGCGATCGCATCGATTACCGCCATCAACCTGCTGCGCCATGCACGCAACGCGAAAAGCGGGATGCGCTACCTCTGGCTCGGGGTCTCCGCCATCTCGACGGGTTTCGGCATCTGGGCCACGCATTTCGTCGCCATTTTCGCCAGGTATTCCGAGCGGCTACAATATCGTCCTCACGGCGGTGTCGCTGGTCGCGGCGATCCTGCTCACCGGGGCCGGCCTCGCCATCGCACTGATCCCCAATTTTCGCGCTGCCCCCGCCATCGGCGGCGCCGTCGTCGCTGGCGGCATCGCGGCGATGCATTACACGGGCATGGCGGCCTTTGAAGTTCAGGCGGCGATGCACTGGGACGTCACTTTGGTGATCGCATCGATCGTGGCCGGCGCCGTGCTGGGCGCACTGGCACTTCCCGTTGGCCTGGGTCGCGACACCCAGGCATGGCGGATCGGCGGCGCGCTACTGCTGACGCTTGCGATCTGCAGCCATCATTTCACCGCGATGAGCGCCGTCACCATCGTGCCGGATCCGAGCATTGTCGTCTCCGAACTGTCCGTGCCGGCCGGCTGGCTCGCACTCGGCGTGGCCTTGATCTCATTCGCCATCATCGGCCTGACTGTGGCCGGCATCGTGCTCGACATTCGCGATCACCGCCGTACCGATCTCGAAGCCGACCGCATGCTCGGCCTGGCCAATGCCGCCATCGAGGGCCTGATCGTTTGCGACGGCGACACCATCGTTACCGTCAATCACAGTTTTGCAGCACTGGCTTGCGCTTCTGCGGAGAGCTTCATCGGCGAAAGCCTGGATGAATGTTTCCCCGACGACCTGCCGCGTGCAGCCCTCCTTGCAAGACCAGATCTGCCGGTCGAGGCCAATCTGCGCCCACATCACGGCATCGCCGTTCCGGTGGAGCTCATCCTGCGCCAGATCGACTTTGCCGGTCGGCCGCATCAGGTGATCGCGGTGCGCGACCTGCGCGCGCGCAAGGAGGCCGAGCAGCACATCCGCTTCCTCGCCCATCACGACGCACTCACCGGCCTGCCCAATCGCAGCCATTTCAACGATCGCGTGGACAACGAGATCGCGAACATGCAGCCAGGGCGCAAGCATGCGGTGCTATGCCTCGACCTTGATCGCTTCAAGGAGGTCAACGACCTGTTCGGGCACGCTGCCGGCGACAAGGTCTTGCAGACCATCGCAGCGCGCGTCAGCAGCCTGCTCGACGATAGCCAGGTGATGGCCCGTCTCGGCGGCGACGAATTCGCAATCCTCATGCCCAACATCCGGCACAACGCTGCGGCGGAAAAGATGGCTCAGCGCGTGCTCGCAATATTGCGAGACCGCGACGACGCATCCGAACTCGGCAGCGTCTCGACCAGCATCGGCATCGCGCTTTATCCCGACGACGCCAACGACCGCGAAGCCGCCCTGGCCCATGCGGACACGGCGCTGTACCGCGCCAAGACCGACGGTCGTGCCAATTATCGCTTCTATGAGACCGGCATGGGCGACGCAGTGCGCGACCGCCGCATGCTGGAGCATGACCTGCGCGGTGCCGTGGCGAGTGGCCAGATGAACCTCGTCTACCAGCCGCAGGAAGGCATGCAGCGCGGCACGGTGATCGGCTTCGAGGCGCTGCTGCGCTGGACCCACCCGACCCGCGGCGCGGTGTCACCCGCGATCTTCATTCCGATCGCAGAAGACACCGGCGCGATCCTGGAAATCGGCGAATGGGTGATGCGGACCGCCTGTGCGGAAGCTGCAACCTGGAAGCAGCCACTGACGATCGCGGTCAATGTCTCGGCGGTGCAGATCTATCACGACAATTTCGTGCCCATGGTCCATCAGATCCTGCTCGAAACCGGCCTGCCGCCTGCCCGGCTGGAAATCGAAATCACCGAAACGGCGCTGGTCCGCGACCTCAACCGCGCGCTCTCGGCGCTGCGGCGGATCAAGGCGCTCGGCGTCCGTATCGCCATGGACGATTTCGGCACGGGCTATTCGTCACTGTCGAATCTGCGCGCCTTCCCGTTCGACAAGATCAAGATCGACGGCTCGTTCATCAAGTCGGTGAACAATAACGGCCAGGCGGCAACCATCGTCCGTGCCGTGGTCGGGCTTGGCCGCGGGCTGGGCCTGCCGGTGCTGGCCGAAGGCGTCGAGACAGAAGCCGAGCTTCAATTCCTGCATGACGAGAAATGCGACGAGGTGCAGGGCTATCTGCTCGGCAAGCCGGCAACCATCGATCACTTCGTGCATGTGACCGAGGGCATCACGCTCCAGCCGTCGCTGGCCGATATGACCGACGACGTCCGGGTTGCCTAGCCGACATCAGACGACAAAAAACGCGCGGCATGCCGCGCGTTTTTCTGAAGTCTCAGTCAGGGATGGTTTACGCCGCCTGCTTGTGCATTGCGCCGTTGGCTGATGCCTGACCGCGAATGGCCTTAATCGAACGCTCGATCGCCGTCCACAGCTTGCCGATCTCGTTGGCCGCACGACCATCCGCAGAATATTCGCGGGCGCCTTCGCCTTCGGCGAGAGCGAGCAGCAAATCCGCACGATTGGTGATCTGCCCCGACCACACCGGCGCCTTGAACTTGGCGAGTGCTTCACGAGCGAGCGACACGATGCGGCTTTCGCTCGTATCGCGACGAGCCGGAGCGCCGTTGAGGACCACCGCATAGGGCTTGCGGGCCGCACGGCAGGACTGAATCGTTGCCTGCACGGCATCGACGTCGAACACGCCGGGACGCGCCGGGATGATCACCATGGTCGCATTCTTGATGGCATCATCGACGACGGCGGACGTATTTGGCGGCGTATCGATGAACACCCATTCGACGCCATCGCGCTTTGCAGCAGCGATGATTTCGGAAACGCTGCGATTGGCGACCTTCAGCGCGGGTTCATTTGTTCCGCGCAGCTTGTGCCACAGAGTGAGCGAACCCTGCGGATCGGCATCGATCAGCAAGCACGGCTTGTTGGGCTTATGGACTTGCGCGGCAAGATGAGCAGCCAGAGTGCTCTTTCCTGAACCGCCTTTACGCGAAGCGAAAACAATCACGTTCATATGTTGGCCTCCAGATTGACCCCGGCGGCGAAAATGAATCAGTCCTCTGATTCGTTAAAGCCAAAACTTTGCCGGCGATAGATTTATCTGACTGTATTTCCTCAAATGTTGGCTTTTGAGTCACAGAGTGCGGCGCAACAGCGCTAAAAGTGAGTCATTGTTAGTACGCTTGCCGCCACATTGTCGCATCCAACTATCATTTCTAAATGTTACTTAGCCCGAGGATGCTTTTGCGAAGCTTGCTCTGTTTGTGACCGTTTTTCTGCTTTCGCGGCCTGCCGCTCCAGCCATTTGCGCTCCATCCAGCCGAGAAGCTGCGCCACCGGCTTCTGCAATGGCGGAATATCCTGAGCTATCAGAATGAGTCCGAGCGGCAGCATCCAGAGCCCGAGAACCGGCAGGATGCTGAAAATGCCACCGATCACCAGCAAAACAGCCAACGGAAAACGGACGAGGCGCGAGGATGGCTTGCGCAGCCAGCTCACGAAGCGCGCCGGCCCTGCGGGCAGTTTTGTCTCGAACCAGAGAAAATGCCGGTCGATCTCGGCTTTGTAGTCGATATCGGTATCGTTCAAGCGCGTCTCCTCAAAGCAGGGAGATGTGACGCCCTGCTTGTGCTCCCAACGTGTCAGTTTGTCACGGGTTCATCGCAACGGCAGAGAAAGACTTAATTCGCACGCTTCGCGGCGTTCGTCTTGCGCGGCTTGGCTGTCGCCTTGCGCGCGCTCGCTGGCACCGGCCGGAAGAACTGTGCGCAGCCGGGGCTCAGCTGCGCCTGTTTGCGCACCATGCAGGCGGTGACGCGATCGACATCGGGTATAGCCGAGCTACACAGCCTGAAGGCATCGTCGGTACATAGCGCCTGCTCATTGGCAGTGTAGCCCTGTGCATGCGCGGCGCCGCATCCAGCCATAAGCATCACCACCAACAGTGTCGCCTTCGCGCTCCCGGACATCGCATCCTCCCTGATGATTGTGCGGGAAGTGTCGGCGACCGGCGCCAACTTGGCAAGCAGTCGGTGGCCTGCGGCATGGATGCCGCACCGGGCGGGCTTGTATTGCCGGCGTTCCTGTAGTTTCTGCTGACCATCCTTGTCTCACACGGTTTCCCGGAACGATGATCGCAGGACGGACATACACGGCAGCTGTCGCATGAACGGCGTTCGCATCGGCATTATTGCTTCGCTGCTCCTCTGCGTCTGGATCGTCTGGCCGAAAAGCGAGAAAAGCGCGCCGCCGCGCCCGCTGCTGATCAAGTCGGCGCTGAAGGATGCGAAGGATCCCGTGATCGTGCTCGGTGACAGCATCGTGCGTCAGGCGCAATTGCCCCGCTCGCTCTGCAAGCGCCCGGTGATCAATGCCGGCATCGATGGCTCCACCACATCGAGCGGCCTGGACGGCATGCTGAAGAAAGCCATCGGCGACAAGAAGGCGGCGCTGATCGTCGTCTCACTCGGCATCAACGATGCGGAAACCATGGACAGCGTCGAGAGCTACAGGAAGAATTACGCAGCACTGCTGACGGCGCTGAAGACGATGACGTCGCGCCTGACGATCGTCGCAGTGACACCTCTGGAAACCGGCAAGGAAGTCGGCCATCGCACGCAGCCCATTATCGACGGCTACAACGCTGCCTTGCCCGACATCGCCCGCGAAGCCGGCGCATCGCTCATCGCCATGCCGGCCATGCCGACGGGATTCACCAGCGATGGCGTTCACCTGAGCGCGAGCGGCGCGGCGATCTGGACAAAGGCGATGAGCGATGGCGTCACGGCCACACTCTGCCCGAATGGCTGAAAACCTCACGCCTCGTTGACGCCGACACCACGCGCATCGAGTTCGCGCTGCCCTTTCGCAGTCACCTCGTATTTCGGATCGGGCTCGTGCTTTCCGGTCTCGGCGACCAGCCCCTGGGAGATCAGCCGCTCCACCACCGCCTGCTTGTTGGCATCAAGGTCGAATCCGGCCGTGCGGGCGATGTCGCACATGACCGCAATCCCGGTATCGCTGATCTCGATCGTCGCCATGGCGCCCTCCTCCGTTTGTGAGCAAACGTGGAGCAAGGCACCGCGGTTCCGGAATTAAAACCGGCTCCGTTTTTGCGTTGCGTAACCCAATCGGGTCACGACGATTTCGATGCCAGCGCTAGCCTTCCACGACACAGATGGAGGTGTTCGTGGATGATGCGACCTACTATCAGGCCATGCGCGGGTTCTGCCTGCAGCGGGCCAAGATCGAAGCCGAAAGCCGGATGTTTTGGGAGAACGAGGCCCGTTACTGGGCGCAGCGTCTGACCGTTGCCCGCTTGGCGCCGTCGAGCTGGCCCAGATTTCCGGACGGCTCGTGGTGGTCCTAGCCGGACCGGTTCAGCGGCCTGGGATCAGCGCTGACAATACGGCTGCCAGCTCGGCTTGCCGGCTGACCCCCACTTTCCCGAACACGGCCTTCAGCTGATTGCGAACCGTTTCCTTCGAGACATCCGCAGTTGCCGCATAGGCGGCAAGGTCCGTTCCACTTCCCAGCGCCATTGCCAACCGCGCCTCAGCCGGGGTGAGATCATAGACCAGACGCAGGGTTGCGGCGGAAGGTGGCTGCATGGCGTCGCTATCGGCGATCACCAGAATCGAATGGAATGCTGTCAGTGGCGAATCCGCCATGCCGGGGAGCCGCATCGCATAGATGATCAACCGTCCCCCATTCCGCTTTGCAAGCACGAGCGGGGGCACTAGGGCACTCTTCATCTGCCAGAACAGATCCCTGAACAGACCATTCAACCGCTCCGCCGCTTGCGGCACAGGCGAAACCAGCCGTCCACCTGTAATCTGCAGATCGTCACCGAGAATGGCCTGCGCGGTGGCGTTGACGGATACGACCTTGCCCGCTCGGTCGAGCAGCAGTGCAGCCTGACTCGAAAACGCGAAGGCATCGAGAGCGGACAGCCCTTTTTGCAAATGCAGCGCTTGGCTTGTTTTCACGACCACGTCGAGCTGATCGGACAGTTTTGCCAGAAACGACAGCTCCTGCTCCGAATATGGCTCCGAGCCTGCCGTGCGTTGCAGGCTCATATTCCAGACGTGATCGCCGCGTCCTATCCGAACGCCGGCAAATTCCCGCAATCCGCTGCGCTGGATGAACTCCTGATAGAAGGCAGACTTCTTGCGGGCCTCGGCCGGCATGCAGTCATCATCGGTAATGACACCGGTTTTGAGAAATGTTTGCATGCCGAGATAGCGCTCGTCTCGATTGAACCAGCCGCCGCTGACATAGAGTTCGACCGATTGATCCAGTGACGGCGTATTCCACATCAGTGGAAGAGCCCCCACCACCGGCAGCAGGATCGCGCCTCGCGAATTCGTTGCCTCAGCAATATCCTCAAGGGCTTTGGACCAACTGGCCGGATCGATGGCGGCTGTCGCAAGAGACGAAGAAATTCGCTCGAGATCAAAAGGCAGCATGGAAAAAACCAACAAAAATAGAGCGGAAGCAACAACGCCCCATGCCCCGGCAAAAAACGCCGCGGCAGTTCTAAACGCTCAAATGTTTGCAGGAATGACGCAGCACGGCCATACAACCACGGGAGTTCGGGACGCCGGCTCATTGTGGCCGCGCGACTGCCCGAAGTCGACCGGTATCAGTCTGATACTAAAGGTTAATTTTGATGCATGGTACAGTTGGCTGGCCTCGAACCAGCGACCTCCTGCTCCACAAACAGGCGCTCTAACCAACTGAGCTACAACTGCATCTTGCCGGCCCCGAAACAGGGGTGCCCGAACAGGCGGGAAACTAGGTGCAACGCTTCGCTTTGGCAAGCCGCGATGCGGGAATTAAGCGCAAAAAAACCCGAGCCAAAGGCCCGGGTTTTCGATGCTTACATCAGCCGCAGCACTTAGGCAGCGGGCTGGAACAGCTTGTTGGCGCCGGTCTTGATCGGCTCGGCGGTCTCCGACGCGATCTTCTGGCCGAGCTCGGCGAGCTGCTTCGATTGGCCGGTGAGGATCTCGAACTGGCTCTTGGCAAAGCCCGACCACAGCTCGAACGCCTGCGACGGAGATTTCACGCCGATCAGCGACTGGGCGAAATCGAAGCCGGCATTGGTGTTGGTCTTGGCAATGTCGAGCAGGGTCGTCGACACTTCAGCAGCGCCCTTGGTCGCGGTGTTGAACACGGCTTCCACGGTGCTGTTGTGGGTCTCGGCCGCATCCTTGAACTTGGCATAGCCTTCGCGAGCCTGGCTGACGCCCTTTTCGGCGAAAGCGCGGACCTGCTCCGGCAGCTGGAACGGGATAACGGAAGAGGAGAACGGATCGATTTGGTCGGCCATAACGTGCATCCTTCGTAACAAACAACAATGGGGTGAAGTCACAGACCGCGGGTCGGAGAACGGCATCGTTGCCGAAAACGGACCAGCGGGAAGCATCGCATGCCGCCTTAAATCTGGGCGGCGTCTGAACGTAGTTACAGCAATATCATGTCTGTTTTGTGCAATGCAACAGAATATTGCGATGCAATAATGCATAAGTGGTCAAAAAAGAACGCGCAATCGTCATGGAACGACTGCGCGCTCAATTAAAAAGTGTAGTCAGATACCGAAATTGCCCAGTTTTATACCAGCAACCGGAATAAGCGGAGCGGTTGTCAACTCAACTCCTGGCTTCAGTTTTTGGCTTCAGTTTTTAGCTTTAGCTTTTAGGCTGCGCTGCTTCCATCGCCGCGCGACTCACGATCTGGCCCATCTCGCTCGCCTGTTCGGCCAGGGACTTCATCTGGTTCTGCACATATTCGCTCTGCAAGCGCATGACGTCGCCGAGATCCTTGGCCTGCAGCAGTTTCTGGGCGTGATCGAGCGAAGCTGCCACGTTCTGCTCGGCGTAGCTGATGGCCTTCGCGCTCACATCCTTGGCGCTCGCTCGCGCGCTTTCACCGCGGGTTTCGATGGTGGCGGCAGCGCTATGGGCGCTCGACACGAACTTCTCGAAGGCCTGACGGGCCTGATCGAAGCTGGCCTCGGCCATCGCACGCATTTCTTTCGGAAATTCGAATTTGTTCTCGGTCATGTCCCTCTCCCTGGTCACGGGCGAGACCCATGCAGCCTCGCCTTCGTGCATCCACTCGCAGCCTAGCCACGCTTGGCATCGCCGTTATGACGCGACGCGCAGTCATGGCCGCGGCCATCGTGAACCTTTGTCATGCTTTTGCAACATTCAATGCCGGGCTGCGGCGATTGGTTCAGCGCCCTCAAGAACTTGATCAAGAACCCGGGCCTCAAATTAACGTTGTTGTCGCTTAGGCCTGTGGGAAGCGCCCGCAGACATGGACCTCGCTGCGCCCGCGCGCGATACTAACGAAGTATTAAGCATGTTGCCGTTTGCCCGCCGGATAATACCGTTCGAACGAGGCAGACCCCAGGCGACTCAGCCATGAAGTGCCAATGAGCAGTGCGAAAAGTCAGTTGCGGGGTGTGGGGGATGCGCGGCTCGCCATGCATGCCATCAGCGCCCAGCCGGTCTGGCTGTGGTCGCTCGACGGCACCAAGGTGCTTTGGGCGAACCCGGTCGGCGCAAAGCTGTTTGGCGCGCGCAATGCGGCTGAACTCGCCGCGCGCGAATTCGGCGCTGCCGATGCGCATCGTCGCCAGATCGCACAGCTCGCACATCGCATGCAGGTGAGCGACACCACGCGCCTCGAACGGCTGCGTGGGTTCGGAGCTTCGCTTGGCGGGCTGATGACCTGCGCCTGCACGCGGCTCGATTTTGCCGACGGCGAAGCCGGCCTGCTTATCATCGCCGCCGACACCATTGCCGGCCGCGGCATGCCGCTGATGGAGCGGCTGCAGAATCTCACCGATGGCATCGATACGCCGATCGCCGCCTTTGCGCGCGACGGCCTGTTTGTCGGCGCCAGCGACACCGCACGCGCGCTGCTCGGTTTCCGTAACCTCAATGACGCCGGTCTCAACGATGCGCGCGATCACGCACTGAAGGATGGCCGTGCGGAAACGCCGATCGGCTTCGGCCGCATGGTGCTGCAGCGCGTCGGCAGCGGCAGCGATGTCGGCCTCGTCGCGCTGATCGCACCGGGCGCCGTGCACCCGGCGCCGAGCGAGGAAGAACTGGCGGCAGAAGCGCCGCATCAGGAGATCGAGGCACCGACACCCATAGCCGTTTCGTTGGCAGATGTCGTCGAAGTCGACCCTGAACTCGCACCTGCAGGACAGGCGCACGAAGATCATCACGACGATACGCATGAAGACCTGTTTGTAGCTCCTCAGGCCGCAGAGCCCGAGCCCGCCGCAACGGATCCTGCTCCGGTGCAAAGCATCGTCGCTCAGCCTGCGCCTGACGCATTGACGATTGCCCCACGCACCATGCCGCTGCGCTTTGTCTGGCAACTCGATGCCGACGATACATTCAGCATCGACGATGGCGACTTCAAACAGCTGATCGGCCCGCATGCGGCGGCGCTGTCCGGCCGCAAGTGGAGCGACATTTCCGCTGAATTCACCCTCGATCCCGATCATCGCTTCGCCCAGGCGCTGGCGACCCGGCAGACCTGGAGCGGCGTGACGCTGCTGTGGCCGGTGGATGATGGCGGCCGGCTTGCCGTCGAATTGTCCGGATTGCCGTTGCAGGATCGAAACCGGCAGCCCGCGGGCTATCGCGGCTTCGGCATCTGCCGCGATCTCGATGGCATGAACCGCCTGATCGAACGGCGACATGCCAAGCCGAACGATCCACCGCCGAACGATCCACCGCCACGGCCGCTCTCCGCCGACATGGCACAGGCCGGCCCGGTGGACGACGCCATCGACGAACTCATCACTCCACTCGACGACAACATCCAAGAGCCGACACCGACAGAACCGATCTCAACAAACGAAGCGATCCCCACCGTGCAGCCCCCCGAAAACGTTGTTCAGTTCCGACCAGGCGATCCGAAATCGCCGGCATTGTCGCCGGGCGAGAACAGCGCCTTCAACGAACTCGCACGCCAGCTTTCGGCGCGCCTGGAATCGGAGACCGGCCTGATCGCTGCACCTTCTGTGGCAGCCGATCAACCGCTCGATCCCGCAGAGAACGAAGGCGAAGCCGCAGCGGCCTGGCTGACCACGCCGCCCGCCGCCCCGCGCGGCGAGATGGGGCGCGACCGCATGCTGCTCGATCTGATGCCGGTGGGTGTGCTGATCTATCGCCTCGATCGTCTGATCTATGCCAATCCCGCTTTCCTGGCTCACATGAACTATCCGACACTCGCCGCGCTGGAAGACGCCGGCGGCCTCGACACGCTGCAGGTGGAGCCGGACGTCTCAACGACGTCGAGCGCCTCCGATGGCGGCACGACGGTGACGATCTCGGCCAATGACAAGGCCGGCGATGGCGCCCTGCGCGCACCGGCATCGGCGCGGCTGCATGCGATCAACTGGAACGACGAGCCCGCCCATGCGCTGATCTTCGCGCCGGCAAAGGCCGAGCCAGCGGCACCTGTTGCCACGCCAGAGCCCGTGGTCGCAGAACCACTGCCCGCCGGCCATATCGATGCGGAAGATCTCGCGGCGATCCTCGACACCATGGCCGAGGGCGTCGTGATGTTCGATGCCGAAGGCAATATCAATTCCTGTAACCGCAGCGCAGAAGCGCTTTTCGGCTATGACGGCGAACTGCTCACCCAGCGCAATGTGGTGGACCTGTTCGCCCATGAGAGCCGCCGCAACGTCGCCGATTATCTCGACAGCGTGAAACAGGCCGGCGCCGCCAGCCTGCTCGATCACGGCCGCGAGGCACTTGGCCAGGTGCGCGCCGGTGGGCTCGTGCCGCTGTCCATGATCATCGGCCGCACGCGCGCAGCCGGCCCGAATTTCTTCGCCGTGTTCCGCGATCTGACCCAGATCAAGAAGACCGAAACCGAACTGCTCAACGCGCGTCGCCAGGCCGATCGTTCGGCCACCGCGAAGGCCGATGTGCTCGCGCGGATCAGCCACGAAGTGCGGACGCCGCTGAACGCCATCATCGGCTTTGCCGATGTGATGATCGACCAGCGTTTCGGCCCGCTCGGCAATGAACGTTACGGCGAATATCTGCGCGACATCCGCACCTCCGGCGAGCGCGTTATTGCCATCGTCAACGACCTGCTCGATCTCTCGCGCATTGAGACCGGCAAGATCGATCTCGCTTTCTCCACGCAGAATCTCAACGAGATGGTGGAGCAATGCGTCGCAGTCATGCAGCCGCAGGCCAATCGCAGCCGCATCATCATCCGCACCTCGCTGTCGCATCTGCTGCCGACCATCGTGGCGGATGCCCGCGCGCTGCGTCAGATCACGCTCAACCTGATCGGCAATTCGATCCACCTCGCCAATGCCGGCGGACAGGTGATCGTCTCCACTGCGCTGTCCGATCAGGGCGACGTGGTGTTGCGCGTGCGCGATACCGGCCATGGGCTGAACGAGAACGAAGTGGCGGCGGCACTGGAGCCGTTCCGCAGCTCCGGCCCGAGCGATACCGAAAGCGCCGGCGTCAGCCTGTCGCTGACCAAGGCGCTGGTGGAAGCCAATCACGCCCGCTTCCAGATCAAGAGCGCGCCGAGTTCCGGTACGCTGATCGAAGTGGTGTTCTCGAATGCCGCGAGTTCGGCGATCAATGCATAAGCCGTAGGGCGGATTAGCCGAAGGCGTAATCCGCCGGCCGAACGCATGGGACGAAGGGCGGCGGATTACGCTTCGCTAATCCGCCCTACGGCCCTGCGCCGCTTCCGATACCCGATCAGCACCGGCCCATAGACAACCGCAAAACCGATAAACGCCAGCGCCCAGGCAAGTGCTGCGGTGTGCAGCAACGGCAAATGGTCCGGCATCAGCACCGCGCTGATCCGCAGCACCGCCGCCAGAATAATCATCGCATAGATCAGCATTGTCGCCTTCGACGCATGTAGCGCCTGTCCGGTATGGCCGAGCGTTGCGCGGCTCATGACCGCCAGCGTCATCACACCGGCCGCGCCCGCCATCCACGCATGCAACCCCGCGCTGGCAGGCAAGTCGTAGGCATAGGCGGCCGCAGCGAGCAGGAAGCCGATCGTCACGAAGGCATAGCCAATGTGAAGGATCAGCAGCAGCCCTTCGCGCAGCGTGCGATCGCCGGCCCAGCGCGCGACGCGTACGATATGCAGCAGGCCCGCGACACCGAGGAACAGGGCCGTCACGACATCGAGCGGGCGTGCGATCCACAGCAGCAGTGCAGCCGCGCTCATGACGAGCGTCATCTTGTCGAAGCGCGCAAACGGCACCGGCAGCCGCCCCGGATTTTCCCGCACCAGCCAGTTGCGCGTGAAGCTTGGAATGATGCGGCCGCCGATCAGCGAAATCAGCAGCACGACAACGGCGACGCCGATACGGATACTGATATCGGCCATCACGACGTAACGCGCTTCAAGATGAAACGCGACATTGCCGATCAGCAGGCAACTGACGATGCCCACCACCGCCAGATTGCGCCAGTTCTTGCCCGCCGCGATTTCGCGCGCGGCGGCGAGGACGACCAGTGCCAGAAAACTGGTATCGACCAGCATGGCGATGAGCCACCCCGTATGCGCGGAGAAGGTGACGACGAGACGCCCCGCGAGCCACAGCAGCACGAGACCGAGCAGCGGCAGGCCGCGGATCGGCAATCGTCCGGTCCAGTTCGGGATAGCGGTGAACAGGAAGCCTGTCACCACGGCCGGCAGGAAGCCATACAGCATCTCATGGATATGCCAGTCCCGCGCCACGAAGACCGATGCAATCTCGAGCCGACCGTGAAACGCCGGTATCCAGACCAGAATCGACAGGCCCGCATAGAGCGCGCCGAGCAGGAAGAACGGCCGGAAGCCGGCCGACAGCAATGGCGTATCGGCGATGGCACTGAGACGCGATGACATCGTCACCTCCTCATGGATCTGTTACTTGGCAGCAGCTTTCTCGAGCAGCGCAGCAAAAGCCGGCTTGGCTTTGCCCGGATGTGTCACGGCTTTCGCCTCGTCCAGATTGGCCGGCGTGCCGACGACCACCAGCGCCACCATGCCCATGCCGTAATGCGGCATGCACTTGATCCCGTAGACGCCCGGTTTGTCGAAGGTCACGACGACATCCTGGTTCATCTTGCCGGCAAATGGCACGGCGTCGGCCGGCATCATGCCCTTGATGGATTCGGCCATATGCGTCTTGTCGGTGGCGACGAATTTCACGCTATCACCCGGCTGTACTTTGACCAGCGCCGGCTCGAACACCATGGCGGTGCCATCGGATCCCTTGTTGAGCATCTTGACCTCGACTTCCGCAGCCGTAGCGGCGCCTGCAAGCGAGATCAGGACAGCGGCGGTTGCAAGCATGACAGCCTTGCGCATCGGACTTTCTCCAGTTACCCGCACAGTCAGCGGGGTACTGGAAAATAGGCGCCGGCTGGCGGCGACTCATTGCTATAGCGCAAACTTCTGCTTGATCGCCGTCAACGGGCGCGGTCTAGAAGGTGAGCACACGAGACCGAGAGCCATGTCGATCGATCCTTCACTGGTTGCACATCTGCCGCTCTTCGCGGGTCTCGACACGAACGCCTGCGAGACGATCCTGCGCGATGCCCATTCGCTCAGGATCGCCAGGAATAAGACCGCATTTGAACAGGGCGAAGAAGTGCATTCCTTCTTCCTCCTGCTGCACGGCCATATCCGCGCTGCCAAGATGACACCAGCCGGCGAGCAGGTCATCGTGCGTTATGTCTCCAGCGGCGAGATTTTTGGCGTCGCCCAGGCGATCGGCCTCATGCAATATCCCGCGACGGCGACCGCTGTGGAGGATAGCGTGGTGCTGTCCTGGCCCGTGACTGCCTGGGCACGGCTCACCGCCCAGTATCCGCTTCTCGCTGCCAACACGTTGAAGACCGTCGGCGGGCGGCTGCAGGAAGCGCATAGCCGCGTGGTCGAGATGTCCACCGAGCAGATGGAGCAGCGCATCGCCCATGCTTTGCTGCGGCTCGCCGATCAATCCGGCCGCAAGAACGAGCACGGCATCGCCTTCGACTTCCCGCTCAGCCGGCAGGACATCGCCGAAATGACCGGCGCAACCATCTTCACGGTGAGCCGCACCCTCAGCAATTGGGAGCAGCGCGGCCTGATCGATAGCGGCCGTCAGCGCATCGTGTTGCGCGAGCCTGTTGTGCTGCGCGCATTGGCGGAGACGGTGCCGGGCGAAGACAAGCGCGCCGTCGGAAAGAACTAGGCAGCCTTCGGGGCCAGCGCCTCGCTCGGCATCGCACTGAGCTGGATTGCCACCTGCCCGCGGACACCGGTCACGTCCCCGCGGTTTTCGACGGTCAAGGTGAAGCCACTACGGTCCGCCGCACTCCTGGCAATCGCAAGCCCAAGACCGGTGCCATCGATATCCACCGGTGCAGCCCGGAAGAAGCGATCATACAGATGCGGGATCGCGGTCTCGGGAATACCACAGCCGGTGTCGAGCACCTCGATGACAAGGCGATCGTCGAACCTCTGTGTGCCAATGCTGACCGTGCCGCCCGCCCGCGTATAGCGCACGGCGTTGTCGATCAGATTGGACAGGATCAGGCGGAGATCGTCGGCACGCACATGGAGGTCGCAGCCGGGCTGCGGCACCACTGTCAGCGTCACGCCCTTCGCCTCCGCCACCGGCGCAAAGCCGGAGGCGATCAGTCCGATCAGGTCCTGCGCATCCACGGTCTCCGCATCGCTCTCGATCGACGCATCGGCGCGCACCAATGTCATCAATTGATTGACCGAATAGGATGCGCGGCGGATGCCGTCGAGCAGATCCTGCGCGATCTCGCGCGACGGGCCACTCAGCTCGCGCGCCCGCAGATTATCGATCTGGATCTGCAAGGCGGCAAGCGGGGTGCGCAATTCATGCGCGGCATCCGAGACGAAGCGACGCTGTGTCTCCAATGCCGTCTGATGTCGCTCGATCAGTGAATTCATGGCAGTGACCAAGGGAACCACTTCGAGCGGAACGCCCTGCAAGCCGAGCGCATCCTTGGCGTCGGCACTGCGTTCGCCGATCTCCGATGAGAGCTTGCCAAGCCCCGACAGCACACGTTTAACGGCCCAGGAGATCAACAGCCACGCAATGGGGATCGCCGCGATCAGCGGCACGGATGCACCGGCCGCCGCATAGGCTGCCACTTCCTCGCGCGCTCTCCAGCGCTGCGAGACCTGGATGGCGTGACCGCCGTCGCGCGATCGGAACACCCGCCAGCGCTCGCCGCCGGCAGTAACATCGGAATAGCCGAGCTCGGGCTGGAGCGGGATATCGACTGACGGGCCGGAGTGATGCAAAGGCGCGTGCGCCTCATCCCACATCTGAATCACGAGCTGATCTTCCAACTCGGCATCGATCCGCGGCTCGATATCGTGACGGAACACCATGCCTGCAGCCATCGCCACTTCGTGCAGCGCGTTGTCCTGAAAACTGTTCACTTCATATTTGACGAAATAATACGACGTCACGGCAGCAGCCACGCCGATAACCATCAGGAGACCCGTGACATGGTTCATCACGGTCTTGCGCAGCGAGGTCATGCTCCCTCCTTGGTCACGGTCCAGCCGGCGCCGCGCACATTGCGCACGATCTCCTTGCCGAATTTCTTGCGCAGCCCGTGGATCACGACATCAACTGCATTGCTCTGCACCTCCTCGCCCCAGCCATAGATTCGACCTTCAATCTGGCTGCGCGAAAGGATCTGACCCGGACGCTCCATCAGCGCGTTGAGCACGGCAAATTCGCGAACCGACAGCAGATGCTTGACGTCCCGGAACGTTGCCACCTGGGTCGATGGATCGAGCGTGATGTCGCCCGCCGTCATCAGCGACTGTGCGCGGCCATTGGTGCGACGCATCACGGCGCGCATCCGCGCCAGCAGCAAGGGCAGCTCGAATGGCTTGACGATGTAATCATCGGCACCGAGATCGAGCCCGGCGACCATATCGGACACGCCATCGCGCGCCGTGATGATCAGTGCCGGCGTCATCAGCCCCGCCTGGCGCTTGGATTTCAGCACATCGAGCCCGGACATTTTCGGCAGACCGATGTCGATCAACGCCATCGCATAGTCGGAGCGATCCAGTGCTGCAAAACCATCGACACCATTGCGCGTCCAGTCGACGGTCATGCCGTTCTCGCTCAACCCGCGCACCAGCGCCTTGCCGAGCATCGCATCGTCTTCAATCAACAGGACCCGCATGATTCGAAATGTCGCCTTGGCAATGGAGGGCTATACAAAAGTCGAAGCGAGCGCGCAGTGAAACGAGACGTCCCGCCGATGATGGATGCGCGCTCGACAATACGAACGCCGGCGCAGGCCGGTTCATTCCGCAGCCAACAGCCAATAGACCGATGTTTAGAGCGATTTCAATCCGCTCCGTACGAATGGTGACGCAGGCGCAACACGCCCGGCGCCATCAATCGCACTTCGAGTAATTCTAATCGCCATCTAATTCGCCCCTAATTTTCCGGACCGCAAGTGTGTCCGCGTGTTTCCGGGGAGAAACGCGGCCATTCGCCGTCGCGGACGGCGCAAGAGAATTCAGGGGCGTTATCGATATGACTGACCAGACCAAGATCGGGGGCCACAGCCTTCGTGCACACAGGGCATTTTTGATCTCCACGAGTGCAGCCGCTGTGCTGGCTGCAAGCCTGTGCATCACGGAATCGGCGATCGCGCAGAGCGCGGCCCCCGCCGCGTCCTCGCTGCCGCCGGTCCAGGTCGAAGCCCCCGCCGCCCGCGTGCGCCGCGCCCAGCCGAAACGCGCCGCCACCAACCGTGCCGCCCGCACCCAGCGTGCCGTGGCCGCGCCGGTCGTCGCCCAGCCGCTCAGCATGCGCAGCCAGGATGCCCGCACCGGGCAGGTCGGCTACATCACCACCAGCATTTCGTCGGGCACCAAGACCAACACGCCGCTGGTGAACGTGCCGCAGTCGGTCTCGGTGCTGACCAAGGAATTCATCCGCGACCAGGATTTCCGCAGCATCGGCGAAGCCATCCGCTATGTGCCGGGCGTGGTCCCGCATCAGGGCGAAGGCAATCGCGACGACGTGGTGATCCGCGGCCAGCGCACCAATGCCGACTTCTTCATCGACGGCATCCGCGACGACGTGCAGTATTTCCGCGATCTCTATAACACCCAGCGCATCGAGGTCCTGAAGGGACCGAACGCCATGATCTTCGGCCGCGGCGGCGGCGGCGGCGTCATCAATCGCGTGCAGAAGGAAGCCGACGGCGTTCCGATCCGCGAAGTCACCGTGCAGGGCGGCTCCTTCGACAACAAGCGCGTCACCGTGGATACCGGCGGCGCAGTCAACGAGAATGTCGCCGCGCGCATCAATGCGATGTACGAGAATTCCGGCTCCTATCGCGATTTCCTGCATCTGGAGCGCTACGGCATCAACCCGACCGTGACCGTCCGCGGCGAGGACACAAGCGTCAAGTTGAGCTACGAATATCTGCATGACGACCGCACCGCCGATCGCGGCATTCCGGCCCAGGGCACCGTGCCGGCGCCGACGCCCGCACGTCCGACCGTGCCGGTGAACACCAGCCCCTCGACCTTCTTCGGCAATCCCGACCAGAGCTATTCGAAGCAGGACGTGCATATCGCCAATGCGGTGATCGACCACGACTTCAACAACGGCCTGACGGTGAAGAACTCGTCGCGCTACGCGAATTACGACAAGTTCTACCAGAACGTCTTCCCGACCACGGGCACCTTCGTGACCCCCGGTGGCATCGCGTCGATCTCGGCCTATAACAATCTCGTCCAGCGCGAGAACCTGTTCAACCAGACCGACTGGACCTATCGGACCCATACCGGCCCGATCAAGCACACCATCACGTTCGGCACCGAATTCGGCCAGCAGAACACGTTCAGCCTGCGCAATAGCGGCACGATCAATGGCGGCGCCTCCACGCTCCTGGTGCCGGCATCGAACCCGACGACCTTCGCGCCGTGGATCTTCCCGCACAATAATGCCTCCGACAACAACGCCACTGCGACGCTCAACCTCGCCTCGGTCTATGTCCAGGACCAGATCGAGTTCAATCGCTACCTGCAATTCATCGGCGGCGTGCGCTATGACCGCTTCGATCTGACGGCCACCAATCTCAATCCCGGCGGCACCCGCGACAGCCGCACCGACAATCTCGTCTCGCCGCGCGCCGGCGTCATCGTGAAGCCGGTGGACAATGTCTCGGTCTATGGCAGCTACAGCATCTCCTACCTGCCGAGCGCCGGCGACCAGTTCTCGTCGCTGACGCCGGGCCTCGCCGTCACCGTGCCGGAAAAGTTCATCAACAACGAAGTCGGCGTGAAGTGGGACATCAACCCGCGCCTGCAGGCAGCTGTTGCAGTCTATGACCTCGATCGCGAAAACCAGCGCTTCATCCAGAACGGCCTGGTCGTCGCCTTCGGCAAGACCAACACCAAGGGCGCCGAGCTCAGCCTGACCGGCTATCTCACCGACCAGTGGCAGGTGACGGGCGGTTACGCTTACACGGACTCGCGCATCGTCGATGCGTCATCGGCCACCATCGTCGCCGGCAATCGCGTCGGTCTGGTGCCCTACAACACGTTCACCATGTGGAATAAGTATCAGTTCACCGAGATGTGGGGCGCCGGCCTCGGCGTCATCCATTACGACAACTTCTTCGCCACCTCGGATGACACGGTGAACCTCAAGGCCTTCACCCGCGTCGATGCGGCGATTTACTTCCGCCTCGACAAGACCTGGCGCGGTCAGCTGAACATCGAGAACCTGTTCGACACCCGCTATTTCGCCACAGCGGATGCACCGAACAACATCACGCCCGGCTCGCCCCGCGCCTTCCGCGCGTCGGTCACCGCCAGTTTCTAAACACGACACAGGGGCCGCAGGTATTTCGTATCTGCGGCCCCTAACATTTTGAATCATTCTAACAATGTGGCGCGACGTTGCGTCACTGACGCAAATGCGCGCGCTGCGCTACGTCATCAGTCCATTGCAACGCCCCTGCCGGAGCCCATCCATGATCAAGCGTTATGCCCTCGGGACAGCCCTCGCTCTCATCGTCAGCGCCACCGCCGCGCAGGCGTCCGGCGAGGTCAATGTCTACACCTATCGCGAGACGAAACTGGTGCAGCCGCTGTTCGACGCGTTCACCAAGGAGAGCGGCATCAAGGTCAATGTGATCTCGGCCTCGTCCGGCCTCGAACAGCGCATCAAGACCGAGGGCGCAAACAGTCCGGCCGACGTGCTGCTCACCGTCGATCTCGGCCGCATCGATGACGCCGTGAAAGCGGAGATCACGCAGCCGATCAAATCCGAGGTGATCGACAAGAATGTGCCGGCGCAATATCGCGATCCCGATGGCAACTGGACCGGCATCTCCATGCGCGCCCGTGTGATCTATGCCTCCAGGGACCGCGTGAAGCAGGACGCGATCACCTATGAAGAGCTAGCCGATCCGAAGTGGAAGGGCAAGATCTGCATCCGCTCCGGCCAGCACATCTACAATAACGGCTTGTTCGCCGCTTATGTCACCAAGCACGGCGAAGCCAAGGCCGAGGAATGGCTGCGTGGCGTCAAAGCCAATCTCGCCCAGAAGCCGTCGGGCGGCGACCGCGAACAGGCCCGCGACGTCGCGGCCGGCAAATGCGATATCGGCATCGGCAACACCTATTACTGGGCGCTGATGATGAACAGCGATCCCGACAAGAAGCCATGGGCCGAAGCCACCAAGGTGATCCTGCCGACCTTTGCTGGCGGCGGCACCCATGTGAACCTGTCCGGCGTGCTGCTCGCCAAGCATGCGCCGAACAAGGCCAATGCGATGAAGCTGATCGACTGGCTGGCCGGCGAGCAGGCGCAGAAGATCTATGCCGATACGAATTACGAATATCCGATCCGCGCTGGCGTGGATGTGAATCCGACCATCGCGGGTTACGGCAAGCTGAACGCCGACCCGATGCCGATCGCCAAGATCGCGACCAACCGCAAGGCGGCATCTACGCTGGTGGACAAGGTTGGCTTTGATAACTAAGCGGTAAAACTCATTGTCGTCCCCGCGCAGGCGGGGACCCATAACCTCCGAAAACAAGATGAATTGCTGGAGCGGCCGCAATCTCAAACCGCACCTTCGCTGTGCATGGGTGCCCGCCTGCGCGGGGACGACAGGCGGAGAGGTCGTGCGTAAATCATCATCCACGTGAAACTCTCCCGCACCGAACGCATCGCCATCACCCTCGCTGCCGCGACCGCCCTTCTCGTCGCCGGGCCTGTGATCGCCATCGCGCTTCTCGCACTGCAGCCCGAACCCGAACTTTGGCAACACCTCATCGCCTATGTCCTGCCTCAGGCGCTGCGCGACACGGCGGTGCTCCTCCTCGGCGTCGGCATCGTCGCGCTCATCCTCGGCGCCGGCACCGCATGGCTGATCTCGTCGCATGATTTTCCGGGCCGCGCGCTGCTGCTCTGGCTGCTGCCGCTGCCGCTGGCGATCCCGACCTATCTCGCCGCTTACGTCTATGTGGACCTGTTCGAGCCGCTCGGCCTCGTCCACCGCGCGCTGGCCACCGCCATGCCGCTGCCCGATGCAATAAAACTGCTGCCAGCGATGCGCTCGCTGCCCGGCGCGATCTTCATCATCGGCCTCGTGCTGTATCCCTATGTCTATCTCTCCGCCCGCGCCATGTTCCAGCATCGCAGCGCCGACTTTGCGGAAGCCGCCAAGGTGCTTGGCGCGAGCCGCTGGACCACCTTCCGTCGTATCTCGCTGCCGATGGCGCGCCCCGCACTTGCGGTCGGCCTCGCCCTCGTCGCGCTGGAGACGCTGAACGATATCGGCGCCAGCGAGTATCTCGGCGTGCGCACCCTCACCGTCTCCGTCTTCACCACCTGGCTCAATCGCGGCAGCCTGGCCGGCGCCGCACAGCTCTCGCTGTTCATGCTGGCCATCGTTGCGGTGCTGATCGCCATCGAACGGTCTGGGCGCCGCGAAGGCCATTTCGAACTCTCGGCCGAAAATCCACGGCTGACACCGCGCACGCCGCTGCATGGACTGCGCGGTTGCATCGCATTCACCGCCTGCCTGTTGCCCGCGCTGCTCGGCTTCGCCGTGCCGTTTTTGTATCTGCTGCATCAGAGCGTCCGTCGTGGGCTGTTCGCGAACGAGACGACGGTCTGGCGCGATGCCGGCCATACGATCCTGCTCGCGGCCATTGCAACGGGTTTCGCTTTGCTGCTCGGCTTGATCGTGGTGGTCGCCCAGCGCTGGCGTGCCTCGCGCATCACCAATGCCTCCTTCGCCATCGCGCAGATGGGTTACGCCCTGCCCGGCCTCGTGCTGGCGCTCGGCCTGCTCACACCCGTGCTGTTCATCGATAACAGCCTCAACTCCATTGCGCGCTGGTTCGGCCTTACCGCGCCCGGCCTTGTGATGGTCGGTTCCGGCGCTGCCGTGGTCATCGCTTATGTCATCCGCTTCCTGGCGGTGCCCACCGGCTTCATCAAGACGGGCTTCGAGCGCATCCCGGTCGATTACGACGACAGCGCACGCGCGGCCGGTGCGCCCGTGATGACATCGCTGCGTGTGATCCAACTGCCGCTGCTGCGCCCGGCGCTGCTCGGCGCGGCCATCATCGTCTTTGTCGATTGCCTGAAGGAATTGCCGGCGACGCTGCTGCTGCGTCCGCTCAATGTCGAGACCCTGGCGACCTCGATCTATCAGTATGCGAGCCGCGGTAGTTTCGAGGAAGGCGCGCTGGCGGCGCTGCTGATCGTTGCGGCGAGCATAGGTCCGGTGATGTGGCTGACACGGTTTTCCGACGCGCCGCAGGGGCCGGTGTAGGGCGGATTAGCCGAAGGCGTAATCCGCCGGCCGAGCGTATGGGACAAAGAACGGCGGATTACGCTTCGCTAATCCGCCCTACATCCCCACCCTTCCTTGACTTCGCAAAGATCGCCCAGCCCGCCACGAACATCGCTGCGATCACGGGGCCGACGACGAAGCCGTTCAGCCCCAGCGCATTGATGCCGCCAATGGTCGCCAACAGGATGAGATAATCCGGCAGCTTGGTGTCCTTGCCCACCAGCATCGGGCGCAGGATGTTATCGACGAGGCCGATGACAAGAAAACCATAGGCGATCAGCACGATGCCCTTCACGACCGAGCCCGTCGCCAGCAGATAGACCGCGACCGGCATCCAGACCAGGCCTGCGCCCACCGCGGGCAGCAACGACAGGAACGCCATCAGCACCGCCCAAAGCAATGCCGCGCTGATGCCGAGGATCCAGAAGATCAGACCGCCCAGCGCGCCCTGTGCCAGCGCGACCAGAATGCCGCCCTTCACCGTGGCACGGATCACCACCGTGAATTTTTCCAGCAGGTCATCGCGCAGCGACGGCCGCAGCGGGATCGCATCCTTGAAACGTGCCGCCAGCGCATCGCCATCCTTGAACAGGAAGAACAGCAGATACAGCATGATGCCGAGCTGGATGATGAAGTCGAACGTGCTCTGGCCGATATTCAGCGCCTGCGAGGCGATGTACTGGCTGCCCTGCATCAGGCCGCTGGACAGCTTTTCCTGCAGATTGCCGAGGCTGGAAATGCCGAAGCGGTCGAGCAGTCCCTTGAGCCAGGCCGGCAGCGCATCGAAAATCTGCTGCATGAACGTGCCGAGATTGTATTCGCCCGACTTCATCTTGCCGAACACGACCGCTGCCTCCTGCGCCAGCGAGGCCCCGACCAGCGTAAGCGGCAGGATGACGATGAAGACGATGAGGCCGACCGTGAGCAGCGCCGCGGAATTTGGATGTTTCGGCATCTTCGCGAGCAGGCGCCGATGCACCGGCGCAAACATGATCGCCATCACCACGCCCCACAGGATCGCGCTGGTGAAGGACGACAGGATCCAGAAGAACGCGAGCGACACCGCGATCAGCAGCAGCATGAAGGTACGGTCTTCGAGACGGGCGCTCATGCAATGTCCTTCAAATATGCGAATGCCCGGCACGGGCCGGGCATGAGAATTGTAGGATGGATTGAGCGAAGCGAAAACCCATCATTCCGTCAGTGCGGCGAGCTCGGCTGATGGGTTGTCGCTCCGGCGCTTCGCGCCTGCGCTCAACCCATCCTACGACCTTACTACAGATCACGTGTTCTTCAGCGCCACGCGGAATTCGGCTTCGGTCTTTTCCTTGACCTCGTCCAGCGTCACGCCATCGGCCAGTTCGATCAGCGCCATGCCGCCATCACCGAGCTTATCGATGGTAAACACTGCGAGATCGGTGACGACCATGTCGACCACCTTCTCGCCGGTGAGCGGCAGGTCGCACTTCTTGAGCAGCTTGGCGCCGTCCTTGGCCGAGTGCTCCATCACGACGATGACGCGCTTGACGCCGGCGACGAGATCCATCGCGCCGCCCATGCCCTTCACCATCTTGCCGGGGATCATCCAGTTGGCGAGATCGCCGTTCTGGGCCACCTGCATGGCGCCGAGGATCGAGAGATCGATGTGACCGCCGCGGACCATGCCGAACGAGTCGGCCGAGGAGAAATAGCTCGTGGTCGGCAGTTCGGTGACGGTCTGCTTGCCGGCATTGATGAGGTCGGGATCTTCCTCGCCTTCATAGGGAAACGGGCCCATGCCGAGCATGCCGTTCTCGCTCTGCAGCTGAACGTCCACGCCTTCCGGGATGTAGTTCGACACCAGGGTCGGGATGCCGATGCCGAGGTTGACGTAGTAACCGTCACGCAGTTCTTTTGCAGCACGGGCTGCCATCTGATCGCGGGTCCAGGCCATTGTGGCTCTCCTGCTGAATTCTGAAGCTTAAGCGGGGCGCTGACGGGAGGTGACTTTTTCGATGCGCTTCTTGCCGGTACCGACCTCGACGATGCGCTGCACGAAAATGCCGGGTGTGTGGATGTGATCCGGGTCGATCTCGCCCGGCTGCACCAGATGTTCCACTTCCGCGATGGTGATCTTGGCGGCGGTCGCCATCATCGGGTTAAAGTTGCGCGCGGTCTTGCGATAGACGAGGTTGCCGGCGGTATCGCCCTTCCAGGCATGCACGATGGCGATGTCCGCAAACAGGCCGCGCTCCATCATGTAGGTCTCGCCATCGAATTCCATCGTCGGCTTGCCTTCGGAGATCAGCGTGCCGACGCCGGTCTTGGTGTAGAAGCCCGGGATGCCCGCGCCGCCGGCGCGGATGCGCTCGGCCAGGGTGCCCTGGGGGGAAAATTCGAGTTCCAGCTCGCCGGCCAGATATTGCTGCGCGAACAGCTTGTTCTCGCCCACATAGGAGGAAATCATCTTCTTGATCTGGCGGGTTTCCAGGAGCCGTGACAGGCCGATGCCGTCCACGCCGGCATTGTTGGAGACCACCGTGAGATCCTTGACGCCGCTGTCGCGCAGCGCGTCCGAGAGATCCTCGGCGATGCCGCAGAGGCCGAAGCCGCCCGACATGATCATCATGCCGTCCTTGAGGATGCCGTCGAGTGCCGATTTGGCGTCGGGGTAGACCTTGTTGACCATGGGGAAATCGACCTGATGAAGAGAGTGCGGAGGTCCGGCTGATGCCGCAATGCGACGAAGTATTAGGCGCAAACCTCAAAGCCCGTCAATCGCAGTGGATGCGACCCCTTCGCCCGCGTTCCGGCCTTGAAAGCGTCAAGAAAACCGATCAAATTGAGGGTCTTGGAGACGGGGCGAGCACAAATGTGGCTGCGCCCCGGCTGCGTTTAGACCAATAGCCAAACCCGGATAGATCATTGACGAAAGCCCAAGGAATTAAGCGCCTGGGGATGCCCATCGTGGCGCTCCTGGGCGTTGTCGTGATCGGGTTGTTCGCCATGTCGTGGCTGCTCAGCCGCGATGCACTGCGCCATGCCGTGGAAGCCCAGATCCGCAGCGTCACCGGGCTCGATTTCGTCGTCAACGGCGCCGTGGATATTTCCGTGTTCCCCGGCAGCTATGTGTCGTTTCACGATGTCGGGCTGAAGAATGGCGGCGCCGTCGATCCGGCGCTCACGGTGGATGTCCTCACCGCCAATCTGCGCCTGTTGCCGCTTTTGCTGCAGCGTTTCGAGATCGCCGACATGGTGATGCTGCGCCCGCGCATCCGCGTGATCCGCGAGGCCAATGGCGACAGCAACTGGTCGCCCTTCATCGAGTCGATCGCCCGCAAAACCAAGCCCGGCGGCGAACAGCTCTCCTTCTCGGAAATCCGCATCCAGGACGGCCAGCTCGACTATCGCGACCCGCATAATCACGAACGCCTGAACGATATCGACCTCGCGCTGGCCTGGCCCTCGATCTCGCGCTCCTTCGCCGCCACCGGCCAGTTCGACTGGCGCGGCGAGCGCGTCGATGCCAGCCTCAGCGTCAGCGATTTCCTCGCGGCGCTGGCCGGCGAACGCTCCGGCCTGAAAGCGCGTTTCGCCAGCGCGCCCATCAAACTCGCTTTCGACGGCAATATCGCCAACAAGGCCAGCCTGGTGATGGAAGGCACGCTGACCGCCGACAGCCTGTCGCTGCGCAATGCGCTGCGCTGGGTCGGCCAGGCGCCACCCGGCTCCGGCGGTTTCGGCCGGTTTGCCCTCAAAGCGCGCGCCAGCCTGGTCGGCCCGTCCATTGCGCTGACCAATGTCAATGTCGAACTTGACGGCAACACTGCCGAAGGCGTCATGACCTATAGCAATTCGGGCCGCCAGACCCTGCAGGCAACGCTGGCCGCCGGCGCGATCGACTTCACGCCTTATGTCTCCACCGTCCGCCTGCTCGCCTCCGGCCAGCGCGACTGGAGCCGCCAGCTGTTCGATCTCGATGCCCTCTCCTCCGTCGATCTCGACATGCGCCTGTCGGCCGCCAAAGTGACCGTCGGATCGTCGGTGCTCGGCCGCACGGCACTCGGCGCCAATCTGCGCGGCGGCACGTTGGCGCTGTCGGTGGGCGAAGCGCAGATCTATGGCGGCATCGCCCGCGGCTCCTTCAATATTGCGCGCTCGGACACCATCGCCGACATCAAGGCGCAGGTGCAGTTCAGCGATGTCGATCTGCTCGCCTGCGCCAGCGACCTGTTCGGCGTCACCCGCCTCACCGGCCGCGGCACCATGAACATGATGCTGGAAGCCTCCGGCTCCTCACCCTTCGGCCTTGCGCAGTCCCTTGACGGCTCCGCCACGTTGATCGGCCAGGACGGCGCCATCACCGGCTTCAATGTGGAGCAATTGCTGAAGCGTCTGGAGCGCCGTCCGCTCTCCGGCGCCGGCAATTTCCGCTCCGGCTCGACGCCGTTCTCCAATCTCGTGATGCAATTGAAATTCCAGGACGGCATCGCCACGGCGCAGGACATCCGCATCGACGGCCCCGCCTCGAAACTGACCCTCACCGGCACCGCCTCGGTCCCAGCCCGTGAATACGACATGAAGGGCACCGCCAGCCTCAAGGCGGCCGCCAACGGCACCGGCGGCTTCGATCTGCCTTTTGTCATCCAGGGCCCGTGGGACGATCCGCTGATCTTTCCGGACCCGGAGAGCCTGATCCGTCGCTCGCCTGGCGCCGCCCCGCTGCTGGATGCCGTGAAGGACCGCAAGACCAAGGACGCCGTACGTTCGGTGATCGAGCGCTTCACGACAGCACCGAAGGCGCTGCAGCCGGATGCGGAGAAGAAGGACGAAGCACCGGCAGCAGCAGCTCCCGCGGCCACCGCGCCGGTTGAGCCCGAAAAAGCGAACTAGCTCCGCTAAAGCGGCGCAGCGCTCTCACCCTTGCTGCTCGACAGCTTCGTCGCCAGTGACGCCAGCACGATCAGCACCGTGATGAAGCCCACGATCAGCGTGCAGATCGCATTGATCTCCGGCTTCACGCCCAGGCGCACTTCCGAATAGATGCGGATCGGTAGCGTGGCCGAGCCCGGACCTGTCGTGAAACTCGCGATCACCAGATCATCCAGCGACAGCGTGAAAGCCAGCATCCAGCCAGCGGCGATCGCTGGCCAGATCAGCGGCAGCGTCACCGAGACGAACGCGCGAAACGGATCGCGGCCGAGATCCATCGCAGCTTCCTCCAGGCTGCGATCCAGCGCGGCCAGGCGTGACTGCACCACCACCGTGACGAAGCACATAGTCAGCGTCGTATGGGCAATGGTCACCGTCCAGAAGCCGCGGCCGGCGTCGATGGCGACGAACAGCAGCAGCAGCGACAGGCCGGTGATCACCTCGGGCATCACCAGCGGCGCATAGAGCATGCCGGACATGACAGCCCGCCCGCGAAAGCCACCGCCACGCGCCAGCGCCACGGCCGCCAGCGTGCCGAGCACAGTCGCCAAGGTCGCCGAGGCAACGCCGACGCGGATGCTCATCCACGCGGCATCCAGCATCGCGCGGTCGTTGAAGAATTCGGTGTACCAGCGCGTCGACCAGCCGCCCCACACCGTGACAAGGCGCGAGGCGTTGAACGAATAGATGACCAGAATGACGATCGGCAGATACAGGAACGCAAAGCCGAGCACGAGCGAGACGAGATTGAAGCGCGACAGGCGCAGCGGATGCGATGTCATCAGCGGCGCTCCAGCTGGCGGCGCTGCACCTGGTCATAGACCACGAGCGGCACCAGCAGCACGGCGAGCAGCACGACGGCCAGTGCCGAGGCCAGCGGCCAGTCCTTGTTGGTGAAGAATTCCAGCCACAGCGTCTGCCCGATCATCATCGACTCCGAGCCCGCCAGCAAATCGGGGATCACGAATTCGCCGGTGATCGGAATGAAGCACAGCAGCGCACCGGCAAAGATGCCGCGCCAGGACAGCGGCACCGTCACCATCCAGAACGCATCGAAGCGCGATACGCCAAGATCGGCCGCGGCTTCCAGCAGCGACGGATCGGCCTTCGCCAACGTCGCATAAAGCGGCAGGATCATGAAGGGCAGATAGGAATAGACGATGCCGAGATACATGGCGGTATCGGTGGAGAGCCACACCACGGGCGCGCTGACGATATGCAGCGTCATCAGGATCTGGTTGAGCAGGCCATCATGCTGCAGGATATTGATCCAGGCATAGATGCGGATCAGGAACGAGGTCCAGAACGGCACGATCACCAGCATCATGGCGATGCCCTGCCAGCGCGACGGCAGCCGCGCCATGGCATAGGCGATGGGATAGCCGATGATGAGCAACAGCAAGGTCGCGGTGAGCGCAACGATGATGCTGCGGAGATAGGACGAGATGTAAAGCTGGTCCGCCAGCAGCGAGCGGAAATTATCGAAAGACAGCGCGCCAAACGCATCCTTCAAGCCCGCAAAGCCATCGGCCAATCCGAACACCGGCAGATAAGGCGGCTGCGCCAATGTGGTCTGCGACAGGCTTATCTTCACCACGAAAGCAAACGGCAGCAGGAAGAACAGCAGCATCCAGACATAAGGCGGGATCGCCATCCGCCGTGCCGGTGCAGTGAACAGGCGCTTTGCGTTCATCGCGGCAGCACCACGCAATCGTCCGGCGTGAACCAGGCGGTGACGCGCTCGCCGATCCCATAGGCATCGACATCGAGCCGTGCCGTATTCGCCAGAGCCACGCGCAGGGTCGCGCCGTGATCGAGCTTCAATTTGTAGATCGAGCGTCCGCCGAGATAGCCGACCTCATCGACCATGCCCTCGAGGCTATTCATGCCCCCGGAATGATTGAGCCCCGCCGCCAGCCCACGTCGTGACAGTCGGATCTTCTCAGGCCGGATCGCGACACAAATCGCGAGACTATCGATCGGCTCCTTGGGCAGCGTCGCAAACAGCGTGCCGGTGCCGCGGCCTTCGACGGTCAGCCGATGGCCATCGCGCACGCGGATATCGCCTTCGACGAGATTGATGTCGCCGACGAATTCCGCCACCCAGCGCGACGCCGGCGCTTCATAAAGCTGCCGCGGCGTCGCCACCTGCTGCAGGCGGCCGTCCTTCATCACGCCGATGCGGTCCGCCATGGACATCGCCTCGTCCTGATCATGGGTCACGATCACGAAAGTGAGCCCGAGCTGGCGCTGCAGCCGCATCAGCTCCACCTGCGTCTCTTCACGCAGCTTCTTGTCGAGGGCCGCCAGCGGCTCGTCGAGCAGCAGCAGTTTTGGATGCCGCGCCAATGCGCGCGCCAGTGCCACGCGCTGCTTCTGCCCACCGGAGAGCTGGTGCGGCTTGCGCTTCTCCAGCCCGTTCAGCTTGACCAGCGAGATCATCTGCGCCACCCGCGCATCGATGCCGGGGCGCGTCAGGCCAGCGTTCTTCAGCCCGAAGCCGATATTGTCGCGCACGCTGAGATGCGGAAACAGCGCATAGTTCTGGAACATCATATTGACCGGCCGCTGATGCGGCGGCACCGCAGCGATGTCCTCGCCGTTCAGCGCGATACGGCCGCTGTCCGGCGTCTCGAAACCCGCCAGCATGCGCAGCAGCGTGGTCTTGCCGCAGCCCGATGGTCCGAGAAGCGCGAAGAACTCCCCTTCCTTGATATCGAGCGAGAGCTCATTGACGGCCGCATGCGCACCAAAGCGCTTCGACACGGCGTCGATCCGGAGCAGCGGCGTGGGATAGGCGACGGCGAGATTGTCCTCGGTCGCGACATCGATGGTGGCGGCAGGATTCGTCATGCCCGCAAACTAGCGGCGGAACCGGGCGGGCTCAACACTCACCGTCATTGCGCGATCGTAGGATGGGTTGAGCGCAGCGATACCCATCACGGCCGGGCGCTGGTGGTGATGGGTATTGCTACGCTCAACCCATCCTACAACTTATCCAGCCCTGCGCACACCCGTCGCTTTGCCCACCAGTGAGGCATATTGGGCAATCGGCGCGGGGCGACCGATGAAATAGCCCTGCACGCCGTCGCAGCCCTCATTGGCGAGGAACGTCAGCTGCTCCTGCGTCTCGACGCCCTCGGCGACGATGGACACATCGAGACCATGGCCGAGATTGATCACCGCCTTGACGATGGCGGCCGATTGCGGATTGCGGCCGAGATGCATGACGAAAGCGCGGTCGATCTTGATCTTGTCGAACGGGAAGGCCTGCAAATAGGTCAGCGACGAATAGCCCGAGCCGAAATCGTCCATCGAGATGCGCACACCGAGCGCCTTCAGCCGGCGCAGCAAGGCGAGACCGCGGTCAAAATCCTCGATCAGCACGCCTTCGGTGATTTCCAGTTCCAGCCGGCCGGGCGCGAGGCCCGTCTCCAGCAGAATCGCATGCACGACACCCACCACGTCGCCGCGCATGAATTGCGCGGGCGAGAGATTGACGGCGACCTGCAGCGGCACCGTCCATGACGCCGCCTCGCGACACGCCTGGCGCAAGATCCATTCGCCCATCTCGACGATCAGGCCGCTTTCTTCCGCCAGCGGAATGAAATCGGCCGGCGAGACGAAGCCGCGGGTCGGATGGATCCAGCGTGCCAGCGCCTCGAAGCCGGTGATGTCGGCATCCAGCACATTCTCGCTGGCACGCGCCTGCGGCTGGTAATGCAGCGACAATTCGCCATTGCGGATGGCCGTCGACAGATCCTGATGCAGCACGCGACGGTCGCGCAACTGGCGATCCATTTCCGGCTCGAACACGCTGATCGATCCGCGCGAGCGCGATTTGGCACGGAACAAGGCCGCCCCGGAATTGGCCAGCAACGCCGCCGCATCGCCGCCATCGCGCGGAAACAGCGAGAGACCTGTGGTGACCGCGATACGCACGGATTTGCCGTCGATCGGGAACGGCTCGGCCAGTGAGGCCGCAATGCGCTCAGCCAGTGCCTGTCCCACCTTCGGCTGCGCGCCATCGATGATGACGCCGAATTCGTCGCCGCCGAGACGCGCGACGACGCCGCCGCCGACCGCAGCCTCGATCCGGCGCGACACGTCCTTCAGCAGCCTGTCGCCAATGGCGTGACCGAAGACGTCGTTGATCTCCTTGAGGCCGTCGAGATCGATCGACAGCACCGCGAATTCTTCCGAAGCCTCGGTGCAGGCATCGATCATCTGCGTCAGCGCCTGCAGGAAGGCCGCGCGGTTCGGCAGATCGGTGAGGCCGTCGTGATAGGCCATATGCGCCATCCGCGCCTCGGTCTGGCGGCGGTCGGTGACGTCTTCATGGGTCTTGATGAGATATTGCGGTTCACCGTCTTCATCCATCACGGTGACACGGCGGGTGAGGAACAGGCGCAGCCCGTCGCGCGTCGAAATCGGGTGTTCTTCGGCAATGGGCGTCCGGCTATTGATAGCGGCCTGATCGCGCGCCACGATGATCCTGGCCTCTTCCGGCCGCAGCATATCGGGCACGGTCTTGCCGATCGCATCTTCGCGACGCCGGCCGAGGATCACCTCGGAATTGCGATTGGCGAACAGATAGCGGCCGGTGGCCACTTCCTGCACCATCAGCGAAACCGGGATATTATCCAGCACGGTCTGCTGGAACTGCTTGGTGCTCGCCAGTTCATCCTGCATCAGGCGCTGCTGCGTGCAGTCCTCGTGAATGCCGATCCAGCCGCCATTGGGCAGGCGATTGAACTTCACATGGACGAATTGCTCACCGGGCAGCTCGGCGACATAGCCTCCCGACGACAACGCCTTGTCGAAATGGATATCCTCGTTCACATCGGCCGAGCCGCGCTGGCGGCGCAACTCACGGAGACCGGGCCCGGTCATGCCGCGGGTGATATCGGCTCGCGCAAGCCTGTAGATCTCGAGGTAGCGATCATTGCAGAAGACGACGCGCTTCTGCGCATCGAGCATGACGATGCCCTGGCCGAGATGATTGAGCGCGGAGCCGACGAATTCATTGCGTTGCTGCTGCTGGCGCTGGACGCTGCGCAAGGCCGATGCGACCCAGAACACGATCGCCGTGGTGAAGGCACCGACGACCAGTCCGCCGATGACGACATGCCAGATGAAATAGGGATCGGCGCTCTGCGTGACGGCGGTGACGTCTTCGGCGATCGCCCGGCCAGGCGTGGCGAAGAGCCAAGCGGCGGCGCTGACGCACCCGATCGCCCTCTTCGTCACTTGCTCGATCTTGCCAGTCATTGCGCACCCGCGTATTCGCAGAGTGCAAGTCTTCAATTCCAGGTATTGGGATCAGGTAAATGCGTCTGAATGCAGCCTGACCAAATTGCCGAATTGATGGGTAAATAGCTGCGATGCTTAATAATTTGCTAAAATGCGGGATCGCAGGACAACACGGGGCTGGAGCGAATGGACAGGGTTGAATGCGTCGTCGTCGGCGCTGGCGTCGTAGGCCTCGCCATCGCCCGCCGACTGGCCGAAGCTGGCCGCGAAGTCATCGTGCTCGAAGCCGCCGATGCCATCGGCACCGTCACCTCCTCGCGCAACAGCGAAGTGATCCATGCCGGCATCTATTATGCCGCCGGCAGCCTGATGGCGAAGCTCTGCGTCGAGGGTAAGCACAAGCTCTATGATTACTGCCGCAGCCGCGGCATCCCGCACAGCAATTGCGGCAAGCTGATCGTCGCGACCCGGCCGGAGGAAATGGCCAAACTCGCCTCGATCAAGGCCCATGCTGAAGCCAATGGCGTTGCCGACATGCAGGTGCTGTCGGGCGATGAAGCGCGCGCGCTGGAGCCGGCGCTGGCCTGCGAAGGCGCCCTGCTGTCGCCTTCCACAGGGATCATCGACAGCCATTCTTATATGCTGTCGCTACGCGGCGAGGCCGAAGCTGCCGGCGCCGCCTTCGCCTTCCTCGCGCCCTTCGAGCGCGGCCGCGTGACGGCTGATGGGTTCGAGGTCGAGGTCGGCGGCGATGCGCCGATGGTGCTCGGCTGCGACATGCTGATCAATTCCGCCGGCTTGTCAGCGACGATGATCGCACGCCTGCTCGAAGGCATGCCGCTGGATCTGATCCCGCCGGCCTATCTCGCCAAAGGTTGTTATTTTAGCTGTAGTGCAAAGGCACCTTTCTCGCGCCTGATCTATCCCGTGCCCGAGCCCGGCGGCCTCGGCGTGCATCTGACGCTCGATCTCGCCGGCCAGGCGCGTTTCGGCCCCGATGTGGAATGGGTCGATCACATCGACTACGAAGTCGATCCTGCGCGAGGGGAGAAATTCTACCCTGCCATCCGCCGCTACTGGCCATCGCTGCCGGACGGCGCCTTGATGCCAAGCTATTCCGGCATGCGACCGAAGATCGTGCCGCCGGCCGTCGCAACACAGGACTTCATGATCCAAGGCCCGCAGCTGCATGGCGTGCCCGGCCTGATCAACCTGTTCGGCATCGAGTCACCGGGGCTGACGTCGTCGCTGGCGATCGCGGATTATGTGGCGGAGGTGGCGGGGATTGAGAGCGGCGGGTAGCGCCTGAGACCACTGGCGCGCCGTATCAATTTATGATACATATTTTCGATGATCCGGAATTTCAAAAATGAAATGACCCGGGCCGCATTCGATGGCGAAGCTGTAAAAGGCTTCCCCGCCGATCTGCTTTCTGTCGCGCGACGTAAGCTGAATTATTTGGACGCAGCCACATCGCTCAGTGACCTGAGATCACCGCCTGGCAATCGCCTCGAAGCTTTGAAGGCCGACCGGATCGGTCAACATTCCATCCGGGTGAACGATCAGTTTCGTATCTGCTTCGTCTGGACCGTCGAAGGTCCAACGAATGTAGAATTCACCGATTATCACTGACCGGCGAGAAGGAAATCGACATGTCCCGAAAACTTCCGCCCAAAAAACTTCCCCCAATGCATCCGGGTGAAGTGCTGCGTGAAGAATTCCTCGTCCCGCTCGAAATGTCCGCAGGTATGCTGGCAAAGGTCTGCGGCATCCCCCGCACGCGCATCGAGCGGCTTGCTAATGAAGAGACGGGCGTCACAGCCGATACCGCGCTCCGTCTCGGCAAAGCACTCGGCACATCGGCGCAGCTCTGGCTAAACCTGCAAAATGCTTACGACATTCGAGTGGCAGAGAATGAAATCGGCAAGGATCTCGCCGCAATCACGCAGGTAGATGGCGTAGCCGCAGCATAGCTATGCATCACTCTATGTATTGAAGATCCGCGCCTGCGTCCGAAGCAATCTGGTCCAACCATACTCTCAGATGGCTTCGTCGCAAGGCGGAGGCGTATCGCATCATGATTGCGCGATGCGGACACGCAGACCTGACAACGCCATGGGATGAGGCATCATGTCAGGCGTAGTGCGGGGAATGTCAGTGGAGTGTTGCGCGGGTCTGTCGAAGGCGTTCGATCTCGTCCTTGACCATCAGTTTCCGGCGCTTGAGTTCCACGATGCGAAGATCATCCGTGGAGAGATGCAGCAAGGCATCGTGGAGTTCGGTTTCGAGAACCTTGTGCTTGCGTTCCAGTTCGACCAGATGCGCCTGAAGTGCCATTCGAAACTCCTCGGTAGGTTGAGAAACCACATTTCGGATTCGGTTGGACGATGAAGTCTACATGACAGTGGACATCTGTCGATGGGTCTTGAAAATTGTACCGCCGCGCTCCGCACATCGTGAAAAACGAATCGTAACGAATGCAGTGCAAAAATGCCGGAACCGTCCGGCTTGCGCGGTGCGCGCCCACCGGCGATAGTTGTGTTGAGGATTCCCGCCCGTTCGGTGGCGGGCCAGGTCAGCGAAGATTCAGCGAAGATCATGAACGACGACGAAGATCGCGAACTCCCTGCCGAATTGGCCCGATTGCAGCAAGAACACCGCGACCTCGACGCCGCCATCGATGCCTTGCAGCGATCGCCCGCCCCCGATCTGTTACAGTTGCAGCGGCTGAAGAAGCGCAAGCTGCAATTGCGCGATCGCATCTCGGTGATCTCGGATCAGATTACCCCCGACATCATTGCCTGAGACAACGAGTCACGTGCGCCACCCGGCCTGAAAAACGCTGCCGCATAATCGCCGCAAGTCTGCCGCTGTGCTGCCGCACCGACTAGCGCTGAAAGCTCGCCAAACTGCGCCAAATGCAGTCGAGCAGTGCCCGTCCGTCGGGTTTTCTTTTGCATCGGATTTGTTACAAGGCTGTCCCGTCATCATTGACGCGATTATTCGTTCGACGCTCCCTGCCCGGCAGGGGGCGAATTTTGGTATTTCCAGCTATCCTTCTGGATTCGCGAAAGAAATCACGGAATGCCCGCGCCCGTCGCCATTATCATGGGAAGCCAGTCCGACTGGGAAACCATGCGCCACGCCGCCGAAACCCTGACGGCGCTGGGCATTGCCCATGATACCCGCATCGTTTCGGCGCATCGGACGCCTGACCGGCTGGTGGCATTCGCGAAAGGCGCCAAAGCGGCCGGATTCCAGATCATCATCGCCGGCGCCGGTGGCGCGGCGCATCTGCCGGGCATGGCCGCCGCGCTGACGGAGCTGCCGGTATTCGGCGTGCCCGTGGAATCCAAGGCGCTGTCGGGCGTCGATTCCCTTTATTCGATCGTGCAGATGCCCGGCGGTATTCCAGTCGGAACACTGGCCATCGGAAAGCCCGGCGCGATCAATGCAGCGCTGCTCGCAGCCTCCGTGCTTGCTTTGCATGACGATGCCCTCGCGACCCGCCTCAAGGCCTGGCGCAAGGCGCAGACCGATGCCGTGGCCGAGAAGCCGGAAGGCGCGGCGTAATGGCTCCTGCGATCAACGTGCTGAAGCCCGGCGACACGATCGGCATTCTCGGTGGCGGCCAGCTTGGCCGTATGCTCGCGCTTGCTGCTGCGCGGCTTGGTCTGAAGTGCCAGGTGTTTTCGCCAGACCCGGATTCACCGGCGTTCGATGTGGTGCAGAACGCGACTTGTGCCGAATATGCCGATGTCGAAGCGCTCGAACTGTTCGCGAATGATTGCGACGTCATTACCTATGAATTCGAGAATGTTCCCGCTGCGACTGCGCTGATCCTCGATGCGCGGCGTCCCGTTTTGCCGGCACAGAGCATTCTGCAGACAACGCAGGATCGCCTCGTAGAAAAGGACTTCGTCACCGGCCTTGGCATCGCCACGGCCGGCTATGCCGGCGTGTCCAGCGCCGGCGAATTGCGCGATGCTGTGAAGAAGCTAGGCCTGCCCGCGGTCATCAAGACACGCCGTTTCGGCTATGACGGCAAGGGTCAGGCGATGATCCGCGAAGGCGACGATCTCGATCAGGTCTGGGACGATCTCGGCACCAAGGAAGCTATTCTCGAAGCCTTCGTACCTTTCGAGCGCGAAGTCTCGGTGATTGCCGCCCGCAGCGCCGACGGCAATGTCGAGAGCTTCGACGTCACCGAAAACGAGCACCGCGATCACATCCTGAAATTCTCCTACGCGCCCGCCCGCATTCCCGATGCACTCGCCGCCAAGGCCCGCGAGATCGCGGAAAAGATCGGCACCGCGCTCGGTTATGTCGGCACCTTCGCCGTCGAATTGTTCGTCGTGCCGGGCAAGGACGGCCCAACGCTGGTGGTCAACGAGATCGCTCCGCGCGTGCACAATTCCGGCCACTGGACGCTGGACGGCGCCTCGGTGTCGCAATTCGAGCAGCATATCCGCGCCATTGCCGGCTGGCCGCTCGGCAAGCCGGTGCGTCACGGACAGGTCACCATGACCAACCTGATCGGCGACGACATCCTCGATTATCCGAAATGGCTGACGGTCCCCGGCGCGACCGTGCATCTTTACGGAAAGGGCTCGCCCCGCCCCGGCCGTAAGATGGGCCACGTGGTCGAGGTCAAACCGCAGGTTTGAGGGTGCGGACGCCGTTCCGGCCTGAGAGGTCCGGAACCCGTCCGGTTTTTCCCCACAGGCCATGCAGAAACCTCCGATTTTCCGCGGCAAAATCGATCTAATTGCCGCGGCGCGAGGTGGACATTCACTATTTCGTCTGATACATGAGCGCCCTTACAGGTTAAGGGCATGGCCTTCGTCGGCCCTTTAACTTACCCGAAATTCCGGAAATTCCGATCCGATTGAAGAAGAGGATGCCGCGTGCAGGTTCTCGTTCGCGATAACAATGTTGACCAGGCTCTCAAGGCGCTGAAGAAGAAGATGCAGCGCGAGGGCATTTTCCGCGAGATGAAGCTCCGCGGTCACTACGAGAAGCCCTCTGAGAAGAAGGCCCGCGAAAAGGCTGAAGCCGTGCGCCGTGCACGCAAGCTCGCCCGCAAGAAGCTGCAGCGCGAAGGCCTGCTGCCGATGAAGCCGAAGCCGGTGTTCGGCGCTGGCCCCGGCGGCGAGCGCGGTGGCCGTCCCGGTGCTGGCGGCCCAGGTGCCGGCGCTCCGCGTCCGGCTCGCTAAGCAACAGACATTCGATTTCGATAACGCGGGCCTCAAGCCCGCGTTATTTTTTTGCGCTCATGAACAAAAGCGCGCCGCTTTGTCCGGATGCAATTCGCCGGCTGACGCGGTAGGAATCCGCATCGATGTTGCGAGAGATTGCCCTGCATGGACCCACGGCCGACCACATCGCCATCCTGCATCGGCAAGCGCACCTCCTTCGCGCTGGCTCTGCTACTGACGGGCCTGTGCGCGAGCGGCTGTTCGTTCAATCTCGCATCGCTTTCGCCCGGCTCCGACAAGGACGAACCGAAAGCGACCGCGACTGCCGCACCGCAGACACGCAGCCTTACGACCAAGGCCAATCCGCAGGAGGCCAAGGTGCAGGCGGCACGCGGCGCCAGTCTTGCGCAAGCCGGCCAAAGCCGTGAAGCGCTCGCAGCCTACAATACGGCGATCGATCTGGATCCATCCAGCGCGCAGGCCTTCTATCAGCGCGGCCTGCTGTATCAGTCCGAACAGAAATACGAATTCGCGATCGCCGATTTCACCTCGGCCAATGGCCTGACGCCGCAGCAGGCGGATCCATTGCTCGGCCGCGCGCAATGCTATCTCGCGCTCGGTAAGAACCAGGAGGCCGCTGCAGACCTTGACGAAGCCTCCAGCGTGGCGCCGGGCAATGCGCAGATCTGGATCACCCGCGGCAATATCTATGAGAAACTCGGCAATCGCGAGAAAGCCGCGGATTCATTCAGCCGCGCTGTACTGCTGCGACCGGACGACGATGCCGCACGCAACGGCATGACGCGAAACGGCGGACGGGCGGGGTAGCCCCTACCGCTCGAACGACCGTGGGATGACCTTGTCGAACATCGACTTGGCGCCGCTCAGCACGTCCTCAACGACATTGGTGCGGCCACCGCGATCGTCTGCATTCGCCTGCATGTCGCCGCGAATCGGAACGGGGACGCTGCCGGGCGGGCGCGGACCGCGCGATGGCTCGGCGCGATCGGCTGCTTGCGGATTCTCGATATTCGGAGTTGAGACAACGATCGGCGGCGGCAGTTGCTGCATCGGCTGCGCCTGCTGGACCGGCGGCTGCAGGACGATTGGCGCGGTCTGCGGCTGTGCTGACGCCGTACGCTCAGGTGCACGTGTGGCTTCAGGCGCGCGGGGCGCCTCCGCCTTCTCGCCACGGCTCAACCGCTCGATGGCGGCACGTGCGAGATCATTGGCATCGCCTGCAGGCGCGGTGCCGACGGTGGCGAGAACCGGCGTCGGCGCGGGAACGACCACTGTCGGCTCGGCTTTAGCGACGGCCTTTTCACGGGCAGGCGTATGGCGACGCGATTCGGCGGCCTTGTCGGATTTCTCAGTGCTGGCCTTCTCGACCGGCTTCCTGGCAGGCGCCGGCGCAGGCTGCTCGGGCGCATCCACCACATCGGTGGAGGTCTCGGCCGGCTTGGCATCTACAGGCTTCGCCTGGGACGCTTCCGGCGGCTTGGCAGACACGGCAGCGGCGGCCGCAGGCGGGCGATCCTCACGCGCTTTCGGGATGATGTAGTAATTGACGATGTAGGCGCCGACGACCGTCGCAAAAACCGACGGCAAAATATCGATAGTGAATTTCGAGAGATATTTCTTCAGCATGAACCCGGCCTCATTCCCCGGCTGCTACATGCTGGAAATTTGAGGCTGATTCAGGGATCAATCGCGACGGATCAAAGGCAAGTTCCTATCCGTCGCGCGCGAATGTTTCGGAAGATGACAGCGCGGTCTCGTAGGATGGGTTGGGCGTCAGCGATACCCATCACCGCAGGCGCCCGGCCGTGACGGGTATCGCTTCGCTCAACCCATCCTGCGACTACGCCCCTACTTCTGCTTGATCTCGACTTCCAGGAAGACGATTTCCTTGTCGGTCTCGTTGAGCACGTCATGCTCGACGCCCGCTTTCCGGAAATAGGACTTGCCGGCGACGATGTTGGAGGCCGAGCGGGTGCCGTCGGGCGCGACGATGGTCATCGTGCTGGTGGTGACCGGCACGATCACATAGTCCATGCCATGGGTGTGGTGGCCGGTTGCTGCCCCCGGCGCCAGGCGCCATTCGGTGACGCGAACTTCGGGCGTGTCCTGCTGGACGTCAGACTGGGCAGCGAGCATCTGGGCTTCCTTGATTACGGTGCGAATACCGTCAGCAGGAATACAGCAAAGACCAGCATGTGCACCATGCCGAACAGGATGTTCGTCACGCCCGTGGCGAATGTCAGCATGCTGATGGCGAATGTCATGATCAGCAGCGTGGTTTCGCTCGGCGGCAGGCCGAGCACCAGCGGCTGGCCGAGCAGCGTCGCGACCAAAGCGACCGCCGGAATGGTCAGGCTGATGGTGGCGAGCGCCGATCCCAGAGAGAGATTGATGCTCTTCTGCAGCTTGTTGTGGCGGGCCGCGGTAAATGCGGCGACGCCTTCTGGCATCAGAACGAGCAAGGCCACGACAATGCCGGTAAAGGCTGCCGGCGCGCCGATGGCGGCACCGCCGGCATCGACGACCACCGAGAATGACTTGGCGAGCGCCACGACGCTGACCAGCGCGACCACCAGCAGAACGGCGTTCATGGTGATGGAATGTTTGGGCGGCTCGCCGTCATCGTCTTCATCGTCATTGATGAAGTAGTCCCGGTGCAGCACGGTCTGCGTGTAGAGAAACAGGCCATACAGGATCATGGTGACGACGCTGACGAACGCCAGCTGCAGGGCGGAGAACAACGGCCCGGGCGTGGTCAGCGTGTAATTCGGCAAGATCAGCGTGATGGTGGAGAGCACGATCAGCACGCTGAGATAGATCTTGGCGCCCGAGACCTGGAATTCCTGCTCGCTGTAGCGCAGCCCACCCGCGAGGATGCAGAGGCCTACCATACCGTTGCAGACGATCATGACCACGGCGAACACGGTGTCGCGCGCGAGTGTCGGGGCCGACTTGTCGCCGATCATGATGGTGGCGATGACGGCCACCTCGATGATGATAACGGACAGGGTCAGCAGCAGCGTCCCATAGGGCTCGCCGATCTTGTGGGCTATGACCTCGGCATGGTGCACGGCCGCGAAGACCGTCCCGAACAGGATCGCCAGCAGAACGACTGCGAAGACGAGGCCAAACGCGGACGGCGTGAAGCCTATGCCCAGCGCTCCGGTGACAGCAACGAATGCCGCGGCCGCAGCCGGAAACATCCATGACGAACGGGGCACGGGGTGTGCAGACATCGCGCAATAACCTGAGGGATTCGAGAAACGGGAGGGGCAACATATGACAATGCCGACCCCGGCGTCAGGTTGCAGGGCTGCGTCAAGCTGACCCCACTCGCCAACCATCACACGCCTTGCTTATAGTCGGGCATCACCGTGTGGTGAGTTCGAAAAAGAACAAAGGGAGCGAACGAGATGTTTTCGCATGTCATGATCGGCACCAACGACCTGGAAAAGGCAAAAGCCTTCTACGACAAGCTGCTCGGCACACTGGGCGTCGAGCCCGCCGTAGTTGATCGCCACCGCATCTTCTACCGCACCAAGACCGGGACTTTCTCGGTGTCGAAGCCGATCGACGGCAAGCCGGCGACCCCTGCCAATGGCGGTACCATCGGCTTCCTGGCCAAGTCGAAGGAAGAGGCCGACGCCTGGCACGCCACCGGCATCGCCAATGGCGCGACGACCTGCGAAGAGCCGCCCGGCATCCGCGAAGGCGGCGTGAAGATGTATCTGGCCTATCTGCGAGATCCGGATGGCAACAAGCTGTGCGCACTGCACAGGATGCCGAAAGAGGAAGCGACGGGCTGAGCCCGGCAGCGTCTTCTAGCTGAGGAGCGCGGCACTTGGCGTGTCCTCGAACCATGCGCTGACGGCGCTCCGGCTCCATCCTTCGAGACGCGGACGAAGACGCCCGCTCCTCAGGATGAGGGGGAGAGATTGCTGCGCCAAACAAAAATGCCCGGCTTGTCGCCGGGCATTTTCATTCCACTCCGTTCCTCATGGTGAGGAGCGCGCCTCTTCGCGCGCGTGCCGAACCATGCGCTGGCGGGGCTCCGGCTCCATCCTTCGAGACGCGGTCGAAGACGCCCGCTCCTCAGGATGAGGCGGAGAGATTGCCGCGCCAGACAAAAATGCCCGGCTTGTCGCCGGGCATTCTCATTCCACTCCGTCCCTCATGGTGAGGAGCGCGCCTCTTCGCGCGCGTCCCGAACCATGAGCTGGCCTGGCGCCGCCCTTGCAGCCATCCTTCGAGACGCCGCTACGCGGCTCCTCAGGATGAGGGCAAGAGATTGCTGCCCCAAACAAGAATGCCCGGCTTGTCGCCGGGCATTCTCATGCCACTCCGTTCCTCATGGTGAGGAGCGCGCCTCTTCGCGCGCGTCTCGAACCATGAGCTGGCCTGGCGCCGCCCTTGCAGCCATCCTTCGAGACGCCGCTACGCGGCCCCTCAGGATGAGGGGCGGAGCCCTTGAGGGATCGAGAATGATCACATCGCCTTGACGATGTTCTCCGTGACCTTCTTCGCGTCGCCCAGCAGCATCATGGTATTGTCGCGATAGAACAGCGGGTTGTCGATGCCGGCATAGCCCGAGGCCAGCGAGCGCTTGATGAACATCACAGTGCCGGCCTTCCAGACCTGCAGCACCGGCATGCCGTAGATCGGCGAGGTCTTGTCGTCCTCGGCCGCAGGATTGGTGACGTCATTGGCGCCGATGACGAAAGCGATGTCGGCCTGGGCGAATTCCGAATTGATGTCTTCGAGTTCGAACACCTCATCGTAAGGCACATTGGCCTCCGCCAGCAGCACGTTCATGTGGCCTGGCATGCGGCCCGCGACCGGGTGGATGGCGTATTTCACCTCGACGCCTTCCTTCTTCAGCGTGTCGGCCATTTCGCGCAGCGCGTGCTGGGCCTGCGCCACCGCCATGCCGTAGCCAGGCACGATGATGACCTTCTGCGCGTTCTTCATGATGAAGGCCGCATCATCCGCCGAACCGAGCTTGGCCGGCTTCTGCTCACCCGAACCGCCACCGGCGACAGCGCTCTCGCCACCGAAGCCGCCGAGGATGACCGAGATGAAGGAACGGTTCATCGCGTGGCACATGATGTAGGACAGGATCGCGCCCGACGAGCCCACCAGCGCGCCGGTGATGATCAATGCCGAATTGCCCAGCGTGAAACCGATGCCGGCCGCCGCCCAGCCCGAATAGGAATTCAGCATCGAGATCACGACCGGCATGTCGGCGCCGCCGATCGGGATGATCAGGAGGGCGCCAAGCGCCAGAGCGAGCACGGTGACGATCCAGAAGTCGATCGCCGAGCCCGAATGCACGAGGCCGTAGATGAAGAAGATCAATGCCAGGCCGAGCACGATATTGATGATGTGGCGGGCCGGCAGGATGATCGGCGCGCCGCTCATGCGGCCCGACAGTTTGGCGAAAGCGATCACCGAGCCGGTGAAGGTCAGCGCGCCGATGGCGACGCCCAGCGACATTTCGACAAGGCTCGCAGCCACGATCTTGTTGGTGGCGGGATCGAGAATGCCGAAAGCTTCCGGCGCGTAGAAGGCACCGGCGGCGACCAGCACCGCGGCCATGCCGACCAGCGAGTGGAAGGCGGCGACCAGTTCCGGCATCGAGGTCATCGGCACGCGCTTGGCGATGACGGCACCGATGCCGCCGCCGATGGCAATGCCGAGGATGACCAGGATCCAGCCCAGCGCATCGGCCGGCGGATGCGCGGCCAGCGTGGTGCCGACGGCGATGGCCATGCCGACCATGCCGAAGAAATTGCCCTGACGACTCGAGGCCGGGCTCGACAGGCCGCGCAGCGACATGATGAAGAGCACGCCGGCAACAAGATACAGAAGTGCAGACAGATTGGCGTTCATCTCAGAGCCCCGTTGTCAGTGTGATCGCGAGATGCGCCGTTCACTTGGATTTCTTCTTGTACATCGCGAGCATGCGCTGGGTGACCAGGAAGCCGCCAAAGATATTCACGCAGGCAAAAATCAGCGCCACGAAGCCGAAGCCACGGGCGAGCACGCCGCCACTGCCGGCCAGCTTGACGCCGACCGCGAGCAGCGCGCCGACCACGATCACCGAGGAGATCGCGTTGGTCACGGACATCAGCGGCGTATGCAACGCGGGGGTCACCGACCACACCACGAAATAGCCGACGAACACCGCGAGCACGAAAATAGAGAGCTGAAAAACGAAAGGAGAAACCAGCGAAGCATGATCCATAATGGGTCTCCTTAAGCAGTCTTCGGCTGGAAATTCGGATGGATGACGGCGCCGTCATGAGTCAGCGCGGTGGCCTTCACCAGTTCGTCGTCCCAGTTCACCGCGAGCGCCTTGGTCTCCTTATTCACCAGCGTTTCGATGAAGGAGAACAGGTTGCGCGCATAGAGGCTCGAAGCGGAAGCAGCGACACGGCCGGCCACATTGGTGAAGCCGACGATCTTGATGCCATTGACGTCAGCGACTTCGCCAGCCTTGACGCCCTCGACATTGCCGCCGCGCTCGACGGCGAGATCGACCAGCACCGAACCGGGCTTCATGGATGCGACCATCTCGGCGGTGACCAGACGCGGCGCCGGACGGCCCGGAATCAGCGCTGTCGTGATGATGATGTCCTGCTTCTTGATATGCTCGGCGGTGAGCGCGGCCTGTTTGGCCTGATACTCTTTCGACATTTCCTTGGCGTAACCGCCAGCGGTCTGCGCGTTCTTGAACTCGTCGTCCTCGACGGCCAGGAACTTTGCGCCGAGGCTTTCGACCTGCTCCTTGGTGGCGGGGCGCACGTCGGTCGCGGTCACAACAGCGCCGAGACGGCGCGCAGTGGCGATCGCCTGCAGGCCGGCAACACCGACGCCCATCACGAACACTTTTGCCGCCGGAATGGTGCCGGCCGCAGTCATCATCATCGGAAAAGCACGGCCGAAATATTCGGCGGCCTCGATGACGGCGCGGTAGCCGGCGAGATTGGCCTGCGACGACAGGACGTCCATCACCTGCGCACGGGTGATGCGCGGCATCAGCTCCATCGCGAAGGCGGACACGCCGGCGTCCGCAATGGTCTTCAGCGCGGCTTCATTGCCATAGGGGTCCATGATCGCGATCACCAGCGCACCGCGCTTGTAGTTCGCAAGCTCGGAGGCTTCTGGACGCTTCACCTTGATGACGATATCGGCGTCCTTCACTGCATCAGCGGCGATGGTCGCGCCGACAGCCGTGTATTCGGTGTCCGGCAGGCCCGATTTGATGCCGGCACCCGGCTCGATTGCCACTTCGGCACCAAGCGCTTTGAACTTCTTGATCGTGTCCGGCGAGACCGCAACGCGCGGTTCGAGCGGATCGATTTCCTTGGCAATGGCAATCTTCATGGGTCCTCCGGCGGCATCGCGCCGCGCGTGGGCAATCAGGGCAGGGATGAACGCCGCGGCGCTGCGGCAAAAGGCAGGATCAGGTGAGGAAAATGCCCATCAGTGCGACGATCGCCACGACGGAGATCGTCCCCCACTTCACGAGCACGAGGAAACCTTCATAGGTCTGCTCATGGGCGGGGTAATCGTTGCCATCCGCGGTGGTATAGGCAACTTCGCTATGATCAGCCATTCAGTCTCTCCCGCCCTATTATGATCTGTTGCCACGGAATTAGCGCAATTGGATTTGGACGGCAACGGCTGTTGGCATGCCAAGGCAATGTTTGAATGATGCAGTGCATCAGGCCGGTGGATGTTTCACCCACCAGCCGGCACTTGCCCAATGAAATTGCAGGCTGCCTTATCCCATAGCTTCGAGCTCATCGATCATCCCTGCGATGACCGACAGGCCGCCGTCCCAGAAGGTCGGGTCCTTCGCGTCGAGGCCAAACGGCGCAAGTAGTTCGGAATAGTGCTTCGTCCCGCCGGCTGCGAGCATCGCGAGATAGCGTTCGGCAAAGCCTTCCTGCGCATTCTCGTAGACCGCATAGAGCGAGTTCACGAGGCAGTCGCCGAAGGCATAGGCGTAGACGTAGAACGGCGAATGGATGAAATGCGGGATATACATCCAGAAGTTTTCATAGCCTGGCTTGATCTCGATCGCCGGGCCGAGGCTTTCCGTCTGCACGCTCAACCAGAGCTGGCCGATCCGCTCGGCGGTAAGCTCGCCATTACGGCGCTCGGTGTGGACGGCGCGCTCGAATGAGTAGAACGCGATCTGCCGCACCACCGTGTTGATCATGTCCTCGACCTTGCCGGCAAGCAGCGCCTGACGCTGCTTGGCGCTCCTGGTCTGGGCCAGCAGGCGCTTGAAGGTCAGCATCTCGCCGAACACACTGGCCGTCTCGGCCAAGGTCAGCGGCGTCGGCGCCATCAGCGCGCCGTTCTTCGCGGCCAGCACCTGATGCACGCCATGGCCGAGTTCATGGGCCAGCGTCATCACGTCACGCGGCTTGCCCTGATAGTTCATCAGCACATAGGGATGCGCCGAGGGCGTGGTCGGATGCGAGAAGGCGCCCGGTGCCTTGCCGGGCCGTACCGGCGCATCGATCCAGCGATCGGTGAAGAAGCGCTTTGCGATCCCCGCCATTTCCGGCGAGAACGCGCCGTAAGCCGTCAGCACCATGTCCTGCGCATCGGACCACGGGATTGTACCGGTCGGTGCAAAGGGCAGCGGCGCGTTGCGGTCCCAATGGGGCAGCTTCTTCTTGCCGAACCATTTTGCCTTCAGCTGGTAATAGCGATGCGACAGCTTTGGATAGGCTGCCTGCACCGAAGCCACCAGCGCATCGACGACCTCACGCTCCACGCGGTTATTCAGATGGCGACTATCCGCGACATCCTGAAAGCCGCGCCAGCGGTCGGAGATTTCCTTGTCCTTGGACAGGGTGTTGGTGATCAGGGCAAAGGTGCGCTCATTGGCCTTGAAGGTATTCGCCAGCGCCTGGCCCGCGGCTTTGCGCTTCGCGCCATCGCGGTCCTGCAGCAGTGTCAGCGTTGGCTCGATAGCCAGCTCCTTGCCCCCGACCTTGAAGCGCAAGCCCGCAATGGTCTGGTCGAACAGGCGATTGAAAGCGCCGTAGCCAGTCTGCGACTTTTCATGGAAGAGCTGCTCGACACGGTCTTCGAGCTGGTAAGGCTTGTCCTTGCGGCTGTCCTCTATCCAAGGACGGTAGTGGCCGAGCTCCGGCGCCTGCATCGCGCGCTCGATCACCGCGTCGTCGATACGGTTCAGTTCGAGCGCAAAGAACAGGAGATGCACCGAAGCAGCCGTGATGCGCTCGGAGACGTCGCCGTAGAATTTCGAGATCGCGGGATCGACGGTATTGCCGGCATGGATGAGGCCGGCATAGGAGCCGAGACGTCCGGCGAGGTCATCGATCGCTTCATAGCTGCGCACAGCTTTAGCGAGCCAGACACCGCCATTCGGCTTCGCCGTCTCTTCCGCCAGCTTGCCCTTATAGGCCGCCTCGAACGCCGCGCAGTCCGCATCGATCTTGTCGAGATCGCGCGCGATCTCCGGCGCGGTGATCGACGTATAGAGATCGGCCAAATTCCACTCGGGCAGCTTGCCGGCCGGCGACTTGGCCGCAGCCTTCGGCGCGACCTTGCGAGTCGGCTTCTTCATAACAGCGGTCTTCTTGGCAGCGGACTTACGAGCAGCTTTGGCAGGAACGGATTTCGGCATGAAAACTTTCGGCTAGATGCAGCGGCGGTCACACATAGGCGGCCAGCTGCGGGGCGACATGGACAAGCAACTCTTCACCCTCAAGCAGGAGCGGCTCGACCCGGTCATTCATCATATGACGAATCGTACACCACACCATGACAATCCGTGCGACAAGCGGCCAGCGGGTTGTCCGCAACGCGCCGCGGGCATGCATCGCCACCAATGGCAGGCTGCGATGCTCGAAAAGCAGCACGCCCTTGCCGTCCTCCAGCACGTAGAGCCCGCCGATCCGCGACACGCACAGAGTGCAGGCTCCGTCGCGCCCGAGCAGATAGAACTGCGCATCGCCGGACTCGGTCAGACCGGTGTCCCAGCCCTCCCCGCGCCGGCCCATATTCAGGCTTTCGCCAAGGGTGCAAAGCTCCGTCTCGCTCCAGGCGCCCGTTTGCGGCTTCCGAAATGCGACGATGTTCATTTGGATGCTCCGAACAGCAGCCGATGCAATTCCGGCTCGTAATAGACCAGCAAATGTTTTGCGAAATCTGCAGGGTCGAGCTTCAGGGCGAGCGCCCAGGCTTCCATGGTCTCGGTCGGCACCCGGCTGAAGCCGTTCTCAACCTGCGAAATGAACGTGTAGTATTTGAGACCCAGTCGTGCCGCGAGATCGACCTGCGACAGCCCCGCCTCGGTCCGCCGTGACTTCAGCCAATTGCCCGCTTCTTTCCGCAGTGCACGCGTTTGTGACGCGGCTTTGCTCACGACCGCGCCGCCTGAAACGTCTTGATCTTTTTCAAGTTTCATGTTTACGAAACTACTCAAGATGAATTGCCCGAACTGACGACTTTTCGTAGCAGCTTTGGAGGCGCACGAAAACGTTGCAGGCGCAGTGAGACGGTCATGGCGTTTACCGATCGCAGCTTCACGGATCGCAATGATGCGCCCGCCACCCCGGGTGGGGTCAAGGAGCTGTTTGCCGCAACTCTGCTCCTGACCCTGGCCGCCGGGCTGGCCTTGCGCGCTTTTGTCTCGCTCGATGCTCTGGCGCCGATTGTCGCAACTTTGCTATTCGCACTTGCAGCATCGATCGCTGGTGGCGCGCTGATTCCGCGCAATCGCAAACGCCGCGCTGCCTGGCTCGATGTCGCCGGCGTCCTGACCTTCATTGGCGTCGGCATTTCGATCGTGATCGATCCGGACCAGATGGTCCGCTTGGTCACGCTGTCGGATCAACCTGACTAACAACTGGATCAACCCGCGGGAATGTCCCCGCATTTTAGACGTCCTGGACCGGGCCCCTCTGGCAGCTCCCACAAGCTGTGATGTCGGACTGGACGTTCATACACAGAGAGGCCCGTATGTCGGAACTATTCACGCCCGAAGCCCTATCCGCATTGCTCCAGGTCATCATGATCGACCTGGTTCTCGCCGGTGACAACGCCATCGTCATCGGCCTCGCCGCCGCCGGCCTTCCCAAGGAGCAGCGCGCCAAGGCGATCCTGGTCGGCATCATTGCCGCCACTTTGCTCCGTATCGGCTTTGCCAGCATCACCGTCCAGTTGCTGCAGATCATCGGTCTTCTGCTCGCCGGCGGCCTCCTGCTGTTGTGGGTCTGCTGGAAGATGTGGAGCGAGCTGCGCGCCGGCCATGAGCACGATCTCGACGAAATCGAGAAGATGAATGCCGACGACAGCGCCCCGCGCAAGACGATGGGCCAGGCGATCTGGCAGATCACCCTCGCCGACGTCTCGATGTCGCTCGACAACGTGCTGGCCGTGGCCGGCGCCGCCCGCGAGCACCCGACCATCCTGATCTTCGGCCTGGTGCTGTCGATCGCGCTGATGGGTCTGGCTGCCAGCTTCATCGCCAAACTGCTGCAGAAGCACCGCTGGATCGCCTATGTCGGCCTCGCCATCATCCTCTATGTGGCCGGCGACATGATCTATCGCGGCGGCCTCGAAGTCTGGCCGCACGCAACGGCCTATCTGCAAAAGAGCTAAGTCCCCGGGGGCGGGCACGGTTTGCCGTGTCCGCCCTGCGGATATTATCAAAGCATTAAACTCTGCCCGCCATTTTGGCTCAATTCGGGACACTCCATTCTTGGGGGGGCCCGTCCGGAGCACTCATGGCCGAACGAATTCTGATTGCCGATGACGATGCGGTTCAGCGCCGCCTTGTCGAGAACATGGTTCAGCGCTGCGGCTACGAGGCCATCGTGGTCGAGAGCGGCGAAGATGCCGTAACGCGCCTGATCGATCCGGATGCTCCGGCCATCGATGCCCTGCTGCTTGATCTCGTGATGCCCGGCCTCGATGGCATGGGCGTGCTCGAGCGCATCCGCGATGCCGGCCTCACCATTCCCGTCATCGTCCAGACCGCCCATGGCGGCATCGACAATGTGGTCTCGGCCATGCGCGCCGGCGCCCATGATTTCGTCGTCAAGCCGGTCAGCGCCGAGCGCTTGCAGGTGAGCCTGCGCAACGCCCTCAACACCAGCGCGCTGAAAGGCGAATTGCAGCGCATCCGCCATGCCCGCGAAGGCAAGCTGACGTTCGCCGACATCGTCACCCGCAGCGCCGCGATGGAGAACGTCCTCCGTTCCGCGCGCAAGGCCGCCACCTCATCGATCCCCGTCCTGATCGAAGGCGAATCCGGCGTCGGCAAGGAAGTCATCGCCCGCGCCATCCATGGCTCCGGCGAGCGCAGCAGCAAGCCTTTCGTCGCCGTCAATTGCGGCGCCATCCCCGACAATCTTGTCGAGTCCATCCTGTTCGGCCATGAGAAGGGCGCCTTCACCGGCGCCACCGAGCGCCATGCCGGCAAGTTCGTTGAGGCCTCGGGCGGCACTCTCTTCCTTGATGAAGTCGGTGAACTGCCGCTGAGCGCCCAGGTCAAACTGCTGCGCGCGCTGCAGGAAGGCTCCGTCGAAGCCGTCGGCGGGCGTCGTCCGGTCAAGGTCGATGTCCGCATCATCTCGGCCACCAACCGGCAGCTGCTCGATCTCGTCAAAGCTGGCCATTTCCGCGAGGATCTTTTCTACCGCCTGCATGTGCTGCCGCTGACAGTGCCGCCGCTGCGCGCGCGCCGCGAGGATATCCCGCATCTGCTGCGTCACTTCCTGGCGCGGTTCTGCGCCGAGGAGAACCGGCCGATTACCAGCATTTCGGGCGAGGCCATGTCGGTGCTCACCCAGTTGGACTGGCCGGGCAACATTCGGCAGCTCGAAAACGCCGTGTACCGCGCTGTGGTCATGAGCGAGGGCGACCAGCTCGGCCTCGCCGATTTTCCGCAAGCCACATCGTCGGCTTCGATACAATCCCACGCGGCCGCCCCGTTGATCGTCGAGCCCGTCTATCACGCCAGCGCACCGACCATGGTCCCGGACGCAGCGCCGCTGTTGGCCGCTGCCGGTAGCCTGAGCATGCTTTCATCGGACCATGAGGTCCGGCCGCTGGACGAGCTGGAATCGGAAATTATCCGCTTCGCCATCTCGCATTACCGTGGCCAGATGTCGGAAGTGGCGCGCCGCCTCAAAATCGGGCGCTCGACGCTGTATCGGAAGCTCGATGAGGCTTCGGAGAAGAGCGCAGCATCAGCGGACGAAACTTAGCTGATCAGCGCTCTCCCCCTCATCCTGAGGAGCCGCGCAACGCGCGTCGTCTCGAAGGATGGCCACGAGCTCGGAGCCAAGCCAGCTCATGGTTCGAGACGGCGCTTCGCGCCTCCTCACCATGAGCGCACAACGTGGCTACGGCCTGCCGCGGGGCCGCCTTAATTTATTGTCCCGCGCGCACCGAACATGTCCTTGTTGCGGCAGGGGAACTTGAACCGTTGCGGTGTGGTGACACACGAAGTCAAAAGCAGCGCTTGGCTAGGGCTGCGGCGTTGCAAACCATGTGGGTTGGGGTCAGTTTGTATTGAAACAAACTCGCCGGGTGCTGGAACCTGGGGCGGGTCGATGTATCGTCTGCGTATTGAATCGCGACATACGCGTGCTTCAGCCGAAGCTTTGATGATGAGATGAGAACTGTTCCAAACGACTGGAGCAGCTTCACTGGAGAGGAGCGAGAATGCGAGACCTCAACAAGAGCCGTTCTGGATTCGACCGCGTGCTGCTGGCCGTGGCTGCGACATTCCTGACGGTCTCCGCCGGCGCCGCTGCGGCACAGCAGACAGCATCGCCGCGCGACAGCGTCTCCGAACTCGCCATCGATGCGGCCGTGCCGCGCCCCGAGCCTGTCAATGTCCCGCCGCTCACCGCGAGCGACGTCAAGGCCGAGACCACCACCGACACGACCGCATCAGTCCCCGATGCGAGCAAGGCATCGGAAAAGACCGTCGGTGCCACATCGACTGAAGTGCCGAAGGTCGCAGAGACACCGAAGCCTGCCGAAGAGACCAAGCCCGCCGAGGCTGCGACTGCTCCGGCCGCGCCAGCGCCTGCTGCGGCACCGGCCGCAACCGCCGTCGCGCCAGTTGCCCCCGCAGCCGAGCCACCGAAGGATGTCGCTAGGGACATCGCCAAGCCGGCTTCCATGATCGCCACTGCCGATCAGCCCGTCGCCGATAAACTGCGTGACCTGCTTGGCAACAAGACGCTGCGCCAGTTCGATCGCAAGGGCGAGCGCGCGGCCGTCGAGAAATTCTATGCCGGCCGCGATTACGCGCCGCTCTGGACCCAGGGCGGTATCGCCAGCTCCGCCGCCAAGGGCGTGATTGCGCGCCTCAAGGACGCTGGCAGCGAAGGCCTCGACACTGCCGACTATCCGGTGCCGGACTTTACCGTCGCCAGCACGCCGGATGCGCTTGCGGAAGCCGAGCTGAAGCTCACCGCTAGCATGCTCGATTATGCCCGTCAGGCGCAAAGCGGCCGCATGCATTGGTCGCAGCTCGATGGCGACATCATGTATCCCGAACACCCGACCGATCCGGCCCAGGTGCTCGCCAATATTTCGGCGGCCAAGGACGCCTCCGCTGCGCTTGCCAGCTACAATCCGCCCCATGACGGCTACAAGAAGCTGAAGGCGAAGCTGGCAGAACTGCGCGGCGAAAGCGAAATGCCGGTGCAGCCGATCGCCGAAGGTCCGGCGCTGAAATTCGTCAAGGCGACGAAGAAGAATCCGAGCCCCGAAGTGATGGCTGATGACCGCGTGCCGCTGGTGCGCGCGCGTCTTCATGTCGCCAACGCCAATGACACCAAATACGATGCCGACGTCGCCGAAGCCGTTCGCAAATTCCAGTCGGGCAATGGCGTGAAGGTCACCGGCATCCTCGACGATGCCACCGTGCGCGCCATCAATGCACCGAAGCGCGATCGGCAGATCGATACGCTGCTGGTCAACCTGGAGCGCTGGCGCTGGCTGCCGCGCCAACTCGGCGCCTCCTCGCTCGGCAACGCCTATGTGATGCTGAACATTCCCGACTATACGCTGAAGGTGATGCAGAACGGCGGTCAGGTCTGGACCACCCGCGTCGTCGTCGGCAAGGTCGGCAAGCACGCCACCCCGCTGATGACCGAGACGATGAAATACATCACGGTCAACCCGACCTGGAATGTGCCGCCCTCGATCATCTACAACGAATACCTGCCGGCTTTGCAGCAGGACCCGACCGTGCTCGACCGCATGGGCCTGAAGCTGTCGCGCAACGCGGATGGCAGCATCCACGTCTCGCAGCCGCCCGGTGAAGCCAATGCGCTCGGCCGCATCCGTTTCAACTTCCCGAACAAGTTCCTCGTCTATCAGCATGACACACCGGACAAGAATTTGTTCTCGCGCGAGGAGCGCGCCTTCAGCCATGGCTGCATGCGCGTGCAGAACCCGGACCAATACGCGGCGACGCTGCTCAACATCACCATGCCGAACGAGCGCTACTCACCTGAGAAGGTGCGCGGCATGTACGGACGCAGCGAGATCGACCTGAAATTCCCGACGCCGATTCCGGTCAACATCACCTACCAGACCGCCTTTGTGGACGACGCCGGCAAGCTGCAGACACGCCGGGACGTCTACGGCCGCGATTCGCAGATGCTGGCGATCCTGAAGAACGCCAAGGGCAAGGATCTGGAGCAGGTCGTCGCCCGCGCCCAGCCGAGCTATGCGCGCCCGAAGGCCAACATCCCGCAGGGCGTGAATTTCGAGGGCGCCTCCTCGCGCAGCAGCGAGCCGAACTTCTTTGAGCGCCTGTTCGGCGGCGGCAATCCGGCGCCACAGCCAATGGCACAGGGTCAGAATCGCCGGACCGTGACCCGTTAATCGCTAACCGTTTTAAAACGCAAATAGATCAAGGGCTTCGTCTTCGGACGGAGCCCTTTTTAGCTTCTGCCCGGTTGCAACATTAACCATCGTCCACCTGCAAGGCGGCAAAGGGCTAGTTTTCGCCATAGTCAGCGGGTTAATCTTGACAGTGGCAGAAATGCCGACTTTGGGGGGATTGGTGTAAATGTCGATTAACCCTCCCGTTTTAAGACTCGATTCACCCTCTTTCGTCACACGGGGTAACGAGAGAGTTTGAGTAACTTGGGTGGGTTTGACGTGCCGCTTGGCTTCGCACGCAGAGTAACATGGCGCCCTTCGCGCGCCGGCTTGAACGCCGGTCTGGCTTCGCTGGTGCTGATGGCCAGCGCGAGCTCCGTCCATAATGCGACGGCGAATGGTGAAACACGCACCCTCTCATTCTACCACACCCATTCGCGCGAAAGCGTCACCGTCACCTTCAAGCGCAACGGGCGCTATGACGAAGACGGCCTGAAGAAGCTCAATCACTTCCTGCGCGACTGGCGCAACCAGGACTCGACCACGATGGATCGACGCCTGTTCGACATCGTCTGGGAAGTCTATCGCGACGTCGACGGCACGCAGCCGATCCAGATTATTTCCGCCTATCGTTCGCCGGCCACCAACGCCATGCTGCGCCGTCGCTCATCCGGCGTGGCGCGCCACAGCCAGCACATGCTCGGCCACGCGATGGACTTCTTCATTCCAGGCGTGGCTCTCGAGAAAGTCCGCATCGCCGGCCTGCGCCTGCAGCGCGGCGGCGTCGGCTTCTATCCGACCTCCGGCTCGCCTTTCGTACATCTCGACACCGGCAGCGTGCGCCACTGGCCGCGCATGACCTATGCGCAGCTCGAGCGCGTTTTCCCGAATGGCCGCACGGTGCATCTCCCAGCCAGCGGCGGCACCATGCCGGGCTATCAGCTCGCGGCCGCCGAGATCCAGAAGCGCGGCTCCGGCGACAGCGTGAGCCTCGCCAGCAGCAAGCCGGGCAACCTGCTCGCTTCGCTGTTCGGCCGGAAGTCCTCGTCCGAAGATGAGGACGAGACAGCAGCACCGGCGATCGCGCCGAGCAAGCCGACGCCTGCCGCCACCGTCGTCGCTGCGCCTGCGCCTGCGCCTGCGGCCGATCCGGTGCCGATGCCGCGCGCCAAGCCGCCGGCGGCCAATGTGCAGCTCGCCTCGGCTGACACCGAGACCATCCCGCTGCCGCGTCCGAAGATGCCGATCCCGGCCACTGCTGCGCCGAAAAATGACGGCCGCCCGCAGACGCCGAGCGACATCATCAATGCTCGCGGGTTCTGGGATGACATCCCCGAGCCGAAGCAGGCGACGCCGCAACAGGTTGCCGCCCTCACCGCCCGTCAGGCGCTCGATCGCATTGCCGAGCAGGAACAGGGTGTCAACGAATCCACCTTCGCCAAGGCGCTGGCTTATGCGCCGCCGCGCAGCTCGCCGGTCGATCGCTCGCATGTGGTCGCCGCCAGCGCGCCGATCCCGCGCAGCATCCGCCCGAATGTGCCGAACAGGAATTCGATGGTCGTGAACGAAGTCACGACTGTGATCGGCAAGAGCCTTGGCCAGTCCGGCCCGGTGGCGATTTCAACGCGTCTCACGGCAGCCTACATTCCAGAAAATCACATCTGGACCCGCGCGATGATCATCGCACCGAGCGTGACGACGACGATGTCGGTCTCATCGATCGGCGACGGCGATCTCACCGTGCTGCGCGCCCATTTCGCCAAGCCACAGACGGTGGTGGCGATGAGCTTCTCGGATGATCCGCAGGCGGGCCTGGTGAGCGATCAGTTCACCGGCTCGGCGACCGCGAAGCTGGTGACCACGAGCTTCGCGATGCGGACAGCATCGCTGCGCTAGTCACCGCCTCTGCCAACACGTACCGTCTGTCATCACCCGCGAAAGCGGGTGATCCGGTAACCGGCGACGGCGGTAATGAAATCGGAAAGTCAGTGTCTACTGGATCCCCGCTTTCGCGGGGATGACAGTCAGCGAACGAGGCTCAAGCCTCACAGCATCCCGAGCGCCTGCAGATAGGTCTCGAGAATCGTCTCCTGCTCGGCGCGCTCATTCGCGTCCTGCTTGCGCATGCGGATGATGGTGCGCAGCGCCTTCACGTCGTAGCCATTGCCCTTGGCTTCGCCATAGACATCCTTGATGTCGTCCGAGATGGTCTTCTTCTCTTCCTCAAGACGCTCGATACGCTCGACGATGGCCTTGAGCTGGTCTTTGGCGAAAGAATGCGTTGCCTGATCGTCCAGCACGGACGCAGCATTGGTGGCCATCGGAAACTCCTGAACTGATGGGATGTGATGTCGTGGGCGAGAGGCGCCGGTTATGGGCACCAGTCTCTTAAAAACTTGTCTCTATTTCGACACTCGCGGCGATGCCCGGCAGGGTCAAGCCGCGAGAAATGTCATCCACAGCGCCCCCACAGCTTTGATGGCGCGCCGTGGTTGCAGGCCACCTCAATGCGCCGGCTTCGCTTTCTCAAAGGCCGCAAGCTGGTCCGGCTTGGCCTCGCCCTGATGCAGCTGCTTCCAGGCCTCGTAAGGCATGCCATAGACCGCTGCGCGGCTCTCATCCTTGCTTAGCCCGATGCCCCGCTCGTCCGCGGCATCCTTCAGCCAGTTCGACAAGCAGTTGCGGCAGAAGCCGGCGAGATTCATCAGGTCGATGTTCTGGACGTCGGTGCGGCCCTGCAGATGCGCCACCAGGCGGCGGAACGCTGCGGCCTCCAGTTCGGTTTGTGTCTTGTCGTCGATCGCCATGACTGCATCCATTCATCCGGTAAGCTCGTAAGATGGGTTCTTTACCAGATTTCGCCATAACGCAGTGCAAACTGCGCAATCCCGCCGCTTTCGGTTCCTGACATTGACAGGCCAGTCATGCCACGCGAAACCGTCAAGGAACTGATATATATCGACGGCGAATGATCATCACGAATCCCCACCACTCCACTTGCATCCGCTGGGCCAGCCTGCTGCCAGTTCTGGCGGTTATGCTCGCCTGCATGTGGGCGACACCTGCGGCGGCGGATTTCCGGCTTTGCAACAACACGTCGAGCCGGGTCGGCATCGCGCTCGGCTACAAGGACGCCGACGGCTGGACCACCGAAGGCTGGTGGAACGTCTCGTCGCGGGCCTGCGAGACCCTGCTGCGTGGAACTCTGGTGGCCCGGTACTATTATATCTATGCCATTGACTATGACCGTGGCGGTGAATGGTCGGGTCAGGCCTTCATGTGCTCGCGCGATAAGGAATTCACCATCAAGGGCACCGAAAACTGCCTGGCGCGCGGTTTTGACCGGACAGGCTTCTTCGAAGTCGATACCGGTGAACAGCGGGCCTGGACGGTGCAACTGACCGAGACCAACGAACAACCGCCGAAGTTGCCGGGCCTGCCGGGCCCCGGTCCTGGAGGACCGCCTCCGGGGGCACCGGGTGCAGGTTTCCCTGCTTTGCCGAACAATCCGGGCAATGCCCCCGCCGGGCCGGCTCCCGCTCCGCCGGCCAAGCAATAAGACGAGCTGCGACATGAGACGACAACGCCGAATCAAGATTCTGGCCACGCTCGGCCCCGCCTCCTCCGACAGCGCGATGATCCGCAAGCTGTTCGAGGCCGGCGCCGACGTGTTCCGCATCAATATGAGCCACACGCCGCATGACAAGATGCGCGAGCTCGTGAAAACCATCCGCAATGTCGAGAGCAGCTATGGCCGCCCGATCGGCATTCTCGTCGATCTCCAGGGTCCAAAGCTGCGTGTCGGCGCCTTCGCCGATGGCGGTGTTCAGCTCAAGAACGGTGAAGCCTTTACGCTCGATTCCAATCCCGAGCCGGGCGACGGCACCCGCGTGCACCTGCCGCATCCGGAAATCCTCGCAGCGCTCCGCCCCGGCCACGCGCTGCTCATCGATGACGGTAAGCTCAAGCTGATCGCCGAGGAGACCTCCTCCGATCGCGCTGTGACCCGCGTCGTCGTCGGCGGTCGCATCTCGGACCGCAAGGGCGTCAGCCTCCCGGATACTGACCTCCCTGTCTCGGCCATGACGCCGAAGGATCGCAGCGATCTCGAAGCAGCGCTGGAAACCGGCATCGACTGGGTCGCGCTCTCCTTCGTGCAGCGCGCCGAGGACGTGCACGAAGCCAAGCGTTTGGTGCGCGGCCGCGCCGCCATCATGTCGAAGATCGAGAAGCCGCAGGCGATCGAGCGCCTCGACTCCATTCTCGAAGCCTCTGACGCGCTGATGGTCGCCCGCGGCGATCTCGGCGTGGAATTGCCGCTGGAGCGCGTGCCGAGCCTGCAGAAGCGCATGACGCGCATGGCACGCCGCGCCGGCAAGCCGGTGGTCGTCGCCACCCAGATGCTGGAATCGATGATCCAGAGCCCGGTGCCGACCCGCGCCGAAGTCTCCGACGTCGCCACCGCCATTTATGAAGGCGCGGATGCCGTGATGCTCTCGGCGGAATCCGCCGCCGGAAAATTCCCGGTGGAAGCGGTCGCGACCATGAACCGCATCGGCGAAGAGGTCGAACGCGATCCGACCTATCGCAGCGTGCTCACGGCGCAGCGCCCCGGCCCCGAAGCCACCGTCGGCGACGCCATCGCTGATGCTGCGCGGCAGATTGCAGAGACGCTGGAATTGTCGGCGATCATCTGCTGGACCAGTTCGGGCTCGACCGCCATGCGCGTCGCCCGCGAACGCCCCAAGCCGCCGATCGTCGCCATCACGCCAAACCTCGCCGGCGGCCGCAAGCTCTCCGTCGCGTGGGGCGTGCATTGCGTCGTGGCCGAGGATGCGAAGGATCAGGATGACATGGTGGACCGCGCAGGACGCATCGCGTTTCGCGATGGATTCGCCAAGGCCGGCCAGCGCGTGATCGTCGTGGCGGGCGTGCCGCTGGGCACGCCGGGCGCGACCAACATGCTGCGCATTGCGTATGTGGGATCGAGCGATACGGGCGAGTAGTTTTTTCTAACCTCTCCCCGCTCTTTGCGGGGAGAGGTCGCCGCTTCTTAGCGGCGGGTGAGGGGCATGGCACGCGCGTGCCGCAAGCATGCGCCATCGGATCTCTCAGAGATCCAAACACCGTCCGACAAAATTCTTCGTATCGATAGTTCAGAGCAAGGTGCTGGCCTGGTGCCCCGCCCTCACCCGCCCCGGCTGTGCCGGGTCGACCTCTCCCCGTAAAGAACGGGGAGAGGTTAGACACCTCAGCCTTCCAGCTTTGCGTCCAGCGTGATCTCGGCGTTCAGCACCTTCGACACCGGACATCCCGCCTTTGCCTTGGCAGTGAGCTCGTCGAACTTCGCCTGATCCGCTCCCGGCACCTTGGCTGACAGCGTCAAATGCACTTTGGTGATCGCAAAGCCTTCGCCCTGCTTCTCCAGCGTGACATCCGCCTTCGTCTCCATCGCATCAGCCTTCAGCCCGGCTTCGCCGAGAATCAGCGACAGCGCCATGGTGAAGCACGCGGCGTGTGCGGCGCCGATCAGTTCTTCCGGATTGGAGCCGGGCTTGCCCTCGAAGCGGCTGGCGAAGCCGTAGGGATAGTCCGCGAGCGCACCGCTCTTGGTCGAGATCGATCCCTTGCCGTCCTTGATTCCGCCCTGCCATTTGGCCGATCCGAATGTCGTGGTCATGCTCGTGTCCTCATCTGGTTGTGAAATCGATCAGATATGATCCTAGCGCGACGCAGCCGTCGGATTTGTGTCAGCGGAGATCAATTTCTCGATCTCGCCGACCACCAGATCCGGCACCGCATTCTGCACCATATGACCAACGCCCGGCAGGAGAATTAGTTTGCCTTTCGAGACGGTCTCAATGAGCCGTCTTGAATGAATCTCGGGTGAGACGGTGGTGTCCGCATCGCCGGTGATGGCGACCACCGGCATCTGCAATTCGCCATAGCGTGGCGACTGCTCGGTCACTGCGGCCTTTAGTGTCACCAGATCCCAGGCATTGGCCAGAAATTCGCGCGGCCGCAGCAACAGCGGTACCGCGCTTTTGGCCATGTAATCATGCGGCATGGCTTGCGGCGCGAACACGCCGCGCGTGCCGGGTTCGGCCAGCAACAGGCCGAGCGGCAATGTGATCGTATAGGCCAGCAACGGCCCGATCACTGGCGTCGTCACCACAGCATTGTAGGTGCCGACACCACCTGGCCAGGAATAGGCCACGCCGGCGAGCGATACGAGACCTGCCACGCGCTGCGGATAATCGAGTGCCATGCGCAGGCCGAGCACACCGGCCAGCGAATGCACGACGATGATCGCCCGCTCGATCTTCAACTGACCGAGCACATCATCGATCATCTTGGCCTGAAGTGCCGGCGACAGTTTCTCGCTGCGCGTGCTCCAGCCATGGCCGGGGCGATCAATCAAAATGACGCGATGCCTGTTCGCCAGCATGTCGCCGAGCGGCACGCGCATGGTGCCGAGATTGGAGCTGGCGCCATGCACCAGCACGATCGGCGGCCCCTTCGCATCGCGCGGGCCGAGATCGAGGACATGCAGGCGCGCACCCGTCACATCGAAGAACTGGCCAGTCGGCGGATACTGCCTCTCAAGAAAGAACACGCCCACCCGCGTGGCCAGCGCCAACACGGCAAGCGTGGCAACCAGCGCGACGGCGATCATCGAAAATGTCCGAGAGATTTTGTGCACGCATCAGCTACGCATGGGCGCCGGACAGGTTTCGTATCCCATCCTGTCACGCGTCCATTCCAAGTCGGCCCAGGCCCGGCAGCTTGATAGCAGGACGCCTGATGTCGAGACCAAGTACGGCGCCGAGCACGTTCAACTCCACGCCCTCGATCCAGCCGACCGTCAGGCCGAGATAGCCGCCAAGCGTCGCGCGCACCCCGGTGCCCGAAGGCGTCCAGCCAAACGCATTGCCTGCGTAAGGAAAATCCTTGCCGATCGCAGTGGGCGGTAGCGTCACCTGCAGTTCCGGTACGGCGGCCAGAATGGCCGTCACGAATGTATTGGAATTGGGCCCCGGCCAGGCGCGGTAATCGCCATCGGCGCGCCAGGAATAGCTGGCAATTGCCGCCTTGATCTTTGGGATCATCGCCTCCGCGGACGCGCCTTCCGCCGCCGCGATTGCCATCGGTTCGTCACCGAACCAGCGGCCATCGGCAGCAAAGCCGTTGAGACGAATCGGATCGCCCCAGGCGGTATAATCATAGCGCGTGTAGCGCGTTGCGCCCTTCTCCTTGAATACGACCCAGCTATGGACAGCGAGAATACCGCGCCAACGTACCGTGCGGGCAGCGAAGACACGCACCAGTGCATCTGGATGTTCTGCAGCCGGCGGCAACAAGCCCGCGCTGGAGCGATCCGCGCTTTGCCAATTCACCGAACGATCGCCCGCAAAATATTTTGCGGCCGATACGCCGATCGGCACGACAAGCAGCGCGAGCAGAATGAGCACGATTTTTCTCACCGAAATGACCCGGAAGCGGAAGAAAGCGGGGATATCAGTGTGGATATGGGGCTTGCGCGGGCCTTCGCCACATTCCCTGCGACACAAAGTCAGCAGAAGCTGTCCACGCTATCCACAGGAACAGGACGCAATTGGGCAGGTTATTGCCACGATCGCGATGCGGAATGTCCGCCATGATCGCAAATGATCGAAGGTGGAGAATGAAAATGGCGCCCGATCTGATCGAAACCGATATCGACGAAATCGTGTCGACCTGTAACGGAGATCTGCGCGGCGCCGTGAAGGCTCTGTTGCTTGTCAACGAACAGCTCGAGACGGAATTGCAGCAACTCTACGCGGCGTCTGTTCGCGGTGGCGCGATCCGTCCCGGTACGGGCGCCGTGCATTAAGTAGCTTTAATTATACCCTTACTGTCATCGCCCGGCTCGACCGGGCGATCCAGTCCGTAGGGCGGATAAGCGCAGCGTCATCCGCCGGCCGGTTTTATGGTTGAAACTCCGCGGCGGATGACGGCTTTGCCTCATCCGCCCTACGATTGTTCAGGATCGCCGCGCATCACGCGCGGCGCTTTTCCTGTTTCGAATCGACCGCCTCACCCTCGCCCGCAGCCTCTTCCTTCTCCGGCGGCGGCAATTGCATGATCACCGTCTGACTGCCCGGCGAGGCGATCTCGATTCCTTCCTCCTGCAGACGCATCTTCATGCGGCGATTGAATTCGCGCTGGACGGCCCATCGGCCGGTATCCGTGCAACGGATCTGACCCGCGAGCGTCGCCATCGACCCATCGACCTTGTCGACGCCCCACAATTCGAGATCGCCGCGCATCAGCGGACGGAACGCATCTTCCTTGCGCATCTCGACCGCGATCTCCTTGAGGATCTCGCCGACGCGATCGGTGTCTTCCTTGAAACCGACGCTGACGGCGACTGCCGCATTACCGGCGCCGCGGCTTGAATTGGTAATGGTCGTCACTGCGCTGAACGGAATGATATGCACCGAGCCGTCACCGGCGCGCAGGCGAATGGTGCGGATCGACAGGTTCTCGACCACGCCACTCAGTCCCGACACGGCGACCGTGTCGCCCACCTGCACCGTGCTTTCCAGCAGCAGGAACAGGCCGGTAATGACATCCTGCACCAGCTTTTGCGAGCCGAAGCCGATGGCGACGCCGAGAATGCCGGCGCCGGCCAGCAGCGGCGCGACATTGACGCCGATTTCGCTGAGCACAGTGAGCGCGATCACCGCAATGATCACGCCGAGCAAAGTGGTGCGGAGCATCGGCTGGAACGTGCGCAACCGCGCCGCACGTGCGTAGTGGCCATCACGCGTGAGCGACGTGAGCTGACGCTCCATCACTGCATTTGTGCCTTCCCACACCACGGCTGCAGCGATCGCCGCAATCGCGACAGTGACGACGGCAGAGACCATTCGGCTGCCGATCTGTCCCCCATAGAACCAGACGATGGCGTTGACGCCCCAGACTTCCAGCAAAGCGACAAAGCCGATCACGGCGATGGTGGCAGCGACCACCTTGCGCAGCAGCGGCAGATAGCGATTGGCGCGTGTCTCCAGTCCAGGAAAGCGCTTCAGGACTTCCGGCTTGATACGGAAGCCGCGGTCGATCAGGCTGAGCGCCATCATCGAGACCAGGCGCGTGATCAGCACGACGATCACGGTGCCAACAATATATTGCAGCAGCAGTGCATAGCCGTTGCGGATGTTGAGCGCCCAGATGCCCCAGGCTGCCATCACGATGACGATGCCGAATACATGCCAGAGGCTCGCAAAACGGTTGCGCATGCCATTCAGGAAACCGGTCGCGCCGACGGGCCCACGCAGCGCATCGGCCACCGGCTTGCGACACTGCAGGATGATCACGACCACGAACATATGCACGACCAGCATCACCAGCTTGATCAGCGCGAGATGGGCGGAGCGATACAGGCCCATCATCAGTGCAACATTGGCAATGGCGATGCCGGTGGCGCCGACACCGACAATGCGGCGCGTCCAGATTTCGAGATAGGCCGCCGTCTCTTCCTTCACCCGGAACAAAGCGAGCGGGCCAAACAAGGCGCGCATGCCGCAGACGATGGCGCGTGCCACGATGTAAGAGTTCACGATCGCGAGGATCGCGAGACGCGTGGTGCCGGCGTCACCGATCTGCGTGCCGAGCAGCAACGAGACGGTGCCGGTGAAGACGAAGATCGGGAACAATTCGAGCAACAATCGGCCGATCACATACGGCAGCCGCAGCAGCGATTGCCAGGCGCGAGTCAGGCTGCGCCGGCGCGTGTTGAGGTCTGGCACCTCGGTGACATCCGCCGTCGATGACGGCGGATCGGAGCGTTCGATCAATGCCGAAGGAGCGCGCGCGATAAACGGAATGCGCGCCTCGAGCGCCGCCTGTGGCCTGCGCAGCAGCCAGACCACGAGCCACTCGGCCGCAAGCGCGCCACCGAACACGACAACCAGCTTCCAGGCGATGTCGAACAGCAGATGATAGGTGTCGGGATCGTTGGCCGCGCTTTGCAGCCAGTACCAAAGCGCCGGAAAGCGAGTGACCGATTGCACCGCGGACGAGATTTCACGCGAGATGTCACCAAGCTGGTCCGCAATCGTCACCAGCAGCTGCGCGCCAAGACTGTCGGCATCGAGCGGGATCGCAGGCTTCTTCTCGGGCTCTGCGGGCTTCGCCTGCGCGATCGCCTGCAGCGTGTCGATCATCTCCTTGCGCTTGACATCGTTTTGCAGCGTCTCCAGCGCCGCCTTGGCCTGCTCGGGCGTCAGTGTCGGTGCTGCGGCAGCCGCCGGCGCATCGGCCTTCTGCGCCAGCGCAGGCGCGCTGAAAGGCGCAGCCAGCAAAAGACATAGCAATGCGAAAAGCGGGAAAGACTTCTTCGCCAAAACGGGCCCCTTCACAGAATCCTGGAAAGCGCCCTTTTCGCCCATGTCATGTGTCGGAAGTTTGGTTCCTGGCGCCGAATGGTGCGAAAAACTGCTAAAGCACGGCAGAGCTGCGCTGGGCGGGACGCGTCAGATGTCGCGGCCTTCGACCTTTTCGGTCAGCGATTTAACTAAATCCGGTACCTTTTCGAGATGCGGATTGACGGCGAGGGCCTTGCGATAGGCCTCTAAGGCCCGCTTATCATCGCCGAATTCCTGCATGATCATGCCGAGACCGGCCAGCGCCCCGAAATGCCGGGGCTCGCGCGCCAGCACCTGCTCGATGTCCTCAAGCGCGCGGGTGTAGTCGTTTTGCAGGTAATACAATGTCGCACGCCGGTTCCAGCCCTCGATGTAGTCGGGCTTTAACTTGATGACAGCGCTGAGCAATTTCACCGAAACGTCGATCTGCTTGGCATCCAGCGCTGTTTTCGCGCGGGTCATCAGCAAAGCCGCGGTGTCGCTTTGGGTTTGCGACCACTGCGCCCAGATTCGACCTTCCACATGTTTGGCGCTGGCTTCATCCGGCGCGGCCTTCAGCGCGCCGAACAGGAAATCCAGCCCGCGGACTTTGTCCGCACCGATTTTCGGAAGCTTTTCAGGGGCTTGGGGGATGGCCTTTGGCGTGCTGGGCTGGACCGACTTGGGATCCTTGACCTGCGCGAACACCGGTCCTGCCACCAAAAGGGTGGTGAGCAGAACGCCAAAGCCTGTGGTCCGGACTCGCGATGCCATTCAAGAAGTCTAGACACGAAAAAACGCGCTGCAAAGCGGCAGCGCGTCAAAGACCTGTGATATCGTGACGTCAGCCAGCAAAATGCCAGCCGAGCAACAACTTAGCCCTGGCGAGCCTTGAAGCGGCGCTGGGTCTTGTTGATCACGTAAACGCGGCCCTTGCGGCGGACCAGGCGGTTGTCGCGGTGGCGAGCGCGCAGCGACTTCAACGAGTTACGGACTTTCATCGGTCAATCCTGAGTACTTGCGATCGTGACTTCAAAAGCCGCGCGTTGCAGGCTCCAAAATCAGCGAAAATGGGCTTTAACCCGCTGGCAGCCGAGCCGCCCGGGACCCGCGGTTTCTAGCCACCACCGATCCCACTGTCAATCGGAACGGGCAAAATCACGGCCCTACGGGGGACATTTGCAGCCATTTATCGCGTCACGCGCCAAATTCGGTGCGGCAACACAGCGTCATTCTTGCGGCACGTTTGCGGCCTTCACCACCGCGCTCCATTTGGTGATCTCCGAATCCACGAAGGCGGCAAATTCGCGCCCTGTTCGCTTGCCGGGCTCAACGCCCTGCGTGGCGAACTTCTCGCGGGTGGACGGCGCCGCCAGGATCTCCTGCATCGCCACGACCAGTTTGCTGTAGATCGGGTTGCCGTTCGCTTGCGGCATATACATGCCGAACCACGAGGTCGCCTCAAACCCCTTCACGCCGGCCTCGTCGAGGGTCGGCACATCGGGCAGCGACGCCGCGCGCTGCAGGCTCGTGACCGCGAGCACGCGGATATTGCCGGCCTGGGCTGCGGGGAGCACCGTTGGCAGCGTATCGAACATGATCGGGATATGGCCGCCAATCAGATCGTTCATCGCGGGAGCTGCGCCCTTATAGGGAATGTGCTCGATATTGACGCCGGCCATCTGTTCGAACAATTCGCCGGACAGATGATTGGCGCCACCGATGCCGGAGGAGCCGAACGACAATGTGCCCGGCTGCGCCTTCGCCATCGCGATCAGTTCGGCCACCGTCTTCGCCGGGAAATCCTTCGCCACACATAATGCATTCGGCGCCGTTGCCACCACGGCGATCGGCGAGAAATCCTTTTGCGTGTCGTATGGCAGGCTCTTGCGCAGGCTGGGATTGATCACGTGATGCGTGGCCGTGATCAGCACCACGCTGCCATCCGGCGGCGACTTCGCCACCATGTCGGAGCCGATGGTGCCCGATGCGCCCGGACGGTTCTCGACGATCGCCGTCACGCCGAGCTTGTCGCCGAGATATTGCGCAACGAAGCGCGCAAGGATGTCGGTGGTGCCGCCGGCCGGGAACGGCACGACGATCTTCACCTGATTGCCGGGAATGGTCTGTGCCTGGGCAACCGAAACACCGATGCAGGCAAAGGCCATCACCGCCAGCGCGCGTCTGGTGAGCAATGTCAATTCGTCCTCCAACATCGATTCACTATTGAATGACGCATAACGCTAGCCGCACGTCATGGTGCAAGGCTGTCACTTCAAATCGATCGGAGTATAGAACAATCAGGATGCGGTCGGAAACTCCACCATGGCCTCGCCGGTGGCGACCTTCTCACCAATCTGGTTCTTGACCAGCACATCGATCAGCACCCAGCGTGATTTGTGCGTCACCTGCTTGGCCTTGATGATGCCCTCGGGCCTGATCGTATCGCCGGGCTTCACCGGCTTGACCCAGCGCGTCTCCAGCCGCCGATGAATCGCACCGGCCGGATAGGCCCAGTCGGTCAGCATGCGGGTGATGAGCCCAAAATTATTCATGCCATGCATGATGATGCCGCCGAAATTGGTCTTGCCGAACGCGTTCTTCATATAGTCGTCGTCGAGATGCAGCGGATTGTAATCGAGCGAGCCGTCGCAGAACAGGCGGATCGACTCGCGCGAAACTGCAAAGCTCGGCCCATCGATGGTGTCGCCGGCGTTCAGTGATTCAAAATTCATGCTCATGAATCGTCTCCCTCACATCGGACGAATGGTCTGGCCACGGCCAGAACAGATGACGTCGCCGTGCTGATTGAAGAACACGTTGTCGTGCACGACGAACAGCCGTTCGCGCTTGATGAATTTGTCGAGCGCACGGGCCTGCAGCGTGATGGTGTCGCCCGGCCGCGCGGGGATGTTGTAGCTCCAGCTCTGGCCGGCATTCACGGTGCCGGGCGTGCGCATCCAGTCGTCGGTCGGCGTGCAGGAAAACATCAGCAGGATGTGAATCGACGGCGGCGCGATCAGCCCCTTCCAGGGCGACGCCTTCGCGTAAGCTTCATCGAAGTACAGTGGATGATCTTCACCGACCGAGCGGCAATACAACTGGATCGCTTCCTTGGTCAGCAGATAAGGCAGCGTTTTGCGGGGGACGCCGGGGACGATCTCATCCCAGACCTTCCGTAAATTCGCGTCTTTCCAGAAATCGGTTTCAAAATCTTGCGCTTGCACCATGGCGCCGGCTCCCATAATGTTCATCAGGCGAACTTTTTATTCATTTTGCGAATGATTTTTATGCGAATTCGATTGACCTGCAAAGCGGGCTGAGGGGACACGACGTGGCTAAAGAGAGTGATGGTTTCGTCCGCGCGATCGCGCGTGGCTTTGCGACGGTCGAAGCATTGGGCAAGGCGCCGGGGCGCCACACGCTCTCGGAAGTCGCGGCGACCGCCGGCCTCAGCCGCGCCACGGCCCGTCGAATGCTAGCGACACTGGTGGTGATGAAATATTGCGAGGCCGATGGCCGCTATTTCAGCCTGCGCCCGCGCGCGCTCGGCCTCGGCCTGTCCTATCTCAACGCGCTGCCCTATTGGGCCTATGCCCAGCGCGCGCTGGAAGATCTCCGCAACGAAACCGGCGAATCCTGCGCGCTGGCGGTGCTGGACGAGACCGAAATCGTCTATGCGCTGCGCCTGCCCGCCCGGCGGATTCTCTCCGCCAATCTCGCCGTCGGCAGCCGCCTGCCCGCCAATGTCGTCTCGCTCGGCCGTGTGCTGCTGGCGGCACTGCCGGCCGACAAGCGCGCGGACTATCTCACCACCACCGTCTTCGAGCAGATCACCGCGCGCACCGTCACCGACCCCGCTGCACTGGAGCGCGAACTCATCCGCGTGGACCGTGACGGCTATGGCTGGATCGACGGCGAACTGGATCCCGCGATCTGCGGCATCGCCGTGCCCGTGCGCGACCAAGCCGGCCGCGTGGTGGCCGCGATCAGCATCAACACGATCTCGGGGACGCTGAGCGAGGAGCAGGCGAAGGAGAAGTATCTCGTGCCGCTGCGACGAACCGCGCAGGATATCTGCATGCAGGCGTCGCAGGCGGGGTGAGTGAGGAGCCTAGTCGCTCAAACCGCCTGCAGCTCGTTCCCAGAAATTAACGTGGCAACACAGTGCTGTGGGTAGCTACCTGGTGAAGACGCCCCCAAAAGTAATTTCGGATATCGGCGTGATCCGCATATTCCATGGATCGCAACGCGGAAGCCCGCGCTATGCGATAGCACGGGCCCCTGAATGAGCGCGTAATCATCCTTCAGGGACAACCTCGCATCTCAACTTCCAACATATGCCGACCTCCTGCCTATTGCGAGAACTGCGACGATATCCTGTCAGTCAGGCCGTAGGGCGGATGAGCCGAAGGCGTCTTCCGCCGGCCGAGTACATGGTTGAAACTCCGCGGCGGATGGCGCTTACGCTAATCCGCCCTACGGCTGAGTGCCTTCGCGATCACCAGCAACGGTACGGCGAGCAGCAACCAGCTCAGCGCCCACCAGGTGCCGCCCTCGCCGACCAAGGCTGCGAGCAGGCCGAACACGGTTACCATCGCCAACACGATCGGCCACAGCCATTGTCGCATGAAGCTGCTCATCGCGCTGCCGCCTGCAATCCGGCGATCGTCGTGCCGGTCGAGCGGCGCCGTCGGCGCTTTGCCCACCACAGATACAAGCCGCTGATCAGCACAACGATGGTCACCACATCCAGCAGCGCCCAGATGATTTTCAACGGCAGGCCGCCATAGTCGCCGAAGTGGAGCGGCTGCGACATGAAGAGAGCTGTCGCATACCAGGGCATGTCGCGCACCGAGACGATCTGCCCGGTGGTCGCATCGGCCAATGCGGGCTTGAGGATGCGGCTGGTGATCGGCGTGTTGCCGGTGAGGAAGATCGCGACATGTGATGGCGTCGCAAACGGCGTGCCGGGGAAAGCGACGGTCATCACATTCATGCCGGGCACAGCGATGCGGACTTCGCGCAGCACGTCGTCGATGCGGGCGCGCTTCGTGGGATCCTCGGCAGGCTTGGCCTGGGCGGCCATCTCGACAAGCTGATTGGCCTGCCACGCAAGCTCGATAGGCGCCGCCAGCGTGTTGATCACGCCGGTGAAGCTGACGACGGCGAACCAGGCGAGCGTGCCGATGCCGAGCAGATTGTGCAGATCGAGCCATGTGCGCTGCGGCTTGCCGCGTCTGATAGCGCCGAAATCCAGCCGGCGCGTGAACGGGCCATAGAGCACGACACCGGAGACGATGGCGATGCACAGCAACAGGCCCATGAAGCCGAGAAACAGCGTGCCGCCGATGCCGGCGAACAGATCGAGATGCAGCCGCAGCATGATGTAGAGAAAGCCCTCATTGGGCTGCGGCACCTCGATCTGCCGGCCCGTGCGGGTGTCGAACACCTGATAGTGGAAATCGCCGGGATCGGTGGTCATCAACGGCGATGTCGGCACTTTCACGATGGGGTGGTCGCGGTCGTAAAACAGATAGGGCACGACCTGCCCTGGACGCGCAGCCTTGGCACGCGCGATGATGTCGTCGATGGAGGCTGTACCCGGCGCTGTCGTGGTGGCCTCTAACTTGAGGTCTGGGCCGAGCTCATCCTTGAAGATCAAGGGCAGACCGGTGATGCACAGCATCAGCGCGAACAGCGTGCAGATAAGGCTGGTCCAGCGATGCAGCCATGACCAGATGCGGATGGTGCGCGGGGTCATGAGGGCACAGACATCTCTGCCTGTCTTCGCCCGGCTTGACCGGGCGATCCAGTAGACACCGCTGCGCCTGAGGTTACTGGGTCACCCGGTCGAGCCGGGTGACGACAAGCGGAACGCATCACCACCGATACCGCAGCCCCGCCAGCACCGTGCGGCGATTGGCGTATTGGCAATAGAAGCCCGACGAGCAGCTCGAATAATATTCCTTGTCGAACAGGTTGTTGACGTTGAGTGTCAGCGCCGCGCCGTTCAGCGTGCGATTGAGATTGCCGAGTTCATATTTCAGCGCAAGGTCCGCAACCGTATAGGCTGCCGTCTGCAATGTGTTGTAGTCGTCGCCGAAGGTCGCGCCGACATGGCGGACACCGGCACCGACAGTCAGGCCCGTCACCGGACCGGTGCGGAAGGTGTAGTTTGCCCAGGCCGAACCGTAGAAATCCGGCACGGCCTGCGGACGCATGCCGAGCAGCAGCGCATCCGTGGATTTGGTCACGCGCGTGTCGAGGAAAGTCAGTGCGCCGACGAGCTCAAGGCTATCGGTGATATTGCCGCGTGCTTCCAACTCCACACCGGTGGAGCGCACCTCGCCCTGCTGGACGAAGAAGCCGGGCGTCGATGACGGCGACTGCACATTCTGCTGGCGGATATCGAACACCGCGGCGGTGAGCAGGATCGGCAGGAAAGTCGGCTGATATTTGACGCCGGCTTCATATTGCTCGCCGGTGGTCGGCACGAAAGGCAGGCCGTTGGCGCTGACGCCGGACACCGGCTCGAACGAGGTGGCATAGCTCACATAGGGCGCGACGCCATTGTCGAAGCGATACAGCAATCCGGCGCGATAGGTGGTCTTGGCATCGGACTGGGTGGCGCGCGATGTCGCAAGGCGGTTGTCGGTCGTCTGATCAGCCCAGTCGTGGCGCACGCCGAGCGTGGCACGCCAGCCGCCGAGGCTGATCTGGTCCTGCGCATAGAGGCCGGCCTGGGACAGGGTCTGGCCGTTATTGATGAAAGTCGCGAACGGACCGACCGGCTGGCCGTAGACGGGATTGACCACGTCGAGCGCCGTGGCGCCGCCGATCTGATAGATCCAGTTGCTGCGCGTCTCCTGATAGTCGACGCCGGTGACAAGCTTGTGCTGCAGGGCGCCGGTGCCGAAATCGAATTGCAGGCGATTGTCGGCGGCGAGGTTATCGACATCCTCCAGCGAGCGGATGCCCCAGCGCGGCAGCTGGCCGGTCGCGGTCATCGGCGCATTCATCTGCAGCGACTGGAAGTCGGTCTGCACATGGCCGTAGCGCAGGGTCGAATACAGGCTGACCACGTCATTCAAGCGTTTGTCGAACTGATAGCCGACACCATATTGCTCGCGCTTGAAGTGATCGAACGAGGGATCGCCGACATTGAGGTTCGAACTCAGATAAGGCCGATATTGCGCGGGCGCGAGCGACTTCGCGTAGATGGAGTTGAAGTAGCCGCCCTGCGGATCGTTCTGATAGTAGCTCTGGATGGTCAGGCGCGTGTCCATGTCCGGCGCCCAGGTGATGGCAGGAGCGACGGCAACGCGCTGCTCATCGACTCCGTCATAGCGCGTGCCGGACTGGCGGCCGATGGCGGTGAGGCTGTAGAGCCAGTGCCCTTCCTGATCCAGCTTGCCCTGGCTGGTGAGGCCCGCCTGGATACGGCCATAGGTGCCGCCTTCGAGACGGAATTCGTTGAAGGGCGTGGCGCTCGGCATGCGGCTGATCATGTTGACGAGACCGCCGGGGCTGCTCTGGCCGTAGAGCATGGCCGAAGGGCCTTTCAGTACATCGACGCGATCAAGCAGGAACGGATCGATGGACGCGACGGCAAAGGCCTGGCCGCGTGGCAGCTTCAGCCCGTCGAGATAGCTGACATAACTGGTGGTCAGACCGAACGAACCGAAGCCGCGGATGAAAATCGAATCGTAGCGGGAGTTGGTATCGGCATCGGAGATGACGCCTGCGGTGTAGCGCAGCGCATTGCCGACGGTCTGGACATTCTGGTCGTCCATCTGGCGGCGCGTCACGGTGGAGATCGACTGCGACGTTTCCAGCACGGGCGTATTGGTTTTGGTGGCGGTGCCGGAGCTCTTGTCGAGATAGCGATCGGACGTGTTGGTGGCGCTCACCGGCTGCATGACGGGCGCCGTGGCTGCAGGCGCGCGGGCCGCAACGCGCGGCGTGCCACGCTGGGCTGTGCGGCGGGAGGCGGCGGGCCGTGCGGCGCGACGCTCCGGCGACTGCACGGTGACTGCGGGAAGCGATACCGACGGGTCGCGGGTCGTCTGCGCCACGGCATCCGGACTGCTGATCAGAGCCGCGGCAATCGCCGCGCCGACGATGACCTTGTGTTCGCTTCCCATTCGAATTCCCCGTATCCCCAACCGCAATGGGTGCGACAAATAAACGGGACGGGACCGTCCTGTCCAGATTGATTGCCAAGACTGGGCAAATCTGAGATTGGAATTGCTCGAAACACGAAGGACGTGAATGCCGGCTGCATCGACACCATCCAGAGGCGGACGCCCGCGCAAAGGCGATGTGGAGGCCAAATCGCTCCACATCATCGAGACGGCGTCGCGGCTGTTCGCGCAGCAGGGCTTTGCGGCGACCTCGGTGGAGCAGGTCGTGGCGGCCTGCGGCGTCGGCAAGGACACGGTGTATCGGCGCTATCCGTCCAAGCTCGCTTTGTTCGAAGGCGTGGTGGCGCATGCGCGGGTGCAGACCGAGGCGCATTTCCAGACCGCCATGGCTGAAGCCACCGGCGACGTGATGCAGCAGCTGCGCGCAGCCGCGCGCTGGCTGCTGGAGGTCAATCTCGATCCGACCCTGGTGGCGTTCAAGCGCATCGCCTTCAGCGAAGCGCTGGTGGTGGGGCAATCGGCGGCGAACCGGACGGTGGACCCGATCATGGACCGGCTGTTCGCCCTGCTGCGCGCAGCGCAGGAGGCGGGAGAGATCGGGCCCGGCGATGTTGCGTTTCTCGCGACGCATCTGATCAACAGCATCGCGGTCGGTCCGATGATCGGGGCGATGCTGGGCAGCACGACCTACGCGTCGAGCGACGCGCAGGATGCGTATTTCGAGAAGGCGTGGCGGTTGTTCATCGACGGCGCGCGCGGCGTAGGGCGGATGAGCGAAGCGTAATCCGCCGGCCGATTGCATGGTTGAAACGCCGCGGCGGATGACGGCTTCGCCTCATCCGCCCTACGGTTGGCGCACATGTAATCCCGTCCAATGCGCGATGAAGGCCCATTGATCGGCGGTCTCATCGATCACTTTGTCCGTAGGCTTGCCCGCGCCATGTCCCGCGCGGGTTTCGACGCGGAGGAGATGCGGTCTGTCGCCGATATCCGCCGCCTGCAGCGCCGCGACATATTTGAAACTGTGGCCGGGGATGACGCGATCATCCGTATCCGCCGTCGTGACGAGGATCGCGGGATAGTCCCTACCTGACTCCACATTGTGATAGGGCGAGTAGCTGCGCAGTGCGTGGAAATGTTTGTCTTGCCGGGGATCGCCAAAATCCTCCATCCACATCTTGCCGCCGGTGAAGAGCGGAAAGCGCAGCATGTCCATCACGCCGACACCGGGCAGCACTGCAGCGAACAAATCCGGCCGCTGATTGGTGACGGCGCCCATCAGCAGGCCGCCATTGGACTCGCCCTGGATCGCGAGACCGTCGGGCGACGTGATGCCTTCGGCCTTGAGGTATTCGCCGGCCGCGATGAAATCATCGAAGGCGTTCTGCCGGTTCGCGAAGCGGCCGGCGTCGTGCCATGATTTTCCATATTCGCCGCCACCACGGATGTTTGCGACGACGGAGACGCCGCCCTGCTCCACCCAGGCCATCTGGGTCGGTGCATAGAACGGGATCATGCTGATGCCGAAGCCGCCATAGGCGTAGAGCAGGGTCGGCGCCGGACCGGCGACATCCTTGCGGCGGATGATGAACATCGGAATCCGGGTGCCATCCTTCGACGGATAGAAGCGCTGCTCGACATTGATGCGATCGAGATCGATGCCGGCATCGGGCCTGGCCCAGACATAGGTGGTGTTGTTCGCAACGTCGTAGCGATAGATCGTGGTGGGGATATTGTAGCTGGTGAAGACGAAGAACACCTCGTTGCTGTCCTGTTCGCCGCGGAAGCCGCCGACGGTGCCGATGCCGGGCAGATCGATCATGCCTTCGAACGTGCCGTCGAGAGCGTAGCGACGCATCTCGGCCTTTGCATCGACGAGATAGGTGGCCAGCAGCTTGCCGCCGAGTAGCGCGGCATAACCCAGCGTCGCCTCCTGCTCGGGGACGACGTCTTCGAACACCAGGTCAGGCTGCGCGAGATCCGCGGACACGATCTTCTTGCGCTCGGCGCCCTTGTTGGTGCCGATGAAGAGTTGGGTGCCGACATTACCGTAGATCATCCAGTCGGAGTCAATCTCCGTGATCAACTGGCGTGGCGTCCAAACGGGATCGTCGAGATCGATAATCGCAAGCGCATTGGCGCCCGGCCCCGGCGTGGACATCAGCACGAGATAGCGGCCGTCGTCGGTGGTGTAGCCGATATTGATCAGGTGCGGCTGATCCGGTGTCGCATAAACCAAACGGTCCTCGGCCTGTGATGTGCCAAGTGCATGATAATAGACCGCGTGGTTTTGCACGCCGGCCTGCGAGGTCTCATCGCCGGCGGCATCGGGATAGCGCGAATAGAAGAAGCCTCTGCTATCCTTCGTCCAGGCGATGGTCATGAAGCGTGCGCGCGTGACGTCATCGGCGAGGATCTCACGCGCATGCACATCGAACACCTTGATGGTGCGCCAGTCGGTGCCGGCCTGCTGGATCGTATAGGCGATCAGCGCGCCGTCATCGGAGATCGCCCATTCGCCCAGGGCCGTGGTGCCGTCGGACGACCAGTCATTGGGATCGATCAGCACGCGCTCGGCGCCTTCGAGGCCGTGGCGCATCACCAGCACTGGCTGGTTCTGCAGGCCGGTCTGGCGCGTGTAGACATAGCGGCCACCGCGTGCCCAGGGTGGGCTGACGCGCTCATGATCGAACAGTTTTTGCAGGCGGGATTTGAAGATGTCACGGCCTGGCAGCGTCGCGAGATAGCTTTGGGTGACGTCGTTCTGCGTCCTGGCCCATGCGGCGACCTCGGCGTCGTTGCGGACATCTTCCTCCAGCCAGCGATAGGGATCGGCGACCTGTTGGCCAAAATGCTCTTCGACGAGATCGAGGCGGCGGGTTTTTGGATACGCGAATGCTGATGCCATCGGGAGGGACTCCGTTGGTTGACGAAAACAGATGGGGACTTGGTGGTCGGCCGATCTAGGCCTCGACGGGATCGCAGATCGGCAAGGTGCTTGCGGTTCGTATCGCTTCGGCCATCCGGTCGATCACCTCCGGCAGCGTGAAGGCGCGACGATCGGTGATCGCCGCGGTTGCGATGTCTTCATCGACGATGCGCAGCGCCGTCATCACGGCTGCGCCACAGAGGCGAACGTCGAAATCCGTGCTCCATCGCTTGGTCCGCCGCGCCACCATCTCGATGATGGTTTCCTCGGCGGCGTGGCAAGACATCAGCCAGGCCGAGCGCAGCGCCGGCTCCTTCGGCAGCAGCGCGACCAGGCGCACGGCGAGGACGTCATCGGCGATCTCGCGCGGGGTCTGGTCCTGCGGGCGGACCACCGCATGCAGATAGGCCTCGATGGAGACGTCGAGCGGCCATGCGCTGAGATGGTTGGCAAAGCGCAGGGAAGAAACAGCAAAAAGCGGTTCCACGGCACTCTCCTTTGAACGGAAGTATCGCCAGACGGTGCGTTTCGAGAGACCGGCCGCGGCCGCGATGTCATCGCCGCTGGTCGCTGCGACGCCGCGTTCCAGAAACAGTTCGGCGGCGTGGCGGGAAACCGTCAGGCGCGGATCTTCGCGGTCGGGGGGCATTGGCGGGATCTCGTTGTGTCACTTAGTGACAAGAACCTATGTCACTAAGTGACACGGGTCAACCGGGCGATGCTGTCGCAGGGCTTCTCCTTTTGTCGTCACCCGGCTTGACCGGGTGACCCAGTACACACGGCTGCTTCCTCGTTTACTGGATCGCCCGGTCGAGCCGGGCGATGACAATGGGTGCCGGGCGATGACAGTGGGAGTGCTGGGTAATGATCGCGCAAGCGCCCCTCGCCTTCCTTTGCTCCCGCCGCTTTGCTAATTGACCAGTCAACCACAACGACAAAAATTCCAGGAAGCGCACGGCCATGAAGCTGCTCAATCCCGACGACCTCGTCGCCATCGACATCCACACCCATGCGGAAGAGCCCTGCGGCTGCCACGCGGATGACGGCTATGACGATTTCCAGGCGCGGATGGCGGAATATTTCAAATCGCCCCACAAGCATCCGCCCACCGTCGAGGAAACCGCGGCCTATTATCGTGCCAAGAAAATCGCCGCCGTGATCTTCCCTGTCGATGCCGAGCGCGAGACCGGCTTCCGCCGCTACAACAATTACGAGATGCTGGAGATCGCCCAGCAAAACGCTGACGTGCTGATCCCGTTCGCCTCCATCGACCCGCACAAGGGCAAGCTCGGTGTGCGCGAAGCACGCAAGCTGATCTCGGAATACGGCGTGAAGGGCTTCAAATTCCACCCGACCATGCAGGGCTTCTATGCCAATGACCGGATGGCCTATCCACTCTATGAGGCGATCCAGGAAGGCGGCGCCATCGCGCTGTTCCACACCGGGCAGACCGGCGTCGGCTCAGGCATGCCGGGCGGCATGGGGATGCGGCTGAAATATTCCAACCCGATGTATATGGACGATGTCGCGGTGGATTTTCCCGACATGAAGATCATTCTCGCGCATCCGTCCTTCCCCTGGCAGGAGGAAGCTTTGTCGGTGGCGACCCACAAGCCGAACGTGTATATCGACCTCTCCGGCTGGTCGCCGAAATATTTCCCACCGATCCTGGTGCGCTATATCAATTCCATTCTTCAGGATAAGATGTTGTTCGGCTCCGACTGGCCGGTGATCATGCCGGACCGCTGGATGGCCGATTTTGCCAAGCTCGACATTCGCGACGAGGTGCGTCCGAAGGTCTTGAAGAACAACGCACGGAAACTACTGGGTATATGACGAAAGCCGATCTGCCTGAAAAGCTTGCTGCCTCAAGGCAGATCGCTGCTATCGCCACCGCCTTCTTCCTGCCCTTCTCCACCAGCGGACAGGCGATCGGGGTGTCCGTCTTCGCCGTATTGGCGCTGCTGACGCTCGATCGCGCGCGCTTCCTCGCCACCATCAGACGGCCGGCATCCTCGCTGCCGGTGGCGCTGTTTGCGCTGATCCTGGTTGGCGTGCTGTGGTCCATGCTGCCGCTGAACGGCGCGATCAAATGGGTCGGCCCTTACGCCAAACTGCTGCTGATCCCGCTGCTGCTGGCGACTGCCTTCACGGAGAAGCAGGCGCTGCATATCGGCTATGGATTTCTGGCCTCCTGCCTTGTGATCCTCGCCTTGTCTTATGCATATCTGCTCTGGCCGACTGGCCCATGGAGCTGGTTCAAGTCGATCGGCGTGCCGTTCAAGGACAATGCGGTGCAGAGCGAATGCTTTGCGATTTGCGCCCTTGGCCTCGCTCTTGGCGCAAGGCGTGTCTGGACGGATGGCGATCGCCGCCGCGCCATCGCGCTTGGTCTGCTGGCGCTGCTGTTCTTCGCCGATATCTTCCTGATCTATGTGTCAAAGACCGGCATGCTGGTGGCCTTCACCATGGTCGCGATCCTCGTCATCACCATCGGCGGATGGCGAACGGCGTTCATCGTCGGTCTTCCGATCATCGCAATCGTGGCCGCCACGCTAGCAATGTCGCCGGGCGCGAAATCGCGTTTCAACGAAATGGCAACCGATGTGACCGCCGGTACCGAGACCAAGAATGTCTCGACCGCATCGCGCATCGATTTCTGGAGCAAGGCTTCTGAGTTCGTGAAGCAGGCCCCTCTGCTCGGCCACGGCACCGGCAGCATCCGGCCGCTGTATCAGAGCCTGGAAGCCACGCGCCCGTCGCCTTATGGCGAGGCCGTGGCGGACCCGCACAACCAGTTTCTGCACACCACGCTTCAGGTCGGCCTGATCGGCGGCGCGATCCTGCTGGCCATGTGGGCCGCGCATTTCTGGCTGCTGCGTGGGCGCGATTTCGCCAGCGCCATGGGCCTCGGGATTTTCGCGATGACCGTCGTCGGCTCGCTGTTCAACAGCCATATCTCGCAGGTCACCCAAGGCATGTTGTATTGCCTCGGCGTCGGCCTGCTCGGCGCAGTGGTGCTGCATCGCGGCGCCGTCGCCCCCCCTCCGCAACCAGATCATCACGACGCAGCGTAAATCTCCTTATGTCCCTCGAATCCGTCCGCGCCGATCTTGCCGCCAAGGCGCCTGATCTCACCATCCTCGTCACCGACAAAAGCTCCGCCACCGTGGCCCTCGCCGCCGAAGCACTGGGTGTCGAGCCCGGGCAGATTGCCAAGACGCTATCGGTCCGGGTCGGCGATCGCGTCGTGCTGGTGGTCACCAAAGGCACCGCGCGGCTCGACAACAAGAAGGCGCGCGAGGCATTGGGCGGCAAGCCGCGCATGCTGGGCGCTGAGGAGGTTGTGGCGCTGACCGGCCATCCCGTTGGCGGGGTCTGCCCGTTCGGCCTGGCCACGCCGCTGCAGGTCTATTGCGACGTGTCGCTGCAGGAATATGCCGAGGTGTGGCCGGCGGCGGGCTCGATCAACAGCTCGGTTCGCGTCACCCCGGAACGTATGGCGGAATTGACCGGGGCCACCTGGGTCGATGTGGCCCAGGCACCGGCAAAGCCCGAGGCATAGAGGCGCCCGGCCGCAGGTGGGTTCAGCGGAGCGAAAACCCACCACCTCTTCGGGCGACAGGATCGGCCGATGGGTTTTCGCCGGTGCCGCGCGCCTGCGCTCAACCCACCCTACGGCAGCGGCCAATGGCCGAGAAGAAACAAGCTGCCTCACTACAACGACAAAGAATAAAACCGCTGCCCGCAAGCCCACTGGCAGTACGCGCATTGCTATTTTTCCAGCCCCCTCGACTTCGACGGCGGGGACCCCGATTTTCCGGGAATGGCGACACAAAAGCCGCTGACTGGAACTTGACCCATGCGCAACAAGACCACGGCCTCGACCTCCAAGACGTCCCGCACCTGGCGGATTTTCGGCGCCATGATCGCCGCCGCCGCGGCCGGCCTGAGCACCGCTGGCGTCTGACGTCCAGCAATCGTCGGGCCTTTACGCTCGCTGCGTGTGGCCCGCAAACGAAGCATCTCCGCGTTATCCAATTCTTGAAGGTATTTACCTAAACTCCCGACCCGGTCGCGCATGATGCCGATCTGGGAGGGCGGAATGCGGCTGTTGCCGATCAGCGATGCCGATCGCAGCTGGGCGAAACTGAAATCGCACTGGCGCAAGGCTGCCGAAGCCGTCGAGGAGGATTTCTCGACCTATGCGCTTGGCGCTTTCGCAGCACTCGATCCCCTCGTGCAAAGCGGCAAAGGCTCGTTGTACGGCCTTTACGACGGCGCCGAACCGCGCGCCTTTTGCCAGGTCAGCAAATTGCTGATGCCGAAATTCGAAGGCCCGGTGCTGCGCGCCCGCTTCATGACGATCTCGCCAACCTACGACCTCGGGATCGCCGGCGCGGATACCTATGGCCAGTTGCTGATCGAGCTGTTTTCCGGCGTGGTCTGGCTGTCGCGCAATGCGCTGGCCGCGCACCATGTGCAGTTTCATCTGCGCAGCCCTGCGGATGCGCAGTTCCTGGCGCCGCTGCAGACACCGGTGCCGGACTCGCCGTTCCAGCGCTTTGCCATTCATGGCGCCTGGGTGGAATGCGATCTCAAGCTGCACGAGCTGGAAGAGGCCTGATGCCGCGATGCGGCAGCGTGCGAACTTGCGCGCTGTCATGGTCAATGATAGCCCGGTTGTACGATGACCGGACAAGCTAAACATTCTGCACGCAAGAACGGTGGCGGATCGACGCGACCTGGCCTGCTGCGTCCGCTCAATCCGGTCCGCCGCCGCACCGAGGAAGTGGTCGAGCGCATCGCAGCCCAGATCACCGATGGCCATCTGCAGGCCGGGGCGCGGCTGCCGACCGAGCAGGCGATGATGACCGCCATGGGCGTCAGCCGCACGGTGGTGCGGGAGGCCATCTCGGCGCTGCGCGCCCGCGGCCTCGTCACCACACGACAGGGCGCCGGCGCCTTTGTCAACAATGATGCCAGCCAGCAGCCATATGCCATCGATCCCGAGGGCCTGGGATCGCTGGACAGCGTGATCGAGATCCTCGAACTGCGCACGGCGGTGGAGATGGAAGCCGCAGCGATTGCCAGCGAGCGCGCCACGGCGGCGCAGATCAAGGTGATCGCCAAGGCGGCCAATGTCTTCACCCGCGCCATCGCCAAGGGCGACCGTGCGATCAAGGAAGATTTCGATTTTCATTATGCCATCGCTGTCGGCACGCAGAATTCGCGTTTCGTCGGCTTTCTGGAATTTTTGGGCGGGTTGATCATTCCGCGGCAGAGCATCCGCACCTTCGACGGCAAGGCCGAGCTGCAGACGCGCTATCTCGAAAGCATCGAGAAAGAGCATCAGATGATCGTCGCTGCCATCACCGAGCGCTCGCCACGCAAGGCGCGCGAGGCGATGCGGCGGCATCTGGTGAATGGCAAGGCGCGGTATAAGCAGCTGGCGGATGAGGTAGGATAGCAGCGACCTCCGCCCTCATGGTGAGGAGCGCGCTCTGGCGCGCGTCTCGAACCATGAGATGCCGGCACTCCGAGCTTGCAGCCATCCTTCGAGACGCGCGCGTTGCGCGCTCCTCAGGATGAGGAGCCGAGGGTGCGTCTAGCGAAACCCAAACGCATGCGGCAGGGCCATCGAGAACCATGGCACATAGGTCACCAGCATCAGAACGGCGAACATCACCCAGTAGAACGGCCAGATGCCGCGCATCACCTCGTCCACCGACACCTTGCCGATGGCGCAGCCGACGAACAGCGTGGTGCCGACCGGCGGGGTCAGCAGGCCGATACCGAGATTGAGCAGCATGATGATGCCGAAATGCACGGGATCGATGCCGAAGCTCTTCACCACCGGCAGCAGGATGGGCGTGCAGATCAGCAGCAGCGGCGCGAGATCCAGTGCCGTGCCGAGGATCAGCAGCATGATGTTGAGCCACATCAGCAGCACATATTTGTTCGATGAGATGGCGACGAAGAAGTCGGTCATCTTGGCCGGCATCTGCATCAAGGCGGCGACATAGCCGAAGCAGGAGGCTGTCGCGACCAATGTGAGCACCATCGCCACGGTCTGCAGCGTGCGATAGGTCAGCATCGGCAATTCCGACCATTTGTAGTCGCGATAGATGAACATGGTGACGAAGAACGCCCAGACGCAGGCGACGGCGCCGGCCTCGATCGGCGTGAAGATGCCGGTGAGAATCCCGCCGAGCACGATGATCAGCGTGATGATGCCCCAGGTGGCATCGACCAGCATTTTCAGCGCCTGCCTCAATGGCACCGGCTCGCCTTTCGGATGGCCGTCGCGATAGGCGAAATACAGGCACAGCAGCATGATGGCGAAGCCGAGCAGCAGGCCCGGCACGATGCCGGCGAGAAACAGGCTGGTGATCGACACCACGCCGCCGGTGGCGAGCGAATAGATCACGGCATTATGGCTGGGCGGCACCATGATGGCCTGCACCGAGGCGGAGATGGTGACATTGGTGGCGAACACGCGCGGATAGCCCTGCTTGGCCATTTGCGGGATCATCACCGAGCCGATCGCGGATGTATCCGCCACCGACGAGCCGGAGATGCCGGACATGATGGTGGTGGCGAGGATGTTGACCTGCGAGAGGCCGCCGCGGATGCGGGTGAAGCCGATGACGACGGCGGCGAAATCGACCAGGCGCTTGGCCATGCCGCCTTCGGCCATGATGGCACCGGCCAGCACGAAGAATGGCACCGTGAGCATCGACACCTTGCCGACACCGGATGAGAGCTGCTGCATCACGGCTTCGACGGGGAGATCGATCCACAGCGCGCCGACCAGCGCCGCCAGCGCCAGCGCGAAGGCGATCGGCATGCCGATGGCGAAGAACAGACACATGCTGAGCAGAAGAACGGCGATATCCATTGACGGAGTCCTCAAGTCGCAAAGAGCTCAGGCAGGTTCCCTCTCCCCTCCGGGGAGAGGGTTAGGGTGAGGGGGCGCCG
>NZ_JBIIOT010000178.1:0-4346 GCF_044336785.1 Tardiphaga sp. | reverse complement strand
CGTTGACCGGCATTCCCGACATCAAGGTGTCGGTGCGCAAGGTTTTCGGTATCGATTCCGATCTCGAAGTGCCTGCCTTCTCCAAGACCGATCCGCATGTGCCGGACAGCGATCCGGATTACCGCTTCGACCGCGCCACCACGCTGGCCATTCTCGCCGGCTTCGCCCGCAATCGCCGCGTGATGGTCACCGGCTTCCACGGGACCGGCAAGTCGACCCATATCGAGCAGGTCGCCGCCCGCCTCAACTGGCCCTGCGTGCGCGTCAATCTCGACAGCCACATCAGCCGCATCGACCTCGTCGGCAAGGACTCGATCGTGGTCCGCGACGGCAAGCAGGTCACCGAATTCCGTGACGGCATTTTGCCTTGGGCGCTGCAGCACAATGTCGCGCTGGTGTTCGACGAATACGATGCCGGCCGCCCGGACGTGATGTTCGTGATCCAGCGCGTGCTGGAAGTCGCCGGCCGCCTGACCCTGCTCGACCAGAACAAGGTCATCAAGCCGCATCCGGCCTTCCGCCTGTTCGCCACCGCCAACACGGTCGGCCTCGGCGATACGTCGGGCCTCTATCACGGCACCCAGCAGATCAATCAGGGCCAGATGGACCGCTGGTCGATCGTCACCACGCTCAACTATCTCGCCCATGACGAGGAAGTCGAGATCGTGCTGGCCAAGGCCAAGCACTATCAGACCACCGAGGGCAAGGACATCGTCAACAAGATGGTGCGCCTCGCCGACCTCACGCGTAACGCCTTCGCCAATGGCGATCTCTCCACGGTGATGAGCCCGCGCACGGTGATCACCTGGGCGGAAAATTCCGACATCTTCGGCGATATCGGCTTCGCCTTCCGCGTGACGTTCCTCAACAAGTGCGACGAACTCGAGCGCCCGCTGGTCGCCGAATTCTACCAGCGCTGCTTCAACGCGGAGCTCCCCGAGAGCTCGGTGAATGTGGCGCTGACCTGATCTTCGCATCCTCCGTGTCGTCCCCGCGAAAGCGGGGACCCATACACGGCGGAGCTTCAGATGAAATCCGGGGCGTTGCCCCGGCGTGAAATATCCGTCGGTGGTTATGGGTCCCCGCCTTCGCGGGGACGACCCCTGAAAAGGTTGCGATGAGCACGACCCCATCCAAACAATTCCGCACCGGTGCCAAGGAAGCGCCGACCGAGCCGTTCAAGCGTTCGGTCGCCTCCGCCCTTCGCGCGCTGGCCAAGACGCCCGAGCTCGAAGTCACTTACGCCGCCGAGAAGCCCGGCCTCGCGCCCGGCAAGGCGCGGCTGCCTGAGCCGGCGCGCAAGCTGAGCAAGCGTGACGCCGCCATCGTGCGCGGCCATGCCGACTCCATCGCGCTGAAGCTCGCCTGTCACGATCCGAAGGTTCACCGCAAGCTGATGCCTGGCAATCCGCAGGCGCGCTCGGTGTTCGAGGCTGTCGAGCAGGCCCGCGTCGAGGCGATCGGCTCGCGCCGCATGGCCGGCGTCGCCAAGAATCTCGGCGCCATGCTGGAAGACCATTTCCACCGCGGCAAGTTCGACGAGATCACCGACCGCGCCGATGCGCCACTGGCCGATGCGCTGGCCATGCTGGTGCGCGAGCGCCTCACCGGTCTCGCACCGCCGGCTGCGGCGCAGAAGGTGGTCGATCTCTGGCGCCCCATTCTCGAACAGAAGATCGGCCCGCGGCTCGACCAGCTTTCGGATATCACCGAGAACCAGGCCAAGTTCGGCGATGCCATTCACAGCCTGCTGTCTGATCTCGAACTTGGCGATGACCGCGATGCCCAGCCCGATGATGAGGAGAGCGAGGACGACGAGCGCCAGGGCGAGAACAATCAGGACGGCGCCGAAGGCTCGCCGGAAAGCGACGCCGCGCAGGAAATGAGCGCGGACCAGGCGCAGCAGTCATCGGAGGAGATGACCGACAGCGCCATGGAAAGCGCGCAGGCCTCGGCCTCCGACACCTTCGACGAAGACGGCGAGATGGGCGACGAGGACACGCCCGGCGAAGCCACGCGCCCGAATTCGCGCGGCGCCAATGAGCGTCTCGGCCCCGAATATCACGCCTTCGCGCCGAAATTCGACGAGGTCATCGCCGCCGAAGACCTCTGCGATCACGACGAGCTGGAGCGCCTGCGCGCCTATCTCGACAAGCAGCTCGCACATCTGCAGGGCGTCGTCGCGCGCCTCGCCAATCGCCTGCAGCGCAAATTGATGGCGCAGCAGAACCGCGCCTGGGATTTTGATCTCGAGGAAGGCATCCTCGATCCCGCCCGCCTGTCGCGCGTGGTCACCGATCCGTTCTCGCCGCTGTCCTTCATGCATGAGAAGGAAGCGACCTTCCGCGATACGGTCGTCACGCTGCTGCTCGACAATTCCGGCTCGATGCGCGGCCGCCCGATCACCGTGGCCGCCACCTGCGCCGATATTCTCGCGCGCACGCTGGAGCGTTGCGGCGTCAAGGTCGAGATTTTGGGCTTCACCACGCGCGCCTGGAAGGGCGGGCAGTCGCGCGAGGCGTGGCTCGCCGCCGGCAAGCCGGCCAATCCCGGCCGCCTCAACGATCTCCGCCACATCATCTACAAGTCGGCCGATGCGCCCTGGCGTCGTGCGCGCAAGAATCTCGGCCTGATGATGCGCGAGGGGTTGCTGAAGGAGAACATCGACGGCGAGGCGCTCGACTGGGCGCATAAGCGCCTGCTGGGGCGTCCCGAGCAACGCAAGATCCTGATGATGATCTCCGACGGCGCACCGGTGGATGACTCCACATTGTCGGTGAACCCCGGCAATTATCTGGAGCGCCATCTCCGCCATATCATCGAGGAGATCGAGACCCGCTCGCCGGTGGAGCTGATCGCGATCGGCATCGGCCACGACGTCACGCGCTACTATCGTCGCGCCGTGACCATCGTGGATGCCGAGGAACTCGGCGGCGCCATCACCGAGAAGCTGGCAGAGCTGTTCAGCGAGACGAATGGTCCCGCGCCAAGCCATGGCCGGCGGCGTAAGGTGCATTGACGCCATGCACCTCTCTGCCCTCAGCATGCTCCGCCCTCATCCTGAGGAGCCGCGACGCGGCGTCGCGAAGGATGTGCCCCACATTCATGGTTCGAGACGCGCGCCCTTGGCGCGCTCCTCACCATGAGGGTGGTGTTGGCTGTGGGTTGAACGAGCATGCTCACCCGCCGCTCCATCCTTGCCTCGCTCGCCGCCACCGCGGCGTGGCCGGCACTGGCCCGCGCCCAATCCGTCCCCGTTCCCGCGCCGGCGTCTGCCCGGGCCGCCGAGACCATCACCATCGATGCCCGGCCCGTCCCGGCCTTCGATACCCGCGATCCCCAGCAGACCCGCTTCGGCGCGCTGCAATATCGCAGCGGCCTCATCCTCACCTCGACGTTCCGCGATTTCGGTGGTGTCTCCGCGTTGCGGCTCGATGACAAAGGCGAGCGCTTTGTCGCGCTGAGCGACAAGGGCATGTGGTTCACCGGCCGCATCGCCTATGGCGGCGCCATCATGACAGGCGTCGTGGATGCGGAAGCCGCACCCATTCTCGGCAGCGATGGCAAGCCGCTGGAAGCCCGCGGCTGGTACGACTCTGAATCCCTCGCGCTGGAAGACGGCATCGCCTATGTCGGCTTCGAGCGCGTGCATCAGATCGTCAAATTCGATTTCGGCCGCGATGGCGTGCTCGCGCGCGGCGACGTGATTCCGCAGCCGGCCGGCATGCGTAAACTCCCAGACAATAAGAGCCTTGAATCGCTAGTCCTCGTCTCCAAGGAGAAGTTCAAGTCCTCTCCGCTGGCCGGCATGCTGCTGGCGATTTCCGAACGCGGCCTTGATGCCGCCGGCAACATTCAATGCTGGATCATCGGCGGCAAGGCGCCGGCCACCTTCGGCATTCGCCGCACGCTGAAATACGACATCAGCGATGCCGCGCAGTTGCCGTCCGGGGATCTCTTGCTGCTGGAGCGCAAATTCTCGCTGTTCGGCGACACCGGCATCCGCATCCGCCGCATTCCGCTGGCACAGGTGATGCCGAATGCGGTGGTCGATGGCCCGACGATGTTCGAGGCCGATCTCGGCCATGAGATCGATAATTTCGAAGGCATCGATACCCACGTCACCGAGAGCGGCGAGACGGTGATCACGCTGATCTCGGATAATAATTTTTCGATGCTGCAGCGGACATTGCTGATGCAGTTCACGCTGGTGGAGTGAGGCTCGGCGTCGATTGGCAACGGCTGCGTTTGCGGCACCCCCATCCCCGGCCCTTCCCCGCAAGGGGGAAGGGGGCACTGCGGGCGGTGCTTTTGGCTTAAATTTTCATAACCAAACTAGATTTCGA
>NZ_JBIIOT010000104.1:0-17072 GCF_044336785.1 Tardiphaga sp. | reverse complement strand
GGTCGAATGAGGAGACGAAACGCGGCGCGTTCGTGAGCCCCAGCCGCTGCGCGATCTCCTCGCGGGTGAGATCGTCGGCAGTCGCCGTCAGCGCGATGCGCGGCACCTGCGGAAAGCGCTCTGCGATGATCGACAGGCCGATATATTCAGGGCGGAAGTCATGCCCCCATTGCGAGACGCAATGCGCTTCGTCGATGGCGAACAGCGCGATATCGGCTTGTTCCAGCATCGCCAGGCAACGCGGATTCACGAGGCGTTCGGGTGCGACGTAAAGCAGATCGAGATCGCCGGCGAGCAATCGTCGCTCGACCTCGTTGGCTTCCTCCCACGACAGCGTGGAATTCAGCACCGCGGCATTGACGCCGAGTTCGAGCAGGCCTGCGACCTGATCACGCATCAAGGCGATCAGCGGCGATACCACGATGCCGCAGCCTTCGCGCAACAGGGATGGCAGCTGATAGCAGAGCGATTTACCGCCGCCGGTCGGCATCAGAACGAGGCAACTACCACCATCGGTGACGTGGCGGACGATCTGCTCCTGTTCGCCGCGGAAACCGGGCAGGCCGAACACCGCATGCAGTCGCGCCAGCGCATCGGCCCCGAGTGCATCGGGAGACACAGCAGATTTACGCGCGGGACCAGTAACGGACATGGGTGGTGGTCTATTCCTGATTCGTTGGAGCGTATATCGGGGAACAAGCCGGTTCGCCTTGATCACGCCGCTTTACCGCTGTGAATGCAAGTTCTATGACATGGAGACGCGCGAGCAGGCCAGCCGCGCCGCAACCGGGCAAATAGAAAAGCCGTATGCCATTCATTTTGCGCCTCTTTTCCTGGCTTCTCAATCGCAAGCCGCGACCGCGTGTCCGCTGGCAGGCCGCGAACGAGAATGCTGCGCGCAAAAACCGCCGGCGGTTCGGCAAAGGGCCGAAGACGACCGTGCTCGCCCATGTGATCGCGCATCGGCCGCCGGTCGAATTGCTCGGCCGTTTGCCCGCGGTGGAATTGTGGAATCTGTCCGATCCCAAGCGCGTGGCGCTGCTCTATCTGCAGCATGGTCGCCGTTTGCGTCTGCCGGCGCCGAAGGCGCTGATGGACGATGCGGTGAAACGCGCACGGGCCGCGGAGTAATTTTTGGGGTGGGACGGCATCACGCGTGATCGCCAAACCGGCCTGCTGCCATCCTTCGAGACGCGGCCAAGAAGGCCGCTCCTCAGGATGAGGGCAGAGTATGGGGTCCCGTAGAAGACCCTCATGGTGAGGAGCCCGCAAAGCGGGCGTCTCGAACCATGCAGGCCGAGCATTATCCCCATCGCGCAAGCCCACCCTCACGCAGTGAAGTCGCTCTTGACGTCGGTTGCCTGAGCGGGAATGGTCGCGGCGTTTTTCTGCTCCAGCAATGAAAGAGCTCCGCATGATCAAGCGTCTCGGTCCCGGCAAGCGTCTCAGCCAGGCTTCCATCCACGGCAACACCGTCTATCTCGCCGGCCAGGTGCCAGATGACTACAGCGGCGACATCAAGGCGCAGACCAAGCAGGTGCTCGACAAGATCGATGCACTGCTCAAGGAAGCCGGCACCGACAAGAACAACATTCTCAGCGCCACCGTCTGGCTGCCCAGCATCAATGATCGCGACGCGATGAACACGGTCTGGGATGCCTGGGTGCCCGAAGTCGGCCCGGCCCGCGCCTGCGTCGAATCGAAGCTCGCCGATCCGGCCATCCTGGTCGAGATCGCCGTCATCGCAGCGATTCCATAAGTCATGCGGCCCACAGCCATTGCGGTCGCTCCCAATGGTGGCCGCAAGGTCAAGGCGGATCACCCCGCCGTTCCGCTGACCCCAGCGGAACTGGCGGTGGTGGCCGTCCACTGCTTCGACACCGGCGCGGCCATGATCCACGCCCATGTCCGCAATGCCGATGGCAGCCATCTGCTCGATGCCGATGCCTATCGCGCCGCCATTGCCGCCATCCGCAGCGCGCTCGGCGATCGGCTTGTCATCCAGATCACCTCCGAAGCGCTTGGCAAATATACGCCGGCACAACAGCGCGCGGTGGTGCAGGCCGTGAAGCCGGAAGCCGCCTCGCTGGCGTTGCGCGAGCTGGTGCCGGATGCGAGCGAGGAAACGGCATTTTCCGATCTGCTCGGCTGGATGAAGCGCGAAAGCGTGGTGCCGCAGATCATTCTCTATGACGTCAATGATGCGATCCGGCTGGCCCAACTACAGAAGCGCGGCCTGATCCCGTTCGAGCGCGTGCCAGTGTTGTATGTACTCGGCCGCTACACTACTGGGCAGGTATCGAGCCCGTCGGATCTGCTGCCATTCCTGGCGCCCGACGCACCAAAATTCGCCCATTGGAGCGTCTGTGCTTTCGGTGCGCAGGAGACCGCGTGCGTCACGGCGGGCGCACTGCTCGGCGGCCACATCCGGGTCGGCTTCGAGAACAATGAGCTGTTGCCGGACGGTTCGCGCGCCAGGGGCAATCAGGACCTGGTTGCCGCGGCACATAGCGCGATTGCGGCGGTGGGGCTGACGGCGGCCACTGCAGACGAGTTGCGTGCCGCCACCACGGACTAATCTGTCTGGCGGATTCTGTGACATGCGTATGACGGTTCTGCTGGCCCCGGTTGCATCCCGCCCTGCATTCACTGCGTGTCACAGATTGGTTGTATTCGCCGGCAATCCGGTTATGTGAGCATCATGGCACGCGATATCGTGATGGCTGCAGGAGGCATCGTCGTGCGGCGTGGAGCCACGCCGCTGTTCGCGGTCGTGTGCATGCGCAAGCGCGGCGACTGGGTGCTGCCGAAGGGCAAGCTCGACGACGGCGAGACGCCCCTCGATGCCGCCCGACGCGAGGTGCTGGAAGAGACCGGCCATTCCGCATCCGTGCAGCAATATCTGGGGACGCTGGCCTATCCGCTCGGCGAGCGCACCAAGGTTGTGCATTTCTGGCACATGGAAGCCGATAGCCGGCCGCCGCAGCGCCTCATGAAGGACATCGCCGAAGTCGCCTGGCTGCCGCTCGATCAGGCCTTGAAGCGGCTGACGCGGCATCACGAACATGCGTTCCTCGCTCAGGTCGGGCCGATGGCGCTGGCGACGACGCAGGAGGCTGCGGCCTTCACCGAAACGCCGCAGATCATCGAGCCTGACATGGCGCCCGTGGTGCCAGACGAAACGTTCGAGCCGATAGAGCCTGCAGGCTGGTTCGCGAAGTTGCGACGCTTGTTCGGGCTGTCATCCAAACGCTCCCCTCACCCGCCGCGCTTCGCGCGACGACCTCTCCCCGGTGGGGAGAGGTGAAGGTCCCCTCGCATTGACGCTCGGATCACCTCTCCCTGCCGGGGAGAGGTCGGATTGCGTAGCAATCCGGGCGAGGGGGCTCTTCTTTAGCTCCCGCGAATGATCACGCCATACCAGCCGAGACCTTTGTAGGTCTCGTAGCCGGGCGTGGCATGGAAGGCGATGAGGCTGCCCGAGCGATCTTGATAGAAACCGTTGCTGCGGCCGTTCTGGGTCAGTGTGATACGCTCGCTCAGCAGCCCCTGTCCGTCGGAGGAGGCGATGATCCGCAAGTTGGAATCCACCAGCAGCACGCGGGTCTTGTCGTCATCGACGCGAACGCCCTCGACGATGGCGCGGGCCTGCGCTTCCCAATCGAAATGAATGGCCAGCACGCCGATGGCGCGGCCATTGGCCTTGCCGCCCTCGCGCACGCTGGCGCAATAGGTCGCGACCTGCGCATTGCCGAGCAAAGGCTGGCGCTCCACATCACCGGCGACATAGTCGTCGCCCGTGCGCAGGATGCGCGCATCGCGAAACCACGACGTGCCGGCAATGTTCTGGCCGCGCACCGCATAGCGGTCGCCACGGCCGGTGGCGATGATATTGCCCTGCATGTCGCACAGCCACAGATCGAGATAGACGGTGTAGGCGCCAAGGATCACCGCGAGGCGTTCCGATACATGGGCAATCGTCGCCTCATCGGGATGGGCGGCGGCATCGACCACGGCGGAGTCGGTTGCCCACCAGCGCACATCGCAGGTGCGCTCATAGAGATTGCGGTCGATCAGCTCGATGGCATTGAGGGCGAGATCGACCATGCGTTCGCCGCGGGAGCGGTCGGTCATCTTCTCGATGCTGGACATCAGGCTGCCGGTGCGCGCGGTGAGCTGCGATTCCAGATCGCGCGCGATGGCCTCGACCTGTTGGCCGACATTGCGCACTTCCTGCGCCACCACCGCAAAGCCCGCGCCCTGCGCGCCGGCGCGCGAGCTTTCGATCAGCGCGTTCAGCGCCAGCATCTTCATCTGGTTGGTGATGTGCTGGATCGCCCTGGTCTTCTCGCAGGCGATCTCGTTGACCTCGCCGGTCAGGCGCGCGATCAGCGCGGAGATATCGGCGACATCCTCGTTCTCGCCAGTTGCTGCGGGCGCCGCCGAATGAGCGGTGCGGTTCATCGCCAAAACCATGGTCGCGTCCTCGTTGACAGCAATCAAGTACCTTTAGTTTTCGCCGATTATGCTTAATGGCCCCTTAATTTCCGTCTCGCGGACCGAGTGCTCTATGCAGCAGGCACGACCGGGACCAGGCAGTTTTCGATGACAGTCAGCAGGTCCCGCGGTTTGAACGGCTTGCGGATGCAGCGCGTCGCACCGAGCGCAAGCGCCATGCGCAGGAAATCCGGTGCCGGCGAATGGCTCTCGGCAAAGGCGTAACCGGACAGCGCGATCAGCGGCACATCCGGGGCCTCGCCGTGAAACAGCCGAACGGACTCGAAGCCGTCCATATGCGGCATGAAGATATCGACGATGAGCAGATCGAAGGGGCAAACGTGGAGTTTCTCCAGCGCGTCGGCAGCACCGGCGGCAATGACCACGACATGGCCCCGCTGGGCCAGCCAGAATTGTACCGAGCGCGAGATCAGCACGTCGTCATCGATCATGAGAATGCGCGACATCTCCAAGGCTCCCCAGCCCGACCGGTACGGGGGGCGGCTGGCCACCGCCTTCTGTCGCCGGCATCGACGCGAATCGAATGCCGAGGGTGACGGCAAGCCGACTGCGTGTCTGTGCAAGTTTGCACATATTAAAGTTGTATTAACCATAAATATCGCTAGATGCGCATGGCCGGCGGAAAACAATGGGATATCAACCCCATGCAGGTAGTCAGGTCGCATCACCACCACGACCGGATGACGGCTGTCATGCCCGTGATTGACGCTCACATCGACGACCGCACCAGCGATGCCAATCAGGATCCGTTGGGCGCCACCACGTCCGAATTGTCCGAGGAACTGATCTTCCTGATCGCCTCGGCGGCGACGGATGATCAGCGCAAACAGGCCACCGAACTGTTTCGTTACTTCAGCCGCAAGCTGGAAGACGAAGCCTATCGGCGCGGCCAGGATAGCGTCGCGCCGCGTCAATTGCCGGCGCCCGCGATGCCGCTCGCGCTGGAAGCACCGACCATTCAGCCGACCGAACAGGCTTCCGACGAAGTGCAGGTCAGCTTGATTCCGCAGGTGCGCTGGCTGCGCTGAGCTACGGAACGACGCGAGCCCGTGCGTTAGCCATTCGCTTAACCATTCGCTGGCCAAATGTGCCTCTGTGATTCGTGAGTGTCCCTTCGTGCAGAGTGGTCGTCCAGTGAGCGTAGTCATTCCTTTTCCGAAGCGTACGGCCCCTGTGATCGACATGGCCGATGAGTGCGACATCGATATTTTCACCGCCGTCGATCTGGCGATCCGCGACCTCCGCGAGATTTCCGAAATCGCCAATGAAGTTGGTCGTGCGCGCGCCCGCGAATGCCTGGCGATGCTTGAAAACGCCTATGCGGTGGCTCTGGAAGCCTGAGCCCGACATCACTAGTTAAGGGGAAGCGTGGAGCCGTGGTTGTGGCCATGGACTCCGCAAAATCGCGTCGTTATATGCGGCGCATTCCCCTTTATCGTGATCAGGCTCATTCATGACGACCACCGACACCGCTGCACCCGTTTCCCAGCCGTTTCAGGCCGAAGTCGCCGAATTGCTGAACCTGATGGTTCACTCGGTCTATTCCGAGACCGACATCTTTCTGCGCGAACTGGTCTCCAATGCGTCGGACGCTTGCGACAAGCTCCGCTATGAGGCCATCGCCAATCCGCAGCTGGTGCCCGACGGCCAGACGCAAAACATCACCATCATTCCTGACAAGGAAGCGAACACGCTCACCATCGTCGATACCGGTATCGGCATGGATCGTCAGGAACTGATCGACAATCTCGGCACCATCGCCAAGTCCGGCACCAAGTCGTTCCTGTCGCGCCTGACCGAAGCCAAGGACGGCGCCGGCCTGATCGGCCAGTTCGGTGTCGGTTTCTATGCCGCTTTCATGGTGGCTGAGAAGATCATCGTCACCTCGCGCCGCGCCGGCACCCATGATGCCTTCACCTGGACCTCGACGGGCGGTGCCGGTTTCGAGATCGCGCAGCTCAATGACGGCATGAGCGTGCCCGCCGGCACCTCGATCGAGTTGCAGCTCAAGGACGACGCCAAGAAGTATCTCGAGAGCTGGGAGATCGAGCGGATCGTCACGTCCTATTCGGACAACATCCAATTTCCGATCCTGCTCAAGGACGGCGATGGCGAGCCGAAGCAGATCAACTCGGCCAGCGCGCTGTGGCAGCGCTCCAAGTCGGAGCTGACGCCGGAGGACTACAGCAAGGCCTACAAGTCCATCGCCAATGCCTATGACGAGCCGGCGATGACGGTGCATTACCGCGCCGAAGGCCGCTATTCCTATGCCGTGCTGCTGTTCGCGCCAGAGTCGAAGCCGTTCGACCTGTTCGAGCCCGAGCGCAAGGGCCGCGTGAAGCTCTATGTGAGGCGCGTGTTCATCACCGACGATGCGGATCTGCTGCCGTCCTATCTGCGCTTCATCCGCGGCGTCATCGATGCCGAGGACCTGCCGCTGAACCTGTCGCGCGAGATGCTGCAGAACAATCCGCAGCTCGCCCAGATCAAGAAGGCGGTAGCGACGCGGGTGATCGGCGAATTCGAGACGCTGGCTGAAAAGGACGCCGAGACCTTCACGAAAATCTGGGACGCGTTCGGCCCGGTGCTGAAGGAAGGCATCTATGAGGATTTCGAGCGCCGCGAGAAGCTGCTCGCACTGTCGCGTTTCACGACCACCTCTGGCGAGAAGCGGACGCTGAAGCAGTATGTGGCTGACCTCAAACCGAACCAGACCGAGATCTATTATCTCGCCGGTGACAGCCTCGATCGTCTCAAGTCGAATCCGAAGCTGGAAGCGGCGAAGTCGCGCGGCATCGAAGTGTTGTTGCTGTCGGACGCGGTGGATGCGTTCTGGACCTCGGCGCCGCTGGAATTTGACGGCAAACCGCTGAAGTCGCTGAGCCAGGGCGAGATCAATCTCGATCTGATCCCGGAGGTCGAGGCCGACAAGGACGAACCAAAGCCGGATGCGGCCGATGAAGCCTCGACCATCGCCGTGATCAAGGAGGCGCTCGGCGAGCGCGTCTCCGACGTCAAGGCCTCGACGCGCCTCACCAGCTCGGCCTCGTGCCTCGTCGCCGGTGGCCGTGGCCCGGATCGCGAGCTCGAGCGCATGCTGGCGATGCAGAACCGTGGCAGCGCCACCAAGCCGATCCTTGAAATCAATCTGCGCCATCCGCTGGTGACGAAGATCGCCAGTGCCGACAAGGCGGTGGGCGGCGAGGCGGCTGATATCGCGTTCCTGCTGCTGGAGCAGGCGCAGATCCTTGACGGTGAACTGCCGGAAGATCCGGCGGCATTTGCCACACGGCTGAACCGGCTGGTGCTGCGCGGGCTCTGACGTTCTGTAGGGTGGGCAAAGGCGCGAAGCGCCGTGCCCACCATTCACATGCCAACTCAGATGGTGGGCACGCTTCGCTTTGCCCACCCTACAAGGACCATTCCATGAGCGCTGTCTTCGAAAAGCTGATCGCCAAATACGCCGAGCGCGGGGATTTCGAGCGCCTGAAGCAATATCAGGCCGACCGCGTCGCCTGGATCGAGAGCATCCGTAACGGCACTTATGAGAAGATGCATCTGGTCGAGGACAATGACCCGGTGCCGTTGATTGCGGAAATCGAGCGCGAACTCGCCTGCATCGCGGCGGCATTGAAGAAACAGCACTGACCACGGATGCCCGGCCGGTCGCTGCGTTAAATGACACTTCGGTGATCGCGCCGCATCATCCGAAAGTCACACTCGCCAGTTGCAAACATCTCCCATAGTGTGCGGCCCATAAAAAATATTGGGAGGCACTTATGAAACTTGGGCTGACGTTCGCTGCCGCGCTTTGCGGCCTTTTCCTTGCCACGTCCACGCTGACCCCCGCTGCGGCGCAGGGTGTGAAGATCGGCATCCTCAACGACCAGTCCGGCGTCTATGCCGATTACGGCGGCAAGTGGTCGCTCGAAGCCGCCAGGATGGCGGTGGAAGACTTTGGCGGCGAAGTGCTGGGCGGCAAGGTCGAACTGGTCACCGCCGATCACCAGAACAAGCCGGACCTGGCTGCTGCCATCGCGCGCCGCTGGTACGATGTCGAGAATGTCGACATGATCACCGAATTGACCACCTCCTCGGTGGCGCTGGCGGTGCAGGAACTGTCCGCCCAGGCCAAGAAGATCGACATCGTGGTGGGGGCCGCGACCTCGCGTATCACCGGCGATGCCTGCACGCCCTATGGTTTCCACTGGTCGTTCGATACCCGCGCACTCGGCGTCGGCACCGGCGGTGCGCTGACAGAGACCGGCGGCGACACCTGGTTCTTCCTCACCGCCGATTACGCCTTCGGCTATTCGCTGGAGAAGGACACCGGCGATATCGTGAAGTCGAAGGGCGGCAAGGTGGTCGGCGCCGTGCGCCATCCGCTGAATTCGTCGGATTTCTCGTCGTTCCTGCTGCAGGCACAGGCCTCGAAGGCCAAGGTCATCGGCCTCGCCAATGCCGGCCTCGACACCACCAATGCGGTGAAGCAGGCGGCTGAATTCGGCATCGTCGCCGGTGGCCAGAAGCTCGCCGGCCTGCTGCTGACGCTGGCGGAAGTCCACGGCCTCGGTCTCAATGCAGCACAGGGCCTCGTGCTGACGGAGTCCTTCTATTGGGACCGCGACGACAAATCGCGCGAATTCGCCGAGCGCTTCTTCAAGCGCACCCAACGCATGCCGAACATGATCCAGGCCGGCACCTATTCTGCCACGCTGTCCTATCTGAAAGCCGTGAAAGCAGCCGGTACCAAGGACTCGGACGCGGTCGTCAAGAAGCTGAAGGAGCTTCCGGTGGATGACGCCTTCGCCCAGGGCGGCAAGGTGCAGGCCAATGGCCGCCTGGTGAAGGATCTCTATCTGTTCGAGGTCAAGAAGCCGGCGGATTCCAAAAAGCCGTGGGATTACTACAAGCAGCTCGCAGTGGTGCCGGCAGCCGCAGCTTTCCCGGTCGCCAAGGATAGCGGCTGCCCGCTGACGAAGTAGTCTTGCTTAACCTCTCTCCGCATCTTGCGCGGGGAGAGGTCGCCGCGTCTTCGCGGCGGGTGAGGGGCGAGGCACGCGTTGATTGACTATGCTTTCTCTTTCTTCGGACCGGAGGAGCCGACCCGAAGAGTGTGCGCCGTCGCTCTGATAGCGCTTAATACCCCGTCATCTCCAGATATCCCACGCCGCCATGCGAGCCGCTGAATCGCACTGGCCCTTCCCAATAAGCAAAAGTCGTCGTCATCCAGCTTTGCGGATTGAGCGGCACCGTCTCGATCTGCAATCGGCGTGACGCAATCGCAATGCGCCATGCGGTGGGAATTTTGCGGCCGGCTATCTCGGTCGTTGCCATCGGTGTCATCACGATGGCATCGGGCGCCAGTTGCACCGATTGGCCATCTGCCGTGATCCAGTTGCCTGCAAAGTAGTGGCTGCCGTCCTTCTGGCGCAGCCGGAACAGCATCAGCTTCTCATCATCGGGCAGATGCAGCGAGAACCAGTCCCAGCCGGTTTGATCCGATGCGAGCGGCTGGCTCGAATATTCGCGGTCCATCCAGGCGCGACCGGTGACGGCGATATCCTTGCCGTCGATGTTCAGTACGCCCGTCGCCATGAAGTAAGGCTGGCTGTAATAATAAGACGCCTGGCCGCGCTCGGATTTGCGGCTATAGCCGGCATCGCCCTGCAGCACCAAAGGCTGCTTCGCGTCGAGGCGGAGCCGATAGCTGAAATTTTCTGACGATGCCGTGACCTCAAGCGGTGCGACAGTCATGTCTGAGAAGCCGTCGAGCCCGCGCATCTCCCAAGCATCGATCCAGGCGCGAAACGGCGTTGTCGTAACACCAGCCTGCCCGATGCCGCCGCGCGCAAATGTCTCCGCAGAGTGATGCGCCGTTGCCGATGTCACGCCGGCATGGCCCATCCAGATCTGCGGTGTCGTCCAGCCGCTGTCCTGCGTGCTCGGCGCCATGGCCTGGCGAAACAGCGTCCACTGCACGCCATAGGCGTTGCCCGAAGCATCGGTGAGATTGGCGGTGAGGTACCACCATTCGATGCGGAATTCCGGATGAGACCCGTGATCGGCGGGGAAGCTCAGCATGCGGCCGGGCACGACCTGCGCAAAGCCATCGGCATCGCGCCCGAGGCCTGCAAAGCCTTGTGCCAATGCGTACGGAGCGCCGAGCCCCATCAGTGCTAGGCCGCCGGAAAAACTGCGTCGTGTCAGCCTAGCGCTCATTGGCGAACACTTTCACGAGTTCGGCCGGCTGCATCCGCAGCAGCTTGAGCATCGGCAGCAGCGAGGCCAGCAAAGCGGCCAGCATGGCGACGCCAAGCAGCGTGATCAGCTGCATTGGAAAAACATGGAATGGCAGCCGCCATCCGAACGCCTTCACATTGACGATGGCGATCAGGCACCAGGCAACCAGCAATCCCAGCGGCAGCGCGAGCAGCGACGTGATCAGGGCCACGCACATGGTCTTCAGCAGCTCGATTGCGGCCAGGCGCCGGCGTGTCAGGCCGATGGCCCACAGCGGCGCCAGTTGCGGCAGGCGCGAATTACTCAGCGTTAGCAGGCTCGTCAGCAGTGCCACGCCCGCGACGCCGAGCGTGAAGGCATTGAGTGCAGAGGTGACAGCAAAGGTGCGGTTGAAGATGCCGAGCGATTCCTTCTTCACACTGGCCTGATCGGCGAGATTGCGGCCATCGAGGCCGAAGCGGGCGCGGATGGCATCGATCACGGCGGGTACGTTCTCGGGCGCGACGCGCAGGCCCATGCGGGTCTGCGGACTATCCGGGAAATGCTTCAGCAGCGCATCGACATTGACCGCGAGCTGCCCTTTCGGATTACCGTAATCGGCATAGATGGCGACGACTTGCAGGGGCCACGGTCCGCTCGGCGTCGGCACCGTGATGCCCTGGCCGATCGCCAGCGTCATACGCCGCGAGAGTTGCTCGCTGATCAATGCGCCGTCACCGGCGCGGACGCGATCCCAGGCATCCCGTGTCGCATCAAGCAATGGCCAGTGATCCCTGAAGGTGGCGTGATCGGGCAGGCCATTGATCTCCACCGGCGCGCCGTCGAGCTGGATCTCGGCGCGGCTGCCGGGCAATACGGCCAGCACGTCGGGACGCCGCTTCACCCAGTCCTTGAGTTCGCGCGCCTGAGCATCACTGGCGGCGTTGATGTAAATGTCCGATGACAATCGTCCGTCCAGCCAGCCGACAAAAGTGCGGCTGAAGCTCTCGACCATGGTGCCGACGCCGACATTCACGGCCAGTGCGAGCAGCAGCGCCATCAGTGCGAGAGACAGGCCGGAGAGTTGCAGACGGCTGTCGGCCCAGAACCATGTGAGGATCGGCCGACGGGTACTGCGTTCGCCAGCTGCCAGCACAAGGCCGAGCAAAACGGGAAGGGCGAGTGCGGCGCCAAGCAGCAGTGCGGCGAGGACGGTGAAGCCGGCGATGAGGGAATCGCCAAACCACAGCACGAGTGCGGCTGCGGCGAAGACGAGCAATGCGCCGCCGCCCTGCAATCGCAGCCAGCGATGCTGGGCCTGCTGCCAGGCATAAGGCTGCGCTGTGGCCAGCAGCGGCAGGCGCGCGGCCTTGAGCAGGCTCGATATGGCGGCCAGCAGTGCGCCGATCACCGAGATCGCGAGGCCTGCGAGCCACCATTCCGGCTTTAGCGAGAGCTGGCCGGGGATCTGCGCGCCATAGAGCCCGCGCAGGCTGGCGGCGACGTCGGGCAGCAGCGAGGCCGCAATGACATAGCCGCAGACGAGGCCGATGATGCCGGCCATCAACGCGATGCTGACGAGTTCGAGGATCAGCACCGCATTGAGCTGTCGGGCGGAGACACCGCAGGCGCGCAGCGTGCGCAGCATCGGCAGGCGCTGTTCGAAGCCGAGGCCGATGGCGGAATTGACGATGAACAGGCCGACAAAGAAGGACAGCAGCCCGAAGGCGGTGAGGTTGAGGTGAAAACTGTCGGTCAGGCGTTCGAGATCGGTCTCGCTTTCGGGCTGAACGATGCGAAGCTGCTGGCCGGCGACGCTGTCCAGCGCCGTGCGAGGCCCCTTCGTTTTGCCGATCAGGAGCCGCGTGATCTGATCGGGCATCGCCAGCAGCGTTTGCGCGATGCCGATATCGACCACGATCACGCCTGGCGCGAGCGCCGGCTGCAGTTTCAGCGGTGGCAGCATCCGGCCATTGCCGAGCGTCGGCGTCGCGCCTTCGCTTAGTCGTAGGTCGTTCAGCGTCTCACGCGAGATCAAAGCCTGCCCCGGCGGCGCGATGAAGGCCTGCGCACCCGAGGTGCCGATCTCCGCCGCAGCGCTGGCTTCCGCTGGCATCGTCACTGGCTCGATGCCGAGCAGACGCACGCTGCGGCCTTCGATCTGCGTGCGCGCTTCAATCACGGGCGATACCGGCCAGCCGGCACGGCGGAGGTCGACGAACAGCTGTTGCGGGAACGCGCCACCCCTCGGCGACACCAGCATTGGCGTGCGGGTGCCGCCGAAAGCCGCAGCGGCGCGGTCGTAGCTCGTGCGCGCTTGCTGGTTCAGTGCTTGCACGCCGCTCCACAGTGCGGTGGCGGCGATCAGGCCGATCATCAGCGTGGCGAATTGCAGCGGATGCCGGCGCCAGTGGCTGAGCAGCACGGCGAGGATCCACAGTGCGCGCCTCACGCGATCAGTCCCGCATGGAGATGGACGCGGCGATCCAGCATGGCGGCAAGGCGCTCGCTGTGCGTCACCATCAGGAGACCGCAACCGCTGCGGGCGACGAGATCGCGCACGAGGTGCATCACCTCATCGGCCGTGTCTTCATCGAGATTGCCGGTGGGCTCATCGGCGAGGAGCAGTGCTGGCTTTGACGCCAGCGCGCGCCCGATAGCAACGCGCTGTTGCTGGCCGCCGGAGAGCTGCTCGGGATAGCGCTTCAACAGCGCGCTGAGGCCGAGGCGTTCGATCAATTCGTTCTGCCATGTCGCGTCATGTCGTCCGGCAATGCGCGACTGGAAGGCGAGATTGTCTGCGACGGACAGCGACGGGATCAGGTTGAACTGCTGAAACACGAGGCCGAGCCGGTCGCGGCGGAGCGCAGCGCGCTCGGCATCCTTGAGCCCGGTGATTGTGATATCGCCCAGCACGATCTCGCCATCATCGGCCTCGTCGAGGCCGGCAATCAGATGCAGCAGCGTGCTCTTGCCGCTGCCGCTCTCGCCAGTGAGTGCCACGCTTTCACCGGGGGAAACCGTGAGATCGACACCGCGGAGAACGGCGACGGTGTCCTGTGCGGAGCGGTAGGATTTGGTGAGATTGCGAACGGAGAGCATGCGGCATGACTATAGCACACCCATGTCGTCCCCGCGAAGGCCGGGACCCGTAGCCTCCGAAGGCGAAATCGGACCGCATAGTCACGGCCATCGCGTTTCATCAACATCGACAGCGTGTATGGGTCCCCGCCTTCGCGGGGACGACGATTTAGCGCTTCCGTTCCGACACCACCGCCAGCAGCACCGTCGCCGCCATGAAGCAGGCGGAGGCGCCGAACACCCAATGTGGCATGGCGTGGTCCATGAACCAGCCGAACATGATCGGGCTCACGATGCCGCTGAAATTGAAGCCGGTGGAAACGATGCCGAAGGCGCGTCCTGCTGCGCCGGGCGGTGCCGCCTGCCGCACCAGCATGTCGCGCGATGGCGTGATCACGCCGCCGAGGAAGCCGGCGATGGTCATGGCAGCGACGATGGCCCATGCGGGCAACGAGAAGGCCGCGATGGCGCCGATGATGGCCGCATTGACGGTGAAACATACGGCCGCGACGCGGCTGTGATGCTTGGTGCGATCGGCCAGCCAGCCGCCTGCGAGCACACCAACGGCGCTGGCGGCGAGGAACGAGGTCAGCGCGACATTGGCCGATGACAGCGTGATGCCATAGCCTTCCATCAGCGCGACGATGCCGAAACTGTTGATGCCACCCTGCGACAGCGCCAGCAGCGTGAAAAACAGCGTCAGCATCATGATCGCTGGGGTCATGACACTGACCTTGGCGACAGGACCGTTGCCGTTATCAGTCCGCACAGCACCGGCATCGGGGATGCCGACCACGATCAGCATCAGCGCGATGGCGACGCCGATGGCACCGGCGACAATCAGCGCGCCTTGGCCGCCGATCGAGGCCAGCAATGCCACCATCATCGGAGGCGCGACGGCGCCGCCGACGAAGCCGGCAAAGGTGTGGATCGAGAAGGCGCGACCCATTTTCGACTCGTCCATATGGGCGGCGAGGATGGCGTAGTCGGCGGGGTGATAGACGCTGTTGGCGAGGCCGAGCAGGCCGGCGCAGATGATCAGCGCGGGGTAGCTGAGAAACAGGCCGAGCGAGACCAGCGCGCAGCCGCCGAGCATGACACCGAGGATCAGGATGATGCGTGCGCCCACGCGATCGACCAGAAAGCCGATCGGTGCCTGGGTCAGGCCGGAGACGACGGCAAAAGTGGTGAGCGCGAAGCCGAGATCGATATAGCTGACGCCGAGCCGGTCCTTGAGGAAGGGAAACAGCATCGGCAGCACGAAGATATGGAAATGGCTCACCCAATGCGCGATCGAGATCGCGGTCAGGGTCCGGTTGGCGGATGCCTCCGGTGCGTGCGCTGTCGTGGCCGGAATATCGACCATTCTGGTTTCCGCCCTCTAACGTGTTGTTCGACGTCGGGAATTTCCCGCTACCCGTAAAGCCCGCGCGGCAATTTGTCCATCAACGGGGCAACATGCTGCCAATGCAGGCAGCGCAGGGATGGGTGGTGTTGAACGACGGGGATCGTGCTCGGCCTGCATGGTTCGAGACGCCCGCTTCGCGGGCTCCTCACCATGAGGGTCTCTACAGCGCCATACTCTGCCCTCATCCTGAGGAGCGGCCTCTTGGCCGCGTCTCGAAGGATGGCGGAGAGAGGCTAAGCCCCGATTGATGCACGTCAATGTGGCCTTCCGCCAACCGTCTATCCCGGTGATGCCGCGCAACATCGCGCGGAGGCAGCATAGCCGGGGGAGACATGACTCAGCAGATGGCCGCTTCGTCCTTCGTGCCCTGCACGACCACAACGGGTCCTTCGACCGGTTTCCTGTCCCGCCTCAATTTCAATGATCGCCGGCAATTGATGGCGCTGGGCGAGCGCGTGCCGCGCGGGGCAAACGAGGTCCTGTTCGCGCAAGGCGCGCCTGCCGCGCGCTGCTTCAGCGTGATCGAGGGCGTCGTTTGCCTGTCGCGCGGCATCGGCGACGTCAGGCGTCAGATCGTCGGCTTCGCACTGCCCGGCGATGCGCTCGAGATTGCCGCGCAGCAGCGCCATGAAGTGTCGGCGGCCACGATCGGCCCGGCGCTGGTCTGGGAAATCGCGCGCGAGAGCTTTGCGCAATTCGTCAGCCATCGGCCCTATGTGCTGCATGCGGTGATCGCCTCGGTGGCGACCGATCTCACCGATGCCCATGAGCAGATGTTCTCGCTCGGACGCCGGCCGGCCGAAGAGAAGCTTGCGAGCTTCCTCGCCGAATGGCGCGAGCGCCTGGTGCGTATCGGCAAGGATGTCGAGCCCCTGCCGCTGCCCATGAGCCGCAGGGACATCGCCGACTATCTCGGTCTCACCGTGGAAACCGTCTGCCGCACGCTCGCAAAGCTGGAGCGCCGCGGCGTCATCGAAATCCTGCCGGGCCGCGTGCGGCTGATCGCCGAGCCCAGCGACTTGCTGAGCGCCTGCGGATGACGCTGCGGGATTTGATGTCAATCAAGCCGCCAATGACGGCGATGTGATTGTTGGAATTGTTCTTGGGAAAGACTCATCATGACCAGACCAACTGACGGCGTGAAGTGGATGACGATCGGAGAGTCCGGACTCTCCCTCGTCTGCATCGTCACCGTATTCTTCTCTATCATCGCTGCGGCGAAGGCCGAAGACGCGGCCTATGCGTTCCACGTCGCCGTGTTCGGCGCTGCCGCGCTGGTGTCCGTGTTTCTGATCGTCAATCGCTACTTCGAGCGTGGTGAGCTGCCGCCGCAGGAGATCGATGGTCGCCCGAACTACAATTTTGGCCCGATCAAGTTCGCCGCTGCAGCCTCCGTGATATGGGGCATCGCCGGCTTCCTCGTCGGCCTCGTGATCGCCATGCAGCTCGCCTGGCCTGCGCTGAACTTCGATCTGCCATGGACAAGCTTCGGCCGATTGCGGCCACTGCACACATCTGCCGTCATCTTCGCCTTCGGCGGCAATGTGCTGATCGCCACATCGTTCTTTGTCGTGCAGAAGACCGGTCGCACGCGCCTTGCCGGCGATCTGTCGCCATGGTTCGTCGTGCTCGGCTACAATCTCTTCATCGTCATCGCCGGCACCGGCTATCTGCTCGGCAATACCCAGGGCAAGGAATATGCAGAGCCGGAATGGTATGCCGATCTGTGGCTGACCATCGTCTGGGTGATGTATCTGCTGGTGTTCGTTGCGACGCTGATGAAGCGCAAGGAGCCGCATATCTTCGTCGCCAACTGGTTCTATCTCGCCTTCATCATCACCAT
>NZ_JBIIOT010000103.1:0-17180 GCF_044336785.1 Tardiphaga sp. | reverse complement strand
GGGCATTGAAATTCGTGGAGGGGAAAGCGACTTCCACATCCGCGCTGCACGACACAGGATCGACGGTATATTACGCTGTGTTTGCTGCAACTTAGTTCAAATCTTAACCTAACCGATTAGGCTTACTAGGCCGGCTTTTTGAACAATTCCGCCAGGGTCGGAGAATAATTTGCTGCGTGATCCCGCTTTGTACGCATCAGCGTGATTTCGTTGGCATTGGCGCAGTAATCTTCATAGTTCGCGGCTGCGGTCTTGGCCGCGAGATCGACGTGGCAAGCATGTTTGTGGGCGCAGCCGGCGCAGGCATGGCGCATCTCCATCATTTGCGGCGGTGCAATCTTGTTGATCGCCGCCTCATCGAAGCCGAGCGCCCGCAGCATCTGCGGAAGTTCTGATGCGCCATCGACGCCGCGGCGGACCAGAGCGTCGAGGTCGCTCGGCGTCAGACCGAGTTCATGAGCCATACGCCGGTATTCGCCGCGATCGAGCTCGTTGAGTTCGTTGAGCTGGCGACGCTGCTTGAGCCAGTCGCCAAGCTGATCGATCAGATAGCTGACCACGGGATAGGGTTGGGCGGGCGTCATCGCGATCTCCTGCAGTTGACCAAGGTTGTCTGCAGGGTCGGTCTGATCGGGCGGTCCCGCATTGCTGTGGATCAATCGGCGGTTGCGGCGGGGAAAGTTAGGCATTACCGGCAGAAATGCCTGTCCTGCAGCTCTTCCGGGGAACAGCCGGGGTGGATTCCCGGTTATTCGTCCATAGATTGGAGACATTGTCATTTCCAGAAGCCGGAACGTGGCCTCAGGAGGCGTGGATGACGTTCAGATATTTGATTTCGGGCATGGTCGGCATTGCATTGCTGGCGGCACCTGCGGTTGCGCAGGCCGAACCTGCCGCGACGACATACAAGGCCAGTGAATTCCTGACCCTCGATCTGGCGAAGGCATTGCTGTCGCCAAAGCCGCTCGGGCCCGGCGCGCAGTTCGAGGTTTACCCGATAAAGGCGCGTGCCGATGCCAAGAACGAGATCGACGCGGCGGCCGACAGGCCTGCGGCACAAAAGGCCGTGCCGGTGGCGAAGCCACAACGCAATGTCGCGACGCGCCCACAGCCGCCCGCACGTACCCGCGTCGCACGCCCGCGCAGCAATCCGCTCGATGCCAATGCGGCGGATACGCGGATCCAGACATGGCCGTGCCGGACCGGCGGCATCTGTAACTGGCAGCGGTGAGCCAGCTCTCGCGCGTACATGAAAACGGCGACGCAATGCGTCGCCGTTTTGCTTTGTTCAGGTTGCAGGAAAGGGGGATCAGGCCTTGATCTCTTCCACGCCGCACCATTCCGCGATGAACAGCGCCAGCGCGGTCGTCGTCTTCTTCAGCGAGGGCAGGTTGACGCCTTCGTCGAAGCCGTGGACGCCGCGCGAGATGCAGCCGTAGTTCAGCGTCGGGATCTTGTCGAACAGCGCATAGACGCGGCTGTCGAGATAGGCCAGCGAGATCTCCGGCTTCGGCTTCTGGCCAAACACCGCTTCATGCGCCGCGGCCAGCGTGGCTTCGGCATCCGAACCCGGCTTCAGCTCGTAGCCTTCGGCCTGGAAGCCGTTGAAGGTCACGGTCGGCGGGATGTTCGACAGGAACGGGTCCTGGCGCGAGAAGGCGGCAACGCGGTCCACGATCTCCTTCTTCGCGGCTTCCGCGGTCTTGCCGGGCAGCAGCGAGATGCGGAAGTCGATCTTGCACCAGGCCGGGACCGACGAGGCCCAGTCGCCGCCGGCGATCTTGCCGATGTTCAGGTTGACCGGCTTCTCGATGTTCTTGAAGTGCTCGTGCTCGCTTTTGGTGGCATTCCACTCGGCTTCCAGCTTCCGCAGCTCGCCGACCACGCGATAGGCGCCGTCGATGGCATTGGCACCGGTGCCCATGCGCTGCACATGCACCGGCACGCCGCGCACTTCCACCTGGAACCAGACCACGCCGATATTGGCGCGGGTGATGGTCTCATGCGAGGGCTCGGAGACGACGACGGCATCGGCCTTGTAGCCGCGCAGATGCGTCATCAGCGCGCCGTCGCCGGTGGATTCCTCTTCCACCACCGACTGCAGATAGACGGTTGCCGCCGGCTGCAGGCCGAGGCTCTTCAGCGCGTCGAGGGCGAAGATATTCGAGGCGCAGCCGGCCTTCATGTCGCCGGCGCCGCGGCCCTGCATCCAGTCGCCCTGGATGACGGGATCGTAGGGCGGGGTGCTCCACATATCGAGCGGGCCTTCCGGCACCACGTCCACATGGCCCTGCATGATCAGCGAGCGGCCTTTTTCCTCGCGCGGGTAATGCGTGCCGACCACGATCGGCGCGGTCGAATGCAGCTCGTCCCAGGCGCCGGCGCCGGGATGATGGCCGAGCGCGGCGCGGTCCATCTCGAAGCGTTCCATCTTGTAGCCACGCTCGCGCATGGCGCGGAACATGAAGTCCTGCATGGTGTGTTCGTTGCCGCGGGTCGAGGCGTGACGAACCATATCCTGGGTGAACTTGACCTGGGCATCAAAGCCCTTGTCGACGGCGGCGATGATCTTGTCGCGGAGAGCGGGATCGAGAGCCATGGGGTGTCCTTCTTGAAAATTTGTTGGGTCGGTGTGTCACCTCTCCCCACCGGGGAGAGGTCGTCGCGCGTAGCGCGGCGGGTAAGGGGCTTCCACAAGCGACGGCGCCCGTTGCGCCCCTCACCCGCGCAAGAGCGCGACCTCTCCCCGGCGGGGAGAGGTGAAAAAAGATCAAGCCGTCAGCGCGCGCTCGAGTTTTTCCATGCCTTCGTCCAGGATCTCGTCCTGGGCGGTCAGCGGCACGAGCACGCGGATGGTGTTGAAGTTGACGCCGCAGGAGAGCAGGATCAGACCCTCTTCGGTGGCCTTCTGGGTCACCTTCTTGGTCTGCTCCGCGTCCGGCGTGTCCGAGCCACGCTCCTTGACGATGTCGAAGGCGATCATCGCGCCGACATTGCGGATGCTTTCAATCGGCACCAGGTCGTTGCGCTGCTGCATCTTCTTCAGGCGCGTGGTGATGCGCTCGCCGACATGATTGGCGCGGTTGACCAGCTTCTCCTTCTCGAACACGTCCAGCACGGCCATCGCTGCCGCAATCGCCAGCGGGTTGCCGGCATAGGTGCCGCCGAGGCCGCCCGGATCAGCGGCGTCCATGATCTTGGCCTTGCCGATCACGCCCGACAGCGGGAAACCGCCGGCGAGGCTCTTGGCCACGGTGATGAGGTCGGGCTTCACATCGTAATGTTCCATCGCGAACATCTTGCCGGTGCGGCCATAGCCGGTCTGCACTTCGTCGGCGATGAAGACGATGCCGTTCTCGTCGCAGATCTTGCGCAGCGCACGCATCAGCTCTGGCGGAGCCTGATGGAAGCCGCCTTCCCCCTGCACGGGCTCGATGATGATCGCGGCAACGCGGGCCGGATCGATATCGGCCTTGAACAGGAAGTTCAGATACTTCAGCGATTCTTCAACCGTGACGTCGAGCGGCGCGGCCGGGAAGGGCACGTGCCAGACTTCCGGCATCGAAGCGCCAAAGCCCTTCTTGTAGGGAAACACCTTGCCGGTCATGGTCATGGTCATGTGGGTGCGGCCATGGAAGCCGCCGGTGAAGGCGATCACGCCAGCACGGCCGGTGGCCGCGCGCGCCATCTTGATGGCGTTCTCGGTGGCTTCGGCGCCGGTGGTGAAGAAGGCGGTCTTGGTGTCGCCGTCGATCGGCGCGAGCTTGTTGAGGCGCTCGGCGAGGGTGACATAGGATTCATACAGCAGCACCTGGAAGCAGGTGTGCGTGAAGTTTTCCATCTGCGCCTTGACGGCGGCCATGATGTGCGGATGGCAGTGGCCGGTGTTCAGCACGGCGATGCCGCCGGCGAAATCCACATAGCGCTTGCCTTCGACGTCCCAGACTTCCGCGTTCAGCGCGCGCTGAGCGGAAATCGGCGTGGAGTGGCCGATGCCACGGGGCACGGCGGCTTCGCGGCGTGCGAAGATTTCTGCATTGGTTGCCATTCGAGTTTGGTCCTTCGAGTTTTCTTGGGTGTTGGAGACAGGGTCGTAGGATGGGTTGAGCGAAGCGAAAACCCATCGCCTTCGCGCGTGGGATGATGGGTTTTCGCGAAGACGCTCAACCCATCCTACGAAAGATGTTCAGCGCGCTTGCTCAAAGCCGGCGAGCGTGGAGGTGAGATTGGCGCCCAGGATGTCGGACAGATATCCGCCTTCCTGAACGATGACGGTGGGCAGGCCGAAGCGCGCAACGGCCTGGCCGATGCGGTTGAAGCCCGGCGTGGTGACCTTCAGCGCCGCGAGCGGATCGTGCTCGGAGGCATCGAGGCCAAGCGCCAGGACAAGCGCAGTGGGCGCAAACGACTTGATCGTCTTCTCGGCCAGCGCAAGCGCGTCGACAAAGCCGTCGTCGCCGGTGCCGATGGCAAGCGGGATATTGAGATTGGTGCCAAGGCCGTTGCCTTCGCCCTTCTCATCCGCATAGCCCCACACGAAGGGGTAATAGCCGGTCGGGTCAGCATGGATCGACACTGTCAGCACATCCGGACGCGAATAGAAGATGCCCTGGGTGCCGTTGCCGTGATGCACGTCCACATCGAGAATGGCGACACGCTCATGCTTGGTGCGCAGATGCTCAGCGGCAATCGCCGAATTGTTCATGAAGCAGAAGCCGCCGGCGAGATCGCGATAGGCGTGATGGCCGGGCGGGCGGCACAGCGCATAGACGGCGTCTTCGCCATCCATCACCATCTGTGCAGCCGTCACGGCCGTATCGGTGGAAACGCAGGCGCCAGCCCATGTGCCGGGGCCGATTGGCGCCGATGTATCGACTGTATGCCAGCCGAGCTTGCCGACGATGTGGCTGGGATAGCTGCCCGGCACGCGGTTCGGATGGATATTCGGGATCATCTCGGTGCCGTAGTCCGGCAGCTTGATCCATTCGTCCCAGGCGGTTTCGAGGAAGCGCAGATATTCCGGCGAATGCACCCGCGCGCGAGGTCCTTGTCCGAATTCCGTCGGCGCCACGATCGTGTGCTTGCCGTCATTGAGGCCTTTGAGCAGGCGCACCGCGCGCTCCGGCTGCTCCGTCGTTTTGCGGATCTGGCCACGCACGAGATAGAATTGCGGATCGTGTGCGCTGTGCTTGTCGGAATAAACTGCCTTCACGTGGCGACTCCGTTGGTTGATGTTGGAATTTCGCGGACGAGCTTGCCGACTTCGCGCCAGGCAGCACCGATGTGATAATCGAAGCGCGCGGCGATGATGTCGGGATCGCCCTGTTCGAGCACATCGAGCAATGCTTCATGCGTCTGCGCGATGCGATGCGGATCATCATACAGCCGGCCGATCAGGCCGATCACCATGCGCAATTCGGACGACAGGTCGTCGAAGACCTTCAACAGGCGCTGGCTGCCTGCCATTTCGACGATCATGCGATGGAAGCGATAATCCTCTTCGACCTGCCGGGCGTGATCCTCGAGTTCTGCTGTTTTGTGCAGCACATCAATCTGCCGACGCAGTGCGTCGCGATTGGCGGGGGTGAGGTTCTTTGCCGCAAGGACAGCCGCGTGACACTCGACGCAAATCCGCAGATCGTAGATCTCGTCGATATCGCCCGCCTCGAGCTTGCGGACGAAGAAACCGCGGCGCGGATGCGAGACCAGCAGCCCCTGCTGCTCGAGCAACCGGGCGGCTTCGCGCACCGGCGCGCGGCTGATGCCAAGTTCGCGCGCGATACCGGCCTCGACGACCTTCGCACCGGGGGCGAGCTGCCCGTTAACCACGGCCTGAGTCAGAACGCGCGCCACCTGACCGACGAGATCGGTATCGGCGAGAGCCGTCAAACCAACAGGGGGGGACATCAAACGCATAGGGGAAAAAGCCCGTTTCATGCCGTGTACAAGAATTAAGCGTCGATTGTCGACAGTTTAATCTTGCCGCCTGCCATGCGTTTGTGGTTGCTTTCGGCATCGTAAAAACCGGGAAGTACGCCTGTGAATATGCACGCCAATCTGACGCCGACGCTCGATGCCGCCAAGCAGGTCCGTGTCGATCTCGCCGCTGCCTATCGTTTGATCCATCGTCATGGCCTCGACGACAGCATCTACACGCATATCTCCGTTCGCGTCCCTGGCACGCAGGATCGCTTCCTCATCAATCCCTATGGCATGCGCTTCGAGGAAGTGACCGCCGGTAATCTCGTCACCGTCGATACCGACGGCAAGGTGATCGACGATCCGCTTGGCGTCGGCATCAACCCGGCCGGATTCACCATCCACAGCGCCGTGCATATGGCGCGTCATGATGCGAATTGCGTTCTGCACACGCACACTGTTGCCGGTGTTGCCGTGTCGTGTCTGAAGGATGGTCTGCAGCCGCTGAACCAGTGGTCGATGCAGTTCACGGATCGCATCGCCTATCATGACTTCGAAGGCATCGCGCTGGATCTCTCCGAGCGCGAGCGCCTCGTTGCCGATCTCGGCGACAAGATGGTCCTGATCCTGCGCAATCACGGCCTGCTCACCTGCGGCCGCTCGGTCGGCGAGGCGTTCAAGCTGATGTTCAATATGGAGCGCTCCTGCCGCGCGCAGCTGGCGATTCTTTCAACCGGTGCCGAAGTCATTCGTCCGTCGCATGCCATTGCCTCGCACACCGCTGGCCAGTATGACCGCGGCTATACGAAGGTGCATGCGGAAGGAAAGCCGGACAGCGAATGGGATGCGTTCAAGCGCATGCTCGATCGCACCGATCCCGATTACAAGAATTGATCCGATTTGCATCATACGTCGTCAACTGTTCCGGGTTACGTGCCGTTCGGCACTGAGGGGAAAGATATGTTGAAAAAATTGGTATTGGCTCTCGCGCTCAGCAGTGTGAGCACATTCGCTTTGGCGCAGGAGCCGAAGCTCGGCGGCACCATCAATGCCGTGATTCAGCCTGAACCGCCGGGCCTCATGCTCGCACTGGTTCAGAACGGTCCGACCCAGATGGTGTCGGGCAATATCTATGAGGGCTTGCTGCGTTATTCGAAGACGTTGGAGCCGCAGCCAGGTCTTGCCGAGAGCTGGACCATCAGCCCGGATGCCAAGACCTATACCTTCAAGCTCAAGCAGGGCGTCACCTGGCACGATGGCAAGCCGTTCACCTCGGCCGACGTGCTGTTCTCCATCGAGACGTTGAAGGTGACCCACGCCCGCGCCCGCGGCAATCTCGTCCAGCTCGACAAGGTCGAGGCCCCGGACGATTACACTGTCGTCTTCACGCTGAAGCAGCCGTTCGGTCCCTTCATCGGCATCTTCGAAGTCGGCTCGATGCCGATGATCCCGAAGCACATCTATGAAGGCACCGACGTCAAGACCAATCCGGCCAACAACACGCCGATCGGCACCGGTCCCTTCATGCTCAAGGAGTGGAAGAAGGGCTCGTTCATCCAGCTGGTGAAGAACCCGAACTACCACGTCAAGGGCAAGCCCTATATCGACGGCATCTACTGGCAGGTCATTCCGGACGCCGCTGCGCGCTCGGTGGCCTATGAGACCGGCAAGGTCGATGTGCTGCCCGGCGGTTCGATCGAGAACTTCGACGTGCCGCGCGTCAGCAAGCTGCCGAACACCTGCGTCACTGGCGAAGGCTGGGAGTTCTTCTCGCCGCTGGCCTGGATGTGGCTGAACAACCGCAACCCGATCCTCGCCAACAAGAAGGTCCGTCAGGCCATCATGTTCGCGGTGGACCGCGAGTTCGCCAAGGACGTGATCTGGAACGGTCTCGGCAAGGTAGCGACCGGCCCGTCGGCCTCGACCATCAAATTCTACACCGATGACGTGCCGAAATATCCCTATGACCCGGCCAAGGCCAAGGCGCTGCTGAAGGAAGCCGGTTACAAGGGCGAGAAGATCCGCATCATGCCGCTGCCCTATGGCGAGACATGGTCGCGCTGGGGTGAAGCTGTGAAGCAGAACCTTGTCGATGTCGGCTTCAATATCGAGACGATTGCGACCGACGTGCCGGGCTCGAACCAGAAGAACAGCGAATGGGATTTCGATATCTCCTTCACCTATCTCTATCAGTACGGTGATCCGGCCCTCGGCGTCGGTCGTAACTACGTCTCGAGCCAGATCGTGAAGGGCCAGCTCTTCAACAATCTCGAAGGCTATTCGAACCCCGAGGTCGACAAGCTGTTCGCGGACGGCGCCGTTGCGACGCCGGATTCGAAGCGCAAGGAGATCTACGACAAGGTGCAGAAGATTCTGGTCGAAGACGTTCCGGTGGCGTGGCTGCTCGAATTGCAGTTCCCGACCATCATGAACTGCAAGGTCAAGAACCTGATCACCACCGGTATCGGCGTCAATGACGGCTTCCGCGACGCCTGGATCGACAAGTAAGTAACGCCGCTCAATGCCCGTGACGATCGACACGATCGTCACGGGTTTTCTTTTGCTCTATCTCCGACTGCGGTGGATCGCCGATGCTGTCATTCGTTTCCCAGAGGATCGTGAAGGGCGTGTTCGTCCTGCTTGCGATCGTCGTGATGAACTTCTTTCTGATCCGCCTCGCGCCGGGCGATCCCGCCTCGGTGATGGCCGGCGAGGCCGGCGCGTCAGATCCGATGTTCGTCCAGCAGCTCCGTGAAAAATTCTCGCTCGACAAGCCGCTGCCCGAGCAGCTCTTCACTTACGTCAAGGGCGTCGTGCAGCTCGATCTCGGCTTCTCGTTCCGCCAGCAGATGCCGGTGTCGAAGCTGATCGCCGAGCGTCTGCCGGCGACGCTGCTGCTGACGCTGACGGCCTTTGCCATTTCGCTTGCGCTCGGCATCACTTTCGGCACGCTGGCCGCAAGATTTGCGGGGACATGGGCGGATACCGCCATCACTGTCTCGGCACTGCTGTTCTATGCGACGCCGATCTTCTGGGTCGCACTGATGTCGATCCTGCTGTTCTCCGTCTATCTCGGCTGGCTGCCCAGTTTCGGCTACGAGACCATCGGCGCCAATTACACCGGATGGGCGCATGTGAAGGATGTCGGCCTGCATCTGATCATGCCGGCGATGACCATCGGCCTGTTCTTCATGGCCACCTATACGCGCATGACGCGCGCCTCGATGCTCGAGGTGAAGCGTCTCGACTTCGTCAAGACGGCGCGTGCGAAGGGCCTCGCCGATAACATCATCCAGCGCCGCCACGTGCTGCGCAACGCGCTGCTGCCGGTGGTGACGCTGGCCGGCGTGCATTCCGGCACGCTGGTGGGCGGCGCCGTGCTCACCGAGACGGTGTTCGCATGGCCCGGCATCGGCCGTCTGCTGTATGAGGCGCTGCTGCAACGCGATTACAACCTCTTGCTCGGCGTCTTCACGGTCTGCTCGGCCATGGTGCTGATCTTCAACCTCGTCACCGACCTCGTTTATCGTCTGGTCGATCCGCGCATCGAGTTTGCCAAATGAAGAAGTTCTGGAAATTGATGCTGCGCAATCCCGGCGGCGTCATCGGTCTGATCCTCTTGACCGTCGCCGTCATCATCGCCGTGTTCGGCCCGATGATGTTCCCCACCTCGCCATGGCGCATGGTGCAGCGGCCGTTCCTGCCGCCCTTCACCAATCCGATGGTGACGCTCGGCACCGATGCGCTCGGCCGCGACGTGTTCGCCGGCCTGATCTATGGCGCGCGCGTATCGCTGCTGGTTGGTCTCGTCTCCACCACGGTGGCGCTGACCATCGGCGTGCCGGTCGGCGCCATTGCCGGCTATTTCGGCGGCAAGGTCGATGACGCGATGATGCGCGGCACCGAATTCTTCCAGACCATTCCAAGCTTCGCGCTGGCTATCGTGCTGGTCGCGATCTTGCAGCCCTCGATCTATTCCATCGTCGGCGCCATCGCCATCGTGTCGTGGCCGCCGGTGGCGCGTCTTGTCCGCGGCGAGGTGCTGTCGCTGCGCACGCGCGAATATGTGCAGGCCGCGGTCGTCACCGGCCAGAGCAATGGCTGGATCATCTGGCGCGAGATCCTGCCCAACACGATCTCGCCCATTATCGTGCTCGCTTCGCTCATGGTCGCAAATGCGATCCTGTTGGAATCCTCGCTGTCCTTCCTCGGCCTCGGCGATCCCAATCTGATGTCCTGGGGCTACATGGTCGGCGCCGGCCGCACCGTCATCCGCCAGGCCTGGTGGATCACGGTATTCCCCGGCATTGCCATTCTGCTCTCGGTGCTCGCCATGAACTTGATCGGCGAAGGCCTCAACGACGCGCTCAATCCGCGCCTGGCAAAGGATAGCCGCTGATGTCCAAAGCGCCCGCCATTGCCATCAAGAACCTCAAGATCGCACTCCCGAAGAGCGGTGAGCGCTCCTATGCCGTCGAGGGCGTCTCTATCGATCTCATCCCAGGCGAGATCGTCTGTCTGGTCGGTGAATCCGGCTCGGGCAAGTCCATGTGCGCGCATGCGCTGATGGGTCTGCTGCCCGATACGGTCAAGACCGAGGCCGGTGAAATCGCCTTCAACGGCAAGAACCTTCTGAAGCTCAGCGAAGACGGCTGGCGCGAGGTCCGCGGCCGCGACATCGCCATGGTGTTCCAGGAGCCAATGACTGCGCTCAATCCGTTGATGCGCATCGGCGACCAGATGATGGAGATGTTCGAGGCGCACAATTTGCTGACGCCGAAGGAGCGCCGCGCCAAGGCGCTCAATCTGGCCAAGGAAGTCGGTCTGCCCGATCCCGAGCGCATCATCCGCGCCTATCCGCATCAGCTCTCCGGCGGCCAGCGCCAGCGCGCCATGATCGCCATGGCGCTGGCACTTGAGCCATCGGTGCTGGTCGCCGACGAGCCGACCACCGCGCTTGACGTCACCACCCAGGCGCAGATCCTCAAGCTGATCCGCAACCTGCAGCGCAGCCGCAACATGGCGGTGATGTTCATCACCCATGATTTCGGCGTCGTCGCCGATATCGCCGATCGCGTCGTCGTGCTGCGGCACGGCAAGATCGTGGAAGAAGGCTCCATCGATGCGGTGTTCAAGAATCCGCAGCACGATTACACCAAGGCGCTGCTCGCCGCCGTGCCGTCGATGGATCCGCCCGCGCGTGTGCCGCTCGACGAAGCCAACAAGGCCGTCGATGTCATCGGCCTCGACAAGACCTATGTGACGCCGCAAGGCTGGTTCAAGCCGGATCGCCGTGTGCAGGCCGCCAACGAGGTGACTTTCTCGATCCTCAAGGGCGAGACCATTGGTCTCGTCGGCGAGTCCGGCTCCGGCAAGTCCTCGGTCGCCCGTCTCGTCATGCGTCTGATCGAAGCCGACCGCGGCACCGTTCGCATCGGCGATGTCGATCTCACCGCGCTCAAGGGCAAGGCGCTGCGTCAGCAGCGCCATCGCATCCAGATGATCTTCCAGGATCCGTTCGCCTCGCTCAATCCCCGCCGCAAGGTCGGTCAGATCATCACCGATGGTCCGATCTCCCACGGCACCGATCCGAAGGTCGCGATGGCGCGTGCGCGCGAGTTGCTCGGCATGGTCGGTCTCGATGCCGGCTCGCTCGATCGCTATCCGCATGAATTCTCCGGCGGCCAGCGCCAGCGCCTCGGCATCGCCCGTGCGCTTGCGATGGACCCGGAAATCATCGTCGCCGATGAAGCCGTCTCCGCCCTCGACGTGTCGGTGCAGGCACAGGTGCTGAAGCTGCTGGAGGACCTCAAGGCCCGCCTTGGCCTCTCGATGCTGTTCATCACCCATGACTTGCGCGTCGCCGCCCAGATCTGCGATCGCATCGCGGTGATGCAGCGTGGCGAGATCGTCGAGCTGAAGCCGACCGCGCAGCTGTTTGCATCGCCCGAACATCCCTATACCCGCGAGCTCCTCAGCGCCGTTCCCGGCCAGAGCTCGCCATCACAGGCCGCCTGATCCCCGATGCCGAACAAGACGACGCGCTGCGTCCTTCTCAGCACCACCATCGACCTGCGCGATTATCTCGCGCCTGAGATCGCGCGGCTGGATGGCGTCGTGAGTTTCGTCGATCATCTCGATGGCAGCGATGCGGCTGACGTGGAGATGGCGGTGGGCTGGTTCCCGCACGCGGACGCCTTCACGCATTATCCGAACATCAAGGCTGCGTGCTCGATCGCGGCGGGCGCCGATAGTCTGCTGCATTGCCCGAGCATGCGTGATGATATCGATATCGTGCGGGTGATCGAACCGGCCCAGGCCGAGATGATGTCGGGCTTCGTGATCTGGAACGCGATCTATCATCAGCGCCGGATGGGTGTGTATCGCCAGCAGCAGCGCGACAAGGTCTGGAAGCGCCTGCCACAGCGCGCCGCGCGCGAGGTGCCGGTCGGCATCCTCGGTTACGGTGCCATCGGCGCGCGCGTGGCGTCGGATCTGTCGATGCTCGGTTTTCCCGTGAAGGTCTGGAGCCGCACGCCAAAGGTGACCTCTGCAGGCATCGCCGGATTTCATGGCACCGACGGTCTCGACCGGATGCTCGACGATACCGAGGTGCTGATCAACCTGCTGCCGCTGACATCCGAGACCCGCGGCCTGCTCAATGCCTCGCTTTTTGGCAAGCTGCGGCGCGGCGCCTATGTGATCCATGTGGGCCGCGGCGCCCATATGGTCGAGCACGACATTTTCGCGGCCCTCGACAGTGGTCAGTTGTCCGGCGCGTCCATCGACGTCTTCCCGATCGAGCCACTGCCGAAGGACAGCCCGTTCTGGAGCCATCCGAAGGTGCTGCTGACGCCGCACGACGCCTGCGACGTCACCATGGCTGCTGTCGGCGGTACGATCCGCGCGACGGCGGAGGCGGTACAGGCAGGCTTGAAGCCGAAAGATACGGTGGATCGGGCAAGGGGATACTAGGCGCCGAAGCCGTAGGTGGGTTGAGCGTATACCCATCAGGCTGGGCGCACGTGGTGATGGGTATCGCTAACGCTCAACCCATCCTACATCCGCGTCTCATGTCATCGCGCCAGCCAGAATCCCCCGAGGACCAGCGCGACCGCCAGCGTCACGATAATGCCGCCAACGGTCAGCGTAATGGCAAGCAGGCCGTGCGAATCCAGCCATGCACGAAGCGCTTTCTCCACCTTGAACATCTCCCTGGGATGTGAGTTCCTGTTGATGTGCGGGCAGCGTATCAGATCGCGCAGGCGCCGTCCTGTGGCGGGCTGCCCCAGAGCATGACCCCGGAAAGTGCAGACCGGTCTCCGGATCTGGTCATGTTCCGTAACAAGATTCAGGAGATCTCATGCAATCGATCGAAACCCAGGGCATCACCGTGCCGAAGCTCGGCCTCGGCACCTTCAAGCTGACGGGCGATGCCTGCATTGCTGGTGTCGAGAGCGCGATCAAGCTCGGCTATCGCCATATCGACACCGCCGAGATGTATGGCAATGAGGCCGAAGTCGGCGCCGGCATCAAGGCCGCCGGTCTTGCTCGCAAGGATCTGCATGTCACGACCAAGGTCTGGCACGAGAATCTTGCACCCGACGCCATCAAGCGTGCCTTCGATGCCAGCCAGGCCAAGCTCGGCCTCGACGTCATCGACCTCTATCTCGTGCATTGGCCGTCGAAAGGCATGAACCTGCCGGCGATTTTCGAGACGCTGCTGAAATTCAAGGACGAGGGCCGCATTCGCGCACTCGGCGTCGCCAATTTCCCGGTGGCGCTGATGAAGCAGGCGGTGGAGGAGATCGGTGCGCCCGTCGCCTGCAATCAGGTCGAATATCACGCGCTGCTGGACCAGACGAAACTGCTGACCTATCTGCGCGCGAAGTCGATCCCGCTGGTGGCCTATTGTCCGCTGGGGCAGGGCCGTCTCGCCGACAATGACGCGATGAAGCAGATTGCATCGAAGCACGGCGTGAGCGCTGCGCAGGTCGCCCTGAAATGGTTGCTCGATCAGGATGGTGTCGCGGCGATCCCGAAAGCATCGCGCAAGGAGAGCCAGCAGGCCAATCTCGATGCATGGAAGGTCACGCTGGATGACGAGGATCGCAAGGTGATTGCTGGATTGCCAAAGGATCAGCGTCTGGTGAAGCCCGCCTTCGCACCCGATTGGGATTGATCTCTTTCCCTCCCCCAAGCGGCGAAGCCGCGCAGCGGGGAGGGTGGCACGAGCCTGACGAAGCGAAGCTTCGTTATGGCGAGTGACGGGTGGGGGGCTTCCCCATACTCCGACGCCACGTGGGGAGAGACTCCCCGCCTGGCGGCGGACCCTCCCCATTCGCTGCGCTCCGGCGAGAGACGTCATCCGCATCAGCACAAAACAAAAATGCCCGGCGTAAGCCGGGCATTTCGCATTCCAAATACAGGCGCTTAGCCGAACGCCTGGATCCCCGTGATGGCACGGCCGAGGATCAGCGCATGAACGTCATGCGTGCCCTCATAGGTGTTCACGGTTTCCAGGTTCTGCGCATGGCGCATCACCTGATATTCGATCTGGATGCCGTTGCCGCCATGCATGTCGCGGGCGACGCGGGCGATGTCGAGGGCCTTGCCGCAATTGTTGCGCTTCACCACCGAGATCATGTCCGGGTGGAAATTGCCTTCGTCCATCAGGCGGCCGACGCGGAGCGAGCCCTGCAGGCCGAGCGAGATTTCGGTCAGCATGTCGGCGAGCTTCTTCTGCACCAGCTGGGTGGCGGCGAGCGGACGGTTGAACTGCTTGCGGTCCAGCGTGTACTGGCGGGCGCGGGACATACAGTCCTCGGCAGCGCCGAGCACGCCCCACGAAATGCCATAGCGGGCGCGGTTGAGGCAGCCGAACGGACCCTTGAGGCCCGACACGTTGGGCAGCAGGTTCTCTTCCGGCACGATCACGTTATCCATGACGATTTCGCCGGTGATGGAGGCACGCAGCGACAGCTTGCCGCCGATCTTCGGCGCCGACAGGCCCTTCATGCCCTTTTCGAGCACGAAGCCGCGGATCTGGTTGTCATGGGCGGCGGACTTCGCCCACACCACGAACACGTCGGCGATCGGCGCATTCGAGATCCACATCTTCGAGCCGGTGAGCTTGTAGCCGTCCGACACCTTCTCGGCGCGGGTCTTCATGCCGCCGGGATCGGAACCGGCATCGGGCTCGGTGAGGCCGAAGCAGCCGACCCACTCGCCGGTGGCGAGCTTGGGCAGATACTTCTTGCGCTGCTCTTCGCTGCCATAGGCATAGATCGGATACATCACCAGCGACGACTGCACCGAGTTCATCGAGCGATAGCCGCTATCGATGCGCTCGATCTCACGGTTGACGAGGCCATAGGCGACATAGCTGGCATTGGCGCAGCCATATTCCTCGGGCAGCGTCACGCCGATCAGGCCGAGCTCGCCCATCTCGTTGAAGATCTCGCGGTCGGTGTGCTCGTTGAGATAGGCGTCGGTGACGCGCGGCAGCAGCTTGTCCTGGGCATAAGCGCGCGCGGTGTCGCGGATCATGCGCTCATCTTCGGTGAGCTGCCCATCGAGCAGGAACGCATCGTCCCACTGAAAATTCGCAGCGGGCTTGTCCTTACCCTTAACGCTCATCGAAGTCCCTTTCATATCGTGGTGAATGGCACGCAGGCTTTTTGTTTCCTTGCCAATGCGTGATGTCTCACATAGGCCATCGCCGCCGGAGCTGCTCTGGCCTAGGTGGAATGCGGTATTTTAGGTCCAGTACTTTAAGTCTTGGACCTTTAGCCTTCAAGCTGTTCGTTGCAGGCGATCTCGATGCCGAAACCTGAAAGGCCCTTATAGTCATGGGCCGAGGAGGTGAGATGGCGGATCGAGGTAACGCCGAGATCGCGCAGAATTTGTGCACCGACGCCGATCTCGCGCCACTGCCGGTTGCGATCGGCTTCCGCCGACTTCGGCGCATCCAGTGGCTCGACAGGAACACCTGCGGCACCATCGCGCAGATATACCAGCACACCGCTGCCGTTCTTCTTGAAGCGCTCCAGGATGACATTCATCTTCGCGGGCCCAAAAAACGTGTCGCGCACGATGTTCGGTTTATGGAAGCGGGTCAGCACATTCTTGCCGTCGCCAACGCTGCCATAGACGAAGGCGACGTGGTGGATCGGGTCGAACGGCGAGCGGTACGAATAGCCCTGCAGGGTGCCGATCGGGCTTTCGGTGGTGAAGGTCGAGACGCGCTCGATCAGCTTCTCGCGGGCCTGACGATAGGCGATCATGTCGGCAATAGTGACATGCTTGAGCTTGTGCGTGGCCGCGAAGTCGACGACCTGCTGGCCCTTCATCACCGAGCCATCGTCATTCATCAATTCGCTGATGACGCCGACCGGCGAGAGATTGGACATCTTGCAGAGATCGACGGCGGCTTCCGTATGGCCCGAGCGCATCAGCACGCCGCCATCCTTGGCGATCAGCGGGAAGATGTGGCCGGGGCGCGCGAAATCATTGGCGCCGGCATTGGGATTGGTCAGCGCGCGGCAGCAGGAGGCGCGCTCTTCGGCGGAGATGCCGGTGCCGTTGTCGGGCTTGTAGTCGATCGACACCGTGAAGGCGGTGGTGTGATTGCTGTCGTTGTTCACGACCATCGGATCGAGCCGCAGGCGGCGTGCGTCCTCGACGGTGATCGGCGCGCAGACGATGCCGGAGGTGTGGCGGATGATGAAGGCCATCTTCTCCGGGGTGCAGAACTGTGCCGCGACGATCAGATCGCCTTCGCCCTCGCGATCGTCGTCATCGGTGACCACGACCATTTCGCCAGCGGCGAACGCCTTCAGAACGTCAGAAATCGGATCGGCCATCGGGATGCTCTCATTCGTTATGGCCAGTGATATGGCGCAGAGCGGGGACCGGTGCAACCCGCGGAAATGGGGCCCGGAACTGCGGGTTCGCAGTGCGGAATGGGGGACAACTTGTCGTCGCCCGGCTCGACCGGGCGATCCAGTACACGGCAGCGGCTGTGGGTCATCAGGACTGCCGGTGGGTTACTGGACCACCCGTTTTCGCGGGTGGTGACAACAGAGAGTGGCAGCGAAAGCCTACGGCAGAACTTCCCGTCGTTCCGCCAGCTTCGTATCCATTTCCGCCCGCTTGGCCTGGAGCAGGCCCTGATCCACCGCCTCGATCACCTCATACAGCGCCTTGGCGTCGCTCAGGCGGGTGACGGTGACGTAATCCGCGCCGGCTGCGTAGATATC
>NZ_JBIIOT010000023.1:0-57841 GCF_044336785.1 Tardiphaga sp. | reverse complement strand
AGCCGTGACAGCTTGCGCAATGCGATGATCGTGTCGCTGGCGATCGGCGGCTCGACCAATGTCACGCTGCATGCGCCGGAAATCGCGCGCGCCGCGGGCTTCACCGACTTCTGGAAGGAAGTCATGACCCCGGCGGAGTTCAACTATCTGTCGCAGCACATCGTGCCGGTGCTCACCGACGCGCGGCCTTATGGCAAATATTCGATGGTCGACATCGATGCCGTCGGCGGCGTGCAGGTGATCGTGCGCGAACTGATGGATGCCGGCCTGATCAATGGCGACGTGCTGACCTGCACCGGCGAAACGCTGGCCGAGCAGATCAAGCGCCTGGAGACCAAGCCGGCCGATGGCCGCGTGGTCTATACGGTCGAGAAGCCCTACAAGCCGACCGGCGGCCTGCGCGTGCTCGGCGGCAACCTGTCGCCGGAATTCTCCGCCATTCTCAAGCTGGCCGGCGTCGAAGGCGGGCTCGAGGACAACTGCTTCCGCGGCACCGCGCGCGTGTTCGAAGGCGAACGTGGCCTGCTGCAGGCCCTCGACCAGCATCCGGAGAAATTCCAGAACCACGACATGGTGATCGTGCGTTACGACGGCCCGGTGGGCGCGCCCGGCATGCCGGAAATGCTCGACCCGACCTCGCGCATCACCACGCTGTGCCGCGAGCGCAATATCGTCGTCGGTCTCATGACCGATGCGCGCTTCTCCGGCGGCTCGGTGGGTCTGGTGATCGGCCATGTCGGCCCGGAAGCCGCCCTCGGCGGCGCCATCGGCCTGATCGAGGACGGCGACGAGATCGTGGCCGACCTCAATGTCAACGAGCTCAACTGCACGCAGCTGCAGGACCCGGCCGTCTATGCCAAGCGCAAGGCGGCATGGGAGAAGGTTGTGGCCGACAATGGCGGCATCCATCCGAGCTGCGGCGAGGCCGATACGCGCCTGCTGCATCGTGCCCGGCTCAGCGCCGTGCCCGCCACCCGCGGCGCCGGCATGCATCCGAACCGCGAAGTCTGGGTGCGCAATGCGCGTGAAGCCAAGCGCTCGGGCTTCGTGCCGACCAACAAGCACCGCCCGGAGGCCAACAAGGCCTTCTAAAAGCCACCGATATTCATTGTGATAACAGGCCCGGTGGCACGCCACCGGGCCGTTTTGTTGTTCGTAGGATGGGTTGAGCGCAGCGAAAACCCATCACCAAACGTGCCGGAGCATGCAGTGATGGGTTATCGCTGCGCTCAACCCATCCTACGCATCGCATTTGACAAGGAGCGCATATGAGCGTCGCCTTCACCAAGGAAGACAGCGCCGAAACCGCATCGGAGACCATGCTCCCCGATCGCCCGATTTCGGAGCATCCGAACCTCGTCACGGCCGACGGGCTGAAAGCGCTGGAGCGGCAGCTGGCCGAGGCGCAGGCAGCGATCGAGGCCGCAGCGGGGATCGACGACGTGAACGAGAAACGACGGCAGCAGGCGCTGCCGCTGCGCGATGCGCGCTATCTTACGGAGCGCGTGCGCACGGCGCAGGTGATCGATGCGCCGACGTCGCAGGATGTGGTGGCCTTCGGAAGCACGGTGACATTCGAGCGCGATGACGGACGCGTGCAGACTTATCGCATCGTGGGCGAGGATGAGGCCGATCCAAAGGCCGGGACGATATCGTTCGTGGCGCCGGTGGCGAAGCTGCTGATGGGCAAGGCCGTGGGGGATGTCGCGACCATGTCCGGACAGGAACTGGAGATCACGAAAATTGCGTGAATTCTCCGCCGTCATTGCGAGGAGCGTAGCGACGAAGCAATCCAGTCTTGTTGCCTTCTGGATTGCTTCGCTACGCTCGCAATGACGAGTAACTACTCCCCGCCGAGCCCCAGCCTGTTCGGCATCCGCTTCTCGATGTTGAACTTGAGCAGCGCGGCGGAGCGGAAGATGCCGTGGGCGAATTTGCCGTAAGGCAGCGTCACAAACAGCGCCATCACGGTGCCGAGATGGATCGCCAGCCACAGCGCCATGAAGCGGGTGTCGCGCAGCACCAAGAGCAGCAGGCCGGTGACGGACACCAGCAGCAGCAGCATGATGAAGCCGCGGTCCATGGCCTTCTGCGAAGCGTCGCTGCGCAGCGCGTCGCGCTTGAAGTTCAGCCAGAGCAGACCGACCGGGCCGATGATCAGGCCGATGCCGCCAAGCGTACCGAGAATGACGGGCGCGCTGGTGTAGGCATAGGGCGCCTGCAGCTTCCAGATATAGTGATACAGCGTCGCCACGCAGGTGGAGGCGAAGCACAGCAGGAAGCCATACAGCGTGAAATGATGGAAGCGCCGGCGCCACAGGGTAAAGGCATCATCGCCCTCGTTGCAGCCCTCCCCATGGCCACCGCCGAGATATTTCATGCGCGCCACATCGTGGACTGCTTCGGCCACGGCGGGCACGCGCGCTTGCGCGGCCGCCTTGATGTCTGCAGCATTGCCATCCTTCGTCGGCGAGACCTCGCGCCAGAACTTCACGACGCCGATGGCGAGCGCGAGGATGGCGAAGCCGAACACCGCGCCGAACAGCAGCGCCATGAAATTGTGCGGGAAGATCGCGTAGAAATTGCCCTTCAGAGGCTCATGAATGAGACGGCCATTCATCGCGATGGCGAGAATCATGAACAGCGCAAGACCGCCGGACAAAGCGAAGGCGACGGTGAGCCCGGCGCGCTCATAGAGCTTTCCGAACGCGCGCGGCCAGGCATAGTCCTGATAGGTGCGCACGCGCACCTTGGCCATGGCCTGCGGGACATTGACCGCGAATTCATGGGGCGGTGCATATTGGCAGGCATAGAGGCACGAGCCGCAATTATGGCAGAGATTGGCGAGATAATGCGTATCCGCCGCGTTGAATTCGAGCCGGCGCGTCATTGCCGGAAACACGGCGCAAAAACCTTCGCAGTAACGGCACGCGTTGCAGATCTGCATGACGCGCGCGATCTCGGCCTCGCCGGCGGTCATCGCCTCGGCGAGATTGACGCCGCCATTGCAGGCGCCGTCTTTCGGCGGAGCCAATTCAGCGACCGGCGGCATAGGCGAATTCCTCTTCGAATGTCGGGTGGTGATGCCCGGTGCTGGCGGCCGCATTGACGCCGGCGATGCGGCCGAAGGCCGTGCCGATGCTCATGCCGACGCCGGCGGTGTAGCCCTTGCCGAGCACATTGCCGGCGACCATTTCGCCGGCGGCAAACAGGTTGCTGCTGACGACATTGCCGAAGCGACAAGCGGCGGTCTCGTCGGTCTTCATGCCGAGATAGGTGAAGGTGATGCCGGGTGCGAGCGGATAGGCGGTGAAGGGCGGCGTGTCGATCACGCGTGCCCAATGTGTCTTCGCAGGCACGACACCATCGGTGCGGCAATCATCGAGCGCGGTGTGATCGAAGGTGCCGGGCTGGCACGCCGCATTATAGGCGTTCAGCGTTTCCATGAAGGTGGCGGGATCGACGCCGATCTTCACCGCGAGTTCTTCCAGCGTATTTGCCTTGGTGCCGTCGAACACCGGCGGCATGAAGCGGCCGATGGCTTTCTGGTCGATGATCGACCAGGCGGTCTGGCCCGGCTGCTGGGCAACCAGACGGCCCCAGATCGCATAACGCTTCGGCCAGAAGTCCTCGCCCTCGTCATAGAAGCGCTTGGCTTCGCGATTGACGACGACGCCGAGCGAGACGCAATCGATGCGCGTGCAGATGCCGCCGTCATAGAGCGGCGCGCGGGCGTCGATGGCGACGCAATGGGCCTGGGTGGGATCGCCGATGGTGTCAGCGCCGGCATCGATCATGAATTTGAGCAGGACGCCTTGATTGAAGCGGGTGCCGCGGATCAGGAAGTTTTCAGCGGTCCATTCACCGCGCTCGTTCTGGCCCCAGGCTTCGCGCTGCCATTCCAGATTGGACTCGAAGCCACCGCAGCCGAGCACGCAGCTTTTGGCGGTGATACGCTCGCCAGACTCGGTGATGGCAGCGACGAACTCGCCGTCTTTCAGTTCGAGGCTCTTGACCGGCGTATCGTAGCGGATCTCGACGCCAAGCTCTTCGGCTGATCGGTAATAGGCATTCACCAGCGCCTTGCCGCCGCCCATGAAGAAGGCATTGGTGCGGGCGACGTGCAGCGCGCCGGACAATGGGGGCTGGAAGTGGACGCCATGCTTGCGCATCCATGGCCGGCAACGCGAGGAATGCCGGATCACCATGCGCGCCAGCGGCTCATTGGTGATGCCGCCGGTGACCTTCAGCAGATCCTGCCAGAATTCCTCTTCCGGATAGGCCTCGACCAGCACGTCCTGCGGCTCGTCATGCATGCAGCGCAGATTGCGGACATGCATGGAATTGCCGCCGCGCCATTCCTTCGGTGCGGATTCCAGCAAGAGCACCGACGCACCGGCCTCGCGCGCCATCAGCGCCGAGCACAGAGCCGCATTGCCGCCGCCGATGACGAGAACGTCGGGCATGGATGAGGACGTGGCCATCGATCAGACCGTCTTTCTCAAGATTGAAATTCCGGCCACTCGCCGCCGAGATTGATGGAGAGCTTTTGCGCGATCGGGCCGAGCACGCTTTTCATCTGCGCGATCTCCGCTGCGCCAAAGCGTTCGCGCGGGCCGGACAGCGAAATCACGCCGACCAGCATACCACGCGGGCCGAACACCGGCGCCGCCACCGCCGCGCAGCTCGGATCACGCTCGCCGAGCGAGACGTCGTTACCATGCGTGCGGATGGCATCATAGCGATCGCCTTTCGCGGCATCGTAAGCGAGGATGATGTGGCCGGCAGCGCCGCGCAGCAACGCGTAACTGTGACCGGCCTCGACGCGATCCAGCGTGGCGTGGCGCGAATTGACGCGGTAGAGGCAGACGCGGTTGTCGGTGTCCTGCCGCACATGGAATGACGCGCTTTCGGTGCCGCGATCGACCAGCTCCTGCAACGCCGGCACCACGTAATGGCCGAGCGCATTCTTGCGGGTGAAGGCAACGCCGAGACGGAATGCGGTGGGGCCGAGGTCATAGGTCCCGTCCGGCAGGCGCGTCACATAGCCGGTCGGGATCAATGAGGAGAGCAGACGCAGGATCGTGCTCTTGTAGAAACCGGTGCGCACGGCCAGTTCGGCCAGCGTCATCGGCTTGTCGGCATGTTCCAGCGCGGCGACGATGGACAATGCCCGCTCGACAGCGGCGACGCCCTCGCCGCCTTCGCGGGCGGGAAGATCGGCCTTGGGTTTCATAGCAGGCTTGTTCATCGTGATCCGATCAGGTGCGGGATTTCTCAAGGACGCGGGCGATCACCGGCCAGTAGAGATCGCCATCACCGGCGTCAATCGCCTGACCGAGGACCTTGTCGGCGAGTTCCGCCCCCTGCAACTGGATGTTCACCGACTTCGCCAGATCGAGCGCATAGGAGATGTCCTTGCGGGCATATTCAGTGGAGAAGGCGCGTTCGGGGAAATTACCGGGCAACATCGCCTTCATGCCGTGATTGCGCAGCGCGAAGCTATCGGCCGAGCCTTTGGCCAGGGTCTCGAAGACCACCTTGGGATCAAGGCCCGCGCGCTTTGCCGTTTCCAGCGCTTCGCTGAGCGCGACCACGGTTTCCATCAGCACCATATTGTTGAGGATCTTGACCACCTGCCCGGCGCCGATATCGCCGCAATGGGTGATGTCGGACGCGAAGGTGGCGATCAGCGGCTGCAGCTTCGCGTAGTTGGCGGCAGAGGCGCCGACCATGACGCTGAGCGTGCCGTCTTCCGCCGCCTGACGCGTGCGCGCGATCGGGGCGTCGGCATATTGCGCGCCCCTGGCGGCGAATTTCTTGGCGAGCTCGCGGCTGGCTTCCACCGGCGAGGTGCCGAGATCGACGATGGTGTGGCGCGCATCGGCATGAGCGAGCAGACCGTCTTCTCCTTCGCACACCGCGGCGACATGCTTGCCGCTCGGCAATGCCATGAAGATCACGTCGCAGAGTTTGGCGAGTTCGGCCAGCGTCGCAGCGCGCTTGACGCCGACTTCGGCAAGGCGTTCGAGCGGCGCATCGGCGCGGTCGAAACCATAGACGGGCAAGCCCGACTTCTTCGCCAGATTGCGGCACATCGGCTCGCCCATCACACCCAGACCGATGAATCCAATGGCAGTCGTCATGCCGCGTTCCTTTTCATTCCAAAAATCGGGTTCGTGAGGGCGGACGCGGCCAAGCCGCGTCCGCAGGAGTTGGTTGGATCAGCCCTTGACCAGCGGGCAATTGCCTTCGCTCATCGGGCGGAACGCCTGCTCGCCCGGTGAGGTGGTGATGACCTTGTAATAATCGAACTTGTACTTCGATTCCTCGGGCTTCTTCACCTGCACCAGATACATGGTGTGCAGCACGCGGCCGTCCGGACGCACGGTGACGTCCTTGTTGTAGGCGTCGTTGACCTTCAGCTCGTGCATCTTCCTGGCAACGGCGTCCGTGTCCTTGGTGCCCGCCGCCTTCACCGCCGCAAGATAGTGATGCACGCCGCTATAGACGCCGGCCTGGACCATGCTCGGAACCTTGTTGTTGGTCAGCGCGAAATAGCGCTTGGCCCAGGCGCGGGTCTGCTCGTTGAGATCCCAATAGAACGATGTCGTCACCTGCAGACCTTGCGTCGCCTTGAGGCCGAGCGCATTGACGTCGGTGATGAAAACGAGAAGACCGGCGAGCTGCTGGCCGCTCTCGACAATGCCGAATTCGCCGGCCTGCTTGATGGCGGTCTGCACATCGGCGCCCGAGGTGGCGAGGCCGACGACCTTGGCCTTGGAGCCCTGCGCCTGCAGCAGGAATGACGCCATGTCGGCGGTGCCGAGCGGATGCGCGGACGAGCCGATCACCTTGCCGCCGGCGCCCTCGATGAATTTGGTGGCGTCACGCTGCAGCGCGTGGCCGAAAGCATAGTCGGCGGAGATGAAGTACCAGGTATTGCCGCCGGCCTTGGTGATGGCTTCCGAGGTCAGCTTCGACAGCGCATAGGTGTCGTAGTTGAAGTGGAAGGAGATCGGCGAGCAGGCCTTGCCGGTGAAATCCGACGAGCCCGGTCCGCTGATGGTGAAAATCTTGTTCTTCTGCTTGGCGACTTCGAGGATGGCGAAACCGGCCGACGAGGCTGCACCGTCGGCGACCATATCCACCTTCTCATTGTCGAACCAGCGGCGCGCGGTGGCGGCTGCGACATCCGGCTTGTTCTGGTGATCGGCGGTGACGATCTCGATCTTCATGCCGTTGATCTCGCCGCCGAACTCTTCAGCCGCGAGCTTGGCGGCCGCGACGGAGCCCGTGCCGCCATTGTCGGCGAACACGCCGGACTGGTCGTTGAGCACGCCGATCTTGATGGTGTCGGCTGCGCTTGCGGCAGGGGCCGACAGCACGAGGGCTGCGGATAAATAGAATGCGCTCTTCATTGATTTCATCGGATGCCCCTCCTCAGGAACTATGTTTTTGTTTGATCGTCTCAAGCACCGGCGCGATGTAACGCCGGAACTGCGCAGGATTCTCGCTCATGGGAAAATGACCGAGAGCTTCCATGACCGTGACTTCTGCCCCCGTGATGCCAGACGCCGTGCGCACGGTGTCCTCGGGCGAGCACGAGAAATCGTATTCGCCGGTGAGCAGATAGAGTGGACAGGTCGTGGTATCGATCGCGCTCGTGCGGCCACGCAGGTCGCCATCGACGCGATAGAAATAGAGGTCACCCTTGAACACGCCGGGGCCGCCCTGCTTGTAGGCCCACAGCGTTTCCATGCGCGCTTCGGCCGGCGACTGCGGCGCGACGAGGCCGGAGACCAGTGCGGCGCAGACTTCGCCGCCATGCACGTCGGGGCGGTTCAGCCATGCGGTGTCGTACCACGGCGCCTGGAAGTCGGCGGCTTCGAGACCGATCAGCGCACGGAATTCGCTGGCATGATCGATGGCGAGATTGAGCACGATGCGGCCACCGATCGAGCAGCCCATCACGACGGGCTTGTCGAGATCAAGCGCGTTACAAAAAGCGCGGATCGTTTCGGTGTAGCGCTTGGTCGTCAGCTGATATTCCGACCCGTCCCAATTGGCGGGCGGATTCGACTTGCCATGCCAGGGCAGATCGAAAGCGATGATGCGGAAGTTTTTGGTGAACTCCTCATCGGCCAACATGTAGCGCCACTGGCGATTGTCGGAGCCGGCGGTGTGCAGGCAGACCAGCGGAATGCCCTGGCCGGCTTCCTCGAAATAGATGCGGTGCATGGTGCCGTCGATCTCGACATGCACGTAACGGCCGATCATCGGCTCGATGTAAGCACTCATGCTGCACCTCCGGCGCTGCGCGGCAGGGCAAGCAGATCCTTGAAATATTGCAGATGGGTCATGAACGGCTTGATGTCGCCTTCGAGCGTGGCCGCGCCGCGCTTGGTGAGCGACAGCAGATCATGCCAGCCGGCCTTCGGCATTGGCTGCCAGAACGCCGTCCACGCCTCGGGCGTAGCGCGATAGATGAACGTGGACGAACGCATCAACACCGGCGCCGGCACGAGATCGACGATACGGCCGGCCCGGATGGCGACGTGATAAGCCTGTTCGGTCGAGCCGAGCAGGCAATCGACATCGAGAAAGCGGCCGCGATGGATCAGCGCGGTGTCGCGCTCCAGAAGCGTCGGCAATTGCTCGAATACAGCGCTGACGGGATCAGATTTTTTCAAGGCCGGACTCCTTGATGATCTTGCCCCACAGCTCCGTTTGCTTGGTGACGTGGTCAGCGAGGCCCTGGGGCGACGAGACATCGGGCTCAAGGCCGATATCGGCGAAGAACTTCTTCGCCTCATCCGTCGCCATCACCTGCAGGAACGCCTTGTTGAGCTTCTCGACCACGTCGGCCGGCACGCCCTTCGGGCCGAACAGGCCGCTCCAGGCGGCGAAGTCGTAGCCGGGCAGACCGACTTCGGCCATCGGCGCAACGTTCGGCAGGGACGCGACCTTCTGCACGGTGGTCACGCCCAGCGCGCGCAGGCTGCCATTGTTGATGAATTCGCGCGTCACCGCGACGTCGGTGATGACGAATTCGATACGGCCACCGAGCAGATCGGTGATGGCCTGCGGCGTGCCGGGATAGGAGATGCGCACGGCGTCGATGCTGGCGAGCGAGCGCACCAGCTGTGCGGCGGCCATGCTGCCGGTATTGCCCGAGCCGTAGCTCAGCTTGCCGGGATTGGCCTTGCCGTAAGCGATGAACTCCTTGAGGTCCTTTGCGGGAAAATCCTTGTTGACCACCATCACCAGCGGGTTGCGCGTCAGCCGCGCGATCGGCGTGAAGTCGGCGACGGGATCGAATGGCATCTTGTTGTAGAGATGCACATTGGCCGAATGGGTCGAGTTGGTGGCGAGATACAGCGTGTAGCCATCACCCGCCGCGCGCGCGACTTCGGCGGCGCCGATATTGGCGTTGGCGCCCGGCTTGTTGTCGACCAGAATTTTCTGGCCGAGCACGGCGCCGACCTTCTCGGCGAGGAAGCGCGCTTCCACATCGGTCGCGCTGCCGGCCGGGAACGGCACCAGCAGGCGGATCATCTTGCTCGGATAGGCGTCCTGCGCCTGTGCCGGCATCAGCGTCATTGCGCTTGCGGCGAATGCACCTGCGATCAGTGCACGACGTGTGAACGACCACGCGGCCTTGTGCCCACTCATGTCTCTACTCCCAACCCTTGTTTCTTGAATCTTTTGTTTTCAGCGCATCCGACGCGCGAGGGCCGACGCACACATGGCGCGCGTTGCGGCATGGGCCGCTGCGATCACCGCCGTCCTGTGTGGTCCGCCCTGACCCATCTTCGATCTGATCCAATTCCAGAATATTCTACTAGACAGAACGCTTGTTCTATTATGTGAACATATGTTTGATGCCGCGCAAGCGAGGCGGAGTCAACCGCTTCCAACGATCAAGAAAGTGGACTTGCGAATGGCCTATCCAGAGATCGAGCTTTACGTGGACGGACAGTGGCGCCGGAAATCCGGTGCGCCGATCATCAATCCCGCGGATGAGAGCGTGATCGGCACCGTGCCGCATGCGACCCGCGCCGATCTCGACGATGCGCTGGACGCCGCGCAGCGCGGCTTCCAGGTCTGGCGCAAGACGGCGCCGAATGCGCGCGCCCAGATCATCCTCAAGGCCGCGGCGCTGATCCGTGCGCGCGTGGACGAGATGGCCGTCGCGATGACCCTCGAACAGGGCAAGCCGCTCGATCAGGCCAAGCTCGAAATTTTGCGCGGCGCCGAGATCATCGAATGGGATGCCACCGAAGGCATGCGCATGTATGGCCGCGTGATTCCCGCCGGCCCAGGTCTGCAGCACACGGTGTATCGCCAGCCGATCGGCCCGGTGGCGGCGTTCTCGCCGTGGAATTTCCCGATGAGCTCACCGGGCCGCAAGGTCGCCGGCGCGCTGTCGTCGGGCTGCTCGATCATCCTGAAGGCGTCGGAAGAAACGCCAGCCGGCGCGTTGCAGCTGGTGCGCGCATTTCATGATGCCGGCTTGCCGAAGGGCGTGCTCAATCTGGTATTCGGCGATCCCGCCGAGATCTCCAGCTATCTGGTGCCGCATGATGCGATCCGCCTGATCACCTTCACCGGCTCCGTGCCGGTCGGCAAACATCTCGCCGCGATGGCGGGCCAGGCGATGAAGCCGGCGATCATGGAGCTGGGTGGCCACGGCCCGGTGATCGTGTGCGACGACGTCGATCCCGTCGCCACTGCCAAGGCGTCCGTCGCCACCAAGTCGCGCAATGCCGGCCAGGTCTGCGTCGCGCCGACGCGCTTCTTCGTGCAGGAGAAGAATTTCGAGATTTTCGCCAGGACCTTTGCCGAAGGTGCCGCAGCGTTGAAGATCGGCAACGGCATGGATCCGACGACGCAGCTCGGCCCGTTGGCCAATCCGCGCCGCGTCGATGCGATGGAGCGGTTGGTGGGCGACGCCAAGAAGCGCGGCGCGCGCGTGCTGGCCGGCGGCGAGCGCATCAACAATCGCGGCTATTTCTATCCGCTCACCGTGCTGGCCGATGTGCCCGACGATGCGCTGGCGATGAATGAAGAACCGTTCGGCCCGCTCGCGCTCGTCAATCCGGTGCGCGATCTCGACGAAGCCATCGCGAAAGCGAATGCCCTGCCCTTCGGACTTGCGGCCTATGCCTTCACGAACTCGGCCGACAACGTGCAGCGCATCTCGAATGACGTGGAGACCGGCAATCTCACCATCAACCACTTCGTGGCATCGACGGCCGAGACGCCGTTCGGCGGCGTGAAGGACTCCGGCTATGGCCGCGAAGGCGGCATCGAAGGTCTCGGTTGCTATACGGTGACGAAGAACGTCTCGCATAAATTCGGGTGATGAACTCGTATGGCGGATGACGCCTTCGGCTCATCCGCCCTACGATCCTATCCGAACACTTTCGACAAATCGCTGTGCAGGCGCTTCATGCCAGCCGGGCCGGTGAAGATCTCCTTCACCTCGGCCAGAGCTTCACTGGTCAATGCTTCCTCCGAGCGAATGCCCTGCGCGGCGGTCGCGAGAATGCGTCCTGCAATGGCCGCCTGATTGGCCGAGGTACGATGCTGCTCCGGGACCTTCGCCACGACTTTGCTCAACACATCGCGCATGAGAGCAACGGTGACGGGATCATAAGATGCCGACATTGGGGGCCTCCCCGTTGATATTCTTATTATCTGGACAGGCTACGCCCGCTTTCAAGTTTGCCCAGTGACATTCGCGTGTTCGATCAGCAGACGAAAGGTCGCATCAACTCGTTGATGGTCTGATAGCGGACATTGTAGAGGGTGCATCGGTATCTATTGCCCTGTGATCGGGTTCCCCGGCGCTCGAAAAATATAGTCCTAACAAGCGCGGAAGAACCGGATAGATTTCCGGGACACAGACTGGATGGGAGCAAAGCTTCAATGGTTCGATCGACGGAATTGGCCAGGCTGGAGGCCGGCATCCGCCAAACACCAGTCGCGTGATGATGGATCAGTCGTCAACAATCGAGCCGGGATCTGCCACCCCAGGCGAAATGAGCGCGCTTATCCGCCAGCATGACTGGTCTGCGACCTCGCTCGGCGCGATAGCGTCCTGGTCTCCGAGCTTGCGGGCCACCGTCGATCTGATGCTGGCGACGCAAGCGCAGATCGTGCTGTTTTGCGGGCCGCAATTCGTGGCGCTCTATAATGACGCCTATGCGCCGAGCATCGGCGAAAAGCATCCGCATGCGCTGGGGCATCCGGCGCATGAACACTGGGCCGAATTATGGGACGACCTTGGACCATTGCTGCGCGGCGTCGTCGATACCGGCGAGACGTTTGCCGCTAAAGATCGCCCGTTCTATATCGAACGCAGCGGCTATGGCGAGACGGTCTATTTCGATATTTCCTATTCTCCCGTCCGTGATCGTGATGGCCTCGTCGAGGCTGTGCTCTGCATCGTCACCGAGACCACCGGCCGCGTGCGGGCGACACAGATTCTCGCAGAGAATGAAGAACGACAGGCGCTGCTGCTGAAACTCAGCGACGCGCTGCGCGAGGTGGATGACGCCGTCGAAATCCAGCGCGTCGCCGCATCGACCCTGGGTGCGCATCTCGGGACCCATCGTGTCTTCTATGGCGAAATCAGCGAAGACGGCGACAAGGTCTTTATCCTGCACGATTTCACGTCCGGCTGCGCCAGCATCGCCGGGCTGCACACGATGGCGAGCTATGACAACACGGTGCGAGACAAGTGGCATCGCGGAGAAACCGTCGCAGCTAACGATGTCGATGCCGACCCCGACCTGTCGGAACGGCAGCGGGCGGCATTTGCGGCCATCAATGTTCGTGCCTGGATGGGTATTCCGCTCGTCAAGGCCGGCCGGCTTGTCGCCATTCTCGGGCTGGGTCAGGCCGAGCCGCGGCATTGGTCGAGCCGCGAACTATCGCTGGTCAGCGAAGTGGCGGAGCGGACCTGGTCGGCCGTGGAACGCGCGAAGTCGGACGCACGCCTGCGCGAGAGCGAAAAACGGTTTCGCGCGCTGGTAAGCGCAAGCTCGGACGTGGTCTATCGGATGAGCCCGGACTGGCAGGAAATGCGCCAGCTCGACGGACGTGGCTTCCTGTCCGACGTGGAAGGGCCGACCGTGCGATGGCTCGACGAGTATATTTTTCCGGACGACCAGCCCCTGATCATGGCCGAGGTCGGCCGCGCCATTGCCGCACGCGACACTTACGAGCTCGAGCACCGCGTGCGACAGGCCGACGGCAGCGAAGGCTGGACGTTGTCGCGCGCCATTCCCATCATCGATGAATCCGGGGCGATCACCGAATGGTTCGGCACGGCCGCGGATGTCAGCAACGCCAAGCGCATTCGCGATCAGCAGCGCCTGCTCAACAACGAACTCAGCCACCGCATCAAGAACCTGTTCGCGATGGTGCAGGCTATCAGCCTGCAGACGCTGCGGCCGATCAAGGAGCGCGGCGAGGTCCAAACGCTGCAGGAGCGATTGCTGGCGCTGAGCGGTGCGCATGACATTCTGCTGCGCAACAACTGGATCGAGGCCTCGGTTCACGACGTCGTCTCGGCCGCACTGGACGCGCTCGGTGTGTCCGAACGGGTGGCGGCGAGTGGGCCGGATCTCGTGGTCGGCTCCAAGGCGGCGCTGAGCATGGCGCTGCTGCTGCATGAACTCGGCACCAATGCCGTGAAATACGGCGCGCTATCGCTGCCGCAAGGACGCATCGATCTGCGCTGGGCCATCGAGGCCAGAGATGACGCGCAGCTGTTCTGCTTGCGCTGGGTGGAGAGCGGTGGTCCATCGATCGAGGCGCCGCCGGTGAAAGGCGGTTTTGGCACGCGGCTGCTCTCCACCGGATTGACCGGGACCGGCGGCATGACGCTCGATTATCAGCGCGACGGACTGCAGGCGACCCTCGCCTCCCCGTTGCGGGAGATGTTCTGGACCAATTGAGCCTCGTATTGCAGCCGCGATATGGACCCAATAAAGTCCCCCAATGGATTGGGACAAGGTACGTATTTTTCTCGAAGTCGCCCGAACGGGGCAGATTCTCGGCGCCGCCAAGCGGCTCAAGCTCAATCATGCCACCGTCGCGCGCCAGCTCACCGCGCTGGAAAAAGACCTCAAGACCAAGCTGCTGAACCGCCAGACCACGGGATCGTCGCTAACCCCCGCGGGCGTTGCACTGCTTGCGGCCGCCGAACGCGCGGAGTCCGAACTGCTGCGGGTGGGCTCGCAGCTGTCCTCGGCTGCGGACAAGGTCGCCGGCACGGTGCGCATTGGTGCGCCGGACGGGCTCGGCAATTACTTTCTCGCCGACAAGCTTGGCGCCTTCGCCGCCGACAATCCCGATCTGGTGATCCAGCTCGTCGCTCTGCCGCGGACGTTCTCTTTGGCCAAACGCGAGGCCGATATGGTGGTCACCGTGGAGCGCCCGGACGAGGGCAAGCTGATGTGCACCAAGCTGACCGATTACACGCTCAGCTTCTACGCATCGGAGGCGTATCTCGCGCGATCACCGGCGATCCGCAAGATCGGCGATCTCGCCGATCATCTATTGATCACCTATATCCATGACATCATCTTCAGCCGTGCGCTGGATTATGCATCCACTTTGGGCGACCTGATCACCCGGCGGTTCGAATGCGGCAGCGTGATCGGGCAGCTGGAAGCGGTGCGCGCCGGCCATGGCGTTGGCATCCTGCATGACTATGCAGCGGAGCGTTATCCGGAGCTGCGACGCATTCTGCCGGCCAATAGTTTTACCCGCACCTATTGGCTGGTCTCGCATCCCGACACGCATGATACGCACCGGGTGCGGGAGATCAGGCGATATATCGTCGGCAAGGTGAAAGAAGCGCGAAGGCAGTTTATTGCGGCGTGAGCCTCTTCCTCCACCTCTCCCCACCGGGGAGAGGTCGGATCGCCCTTGCGATCCGGGTGAGGGGGAGCAGCGGGCGACGGAGTTTGTGGAAGCCCCCTCACCCGTCGCGAAGACGCGGCGACCTCTCCCCGGTGGGGAGAGGTGAACGGAGCGTCGCGGGTACCACATCACGTCGCGCCGGAAACTACCGCACCGAACTTCGTGAAAAACTCGCCAGCCAGCTTCTTTGCCGTGGCGTCGATCAAACGACCACCAAGCTGCGCCAGCTTGCCGCCGATCTGCGAGTCGACCTGATAGTGCAGGATCGTCTCGTTCTCACTCAAAGCTTCAAGCTGGATCGCCGCACCGCCCTTGGCAAAGCCCGCAACACCACCTGATCCCTCACCGGTGATCTTGTAGCCCTTCGGCGGATCGAGATCGGTCAGCGTCACCTTGCCGCCGAAACTCGCCTTGACCGGACCGACCTTGATAACGACCTTCGCCGTCATCTCCGTCGGTGACGTCATGTCGAGTTCCTGGCAGCCGGGAATGCACTGCTTCAGGACTTCGGGATTGTTAAGCGCGGCCCACACCGCCTCGCGCGAGGCGGAGATGGTCTGGCTGTCATTCATCTGCATGGGATCGTGTCCTCAACCCGCCAGCGCGTCAGACCGCGCAATAGCGCTCCTGGATTTCCTTGTCGGCGAGCAGCGCTTCCGAGCTGCTCTCATAGACGACCTCGCCCTGATCGAGGATCACCGCGCGATCGGCGAGGCGCAGCGCCCATTCGACATTCTGCTCGACCAAGAGCAGCGTGACACCCTGATCGCGCAGCTTGCGGAACAGCACGCCCATCTCCTCCACCAGGACCGGCATGATGCCTTCCGAGGGCTCGTCGAGCAGGATCATCTTCGGCTTGGCGATGGTGGCGCGCGCAATGGCGAGCATCTGCTGCTCGCCGCCGGACATGGTGACGCCTTCCTGATCGAGACGCTCCTTCAGGCGCGGAAAGCTCTCGGCGATCTCGTCGATGGCTTCGCGCTCGTCGATCTTGCCGCTGGAGGCGACAAGGCCTAGCTGCAGGTTTTCGCGCACGGTGAGGCCAGGCACGATGCGGCGCTCTTCCGGCACATAGGCAAGGCCGAGGCGATAGCGATCATGGGCCTTCAGCGCGACCAGATCCTTGCCGTCGAACTGCATGCTGCCGGTGACTTTCGGCATCAGGCCCATGATGGAGCGGATGGTGGTGGTCTTGCCGGCGCCGTTGCGGCCGACGAGTGCGACGACTTCACCCTGCTTCACGTCCAGCGAAACGCCGTGCAGCGTGTGGCTGGAACCGTACCAGGCGTGGAGGTCGCGGATCTCAAGCATAGCCATGGTTCTGTCCCAGATAGACGCGACGAACCTCGGGGTCCGTCTGGATGTCATGCGGCGTGCCGTCGGCGATGAGCTGGCCGTGATGCAGCACGAGGATGCGATCGCTGAGGCCGAGGATCATCTTCATCTTGTGCTCGACCAGGAGAATGGTGCGCTCGGCTGCGAGCTTCTCCAGCAGCGCGACCATGTCCTTCGTTTCTTCCGGGCCCATGCCGGCGGTGGGCTCGTCGAGCAGCAGCACTTCGGGGCCGGAGATCAGCGCAATCGCAATCTCCAGCGCGCGCTGCTGGCCGTGCGCGAGGAATTTTGCGGTTTCATCGCGTTTGGCGATGAGGCCGACGGATTCCAGCGCCTTGTCGGCGCGTGCATCCAGCTCGTCGAACTTCTTCCGATTGGTCCAGATATTGTAGCGCGAGCGGCCGGCTTGCGCGGCGACGCGGACATTCTCGTGAACGCTCAGATCGGGAAAGATATTCGTGATCTGATACGACCGCGCGATGCCGCGATGGACGAATTCGTGCTGGCGCGTGCCCTTGAGATCGTCGCCCTTGAAGCGCACCGATCCCGTGGACGGCGTCAGCACGCCGGACAACACATTGAAGAACGTGCTCTTGCCGGCGCCATTCGGCCCGATGATGGAAGTGACGCGGCCGGGACGGAACTCGGTGGTCACGCCCTGCAGCGCGATGAAGCCGCCGAACTTCATCCCGACATTTTCGACGGCGAGCAGCGGCGCACTCATCGGACGACCCTCGACAGGAATGTGCCCCAGATGCCCTTGGGCAGGAACAGCACGAACAACACGAAGATGGAGCCGACGATGATCTGCCAGTGCGACGTCCACAGCGAGAACACGTCTTCCATCAGCAGGAACACCAGCGCGCCGATGAACGGACCGAAGAAGCTCGAGGCACCGCCAAGCAGCGTCATCATCACGATCATGCCCGAGGTGAGGTAATGCATCGATTCCAGCGGCACGAAAGCGAGATGCAGGGCCGACATGGTGCCGCCGAGCGCGCAGATGGTGCCAGACAGCGTGAAGGCCAGCAGTTTGGTGCGTTCGACATCATAACCGCAGGTGCGCGCCCGACGCTCGTTCTCGCGGATCGCCTCGATGGCGGCGCCGAAGGGCGAATTGAGGATGCGCGAGACCAACCACAGCGCCAGCGCCGCGAACACCATCAGCACGTAGTACTTGTTGACAGGATCGAGGAAGTTGATGTCCAAACCGAACAGGTTGAACCTGTTCACCGTGAAGCCGCGCAGGCCGTTTTCGCCACCGGTCCAGCTCGAGGCCTGCAGCGCGACGTAATAGACGAGCTGTGCCAGCGCGAGTGTGACCATCGAAAAGTAGATGCCACGCGTGCGCGTGGACATGCCGCCGATGATGAAGGCGAGCACCGCACCGCCGGCGACGCCCATCAGCACGGCGAGATACCAGGGCACGCCGAACTGGCCGATGGCGATTCCGGTGATGTAGGCGCCGGCGCCGAAGAACGCGGCATGGCCGAAGGACAACAGGCCGGTGTAACCGAACAGCAGGTTATAGCCGACGCAGACGACGCCATAGATCAGCACATTGACCGCCAGCGCCTTGGACGGCAGCAGCCAGGGCAGGATGCACAGCGCCAGGATTGACAGCGGAACGCGATAGGTCGTCAGCATCGCCTTGAGACGCGCAGGCTTTCGCGCCTCGGCAGGCAATGGCGCGGCAACGGAGGGTGCATTCATGATCGTCTCTCCGTTACGCGAGTTTGCCGAACAGGCCCTGCGGCCGGATCAGAAGCACGATGGCCATCAACGCGAACATCACGATGGTCGCCATTTCCGGCGCGAACAGTGCGGTCATGCTGATGACGACGCCGACCACAAGACCGGCGATGATGGCGCCGACCAGCGAGCCGAGACCGCCGATGACCGTGACCACGAAGGCTTCCGCCAGCACCAGCGCACCCATCTCGGGATTGACCGACCGCATCGGCCCGGCCAGCACGCCGCCCAGCGCAGCCAGGCCGACACCGAGGCCAAACACCGCGAGCCAGACCTTGCTGATATCGACGCCGAGCACGCGCATCATGGTGGGATCACGCGAGCCGGCGCGGACGATGAGACCAAACTTGGTCTTCTCCAGGCCGAGCCACAACAGCACGACCACAGCGAAGACAAGGCCGACCACGAAGATGCGGTAGATCGGAAAGAAGCCGACGCCGAGATCGACCACGCCGGTGAGCTGCGATGGCGTCGGGAACGGGATGCCGTCGCTACCGAACACGATACGCACGCCTTCGACCAGCACATAGCTGAGGCCGAAGGTGAGCAGCAGGGGATCATCGATCGAGCGGCCGTAGAGCCGCCGGATCAGCACGAATTCGATCAGCATGCCGAACACGCCGATCATGATGGGGGCGACCAGGAGCCCCCACCAGAAACTGCCGGTGAGCGAGGCGACCCACAGCCCGGCATAGGCGCCGACCATGAACAAAGCACCATGCGCGAAATTCACCACGCCCATCATGCCGAAGATGATCGACAGGCCGAGCGCGGTGATCACGAGGATGGCACCGAGGGCAACTCCGGAGAAGAGCTGCATCAGAATGAGTTCTGTATCCATGGGACGGCGCGTGCCTTCGCTTAGGTGGGGAAGCCGAGTTCGGCGCAGGTGCGCAGCACCTGTTCCGACGGCGCTTCATTGGCGACGATGCTGAACAGATCGCTGTCGCCCTTCATGTCGGCTTTCTTCTTGGACTCCAGGACGAGCACGGACTGCACCGACTGGTGATCGCATTTGCGATAATATTGCGGACCCTTGGCGACGTCGTATTTCAACGCTTCGAGGGCCGCGATCACCTTGTCGGTGTCAGTACCGCCCGCCGCCTGCATCGCCTGCAGCAGCGACATCACGCCGGTATAGCCATAGGCGCCGTAATCGGTCGGAATGGCACCGCCATTGGCCGCGCGATAGGCATCGTTGAATGCCTTGGCCGATGGCAGCGTGCCTTCCAGGCCCCAATAATAATTGGAGCCGCCGACGACGCCTTCGAACACTTCAGGCGTGACGGCCAGACGTTGATTGTGCAGCAGCACCGGCACGACGATCTTCGCGCTCTGCTTGAGGCCGAAATCGACCGCCTGCTTGATGGAGTTGGCCTGGTCGCGGCCGAAATTGCTGATGCAGAGGATGTCCGGACGCATCGAGCGCAGGCGCGGCATGAAGGTTGAGTAGTCAGCGGCACCGAACGGGTGCATGATCTCGCCCACCGTTTCCGCGCCGATGGCCGCCTGCGCACGTTTGAAGCCGCGCAGCATTTCATGGCCATAGGCATAGTCTGCGACGAGATGGGCGACCTTGGTGCCCTTCTTGAATGCGTGGCGGGCGACGGCCGCCGTGGTCATCGTCGGGTTCAGCGCTTCGTGAAAGGTGTATTTGCTGAAATCCTTGACCTCATTGATGGTGTCGGACTGACTGATGGAGACATACAGCACGCCACGCGCGCGGGTGACTTCGTTCACGGCGAGCTGCACGGCGCTGGACAGCGATCCGACGATCGCATGCACCTTGTCTTTCTCGATCAGTTCGAGCGTGCGGGTGGCCGCTTCGCCGCCATTCAGCTTGTCGTCACGTACCAGGAGCTCGACCTTGCGGCCATTGACGCCGCCTTTGTCATTGACCTGCTTGACGGCGAGTTCGGCGCTCTTGACCTGATCCTTGGCTTCGGCCGCAAACGGGCCGGTCAGCGGCGTCGGAAAGCCGATGCGGATATTGTCGTCGGCCGCGCGCGCAATCCACGGCATGGCCATCACGCCGGCGCCGGTGCCAAGTGCGGCCAGCATATGGCGACGGGAAATATGGAAACTGTTCGAGCTTCGGTTGTCTTTTGTCATGTGCTCCCTCCCTGTTGTCAGTCTTGTTGATCAGATATGTCCGAGTGCCTTAAGTAGGCGCGCAGGCGTCATCGGCACCTGCGCAATGGTGCCACCGAATGGCGACATCGCATCATTGATCGCATTCATCGCCGCAGCCGATGCTGCGGCCGTTCCGGCTTCGCCGACACCCTTGGCGCCAAGCTGTGTATCCAGAGTCGGCGTCTCCACATGGGCGACGACGATATCCGGCATCTCCACCGCCATGGGAACGAGATAATCGACCAGCGATCCATTGGTGAGCTGGCCGCTCTCGCCATAGACGCATTCCTCGAAGAAAGCGGCGCCGAGGCCCTGCACCACGCCGCCCCGGATCTGCTCATCCACCAGCAACGGATTGATGACACGGCCGCAGTCCTCGACCACCCACATTTTCAGGATCTTGACGAAGCCGGTCTCGACGTCGAGTTCGAGATGGCAGGCCTGCACGCCATTGGTGAAGGCGAAGGGATAGCCCTCCGGCGCATAGTGATGCGCGACGGACAGCTGCGCCTGGGTGCCAGGCGGCAGTGTATCCGAGCGGAAGTAGGCGATACGCGCGATTTCGGCGAGTTCGATGCGCTGCTGGCCTGACGCCTTATCGATGATCCAACCAGCCTGCATGTCGAGCTTGGCCGCTTCTTCCTGCAGAATGGCCGCCGCGACGGAGAGCACATTGCCCTTGAGCTTCTGCGCGGCCTGCAGCGCCGTCTCGCCGCCGATGCCGGCGCCGCGGCAGGCATAGGTGGCGCCGCCATGGGGCGTGGTCTCGGTGTCGCCGGTGACGACCTTGATGCGGTCGCGATCGACGCCGAGATGTTCGGCCACGATCTGGCCGACGATGGTTTCGGTGCCCTGCCCGAGTTCGGTGATCGAGATCAGGCAGCGTACATCGCCGGAGGGCGTGATCTTGAGGATGGCGCCGTCCTGCGAGGAGATGCGCACGCCGCCGACGCCATAGAAGGCCGGGCTCGGATTGGTGATCTCGACAAAGGTCGCGATGCCGATGCCGCGATGGATACCCTGCTTGCGGAGCTTGGCCTGCTCGGCGCGCAGGCCGACATAATCCATCATCTCATGCAGTTTTGCGAGACAGGCGTGATGCGACAGCGACTCGAATTTGTAACCGGTCGGTGAAGTGCAGGGATAGGCGTCGTCCGGGATCAGATTGCCGCTGCGGATGTCGAACACATCGCGCCCGGTCTTGGCGGCGATCATGTCCACCAGCCGCTCGGTCACCGTGCAGGCCACGGGATGGCCGACAGCGCGATACTGGCTCATCTGCACCTTGTTCTGGAACACGACCTGCAGATCGGCGCGATAGGTCTTGAAGGTGTAGGGCGCGCCCATCAGGCGGTAGACCTGGTTGCCTTCGACCACGCTGGTGCGCGGATAGGCGGAGAAGGCGCCGATGCCGGTGACGTCTTCCACATCCATCGCGAGAATGTTGCCATCGGCATCCGCGGCCATCCGTGCGCGGACGCGATGGTCGCGCGCATGAATGTCGGATACGAAGGATTCCATGCGGTCGGCGACATATTTCACCGGGCGCCCCAGCATGATGCTGAGCCCGACCACCGCCATGTCCTCGTGATACATGTGCAGCTTCATGCCGAAGGAGCCGCCGATATCCGGCGCGATCACGCGCACGCAGGCTTCGGGAATGCCGTAATGACGGGAATAGATATCCTGGAACTGATACGGCGTCTGCGTGGCATGATGCACCGTGAGCTTGGGCTCGCTGGCATCGTAATCGGCGATGATCGCGCGCGGCTCCATGGTGACGGCCGTATGCCGGCCGAACAGGAATTCCTCTTCCACCACATGCGCGGCGCTGGCGAAGACGTCATCGACACCGCCGGTGTCGAGCTTGCCCTGGAAGCAAAGATTGCTGCCGAGCTCCGGCGAGATCACCGGTGCATCGGGATCGCGCGCCGCGTCGATATCGACGACGGCGGGGAGTTCATCGAATTCGATGGCCACGAGTTCAGCGGCATCTTCCGCCAAGGCCCGCGTATCGGCGACAACGGCGACCACCGCCTGCCCGGCCCATACCACCTTGTCGATGGGCAACGGCAGCTGCGGCGGCGACTTCATGCCCTTGAAGTGATCCATGGTGCCGACCCACGGCGTGCAGAGCTTGGCCAGATCCGCGCCGGTCGCAACGAGACGTACGCCCGGCGCAGCGCGAGCGTCATCCGCATTGATCTCGACGATCCGCGCATGCGCATAGGGGCTGCGGACATAAGCGACATGCAGCATGCGCGGCAGCGTGATATCGGTGACATAGCGCCCGCGCCCGGCCAGCAATCGCTTGGCATTCGGCCGTGGGACCGAACGGCCGATGTAGGAATTGGGACGATCGAGGGAGGTGATCGCGCTCATGCGTCGATCTCCTGTCGTACAGGCGAGTCGCCACCTTCTGCCCGATTGAGCGCCGTGGTCTCGATGGCATCGACGATCGCTTCATAGCCGGTGCAGCGGCAGTAGTTGCCGGACAGCGCATCACGGATGTCGTCGCGCGTGGGAATCCCGGGCTGCGACAGCAGGCTATAGGCCGTCATCAGCATGCCCGGCGTGCAGAAGCCACATTGCAGCGAATTGCGCTGATGGAAGGCCTCCTGCAGATCGGCGATCACCGCGCGCTCGGTCAGCCCCTCCACGGTCTCGATGGCGGAGCCGCTCGCCTGCACGGCGAAGGTCAGACACGAATGCACCACCTGGCCATCGAGCAGCACGAGGCACGCACCGCAGACACCCATCTCGCAGCCCGTATGGGTACCGGTCAGTTCCAGTGTCTGGCGCAGGAAGTCGGCGAGCGTCGTCCGCGCGGGAACGCGATGCGCAACCTCGCTGCCATTCACGGTCATGGTGACATCGACGAGATCACTCATGGCAGCTGCCTCGCGATATCGCCAAGCAGCCGGCCGAGCACCACGCGCGCCAGATGACGCCGCATGCTGGGCGGCACATTCTCGTCTTCGGGCGGATCGAGATCGTGGACGACAGCGGCCTGCGCGGCAGCGATGGCATCCTGATTGAGGACGCGGCCCATCAGGGCGTCTTCCGCTTTCCAGGCGCGCAAGGGCGTATTGCCGACCGAGAAGAAGACGATCCGGATCTGTTCGACAGCCCCGTCAACGAATTCCGCAAGAATGCCGCAGCCAACCAGCGCAAAATCCCCGCGCCGACGCGCAAGTTCCTGAAAGGCCCAGCGATGAGTGGCGCGCACGACAGGGACGTGAATGGCGACAAGCAATTCGCCAGGCTCGATCGCAGTCTGAAACAGATCGATAAAAAACTCATCTGCCCGTACGCGGCGCGTGCCATCACGATTGGCGATTTCCAGTTCGGCGCCGAGCGCCAGCGTCATCGCCGGGAATTCCGACGCGGGATCGGCATGCGAGATGCTACCGCCGATCGTGCCTTTGTTGCGGATCGCGGGATGAGCGACATGCGGCGCGGCTTCGCTATACAACGGCGCATGTTTGCGGATCAGCGGGTCGGTGAGCACTTCGGCATGCCGCGTCAGCGCGCCGATGCGCAGCCAGCTTCCCTTCAGCTCGACGCCCCGAAGCTCGGGAATATGCGCGATGTCGATCAGTAGCTCTGGCGCCTGCAAGCGCAAGGCAAGCGACGGCACGAGGCTCTGGCCGCCCGCGATGTAACTCGCATCGCTGCCGGCTCCCTCATACGCATCAAGCGCCTCCACCAGTGTGGAAGCCCTGACATAGTTGAACGCCCTCGCCTTCAACGTATCCCCCGAGGCGTCTCGCGGACGCCGAGTTTTGTGACCATTTGGTCGCAAATCTAGAACACGTCGATTTCCTACGGTCAAGTTAAATGACCATTTGGTCTCTTTTTGCGAATGCGATATTCAGTCACAAGCAAATCGAAGTGAATATGGTCAAAAAGCCCGTTAAAACTGCCGAAAAGCCGCCGCGCCGCAACATGCGCGCTGCCGAGCGCGAGCGCCTCATTCTCGACGAGGCCATCAAATTCTTTGCCGAGCATGGATTTGGCGGGCAGACGCGCGAGCTCGCCAAGCGCATGGGAATCACCCATTCGGCGATCTATCGCCACTTCCCGAGCAAGGAAGCGCTGATCGAACGCGTCTATGAAGAGATCTATCTCAGCCGCTGGTCGCCCACGTGGGCCGGGCTGATTCAGGATCGGTCGCAGCCATTGCAGACGCGGCTGTCGCAGTTCTATCTCGAATATGTGCAGCAGGTGTTCGAATATAACTGGGTGCGCATCTTCGTGTTTTCGGGCATGAAGTCGTTCGACATCACCAAGCGCTATCTGCAGATCGTGCGCGAGCAGATCATCGAGCCGGCCTGCTGTGAGTTGCGGCACGACCTGAAGCTGCCATCGCGCGACGCGGTGCCGCTGTCAGAGCGTGAAACGGAAATGTTCTGGGGCCTGCATGGCCGCATCTTCTACATGGCCATCCGGCGCTTCGTCTATGAAACGCCGACGCCGGAGAAACTGGACGACATCGTGCGCGATGCCGTGCGCGTTTTTCTCCACGGATCAAAGCCGCTGATGCGGGAGATCGTGGCTGCGAAGTAGATCCTGCGACGCCTAAAGCGATACCGCGTAGTGTTCGTATTCGTCGCGCACCAGCACGATGTGATCGCGCATGGCCGTGCTTGCGCCGACGCGGTCACCGCGCATGATGGCGACTACGACCCGGTCGTGCTCGGCCTGCGACTTGGCGAGGCGACCGAGATTGCGAAACTGGGCGCGGCGGAATGGCTGCACGCGAATGCGCGTCGCCAGCGTGATCTCGGCGATATAGTCGTTCTGCGATCCCTTGTAGATCGCATTGTGGAAACGCTCATTCACTTCATGAAAGCGATCCGGATTGCCGTCATAGCTGAGCACTCGCAATTCTTCATGGATCGCCTCGAGCGCATGGCGCTGAACGGCGGGCATACGCTCCGCCGCAAGACCTGCGCAAAGCGCTTCGAGCTCGGCCATGGCTTCGAACATGCCGACAAGACGCTCGGCAGATGGCTGCGCCACGACGGCGCCGCGATGCGGACGGGATTCGATCAAACCGCTGGCGGTGAGCTGGCGGAGCGCTTCGCGCACCGGCGTGCGCGAGACGCTGTAGCGCTGCGCTAACTCGGTCTCATCGAGGGAGGCGCCGGGCGGCAACACGCCGCGCACGATCTCGTCCGACAATTGCTGGCGAAGTTCTTCGGCCCGCGTCGGCTTGCCCTTCACAGCATCCGCAGATGCACGCGCGGCGCGGCGCGGCTTCTCCGGCTGGATCAGCATGTCGTCGAAACTCATCCCAGCCTACGCCTTCGCTGCCTGCGGCTCGTCGATCAGGCTGACAGAAGCCGCCACGATTCGCCATCCTTCGGGAAAGCGGACCCAGGTCTGCATCTGCCGTCCGACCTTGCCCGGCGCGTTGTCGCGATAGAACAGCGTGGACGCCACCGCCGTATCGCGGCCGTAGGATGAGATCACGGTGCGCTCGGTGCGGCGCATCAGGCCGACCGGCGAGCGGGCACCGCGAAAGGCCTGGATCTCGTCATAACCATAGAGGTTTTCGCCCATGCCATAGCGGATGGTGCGCGGGTCGTTGCGAAACAGCTCGCCGAGCACCGCGGTGTCGTTGGTCGTCAGCGCCTTCTCATAGCGCGCGAAAGCGGCGCCGACTTCGGCGATGACGTCCGGCAGATCGATATCCATCTCAAAATCCCTTTGCACGCGGCGCGACAGCAACGCCCGCCTGCTGCAGATAATAGGCGACGCGCAGCGCGATGTCTTCCCGCCAGGGTGCAGCGATGATCTGCACGCCGACAGGCATCGGATCGCGCGGCACCGGCACCGCGACCACGGGGAGGCCAATGAAGGAAATCGGCTGGGTGTGGATGCCGATATTGGCGCGCACCGGCAGTTCGACGCCATCGAGCTCGAATGTCGCCTGCCCGATTTTGGGCGCCATGCATGGCGTGGCAGGCGCGATGATGACGTCCACCGTCTGGAAGATCTCCAGCACTTTGGCGCGATACCAGCGACGGAATTTCTGCGCACGATCAACCAGAGCCGCCGGCACCATGGCGCCAGCCAGGAGGCGATCGCGCACGGCTGGATCGAAATCGCCGGCGCGCTTGCGCAGGCGATCGAGATGCAATGAGGCGCCTTCGGTCGTCGATATGAGATAAGCAGCGGCCCGCGCGCGCGCGACTTCCGGCAGCTCGACGCTGGTCGTCACGCCGAGCGCCTTGGTCACGGCTGCTACGGCGGCCTGGGCCTCCGGCATCAGGTTTTTCTGGAAGTAACCGCCAGCCATGGCAATCCGTAGATCGCCAATGTCTTGCCCGATCAGCGCTGAAACCGACTCCGCCGGCCGCATCGTGCAGGCGGCATCTTCGGCATCCGGCCCTTGCATGGCGTCATAGGAGAGCGCGAGATCCTCGACATTGCGGGCGAAGGGGCCGAGATGATCCAGGCTCGCCACGAAGGGAAACGAGCGCGCGCGCGACAATCGCCCGTAAGTGGGCTTCAGACCGAAGATGCCACAGAATGACGACGGTACGCGGATCGAACCGTTGGTGTCGGAGCCGAGCGCGATCGGCACGAGGCTTCCGCCCACGGCGCCACCCGAGCCGCCCGACGATCCGCCGGTCATGCGCGTGATGTCGTGCGGATTGCGCGAGGCGCCGTCATGGACGTTCTCGCCGGTGAAGTCATAGGCGTATTCGCCCATGTTGAGACCACCGACCAGCACGGCGCCCGCGGCTTCCATGCGCTCGACCAGGGTCGCATCGCGGGGGGATGCGGGACGGTCGCGATTGATCTTCGAGCCGGCGCGCGTCGGCAGGCCTTCGATATCGAACAGGTTCTTCACGGCGAAAGGCACGCCGGCCAGCGGTCCGACAGCTTCGCCTTTGGCGATCGCCGCATCGAGTGTACGCGCAGTCGCGCGTGCGCGATCGGCGGTGACGTCCGTGAACGCATTCAGCATCGGATTGTGGCGTTCAATGCGCGCCAGCGCGGCCTCGGTCACGTCAAGCGCGGAGACCTTTTGTGACGCAACGGCCTTTGCAATATCGGAGGCCGGGCGCCAGGCGCCATCGGGCGTGAGGACGGGATCAAGCGACATAGATGCTGGCCGGTTCGGATTCATCGGGAAGCGTGAATTCATCGACGAGGCGTGCCATGCGGAGCGACACTTCGAGGTTCATCTTCACCGCAGGTTTCCACGCGGGCTCGATCGGTAGCGACAGCGCCGACGCCACCGCATCGATATAGTCGTCTAGTTTATCGCTCATCGCGTCCCTCTCAATGCACCGGCAACGGCGGATGCGGGATCGCCGTCAGCAGCTGCTTCGTATAGTCGTCCTGCGGATCGTCCATCACCGCATTGGTGGCGCCCTGTTCGACGATACGTCCCGCGCGCATCACGATGACACGATCACACAGCAAACGCACCACATTCAGATCGTGGGAGACGAACAGATAGCTCATGCCCATGGACTGCTTGAGGTCCTGCAGCAGGTTGAGCACGACGGCCTGGACGGACACATCCAGCGCAGCTGTGGGCTCGTCGAGAATGATCAGTTTTGGCTGCAAGGCGATGGCGCGGGCGATACCAACGCGCGCCTTCTGGCCGCCTGACATCTGGTGCGGAAAGCGATCCAGCAGATCGAGCGGCAGCCCGACCTGCCGCGCCAGTTCCTCGCATTTGGCGCGGAGCGCATCGCTGCCCTTGATATCGCCAAGCTGCATGATCGGATCGGCGATGGCGCGCGCTGCGGTGAAGCGTGGATTGAGGCTGTCGGTCGGGTCCTGGAACACCATCTGGATGCTTTTGCGCAGCGGCAGCCGCGCAAAATTCTTCGGGGCTATTTCACCGACTTCGTCGCCATCGAAGGAGATGCGGCCGGACGTCTTGTCGATCAACCGCATCACCATCATCGACGTGGTGGATTTGCCGCAGCCGGATTCACCGACAAGACCGACGCTCTCGCCGTAACCGACATCGAAACTGATGCCATCCACGGCGCGGAAGACATCCGGCTCCGGCGCGGGCTTGCGGCTGAACAGCTTTGACAGCGTCGCGGTGGCGCCCTGACGGGGGTATTCCTTGACGAGGTTGTCGATGGTGAGCAGCGGCGTGACCGAAGGCTTCACATCAGCTGGCTTGATGACATTCTCTGCCTGCGCCGGCATGGCCGCACGCTCTTCAGCCGGCAGAAGATCGCGCAGCGACACGCCGAGCCGCGGCGTCGCCTGCATCAGTTTCTTCGTGTAGGCGTGCTTCGGACTGGCGAAAATATCGGCGGACAGAGCGGTCTCGACCACCCGCCCCTTCTCCATCACCACCACACGGTCGCAATAGGCGGCGGCAAGGCCGAGATCATGGGTGATCAGGATCGTGGACATGCCACGGCTCTTGGTGAGTTCGGTGACGAGATCCATCACCGCTTTCTGGGTGGTGACGTCGAGGCCCGTGGTGGGCTCATCGGCGATCAGCAGTTGCGGATTGCAGGCCAGTGCCAGCGCGATGACCACGCGCTGGCACATGCCACCGGACAGTTCAAACGGATAGGCGTGATAGCGCTCGCGCGGGCGCGCGATCTTGACCTGCTCCAGCGCCTCGATGGCTTTCTCGGCGCGGTCCGCACTGCCGGCCTGGGCATGCTGGCGCAGCACGTCCTCGATCTGGTGCCCCACTTTGCGGATGGGATTGAGCGCCGCCCGCGGGTTCTGGAAGATCATCGAAACTTCGCGACCGCGCAGATCGCGCATCTGCGTCTCGCTCGCCGCCTTCACATCGACGCCGGAGAACATCACCGAACCTTCGGCGATGCTGCCGGCACGATCGAGAATGCGCATCACCGCATAGGACGTCACCGACTTGCCGGAGCCGGACTCGCCGACAATGCCGAGCGTCTCGCCCTTGGCTACGGAGATATTGACCTGCTGCACGGCCTTGACGATGCCGCGGCGGGTGGCGAATTCGACGGTGAGATCTTGGACGTCGAGCAATGGTTGGGCTGTCATCCGATGCTCCTCACGTCCGTCGCTGCGGATCGACGATATCGCGCAGACCGTCACCGAGCAGATTGAAACAGAACACGGCGATCATCAGCGCAAGGCCTGGAAACAGTGCGATCCACCATTCGCCGGACACCATGAAGGACGCCCCTTCAGCAACCATGATGCCCCATTCCGGCGTCGGCGGGCGCACGCCCATTCCGATAAAGGACAAGCCCGCGGCATTAAGGATCGCATAGCCCATGGTCAGCGACATCTGCACGATCATGATCGGCATGATGTTGGGCAGGATATGCACCAACAAAATCCGCATCTCGCTATTGCCCGACAGCCGCGCTGCCTGCACGAAACCCGCCTCACGGCGGATATTCGCTTCCGCGCGGGCCACGCGCGCATAAAGCGGGAAGTTCACGATCGCCGTGGCGATGATGATGTTCTGTACGGTGTTGCCGAGGGCGGCGACAATGCCCATGGCCAGCACGAAGAGCGGGAACGCCATAATCGTATCGGCGACGCGCCCGACAATGCGATCTGTCCAGCCGCCGAAATAGCCGGCCGCGATCCCGGCCAATCCGCCCATGGCGAAGACGAGCGCAACGGAAGCGACAGCGATGAAGAGATCGAGGCGGGTGGCAACGACGACGCGGCTAAAGATGTCGCGGCCGAGTTGATCGGTGCCGAACCAATTGGCCGCAGATGGCGGCTTCAGCGCCTGCATCGTGTTGCTGGCGAGAGGATCGTGCGGAACGATGTACGGACCGAACACCGCAGCGAAAACGATGACAATTAGCAGGCCGAACGCAAAAGCGGTGACGCGGTTCTCGCCGAGGATATAGCGGGTGTGCTGCAGGGTCGCGACAAGGCTCGATGTCCGCCGCGGTGTTGCCGGCGTTTCGGCTGCAATGGGCGTGATTGCGTTCATGATCTCACCTCACCCTTCCATCCGCACGCGCGGGTCGATGATGCCGTACAGAATGTCGATCACGAGATTGATCAGCACATACATGATGGCCATGGTCAGCACAAAACCCTGCACGGGCGCGAAATCCGATGCGATCAGCGCTTCGACGGCGTAGGAGCCGATGCCGGGCCAGGCGAACACCTTCTCCACCAGCACATTGGCGCCGAGCAGGAAGGAGAAGGTCATCGACAGCGTGGTAATGACCGGCAGCATGGCGTTGCGGAATGCATAAGTCACGATCACGATGCGCGGTGACAGGCCGCTGGCGCGGGCCGTGCGCACAAAATCCGAGGCGAGGATCGCCAGCATCGAGGCGCGCGTCATGCGCGCGATCGGCGCCAGTGAGAAAATCGCAAGCGTCGCCGTCGGCAGGATCAACTGGCTCAGCGCCGAACGAAACGCCTCCCAATCGCGGGCAATGACGCTGTCGATGAGATAAAAGCCAGTTACCGCGGGCGGCGCACTGGCAAAGACGTCGAGCCGCCCGAGCGGCGCCGGCGCCCAGCCGAGCTTGAAGTAGAACACATAAACCAGCACGAGGCCGGTGAAGAATACGGGCAGCGACACGCCGGCCGTGGTGGTGACCCGGCAGAGGTGATCGATCCAGGAGCCGGGCTTGGTCGCCGCGAGAATGCCGAGCGGGATGGCGATGACAACCGAGATCAGAAGCCCGAACAAAGTGAGCTCTGCAGATGCCGGCAGACGATTGCGGAGTTCGGTCGCCACCGGCTGGCCGGTGGTGAGCGAATTGCCGAAATCGCCTTTTGCAAGATCGGCCGTGTAGCGGAAGAACTGCTCGATCAGCGGCTTGTCGAGACCGAGCTGTTTCCTGATGTCCTCGATCACCTGCTTGTCGGCAGCGGGGCCCGCGAAATAGGCTGCGGGATCGCCAGGCAATGCGCGCGTCAGCAGGAACGTGACGATCACCACCCCGATCAGTGACGGGATGGCGAACAGCAGACGCTTGCCGATGAGTGCGAGCATGACGATCCCCCGACGCTTATGCCTTGACCATCGCGCGATAGTCGAGGCGACGATGGAACCAGTACTGGAAGCCCGACACGTTCTTCTGCATCGCGACGTTCAGATAGGGCTGATACAGCGGGATGCGCGGGATATCGGTGAAAGCGAGATCGACGAAGCCCTTCACATCCTTGTCGTAAGTCGCCATGTCGCCGCTGGCCGCCGCGGTGCGTGCGCCCGCGATCAGCTTGTCCATCTCTGGCGACGAATAGTTCATCGTGTTGAAGATCGAATTGCCGGAGCGATAGCACCAGTAGAAGAAGTATTCGGGGTAATCGAGCCAGCCCGAGAAGATGTTGACGTAAAGCGGCAGCACTTTCTTGTTCAGCTCGGTGCGCCAGTTGGCACCCGGGATCTTGTTGATGGTGGCGCGGATGCCGATCTGGGCGAGCGCTTCCTGGATGAGAATGCACATCGGCTCATTGACACCGGCGAAGCCGAGATCGAAGGACAGCGTGGTGTCGAAGCCGGCAGAGAGGCCCGCTTCCGCCATCAGCGCCTTCGCCTTGACGAGGTCGGTGTTGTACTTGGTCGCCTGCGGCCACTTCGCTTCGGTCGGCGCACTGGCGGCCGCGCCGAACATCGGATTGGCGAGGCCGAACATCACGGCGTCGATGATCTTCTGATACGGGATCGCCAATGCAACGGCTTCGCGCACCTTCGGATTATTGAACGGCGGCTGCGACACATTCATGCCGAGATACTGGATGCCGTTGCTGATCGGCACCGAGGTGACGTTGAGCTTGCCGGCCTTCTTCATCTCGGCAAAGTCCTGGTTCGGCAATTCATACGAGATGTCTGCGTCGCCACGCTCCAGCAGCGCACGACGATTGCCGGCCTGCGGCACCATGCGCCAGATCACGCGCTTGATCTTCGGCAGGGGACCGCCGACCCAGGCGTCGTTACGCTCCATGATGACTTCGGTGCCCGCGGTCCACTTGGTGACCTTGTAGGCGCCGGAGCCGACCGTGTTCATCTTGGTGTATTCGAGGCCCCACGGATCCTTCTCCGTGGCATTCTTCTTCACCAGCTCCGAATTGATGATGCTCGGCACGATGACGGCGAGATCGGGGATCGTCAGCTTGTCCTTGACGAGGAAGTCAACGCGCACGGTGTGGTCATCCACCACCACGAACTGTTCGGGCTTCGTCAGCGATCCCGCGCTCATCTGGAAGGTCGGGAAACCACCGACGCTGACGGAGCGATCCAGCGACCACTTCACGTCCTTCGCCGTCACCGGCGTGCCATCTTGGAATTTGGCATTCTTCTTCAGTTTGAACGTGGCCGACATGTCGCCGATCGTCATGTCTTCGGCGAGCTCGCCCTTGAACTTGTCCTTGTCGTAATAGGTGACGCCGCCCGGCCCCTCTTTCATCTCGTGGGTGATCAGGCGGTCATAGCAATTCCAGGCGACTTCATAGCTGGGCACATTGGTGCCGACGCCCATGATGTCGAGATTGTTGGGTCCGCTCTCGGACACCACCAGCAGGGTCTCCGACCGGGCATCCGCCTTGGCGGCCGACCAGATCGCCGGACCCGACACCATGGTTCCGGCGGCGGCACCCGTCGCCGCCTTCAGAAAATCACGACGCTTCATTCTCAACTCTCCCGAGGCATGAATTTTGATTTGCAGGAACTCGCAAGGTTTGTGCCAAGCGGCAGAGCGCAGTTGGAGAGAGTTAAGTGATTGTTTTTGTTGAGTCGACCGATGCAGCGCCCAAAGCCGCCGCAGCGCAATGCATACAAAACAATACATTTCGCCTAATTTAGTAGCAGACAAACTGAGCGCTTAGGGGTTAACCGGGAGCCAAGACCGGTGAGAAGATGCAAGGAATGAAGATGTCGGACCCGTTTCCCACGATCGCGCAACTGCACGCGGCTTATGCCGACGGGTTGTCACCCAAACAGACCGTCGCCGACGTGTATCGCCGCATTGCCGCGGTCGATGATCCCGGCATCTTCATCGCCCTGGTTTCGGAAGACGCCGCACGCGCCGCCGCCGAGGCGCTGCCGCCCTTCGATCCGGCCGCATACCCGCTCTGGGGCATCCCTTTTGCGGTGAAGGACAATATCGATGTCGGCGGGATTCCCACCACGGCCGCCTGCCCTGAATTTGCTTACACCCCGCCAGAGACGGCGTTCGCAGTTCAGAAGCTGCTCGATGCCGGCGCCATCCTGATCGGAAAGACCAATCTCGATCAGTTCGCCACAGGGCTCGTCGGCGTTCGCAGCCCCTACCCCATCCCGCGAAACGCAATTGATCCGCGCTATGTGCCGGGGGGCTCAAGCTCCGGATCCGCCGTTGCCGTCGGCCATGGGCTCGTCACCTTCGCGCTCGGCACCGATACCGCGGGCTCCGGCCGCGTGCCCGCCGCGCTCAACAATATCGTGGGTCTGAAGCCATCGCTCGGCAGCGTGTCGGCGCGCGGCATGCTGCCGGCCTGCCGGACGCTCGATACGATCTCCGTCTTTGCCGGCACGGTAGCCGATGCCGATCGCGCCTATCGCGTGATGGCCGGCTATGACGCGGAGGATGCCTATTCGCGCGCGCTGCCGGTTGCCGGCCAACCCGGGGCTTTGCCGCCGGGCTTGCGGGTCGGCGTGCCTGACGGCGGAAGCCGCCGCTTTGGCGGAGACGCGCTCTCCGAGAGCGCTTTCGACGCCGCACTGGGCGATGTTGCATCGCTGCTACCCGGCCGCCCGTTGGCGAGCATCGACATGACGCCGATGTTCGACGTCGCGACACTGCTCTATACGGGGCCGTGGGTGGCAGAACGCTATCAGGCGCTCCGATCCTTTATCGAAGCGACGCCGCAGCATCTGCATCCCACGACCCTCAAGATTATCGGCGTCGCCAAGACGATGTCCGCCGCCGATGCCTTTGCCGGAATCTACAAACTCGCCGAATTACGGCGGGCTGCCGATGCCATCTGGTCGCAGACCGATGTGCTCATCGTGCCGACCTATCCGCGGCCGCGCCTGGCCTCCGACCTCGCAGCCGACCCGATCGGCCCGAACAGCGAACTCGGCACCTATACGAATTTCGTCAACCTGCTCGATCTCTGCGCGCTCGCGGTGCCCGGCCGATCCCGCTCGGACGGCTTTCCGTCTGGCATCACCTTGATCGCGCCGCGCGGCAAGGATGGGTTGCTCGCAGCGCTCGGTGCCCGGCTTCACCCGCTGGGCCAGAGCAAGCTCGGGGCAACTGCGAGTCCGGTGCCGTCGTCGGAGCAAGGCACGCCGACCGCCATCGCGGGAGAGATCGAACTCGCAGTGGTCGGCGCGCATCTGTCGGGCATGCCGCTCAATCACGAACTTACCAGCCGAAACGCGCGTTTCCTGCGGGCCTGCGATACAAGGCCGGACTATCAGCTCCACGCGCTTGCCGGCGGCCCACCGGCCCGCCCCGGCCTGCTGCGGGTCGCAGAAGGCACGGGCTCGCCGATCGCAACGGAAGTGTGGGCGATGTCGGCCGAAGCATTGGGCGACTTCATGCGCGGCATCCCCGCGCCACTCGGCATCGGAACCACCCGGTTGTCGGACGGCAGCTCACCTAAGGGCTTCATCGTCGAAGCCGAAGGGCTGAGTGGCGCCAAGGATGTGTCGTCATTTGGCGGATGGCGAAACTACATCGCCAGTCTCATCGGCACATAAACAGAGCGTCTGCCACGCAAAGCCAAACTTGCTCATCGAGGGTGATGTCTGCCCTCGATGTCATCTCGCGCGATGATCCGTCACGCAGACGGGCACAGAATCCCCATGAACAGCGGTCGGGCGTAGAGATCCGCGACATTGCCGATGGTCGCCTCGGGCACCCAGCGTTTGATCGAGGCTGACGCATTGATCATGCCGTTCAACATCTGCGCCGCGATCGCCGGATCCACTGGCCGCACCGAACCATCCGCCACGCCATCGACGACGACGCCGGCAAAATGTTCGGATAGCCGGTTCATGATGCGAATGGTCTGCTGCGCCTCGGCCTCGGGCAATCCGCTGCGGGCGGTGATGCGCAGCAAGGGGCCATCATTCGACAACTGATACTTCAGCAGCGCGGCCGCTGCGGCACTCAGTCTCTGCCAACCGCACTCGCATGTGTCGGCAGCAGCCTGGGTACGGCGGATCACATCAAAACTTCGCTGGAAGCAGGCGAGGATGAGATCATCCTTGTTATCATTGTGATGATAGAAGGAGCCCTTCGTGACTTTGAGAGCAGCGGAAATCCGTTCGACCGATGTTCCGCGAAATCCCTCTTCATTGATCAACCGCGTGGCGACGCGCAGAAATGCGTCCGGTGAGATCTCCTCCGCCGACGGCGGGCCGGTGAGCGCCGGGATTGTCGGCGGCATCCAGGCAGCATCTGCTCCGCCGAAACCGCGCAGCAGGATATCACTGGCGTGCCGACCCGCCCGGGCATAGCCGGTGACCTCATAGCGGGTGATCCAGACGCGCGTCCATTGGGTCAATGTGAACAGCAGATGCGTCCGCGCATTGCGCTCGGACCGATGGAGGCCGAGGCGGGGGTCATTCCCGATCAGTCCGCGAACGCGACGAAACATCTGCGCATAGACGGCGGCGACATCCGCGCGCGTCGCACTCAGGGCATTCACCTCGGAGAAGTTGATGAATTGCGGCCGTGCCCCGGTCTCGACATCTGCAAGCAGGCGAAAGAAGCCGGTCACAAAGTTGGTGATCCGCAATTCCGGCGTCCTGGCTTTTTCTGCGGCAGCGAGGAGCTCGTCAAACACGTCGACAGAGCGCAGCACGCAGGCCAGCGCGAGATCGTCCTTCTTTCGATAATAATAGGTCACGCTGTTGGTGACGAGGCCAACGCTCTGCGCTACGTCCGCCAAGGTCGTGCCACGGATGCCGCGCCGGTTGAACAGATCGGCCGCAGCATCGAGTATCGCTTCGCGCTTTTCCAGAAACCGACGGGTCTGCCCTTCGTCGGTGGTCGGCATGTCACTCATGGCGATGTATGGCGACCCAGCTTGGAAACCATCACGCGATGGCGGGAATGTTTAGTTCGGCGCTACTCCTACTGCCGTGTGCAGATTGCCGCAAGACGCCACGTTTCTCGTCGCCGATCGACGGATCGTGCAGATGACAGGCGACAGCGCGCCCGTCCGCCATGTCCCGCAGCGGCGGATCGGCCTCGGCGCAGACTGTCATCGCCATCGGACAACGCGGATGGAAGCGGCAGCCCGATGGGGGATTCACCACGCTTGGTGGTTCGCCAAGAATAACCTGCTGCGGCCTCAAGGCTTCAGCGGATGGGCTCGGGATGGGCACTGCCGCGAGCAGGCCCTGGGTGTAGGGATGCAGCGGCGCCTTGTAGAGCTCGTTGCGCGGCGCGACCTCGACGATGCGGCCGAGATACATCACGGCGATGCGATGGCTGACATGGCGTACCACGGCCAGATCATGCGCGATGAAGAGATAGGACAGGCCGAGCCGTTCCTGCAGCTCCTGGAACAGATTGACCACCTGCGCCTGGATCGAGACGTCGAGTGCCGAGACAGGCTCGTCGCAGATCACCAGCGCCGGATTGAGCGCCACCGCACGTGCAATGGAGATGCGTTGGCGCTGCCCACCCGAAAATTCGTGCGGATAGCGCTCCGCCATGTCGGGTCGCAATCCGACCAGCCGCAGCAGTTCCTGAATTCGGGCGCGATAGACGTCACGTTCGGTATCGACATGATGGACGATCAGCGGCTCGCCGATGATATCGCCCACCTTCATGCGCGGGTTCAGGGAGCCATAGGGGTCCTGATACACCATCTGCACGCGGCGCCGGATGCCGCGCATCGCGGCCGCGCTGTGGTTCGCAATGTCCTCGCCTTCGAACTCCACCTTCCCTTCGGTGATCGGCGTCATGCGCAGAACCGCGAGGCCGGTGGTGGATTTCCCGCATCCGGACTCGCCGACCAGACCCAGCGTTTCGCCCTTGCGCACCTCGAAGGACACGCCGTCCACCGCGCGAACGCTGCCGACCTGCTTGCGGACAACGATGCCCTTATATTGCGGAAAGTGGACCTTGAGCCCGCTGACCTTTAGGATGGGATCGCTTGCCGGTTCAGATACTGGCACTGGCATGTGCGCCTCCCTTGGTATCGGCGAAGCACGCCCGGAAATGCTGGCCATCGATATGTTCGAGCTCCGGCGCTTCCTGACGGCAGCGATCACCGACGTAACGGCATCGCGTCTGGAAAGCGCAGCCCTGCGGCAGCGACGCCAGGTCGGGCGGCTGTCCTTCGATCGGCACCAGACGTTGCTGGGTGTCCTGATCCAGCCGCGGGATCGAGGCCATCAGGCCCAGGGTGTAGGGATGGCTCGGATGATCATAGATCTCGTGCGCGGTGCCGCTCTCGACGATGCGGCCGGCATACATCACGCAGACGCGATCCGCATAGCGCGCGACAACGCCGAGATCGTGGGTGATGAGGACAAGCGCGGCCTTGGTCTCCCGCGTCAGGTCCTTCAGCAGCGAGAGGATCTGCGCCTGCACGGTGACATCGAGCGCGGTCGTCGGCTCGTCGGCCACGATCAGCTTCGGCTTGCAGGCGAGCGCCATGGCGATCATCGCGCGCTGGCGCATGCCACCCGAGAATTGATGCGGATAGGCGGATACCCCGCTCGCCGCATCGGGAATGCGGACGCGCTTCAGCAATTCGCCGGCCTTGGCGAGCGCCTTCTTCCAGCTCAAGCCATGATGCAGCTGCATCGGCTCGGCAATCTGCAATCCCACGGTCAGCGATGGATTGAGCGACGACATCGGCTCCTGAAAGATCATCGCGATCTCGTTGCCGCGGATCGCGCGGATCTCCTTGTCGGACATTTTCAGAAGGTCACGACCATCGAACAGGATTTCGCCCGATCTGACGCGGCTGGGCGGCGACGGAATAAGCTGCAGCAGCGACAGCGCGGTGACGCTCTTGCCGGAGCCGCTCTCGCCGACGATCGCCAGCGTCTCGCCGGGAAACACCGCGAAGGACACCTTGTCCACGGCCCGCAGCGCGCCGCGGCCGACGCCGAATTCGACGGCGAGATCGCGCACTTCGAGCAGCGGACGCGCGTTCGGCGCCGCATTGTTCTGCGCGTCGCCAACAGGCGCGGCTTTTGCCATGATCTCGTTCGTGTCGAGGAGGAGTTCGGTCATTCGCGTCTCCGCTACGGTGGCGGCCGGGATGAGCGCCCTCACCCCGATGCCGCAACGCTTGCAGACATCGGGGCGCTGACATGGATGCTGGCGTCAGAAGCCCATCTTCTTCTTCATCTCCTGGTCGATCCAGATGCGCGCATAGATCGGACCAGGACGCACGGCACCGGCACGCAGCTCGCCCGCATAATTCTTCACCCACGGCCACCAGGCCGTGTAGATGTAGGGCGTCGGCAGCCAGATATACGGAGCCTTGTCGAGGATCTCGATCGTCATCTCCTTGAGCATGGTCTTACGCTTGGTCTCGTCGCGCTCCTGATAGGCCGCGTCCATCTTCTTGTCGAAAGCAGGATCCGCATATTGCGACGGATTCCAGGTCTGGGCCGTGACGAAGCTCTTGCGGATCGTCGTGGTCGGATTGGTGTGGCCGTTGTTCATCATATAGCCGGCCGCATTGGTCTTCGACGTCATGGCCGACAGGAACGCGCCATATTCCATTGGCTGGATCTCGATCTTGACGCCGACCTGTTCGAGATAGGCGCCGATCAACGGCAGCAGATCCTGATGATCCGGCTGGCAGGTGCAGACCTGTACCTTGAAGCTGAAACCTTTCGGCACGCCAGCTTCCGCCAGGAGTTTCTTGGCCTTGTCGGGATTGTAGGTGAACAGCTCCTTCACCGAGGCCGGCATCGCTTCGAGCGGCTCGTAATAGCCGTCATAGTCGGGATGCTGTGGATAGGAGAACAGTTCGGCATGGCCGTTGTAATAGGCCTTGACGATCTCCTGCTTGTTGACGGCCAGATTGAGCGCGCGGCGGACGCGAATATCATCGAACGGCTTTGTGTCGATACGCATTGCCACGAACTGACCATTCATCGACAGCCACTTCGACCATTTGAGCTGCGGCACGCTCTTCTTGAGCTCCTCCATATCGCTCCAACGGATCGGCTCGGCGATATCGAGCTTGCCGGTGCGAAGCGCCGTGGTCACCGTCGCCTCGTCCTTAATATTGCGATAGACGACCTTGTCGACGAAGGGCAGCTTGAATTCCTCGCCGCCGATCTTTTCCTTGTCCCAATAGATCGGGTTCTTCGAATAGGTGTTCTGATTGCCTTGAATATGGTCGGTCAGCATGAACGGACCGGTGCCGTTCAGGTTCTTCCAGTTGCCCGCGCCGGCATCAGCGACCTCTTTCGGATAGATGCCAGAATAATAACCCCAGCCGAAGCGGTAGTCCCATTCGGCATTGAAGGATTTCAGCGTGAAGACGACCGTGTGCTTGTCGGTGGCCTCGACCTTCTCGATGTGATCGAAATAGGTCGCGATCTTCTTCGGACTCTTGTCGAGGCGCGTATAGCTGAATACGACGTCGTCGGCGACCAGTTCGCGCGACGCCATCACGCCGGGCTTTTCCGGGAACATGATGCCCTTGCGCAGCTTGACCTCGATCCGGAGCGGATTTTCCTTCATCTCCCAGCTCTCGGCGAGTTCGCCGCGGACCGCGTCTGAAGGAATCCAGGCGTCCGCATAATATGGGTATTTGCCGCCATTGCGCTTGGACTTCGACAAGTCGGCCGAGAACAGCTGCTCGTAGAACTGACCCGTGTCGTGATTGATCTTCCAGTTCCAGTCAGCGGGATCCCATGTCAGCACGTTCAGCGCACGATTGACCGTGGCCACCTGAAGCGTGCCGCCATATTGCGGTTTCTCATCGGCTTGCGCCGCCGACGAGACGCCGAATGCGAGTGCGGCCGTCATCGCGGTCGCGAGCAGTCGCGCCTTCAACGTGTGCTTCACTGGACTTCCCCTCATCGTCACCTCCCTTGTGTTGATCACCGCGACCTTGTCGATCGTCGGTGCCTTTTCGTTCTGGATCGCGAAGCTAGCGCGAGCCACGCATGCGCGGATCAAGCAGATCCCGCAATGCGTCACCGAAAACATTGGTGGCATAGACCACGACCGTCAGGCACAGGCCCGGCGCCAGCGCCAGCCACGGCCCCTGCAGCATGTAGGTGCGGCCACTGCCTGACAGCATGCCGCCCCAGGTCGGTGCTGGCGGCGGCACGCCGAGGCCGAGAAATGATAGGCCGGATTCCGCAAGGATGACGAAGCCGACACGCGTCGTGAACAGGATGATGATCGGCGGCATCACATTGGGCAGGACGTGGCGGATCAGAATGCGCGGCAGCGTGGCCCCCATCGACTGCGCCGCATTCACATACATGTTCTCGCGCACCGAAATGGTGGCACCGCGAATGATGCGCGAGCCGTTGATGCCGAGCAGAAGGCCGAGAATGCAGATGATCGGCACCAGGCCGGGACCAACCACCGACACGACCACGATCAGCACGACCAGGTCCGGGAAGCTCATCCAGGCATCGACCAGCCGCTGCGTGATCATGTCGAAGCGCCCGCCGAGATAGCCGGAGAGAATCCCGACCACGACGGAAATGATGGTGGCGATGCCGGCTGCGCAGAACCCGATAATGACGGAGAGCTGCGCACCATAGAGACAGCGCGACAGCACATCGCGACCGAGATTGTCGGTTCCGAACGGAAACTGCCACGATGGCGGCTTCATCCGGTTCAGCGGGCTGATCTGGTTGTAGCCATAAGGCGCGAGGAAATCCGCGAACAGGCCGCAAAACAGGAACAGCAGGAACACGACGGCGCCGGCGGCACCGAGCGGCTTTTCGCGGAACAGCCGCCCGATGAAGGCCATCGTGGGCGAACGCCGACGCGGCGGCTTGGCGATGGAGGTCTCGACTGCGATCGTCATCAGCGATACCTCACTTTGGGATCGAGCAGGCCATAGCTGAGATCGACGATCAGGTTGATCATCATCACGGCCAGACCGACCACCAGAAACACGCCGGCGACGATCGGATAATCGCGCTGCGTGACGCCTTCGAGCAGCAGCATGCCCATGCCGGGAATGACAAAAATCTGCTCGATGATGACGGCGCCGCCGATCACCAGCGGCGCCTGGATGCCGACCAGCGTCACCACCGGAATCAACGCATTGCGCAGCGCATGCCGTGTCACGATGGTGCGCTCATTGAGGCCCTTGGCCCAGCCGGTGCGGATGTAATCCTGGCGCAGCACTTCGAGCATCATGGTGCGCGTCATGCGCATCGTGATGGCCGACAGCGACATGCCGAGAATGAGCGCCGGCAGCAACATATGCTGGAGCGCGCCGACCGGATCCTTCGTGAACGGGATGTAGTTCAGGTCGGGTGACCACCCCCACCAGATGGCCGGGAACACCATCACCATGGTGCCGGTCCAGAACGCCGGCACCGCCAGCATCAGGATTGAGACCGACCGCATGAGATAATCGCCGGCCGTATCCTGGCGCAGCGCCGAATAGACGCCGATCGGGATCGCAATGATGAGGCCGATCAGAATAGCGAGGAAGCCAAGGCCGAACGTGACGGGCAGACGGCTGAGAATCTGGTCGAGCACCGGTGTGTTGTGCCACAGCGACTGGCCGAGATCGCCGCGCAAAACCCCGCCGATCCAGAGGAAATACTGGACATAGATCGGCTTGTTCAGACCCAGCGCCTCTTCGAGCTGGGCGCGATCCTTGGCGCTGGCCGAGATGTCGTTCTGCGACATCATCAGATCGATCACATCGCCAGGTACGAGGCGCAGTGTGACGAAAACGATCAGGCTGGCGAAGAAGATCGTCGGGATCAGTGCAAGCAAGCGACGGGCTGCATAAGCACGCATCAGGATCGCGCCTCCGAATTGCGGGAGGAGCAACGCGCAGTGCATTTCGCGTGTTGGAATTGGAAAACAGCGCCGTCCAGGCGCTCGCGCCGACCAAACAACGGTCTGCACATCGCACATACCGGACCTTCTAACAGGTTCCAAATTCCCATTAGAGCCATGTCTCCACCCTTCTGAAGCTTGTAGATGCGAACATCCCGCTTCTTGATGCTAACATTCTAGCGCTTCGAAAATTCGAATGTAAACTGCGACCAATGTGCATCATCATGTGTGCAGCGCAACGTTGCGGCTGTTGCATGCACAAATGGCTTGGGTCGATCCGCGGCGCATGCCATCGTGCGACGGCGCACGCGTTGCTCATATGGGCGAAGACAGCGACATGCCTTCGCGTCTATAACGGACGCACAGCCATCCAGACGAGATGGCCAACAATGATGACAAGAAACGGGAGAACGACGACCATGAAAGTTGCATATACCCCTCGCCAGACGCCCTATACACTTGCGCCCGAAGACGCGCTCAATGATCTGCGCATGTCGGAGCAGTCGCGTCCGCTCTATGATCACGTGCGGAAATTTATCGCGAACACCGTCGAGCCGATGTCGGTGGAATTCTATCGCGCGGGAGAAAAGAAGACCGATCGCTGGTCGTTCACGCCCGAGCAGCTCGAGATCCTCGGCAAGGCCAAGAACAAGGCGCGTGAGGAAGGTCTCTGGAACTTCTTCCTGCCCGATGCCGAAACGGGCGAAGGCCTCAACAATCTCGATTACGCCTATATCGCTGCCGAGCTCGGCAAGAGCCCGCTCGCGTCCGAGACGATGAACTGCTCGGCGCCGGATACGGGCAATATGGAAGTCATCGAACGCGTCGGGACCAAGGAGCAGAAAGAAAAGTGGCTGAAGCCGCTGTTGGCCGGCGAGATCCGTTCGGCCTATGCGATGACGGAGCCGAATGTCGCTTCGTCGGACGCCAAGAACGTATCCACTTCCGCCAAGCTTGTCGGCGACGAGTGGGTCATCAATGGCGAGAAATACTACATTTCCGGACTCGGCGACCCCCGCTGCAAGATCATGATCGTGATGGTCAAGACCAATCCCGATGCAGCACCCAGCAAGCAGCAGTCGCAGATCCTGGTACCCGTCGACACCCCCGGCGTCGAGGTGCTCGGCCCGATGCATGTGTTTGGCCACGACCACGCGCCGCGCGGCCACATGCATATGCGCTTCAATAATGTGCGCGTACCGAAGGAGAATATCCTGCTCGGCGAAGGCCGCGGCTTCGAGATCTCGCAGCTCCGTCTCGGCCCCGGCCGCATCCATCACTGCATGCGCACGATCGGCAAGGCCGAGAAGGCGCTCGACATGATGGTTGCGCGCGGCCTCACGCGTGAGGCTTTCGGCAAGAAGATCGCGCATCTCGGCGGCAATCTGCAGATCATCGCGCAGGCACGCTGCGAGATCGAGGCGATGCGGCTGATGGTCCTGAAAGCCGCCAAGGCGATGGACGTGCTCGGCAACAAGGAGGCGCGCATCTGGGTCAGCATGGTCAAGGCCATGGTGCCGGAGCGCGCGGCCAAGATCATCGACCAGTCGATCCAGATGCATGGCGCGACAGGCATCTCGCACTGGACGCCGCTCGCCGAAATGTACACCGACGTGCGTCATCTGCGATTTGCAGATGGTCCGGACGAAGTGCACTGGATGGTCGTGGGCCGCCACGAACTGACGCTGTAATCGGCGCGCAATCCGCGCGGCCGCTCCAAATGCCCACAAGGCCTTGGAGCGGCTCGCACGCTATAGATTTGGTGGGAAGTTCGCTCGCCAGTGCTGCGCGATATCGACGCCGCGAGCGAACCACACGCCCTCATGCGCGCTCATATGCTCAAGCATCCGGATTAGCCCGCCGACGCGGCCCGGACGACCGATCAGGCGGTCGTGCAGACCGATGGATAGCAGCTTTGGCGCACCGGCCTGACCTTCCGCATAGAGCACGTCGAAGGCATCTCGCATGTAAGTGAAGAACTGTTCGCCGGTGGAGAAGCCGGAATTCTCGTTGAAGCGGTTGTCGTTGGATTCGTATGAATACGGCACCACGAGAAACGGACCATGCTCCGTCGTCACCCAATACGGCAATTCGTCGGCAAGCGAGTCGCGGTCATAAAGAAAGCCGCCCTCTTCCGCGAGCAGGCGCCGTGTGTTCGGGCCCGGACGCCCTGTCATCCAGCCGAGCGGCCGACTGCCGGTGAGATCGGTCAGGATGTCGATGGCCTTGCGGATATGAGCCCGCTCGGTCGCCTCGTCCACGTGGCAATAATCGATCCAGCGATAGCCATGGCTGACCATCTCGTGGCCGCGCGCGACACAGGCTTTTGCCAGTTCGGGATTCTGCTCCATCGCCCGCGCGACACCGAGAATGCTGACCGGCACCTTGAAGCGATCCAGCACATCGAGGATGCGCCAGGCGCCGCGGCGGCTGCCATATTCGAATACAGACTCCACCAGCGGCACGCGCACGCCTTCTTTCGTTGGCACACCGATATCGTTCAGCATGCCTTCGGACACCGCATCGCCATTGGCCAGCGTGGATTCACCGCCGCCTTCGATATTCAGGCTGATGCTGATCGCGATCTTTGCGCCATTCGGCCATTTCGGATCGGGCGAATCCGCGCCATAGCCGACAAGGTCACGGGTGATCATCGCATCCGGACGGATATCGCCGGGCTTCATCGCTGCAAATTCGGACATAGGGCCTCCGGAATGGCGCGGTCGAGCGGAACGGTGCAGGCATCATAGCCGAAGAACCAGTCGGTTTCGGTCGGACCGTGCATCCACGAATTGGCGATGGAGATCTGCTGGATATCGGCAACGCGCGGGATGCGGATCATCGTGTAATGCGCGAAGGCCGTGGCGGGATCGGCAAATTCGGCGATGCAGCGGCTGAGGATCGCCGCATCCTCGATCGCCGCCGAGCCGCCGGCCGCCATGAACGGACGCACCGCGTGGCAGGCATCGCCCATCAGCACCACGCGCCCTTTGTGCCATACGTCGTTGCGCGGTCGGTCGAAGATCGGCCACACAGTCACGTCCTCGGCAGCTTCCACGGCGCGCTTCAGATCGGGATGTGCGCTATCGAAGGCCGCGATAAATTCATCGCGGTCGCCCCTCACCGGCGAGCCGTCGCCGTCCCAGCGATCCTTCGGCAGCGCAGCCATGACATAGACCTCCTGGCGGTCGGGCGTCATGTAATAGGCCAGCGTGTGCCGGTCCGGCGCCCACCACTTGGTGCAGTCGTCGATGGAATCACCCTTGATGCGGCTGGCCGGGAACACCGCGCGCGGTGCAGAACGCCCGATGAAGCGCGGCTCTTCCGCACCAAGGATGAATTCACGCGTGATCGAGCGAATGCCGTCAGCGCCTATGGCGATATCGGCTTCAGCGCTCGCACCATTGTCGAAACGCAATGTGAGCGCATCGCCGCGCTCCTCAATGCCGGCCAGCTTGTGGCCAAAGCGGATGGTCCCCGGCGTGAGAGGCCGCTGCAGCAGCTGATGCAGATCGGCGCGGTGGATGTTGACGAAAGGGCCACCGAAACGCGCTTCGCATTCGGCGTCAAAATCGAGCTTATAGAGTTGCTCGCCCGTCTCCCAGGCGCGGCTGATGAATGCATCGGGCCGGATACCGGTGGAGGCGAAGGCGTCTTCGAGATCGAGGCGACGCAGCACCTTGGAGACATTGGCGCCCAGAATGATGCCGGCGCCGATGCGCGAAAAACTCGGCGACTGCTCATAAACCGTCACCGCAAATCCGGCACGCTGCAGCAGGCCTGCTGCCGTCAGACCGGCAAGCCCTGCGCCGAGAACGGCGATCCGTGTTCCACGATCCATTTGTCACCTCGTCGCAAGCGGCACCAAAGATAAGCAGCACCAATCATTCGATATCGAATAATTTCGCTTAAAACGAGCTTCCGACGACTGTCAAGCAATGCTGCTTCGCGCCCGCGGAACGAGCGATATGCGTGTAATTTACGCGAATTCGAGGTGGCCGTGATGCGATTTTAAGCAGCCGTGCGGTTGATCTCCATCAAGGCAAAATCTAGTTTTCGTTCGATTGCGAACAAATCGATGCACCCATCCCTGCATTGGTTGCCGGCCTCCTCTCCTGCCATCGAAGGTCTGACCATGAAATTCCGCGCTCGCCTCACCGCCGCTCTGCTCGCGACCCTGGCCACGGCCGGCGTCTCCACCGCACAGGCGGCAGACATCAATTTCATCACCGATTTCGGCTTCAACGGCCGCCACTCGTATTTCTACGTTGCCCGCGAGAAGGGCTACTACAAGGCCGAAGGCTTTGACGTGAATTTTGTGCGCGGCCAGGGCTCGGCTGACGCGATCAAGAAGGTCGCGGCCGGCGTCGCCACCTTCGGCTTTGCCGATGCCGGCTCGCTGGTGCTGGCGCGCGGCAATGACGGCGTGCCAGTGAAGCTGGTGTCGGTGGTCTATGCGAAGCCGCCGCAGGCGATCTTCGCCGTGAAGGGCAGCGGCATCAATTCGCCGAAGGATCTCGAAGGCAAGACTGTCGCCGATACCGCATCGAGCTCGGTGCGCCTCCTGTTCCCGGCCTTCGCCAAGGCAGCCGGCATCGATGCCAGCAAGGTGAAGTGGGTGGTGGCCGAAGGCTCGGCACTGCCATCGCTGCTCGCCAATGGGCGCGCCGACGCGATCTGCCAGTTCTCGGTGGGCGAGCCGCTGATCGCAGCTGCCGTGGCACCAAAGGAAGTGGTGCGTATCAACTATGCCGACTCCAACCTCGACTATTACGGCAACGGCCTGATCGCGTCGGAAGAGATGATCGCGAAGAATCCAGATCAGGTGAAGGCTTTCGTCCGTGCGACCATCAAGGGCATGAAGGACGCTTTCGCCAATCCGGCCGAAGCGGCCACCATCATGGCAAAATATGAGAAGGCGCTCGCGCCCGCGGTCATCGAAGGCGAAACCAAGCTCGTGAAGGAACTTGCTGAAGTCAAAGGTGCGCTCGGCCAAATTGAACCGAAGAGCATCGCCAGCACCGTCGATGTGATGACGGCCACCTTCTCGTTGAAGACGCCGGTGAAGCCCGAAGATCTCTACGCACCGGGCTTTGTCAACTGATGACGGCGACCACCGCACTCAACACTGCACCGTCGCGGCCCGCCGCGGCGGTGGTTCCGGCCATCGAGATCAAAGGCGTCACCAAGACCTATACCGGCCGCGACGGCAAAGCCACGCATGCGCTGGGGCCGGTGGACCTGCGCATCGATCCCGGCAGTTTCGTCTCGGTGGTGGGTCCATCCGGCTGCGGCAAGTCCACACTGCTGCGCCTCGTCGCCGGACTTGAGATGCCGGATAGCGGCACCATGCAGCGATATGGAACACCGCTCGACGGTCCCTCGCACGAAGTCGGGATCGTGTTTCAGGAACACGTGCTGTTTCCATGGGCCAGCATTCTCGACAATGTCCTGCTTCCCGCCGATGTGCTGGCGCTGCCGAAGGCAGCCGCGCGCGAGCGTGCGCTCAAACTGCTCGAACTCACCGGTCTCAAGGATTTCGCCCATCAGCGCCCGCAAGCACTCTCCGGCGGCATGAAACAGCGCGCCGCATTCTGCCGCGCCATGATTTCGGATCCGCGCCTGCTGCTGCTCGACGAGCCGTTTGGGGCACTCGACGCGCTGACGCGCGAAGAACTGTCGCTGGAATTGTCGCGGCTGTGGCAGGAACTTGGCCGCGCTGCATTGCTGATCACCCATGACATCGAGGAAGCGATCCTGCTCGGCGACCGTGTGCTGATCATGTCGGAACGCCCCGGCACCATCCGCGCCGCTATCACCATCGACCTGCCGCGTCCGCGCAATGCCGATACGGTGAAACTGCCGCGTTTCCAGGAGATCAAGAACCAGATCCGCGACATCATCTTCAACCGGACGGGAAGCTGACCATGACTGCATCACGCTTCATCGACCGCGCTGCCACGCCGCTGATCTATCTTGGCCTGTTGATCGGATGGGAACTGATCTGCGACGCGCTGAACGTCCCGACCTGGATTCTTCCGGCACCTTCGGAAATCTATCATTCGGCGGTGAAATGGGCGCCTGAACTCGCATCGAACACCATCGTGACACTCCGCGAGACCGTGCTCGGCTTCGTGTTTGCGATCGCCTTGTCGCTGCCGCTGGCGATCCTGATCAGCCTCAATCCGCTGGCCCGCCGGATCATCTATCCGATCCTGCTCGGACTGCAGTCCGTGCCGAAAGTCGCCGTGGCGCCGCTGATCATCTTGTGGTTCGGCCTGGCCGAATGGCCCAAGATCATCGTCGTCGTGCTGGTCTGCTTCTTTCCGATTCTCGTCAACATGGTCGCCGGCTTCGAGGCAGCACCGAAAACCATGCTTGATCTCATGCGTTCGCTCGGCGCCTCGCCCCATGTCGTTTTCCGACGCCTCCGCCTGCCGGTCGCACTGCCGTACTTCTTCACCGGCTGCAAAGTGGCCGTGACCTTCGCCGTGATCGGCGCTGTCATCAGCGAATTCGTCGCGGCACAGGACGGGCTCGGCTATCTCATTCTCACCTCCACCGCACAATCGCAGACCCCGCTTGCTTTCGCGGCCATCGCACTCCTCACCGTGCTGAGCATTGCGCTTTTCCACGGCATAGAGTTTATCGAGAAGCGCGTGATCGATTGGACGCCTTGAGCATGACGGACGGGATTTTCAGCAAGAAGCCGGCGGGGCGACGCAGCACCAAGGGTGCCGCACTCCGCGAGCAGGTCGATGCCATCTTTTCGCAATGGCAGGCAGAGCGTCCCGACATCGATACGAGCCCGGTGCATGTCTATGGCCTGATCGGCCGCATCCAGATGCAATGCACCGCTTTCATCGACGAAGTGCTGAAGCCATTCGAACTTACCCGCGGCACCTATGACGTGCTGACCGCCCTGCGCCGTGCCGGCGCGCCCTACAGCCTGTCGCCGAAGCAGATCGCACAATCGCTTCTGCTCAGCGGCGCCGGGCTGACCAGCCGTCTCAACAAGCTGGAAGCGCAGAACTACCTGGCCCGTCTTCCCGAACCGAACGATCGCCGCACGCTCCGCGTCCAGCTCACCGCTGCCGGCGAGGCCGTCATCAACGAAGCCATCCCGCTGGTTTTCGACGTGCAACGCAGCCGGCTGCTCCCGCTCGGATCGGATGGGCAGCAGCGACTGGTACATGAATTGACGCGTTTTGCCGAAGCCATCGAGACCTGGCCGGCAAAAGCGCGTCACGACGGCTGATCGCATCCACTCTCACATTGAAAAAAGCTCCGAGGCAATTCTGACATGACCTTTGCAGTGAGCGCCGATGGCGCGCCGATCTATTTCGAGACCCATGGCAGCGGCGTCCCGATCATTCTGTCTGCGGGCATGGGCGGCGGCGGCGGCTTCTGGACGCCGCAGATTGCAGAACTGGCGAAACAGCATCAGGTCATCGTGTACGACCACGTCGGCACGGCGCGCAGCCGCGGCGACAAGCCGATCGAGCGCAGCATAGCTGGCATGGCCGGCGACATCGTCAGCGTGCTGGATCATCTCGGTCTCGACAAGGCCCATATGGTCGGCCATGCCATCGGCGGCATCGTCGGGCTCGAGCTCGCAATGACGCAGCCCGAGCGCGTGCTCAGCGTCACTGTCGTCAATGGCTGGGGGCGTGCCGACGCGTTTCTGCGGCGCTGCTTCGAGGTGCGCAGGGAGATTTTGCGCGTCTCCGGCCCGAAGGCCTATGTACGCGCGCAGCCGCTGTTCCTGTTCCCGCCGCAGTGGATTGCCGAGAACGAGGCAAAGCTCGATGCGGACGAGCCGCATATCATCTCGCACTTCCCGCCGGCAGAGACAATGAATGCGCGGATCGAGATGTTCCTGGCGTTCGATCCCGGCGAGCGACTGCAGACGATCAAGACGCCGGTGCTGGTGACGACCGCTGCCGACGATGCGCTGGTGCCAGCCTATCTGACGCGTGAGCTCGCAGCGGCGATTCCGGGCGCAGTGCTCAAGGAGGTCGGCTACGGCGCACACGCATTTACGGCGGTGACGCCGGACGTGTTCAACACGATGCTGCTGGAATTTCTGGCGGGTGTGGACGGGTAGACTCGATGTCGTCCCCGCGCAGGCGGGGCCCCCATAACCACCGTCATCAAACCGAAAAGCGGCAGAGACGCGTCTCTGCCGCTTTTATTATGTCGCCAACGTGTATGGGTCCCCGCCTGCGCGGGGACGACATCCGTGTTTACGGCGTGATCAACACTGCACCCGTCGTCGCACGGCCTTTCACCTGCTCATGCACCTTGACGATGTCGTCGAGCTTGAAGCGCTGGCCGATATCGACCTTGACCTTGCCGCTCGTAATCGCCTCGAACAGGTCCGCCGCATTGGCGCGGAACGTTGCGGGGTCGGCATTGTGCGGAAACACCGATGGGCGCGTGAGGAACAGGCAGCCCTTCTTGTTGAGCAGCTCCGGTTCGAAATCCTTCACCGGGCCGGACGCTGCGCCGTACAGAACCACCAGGCCGAACGGCGCGGTGCAATCCAGCGACTGGTAGAACGTGTCCTTGCCGACCGCATCATAGACAACGCGCGCCTTGCGGCCGCCGGTCACCTTGAGGAATTCATCGACCCAACCGGGCTTCGAGTAATCGATCGCGAAATCGCAGCCGGCCTTTTTAGCGATGACGCATTTCTCCGGGGTTGATGCCGTGCCGACCACAGTCGCACCGAGCGCCTTGCACCAGTTCGACAGGATCTGACCGACGCCACCAGCCGCCGAATGTACCAGCACGAGATCGCCCGGCTGCACCGCATGCGTCTTCTTGATCAGATATTGCGCCGTCATGCCCTTGAAGATCAGGGTCGCGGCGGCTTCGTCACTGACGCTGGCGGGCAGTACCACCAGTTTGTTCGCAGCAACATTGCGGTGATCAGCATAAGCGCCGATGCCGGCATTCATATAGGCGACGCGATCACCAACTTTTACATCAGTGACACCCTCGCCGATCGCTTCGACGACGCCTGCGGCCTCGTGACCGATTCCCGTCGGCAATGGCAGCGGCATCGCGCCGCCGCGCTGGGAAATGTCGAGATAATTGAAGCCGATGGCCGTCTGCCGGATCTGCGCTTCGCCAGCCACAGGCGACGGCAGGTCCATGGTGACAAGCTTCATCACCTCGGGTGCGCCAAATTCGGCGACCTCGACCACACGTGCTTTCGTCATGCTTCCTCCAAAAAAGTGCGCAGATGAGCCGTGGGCGTCTTCCGCCCTACGTTCCGCTTCAAGATCATGCAACTGCATGCATCGGTGATGCAAGGGCCGCCAACACCACCGTCAACAGGACTTCGTGATCAGGCCGCGATGGCGACGCCGAGTTCCGCCCAGATCCGCTCATAGAGCTCGGTGAAGCGCGGCTGCTTGCGCACCTTCATGGGGTGCCGCAGCTCGGCGGGGATATCCACATCATGGATCGCCTTGACGCGGCCGGGGCGGCTGGTGATGACCACGATGCGATCAGCCATGGTGATGGCCTCGCCGACGTCATGGGTCACCAGCACCACGCTGCAATTGCGCTCGCGGATGATGCGCGCCATGTCGGCCTGCAGCACCAGACGGGTCTGGCTGTCCAGTGCCGAAAACGGCTCGTCGAGCAAGATTACGTCGGGGCTGAATGCCAGCGTCCGCATAAAGGCAACGCGCTGGCGCATGCCGCCGGACAATTCAGACGGATAGCTTTTTTCGAAATCCTTGAGACCATAGGCCTCGATCAGGCCGCGCGCGATCTCTTCGGCTTCCTTGCGCGGCGTGCTGCGCACCTGCAGGCCGATGATCACATTGTCGAGCACCGTGCGCCATGGCAGCAGCAGGTCCTTCTGCAGCATATAGCCGACATGGCCGGTGGCCTGATCGACCTGCTTGCCATTCACATGCACCTTGCCCTGGGACGGGATCTGCAGGCCGGCAATTATGTTGAACAACGTGGTCTTGCCACAGCCGGACGGGCCGACAATGGCGACCACCTCGCCGCGATGCAGGTCGAAGCCGATATCGGCAATGGCCGTCACCGGCTTGGCGCTGTCGGGATTGAAGGTCATCCCGATGGCATCGGCGCGAAGGACAACGTCTTTTGCGAGCGTGCTCATGCAGCGACCTTTTGAGCGATGGGATGTTTGGCCAGGAAGCCGAGCACGGCATCGTTAAAGATTTTTGGCTCGGCCCGTGATAGCGCATGGCCGCCTTGCGCCACCTTGATCAGCGTGGCGCCCTTGATGCGATCCACCATGATGTCCGACGCGTAAGGCGGCGTCAGGATATCATCGTCCGCGACGATGGCCGTGGTCGGGCATGTGATGCGGTCGTGATATTGAAGGCCATCGAACGCCAGAATGCCGGCGGCGCGGGCGTCGAGAATGGTCTTGCTCGACGTGTTGGCGATCGAGGCAGCGATATCGCGCTCCAGTTGCTCCTTGTTGTCGCGGATGTAAGTGGGCGAATACAGGAAGACCGGCGTGGTGCGGTGATATTCCGCCTCGCCCATCGCCATGGCGATGCGACGACGAAGCTGCATGTTCACTTCCATCAGATTGTCATGCACCGCCCAGCTTGCATATAGAACCAGGCTAGCGATCCGCTCCGGCGCAATGGCCGCAAGAACCTGCCCGATCGCACCGCCGGTGGAATGGCCGACCAGATGCGCCTTCTCGATCTTCAGCACATCCATCAGGCGCAGCAGATCGTCGGCCATCAGCTCGACGCTGTAGCGCATTTCCGAGCGCGTGCTGCCGCCGGTGCCGCGATGATCATGCAGGATGACCTGATAGCGCTCGGCGAAAGCGGCGAGGTTCGGATTCCAGTAGGAGGCGGCGCCGCCGAGGCCGGCGACCAGCAGCACCGGCTCGCCCTCACCCTTGATGTCGTAGTGAATGTCGGCGTCGTGGATTTTTGCGAGCGGCATGACAGTTCCTCTTAGCGCCACATCATGCGGCGTTCGATCCAGCCGACGATGGCATCGAGCACGAGCGCCAGGATCATGAGAGCCAGAATGCCGGCCCAGACCGCATTCAGATTGTAGAGTGTTCCGGAATAATAGACGTAGTAGCCAAGGCCCTGCTCCGCCGAGATGTATTCGCCGACCACGGCGCCGATCATGGCGAAGCCGACATTGAGGCGGAAGCCCGAGGCGATCCATGGCAGCGATCCCGGCAGGATCACCATGCGAAAGATCTGCCAGCGGCTTGCGCCGATCGCTTTCAGCATCCGCACATAGTCGTGGTCGATCTCCTTGGCGCCGTCGAAGGAGGTGATCATCGCCACGATGAAGGTGATGATGGCGGCCACCGCAATCTTCGACTCGATGCCGATGCCGAACCAGACGATGATCAGCGGTGCCAGCGCGATCTTGGGCAGGCCGTTCATGGCCACCATGATCGGTCGGAGTACCGCGGCCACCGTCGGCGACAGCCATAGCGACAGCCCCGCCAGCGACCCTAGGATGCCACCGATCAGGAACCCGAGCACGGTCTCCTGGGTGGTGACCCAAGTGTCGCGCAGCAGCGTGCCGGTCATCAATGCCTTGACGAATTCACGCCAGATGCCGGTGGGCTGACCGTAGAGATAGACCTTGATCCATTCGTTGCGGATCGCGACTTCCCACAACAGCAGGAACGCGCCGATCACCAGCACCTGATAGAACAGGATGCGTCCCTTGCCGATCAGCGCCAGCGGCGACCAGCGCCGCCGTGCCGCCAGCTTGCTGGTCATGGCGCGCTCGGCCAGCACGCCTGCGGTCTCGGTGCCCGACATGTCAGGGGCCGACATAGGCGGTGGTGGCGAGCTCGACCAGGAAGTCCGGACGCACGAGCGGCGTCTGGATGCAGTAGCGCGCCGGCGGATTTTCCGGAAAGTACTCCTTGTAAACCGCGTTCATGGCGGCGTAGTCCGCGAGGTCCTTCAGAAAAATCTGGTTCATCACGACGTGCTTCATCGTGCCGCCACCGGCCTCGATCACCGCCTTGATGGCTTCGAGCACGTAGCGGGTCTGGGCTGCGGCATCGCCGACATGCATGGTCTCACCATTCGGGCCGATCGCCAGCGTGCCGGACACATAGATGAAGCCACCGGCTTTAGTACCGGCGCTATAGGGCGCGAGCGGCGGCGGCGGATTCGGCGGGGTCAGGATTTCGATCGGCATGACGGATCCTCTGCTGTGTCTCGGTGGTGATCAGGCGGCGCGTTCGACGGCGCAGGCGGCAGCAATGTCGTTGATGGATGATGTCCAGCCGAAGAAGCGCTCGACATTGTAAATGGTGGCTTCCTGGATGAAGTCCGGGCCGGCCTGATAGCAGGCATCACGGACCAGCACCGGGAAGTACTCCTTGAAATAGGCGTCGCGAATGGTGGATTCGACGCAGACATTGGTGGCGACGCCGCAGACCAGAACCGTGTCGATGCGGCGGCTGCGCAAAATGCTGTCGAGCTGCGTTCCGGTGAAGCCGCTGTAGCGCGGCTTCGGGATCACGATGTCCGCCCCTTCCGGCTTCAGCTCCTTGACCAGCTCGTAGTCCCAGCCGCCCTTGGTGAGCAGCTTGCCCTTGAGCTCCGGTTTGCTACGCATCAGCTTGAGCGAATTGCCCTTGAGCTGATTGACGGACCCCTCGCCGCCCGCTTCTTTTAGATCGGTATCCCAGCCGTTCTGCAGCCAGACCACCTGCATGCCGCCATCGCGCGAGATCCGCACGAGTTCGGCGATGGCCGGGATGACCTGCTGGGTCGGCGCCAGGTCGACGCCGAGATGGCTGAAATAGCCCCCCGGCGAGCAATAACCGTTCTGCATGTCGACCACGATGAGCGCGGTGCGCGATGCATCGAATGCGATTGGTTCCGGCTTGGCAATCAGGCTTCGCATCATCGTCTCCCTCAGCCGGCCTTGTTGAACTTGGCTGCGGCCTTTTCGGCGAATGTGTTGTTGACCATTTCCTCATAGGGACGGCCGACCTTGAGCGAACCGCCGGCAATCTCGAAGGCGATATCAGCATCCCACTCCGCCTTGGAAATGGTCGGCGCCTTCGGAACGGCCAGGGATTTGACCATGATATTATCCGCCGCCGAACGGATGACGGCCTCGGAGAGCTGCGGGAATTCAACCTGCGAGGTCTTCACGAACAATTCGCGATCGGCATGCAGCGCAGCCTGAGCTTCGGCGAGCGCGTCACAGAAAGCCTGCACCATCGCCGGATTCTTCGTGACCTCGGCGGTCGGCAGCATCGCCGTGGTGAAGGCGGCCGGCGGGATGAAGTCGCCGAGCGACATCACAGCTTCCAGACCGAACTGCTGCTTGGAAATGCTGGCATCCCATTCGAACATCACGGCGACATCGGCGCGACCGTCAAGCACCGCCTGCGCCTGGGCACCGGCCGGCAGCTGCAGGAACTTGACGCCCGCCTTCTCGGCATCGAAGCCGCCCTTTTCCTTCATGATGTAGGTGGGGACCTGAATCGTGGAGGACGGGAAACGCAGGGTGGCAACGGTTTTGCCTTTGAAGTCGTCGATGGTCTTGAAGTTTGCACCGGGCTTGGCGACGGCCCACATGGCCATGCCGCCGACGATCTTGGCGATGTTCGAGATTTTGGCGCCCTCGACGGCGGCGTTCACTGACATGCCTGTGCCGGTGACGGCGAATGTCGCATTACCCGACAGCACGACGGGCAATGCCGCAGCGATACCGCCCGCCGAGCTGACGGCGACATCGAGACCGTGCTTCTTGAAATAGCCGCCGAACTTGGCAGCATAGACGGACACGTAAATCCCGAGATGGATGGCTTCGGAGACACGGACCGAGGTCAGGCCCTGCGCCACCGCCGGCGATCCCATCTGCGCCAGTGCGAAGGCCGCACCGGCGGAACTGGCTCCAAGGAGAACACTGCGCCTCGAAAGCACCAGCGACGGAGAAGGAAATTTCACATTTCGGGGCATCGGGCACTCCATGAAGGACGGATGCCCAAAACCTAACCAGCGCCCCCAATCGTGCAAAGACGAGAATCTGTCATGTGGCCGTACCGAAAAGGCAACACGTCAGCTGGAGGCGTCTGCCGATCCTGCGGATGTCGCACGCGGCGCTGCGGATAAACGCTTCAACTCAGCAGTCAGGACTTTCAGGAATTCCTGGGCCGCGTGAGGCAGTGGCCGGTCGCGATGGACGCTGATGCTGGAGCGTCCGGAGACAAATTCGGGCTCATTGACCGGAATGGCGCGCAGGCTGCCGGTCGCCAGTTCCTTGATGACCGTCAGCGCCGGCATGAAGGTCACCGCTTTTCCGGTGGCAGCCATTGTCTTGGTCAATTCGAGGGAGTTGGTCGTCACCACGATCTTCGGTTTGAGCCGACGCTCGATGACGGCACGCTCAAATATCTGCCGCAGGCCGAAACTATGCTCTGACAAAGCGAGCGGCGTGCTGCAGATATCGACCAGCGTCAGAGACGCGCGGGACGCAAATTCGTGAGATGCCGCGACCAGGCAGTAAATCGGCTCAATGAACTCGCCGACGATCTCGATCTCGATCCGTTTCGGTGCATTGAACGTAATGCCGATATCGGCCTCGTCTGCCAGCAACGCTTCGATGATGCGATCGCTGGAGGCCGTCAGCACCTTGAACGAGACGCCAGGATATTTTTCGTGGAAGCGAGCGAGTACGCCGGGCAACAGATCCGACACCATCCCCTCGATCACCCAGAGAGAAACCTCGCCACGCCGAAGGCCGCGCAACTCGTCGATTCCCGTCTGGGCCCGATCAAGATCACGGAAAATGCGGTGACTGTGTCGCGCTAACACCTCTCCTGCGACGGTAAGTTGCACACCGCCCTTCGATCGCTCGAACAGGATCGCATCGACCTCATGTTCCAGTTGCGCGATCTGCCGACTGATGGCCGAGGGCGCAACATGAAGCCGATCAGCTGCCTTCCGGATCGATCCCAGCCTGGCAACTTCGTTGAAATAACGCAGCGTGAGAAACCGCACGACCACCTGCTGAAACAGAACCGAATTGGACGGAATATTACTCTGCCACCCCCGCTCGCGCCCGTCGAGTGACGCGATTGCCGCTCCTTTCCAGCCGGCATGTGTTCCTGCAGCAGTTTGAGCATTTCCGCGACCTGCACCGCCAATATGACGCGTAGTACAACCTTCTCTAGAACACCCGATCTCGCAGTCGGATCGCACCGACATCGCCGGTTCTTTTGGAATTCCCAGAAGTCATGGACCGAGGCTGTATTGGCTCTTGTTGCGCCGCATATTCCGGCGACAGGAGAACATGAAAATGCTCGGCAGGCGACATTTGACGAAGATGCTTGCAACCGCAGGTCTGGCACTCGCGATCGGCATCGCGTCGTCGATGACACCGGATGCTGCCCATGCCCAGGACAAGACCGTCCGCATCGGCTTCCAGAAATACGGCAAGCTCGTGCTGCTGAAGAGCAAAGGCAGCCTGGAGCCAAAGCTGAAGGCGCTCGGCTACAGCGTCAAATGGGCCGAATTCAATGCCGGACCAGCTCTGCTCGAAGGCATCAATGTGGGGGCGCTCGATTTCGGCAACACCGGCGAAGCACCACCGATTTTCGCGCAGGCCGCGGGCGCCCCGATCCGATATGTCGCCTTCGAGCCTCCGGCACCGAAAGGCGAAGCGATCCTGGTGCCGAAAGACAGCCCGCTGAAAACCGTCGCGGACCTCAAAGGCAAAAAGGTTGCGCTGAA
>NZ_JBIIOT010000109.1:0-16032 GCF_044336785.1 Tardiphaga sp. | reverse complement strand
GGTGAGGGGGCTTGGTGACGGAGCGTGTGGCGCCCCCTCACCCGGCTTGCTTCGCAATCCGACCTCTCCCCGGTGGGGAGAGGTGAAGCAAGAAAGGTTAGTAAGAGCGCGGCATCCCGAGCACGTGCTCGGCGACAAACGACAAAATCAAATTCGTCGAGATCGGCGCCACCTGATACAGCCGCGTCTCGCGGAACTTGCGCTCGACATCGTATTCCTCGGCGAAGCCAAAACCGCCATGGGTCTGGATACAGGCATTGGCCGCTTCGAAGGACGCATCGGCCGCGAGCATCTTCGCCATGTTGGCCTCAGCGCCGCATTCGAGGCCCGCTTCATACTTGCGCAGCGCTTCCTTCACCATCAGTTCGGCCGCGCGCATGTTGGCATAGGCCTTGGCGATGGGAAACTGGATGCCCTGGTTCTGGCCGATCGGACGACCGAACACCTGGCGTTCCTTGGCATAGGCGCTCGCCTTGGCAATGAACCACTTGGCATCGCCGACGCATTCGCTCGCGATCAGGATGCGCTCGGCATTCATGCCGGAGAGGATGTAGCGGAAGCCCTTGCCCTCTTCGCCGATCAGGTTTTCCTTCGGCACCTTCATGTCGGTGAAGAACACTTCGGTGGTCGCATGATTCATCATCGTGCGGATCGGGCGGATCTCGAGGCCGTTCTTCTTGGCCTCCTTCATGTCCACCAGAAACACCGACAGACCATCGGTGCGCTTCGCCGCCTGGTCCTTCGGCGTGGTGCGCGCGAGCAGCACCATCAGGTCGGAATATTCGGCGCGGCTGGTCCAGATCTTCTGGCCGTTGACGATGTAGTCGCCGTTGTCGTCCTTCTTCGCCACGGTCTTCAGCGACGAGGTGTCGGTGCCCGAGGTCGGCTCGGTGACGCCAAACGCCTGCAGGCGGACTTCGCCGGTGGCGATCTTCGGCAGCCACTGCGCCTTCTGCGCGTCATTGCCATGACGCAGCACCGTGCCCATCGTGTACATCTGGGCGTGGCAGCCGCCGCCATTGCAGCCGGCGCGCTGGATCTCTTCGAGGATCGCCGCTGCCGCCGACAGCTTCAGGCCGGAGCCGCCGTACTCTTCCGGGATCAGCACCGAGAGATAGCCGGCCTCCGTCAGTGCATCGACGAAGGCTTTCGGATAGGCCATCTCGCGATCGAGCTTGCGCCAGTATTCGCCGGGAAACTGCGCGCACAGTTTGGCAACGGCATCGCGGATGTCAGCAAATTCGTCCGCTTCAGCGGCAGCATGTTTCGTCAAGGAATTGGCTTCTCTTCTTGAGGGGAAAGTTATGTAATCCTGACCGGCAAAGACTCGTAGCCTTTGACGAAGCTCGAATACACGCGCTTGGGTTCCCCCACAACTTCGATGTTTTCGAACCGTTTCAGTATTTCCTCCCAAACGATCTTCAATTGCAACTCCGCCAGGCGCATGCCCACGCAGCGGTGTATGCCGAAACCGAATGACAGATGAATCTTCGGCCGCTTGCGGTCGATGATGAATTCGTTCGGCCGCTCGATCACCTCGTCGTCGCGATTGCCGGAGACATACCACATGACAACGCGGTCGCCCTTCTTGATATCCTTTCCGCCCAGATTGGTATCCTGCAATGCTGTCCGACGCATATGGGCCAACGGCGTCTGCCAGCGGATCACTTCCGGCACCATGGTTTCGATCAGCGCCGGATTGTCGCGCAGCTTCTGATACTGGTCGGGATGCTCGTTCAGCGCGAGCACCGAGCCGGTCATCGTATTGCGGGTGGTATCGTTGCCGCCGACGATGAGCAGGATCATGTTGCCCATCAGGTTGTCGGGCGCCATGAAACGGGTGGCGTCGCTATGCGCCATCATGGAAATCAGGTCATTCCGCGGTTCGGAATTCACCCGCTCATTCCAGAGGTTCTGGAATGTGGCAAAACACTCGCCCATCTCGCGGCGGCGCTCTTCTTCCGAAGACACGATGCCGCTCTTGGGGAGTGCCGTGGCGACATCCGACCAGCGCGTCAGCTTGCGGCGCTGCTCGAACGGGAAGTCGAACAGGGTTGCCAGCATCTGCGTGGTGAGTTCGATCGAGACGCGATCGACCCAGTCGAAGGTCTCATTGCGCGGCAGTCCGTCGAGCACCTTGGCTGTGCGGGTGCGGATCAGTTTTGCGAGGTCATCGAGATGTTCGGGCGTGAACATCGGTGTCACGGTCTTGCGCTGCGGCGTGTGCTTCGGCTCGTCCATGGAGATGAAGCTCGGCCAGCTATAGCCTTCCGGCTCGTCGCGAATGGCGATGCCGCCAAGCTTGCTATCGGACGAGAAGATGCCGTGGCTGGTATCCACCTTCATGATGTCGTTGTATTTGGTCACCGACCAATACGGTTCGATCGGCGAGTTGGCGCAGTAATGCACCGGCTCTTCCGCGCGCAGCCGCTCGAAGAACGGCCACAGCGTATCGGTGGCAAACAGTTTTGGTGCGCCGGGATGGAAGTCCTTCAGCGGCATCGAATAGGCCAGTTCGCGCGCGATGCGGTCGCGCGTGGCGCGGTCCTGGTCGAAGGTCTTGCTGAGATTCATCGTGCCGTGCATGGCTATCCCCGTTCGTTTCCCGCACTCGTTTTTTGCGCCGACATCGTGTTGCTTTCCGATGTCTTTATTGCGTCTAATTAGACGCTGGAACGCGGCATTGCGCAAGCCGGGCTACAACCTTTGGACGAGGTGAAAAGCTTGATCTGCCTGCACTTTTGCTGTCTTCAATGAGACAAACGCGCGTCTACGCGCAAGAAACCGAACCGACCGGAGGCCGCCCGATGATCGCCAACGCCCAACGCATGTTCAATTTCGATCTCGGCGAAACCGCGGAGGCGATCCGCGAAACCGTACGAGATTTCGCCCAGAACGAGATCGCCCCGCGCGCCGACGCTATCGACAAGACCAACCAGTTTCCCATCGACCTGTGGCCGAAGCTCGGTGAACTCGGCCTGCACGGCATCACGGTGGAGGAAGAGTATGGCGGGGCAGGGCTTGGCTATCTCGAACACGTCATCGCCATGGAGGAAGTGTCGCGCGCGTCCGCGTCGGTCGGCCTGTCCTATGGCGCGCATTCCAATCTCTGCATCAACCAGATGCGCCGCAACGGCAATGAGGCGCAGAAGCGCAAATATCTGCCGGGGCTGATCTCCGGCGCACATGTCGGCTCGCTGGCGATGTCCGAGCCTGGCGCCGGCAGTGACGTGGTGTCGATGAAGACCCGCGCCGACAAGAAGGGCGATCGCTACGTCCTCAATGGCAGCAAGATGTGGATCACCAATGGTCCCGTCGCCGAGACGCTGATCGTCTATGCCAAGACCGATCCCGCTGGCGGCCCGCGCGGCATCACCGCCTTCATCATCGAGAAGGGGATGACAGGTTTCTCCACCGCGCAAAAGCTCGACAAGCTCGGCATGCGTGGCTCGGACACGTGCGAACTGGTCTTTGAGGATTGCGAAGTGCCCGAGGAAAACGTGCTCGGCGCTGTCGGCAAGGGCGTCAATATCCTGATGTCCGGGCTCGATTACGAGCGCGCGGTGCTGTCGGGCGGTCCGCTCGGCATCATGCAGGCCTGCATGGATGTGGTGCTGCCCTATGTGCATGAGCGCAAGCAGTTCGGTGAACCGATCGGCCACTTCCAACTCGTGCAGGGGAAGGTCGCGGACATGTATGTGACCATGAATGCCTCGCGTGCTTATGTTTACGCGGTGGCGAAAGCCTGCGACCGTGGCGAGACCACACGCGAGGATGCGGCTGGTGCGATCCTCTACGCGGCCGAGCGCGCCACCCAATGCGCGCTGGATGCGATCCAGTTGCTCGGTGGCAACGGTTACATCAATGACTATCCGACCGGGCGTTTGCTGCGCGATGCCAAGCTGTACGAGATCGGCGCGGGGACGAGCGAAATCCGGCGGATGCTGATCGGGCGGGAATTGTTTTCGAAGAGCGGCTAGGCGGCACTCCCTTGTCGTCACCCGGCTTGACCGGGTGACCCAGTCATCTCTCACCTTTAGGATCGAGCAGCGCCGCTTGTGTCTACTGGATCGCCCGCTTTCGCGGGCGATGACAGTTGGAGTAAATTTGTTCTTATTTTGTTCTTGACAAAATTCCCATCTTCGCCAATATCCCTCCCGTCTTGTTCGCGAGGGGCGCTCTCATGAGGCGTCTTTTGAGCGGAGCGTAGATGCGGCGCCTGCGGGCAGGGGGACCACGCATCCTCTTGCACTCGGGTGGTCGGGGGTCACCGTCCGGGCCCAATACGGGGCCCTGCCGCTAGCGCGGCTGGACGTGGTGCGGGTGAAGGCGGGGAGACCTGTCGGATGGCTCTCTTGCGAGAGAGCGCCCAGTAACCGGAAGAACGGTCCTTCGGCTAGCAAGACGTCGCGGTGGCGCGCCGTAAGGCGTTGCGCGGCCGGCCAGCACTGGCGATCCAGTGCGCACCGATCGCGTCCAGTCTACCCAAGTGCGCCTTGCGGCGTGCCACCTCCCCTCATGTCTTCGAGGGGAAAACGGCTCACACCTCGGACGCTCCGGCGCCGCGAGAATGGCGCGCTATGGCATGGCAAAGAAACCATCGCCGTTGTTCCGACACATCCGTCATGTCACAGTCTCGCGCCATTCCAGGTCACCAACCGGGCAGGATTTTCCATGTCGTTTCGTCTCGCCGCCATTGCCGCTTTGTCGATTGCCTCAGCCGCCATTGCCACGCCGTCTTACGCCGCCAAATGCGGTGGCGACTTCCAGGGCTTCGTGTCCGCGATGTCGCAGGAAGCCGCGGCGGCCGGCGTTTCCCAGGGCGTGATCCAGCAGGCCTTTGCCGGCATCACCCAGGACCAGGCGGTGCTGAATTTCGATCGCCGCCAGCGCGGCACGTTCAACAAGACCTTCGAGCAATATGTCTCGACCCGCGTCGGCGCCGGCCGCATCAAGATGGGCCTGCAGATGATGCAGCGGCATGCGTCGCTGCTGTCGCGCATCGAACAGCGTTTCGGCGTGCCGCCGGAAATCGTCGTGGCGATCTGGGGTCTCGAATCCGATTTCGGCAAGGGTGATATCGGCAAGATGCCGGTGATCCGCACGTTGACGACCATGGCGCATGATTGCCGCCGCACTGAACTGTTCCAGGGCGAATTGCTGGCTGCGCTGAAGATCGTGCAGCGTGGCGACCTGCCGCTGAAGGATCTGGTCGGCGCCTATGCCGGCGAACTCGGCCAGACCCAGTTCCTGCCGTCGAGCTATATCAAATACGGCGTCGATTTCGACGGCAACGGCCATGTCGATCTCCGCCACTCGGTGCCGGACGTGCTGGCCTCGACTGCGAATCTCCTGAAGACCGCGGGCTTCAAGGGCGGCCAGCCCTATGGCGAAGGCACGCCGAATTTCGACGCCATGCGCGAATGGAACAGGGCGACGATCTATCGGAAAACCATCGGCTATTTCGCCGATCGCCTCGCGGCTGGGGGCTAACCCCAACCGCCCAGCGAACCCACCGGGTTCCCGTGGTTAAAGAAGACTTGCTGCTTCGCCTTCATCCTTTCAAAACCACGGTGTGGATTATCCCGCGCCGGTGAGATTCCGTTAAGCGTCGCGGCTGCAATTTGCGGCCTCGACGGGAACGACGGGTCAACGGGATGACAGCGATCAAACTCAGCGTGCGCAAGCGCGTCGCAAAGCCAATGGAGGCAACTCCATGCTGAGCGTACCGACGCTGTTCACGGTGTTCGACGTCAATTTCCTGGCGCTCGGCGTGGTGTGGGCCTATGTGGCGCGCAGCTATCCGAACCTGCATGCCGCGCGCTACTGGGCGGCTGCGGCGTTCATTGCAGCGGTCGGCATGGCCATCTCGCTGCTGCGTGTCCTCGTCGATATCAATCCGCTCGTCCCGATCCTGCTCGGCAATGGCCTGCTGCTGCTCGCCACCAGCCTTGCTGTCATGGGCGTCAACCGCTTTTACGGTCTTCCGCCACGTTGGCGTCTCGAATTGTCGCTGGCTGGTCTCGGTGTCGTCGGCCTGGCGATCTTCACCGTCTGGCATGACAGTATCGCGATGCGCATCGCCATCTATGCGCGGGTGCAGTCGATCTCGGTGGCCGGCACGATCCCGCTGGCGCTGTCGCGGAGCAATGGTGGGCGCACCGCCGGCGGCTGGCTGTCTGCCACGCTTGCGGTCCTTGTGATCGTTGCTCACGCTGTCCGCTCGCTCTGTGGCTTGCTGGAATCCGGCGGCACGATCGGCTTCGTCGAATTGAACCAGGTGCAGGCCGTGCTGTTGCTGGTGCTGGTCTTCCTCACCATGTCGTGGAATTTCGGTTTTCTGGTGATGGCCATCGACAAGCTGCGCGACGAGGTTGCCGAGCTTGCGCTGGTGGACGATCTCACCGGCGTCGCCAATCGCCGCCATCTCGTGCAACGCCTCACCGAAGAATGCGCGCTGGCGCATCGCACGCAAAAGCCGTTCGCGCTGCTGGCCGTCGATCTCGATGGCTTCAAGGAAATCAATGACGGCCACGGCCACGCGGCCGGCGACGACTGCCTGCGGCATTTCACGCTGATGACGCAGAGCAAGCTGCGCCCCGGCGATCTCCTGGCGCGCTCCGGCGGCGACGAATTCTGCATCGTGCTGCCATCGACCACGCTGTCGGAAGCCGCAACCATCGCGCATCGCATTCTCGAGGCCTGCCGCGCAGATGCCGCGGCCTGCATGCCGGGCGAGGTGCAGATCGCAGCCTCCATCGGCGTCGCGCAGTGGCAGCCGCGGATCGGCCAGTATCCGGAACGGCTGATTGCCGCCGCCGACCAGGCACTCTATGTGGCGAAGAATGATGGCAAGAACCGCCATGCCGTCTGCGACGTCGATGCGCCGTCGATGGTGCCGGAGATCGACATGGACATGATGATCGAGGCCGCGCGCGCCCGCACGGCGTGATCCTCAGTTCATGTTCTTGTCGTGGGTGATGTCGATCAGCGCGCCGGGCAGTCGCACCGGGCGGCCATGGCGATCCAGTGTACAGCTGCCACGCGCCAGCACCCAGTGAATGCGATCATTCCTGATCAGCCGGTACTCGCATTCGAAAATGCCGCCGAGCCGCATGGAGGATGCGACGGCCGCCTGCAGGCGCGCGATGTCATCGGGATGAATGGCGTTGAAATAGTTCACATTGGGCATGCCGCGCGCCGCGCGTTCCGGATCGACGCCGAAGAAATGCGCCGCGCCGGCATCGAGGTGATTGCGGTCGTTGCTGATGTCCCAGTCCCAGATGCCCGCGATCAGCTCCCGCGCTGCGAATTTTCGCACCATCGGCAGCTCGAACGCATCTTCTTCGGCAGTGGATTTATAGGCCTCGGCGGCAGCTAGGCGGAGAATATAGGACAGGAATTCGTGCTTACGCTCGCGCGCAAAGCTCGCGATATCCAGGCAAACGTCTCCCAACGGCCGCCGCATTGTTTCCTCACGTCCTGTGATGGTTTGAAGTTCCGTGCCCGCCGTAAAATCATACAGCGATCGTCTGCCGTTTCAACGTTGGCCGATGGATATTTCTGGGTGTTTCTGTCTTGCAACCCATGCGCGACGCGATGTCGCTTGCGTCGCCCGTCCAACGCTCCCATGTGAATGTCATGTCAAACGAACGCGTTTTCACGAAGTCCAGGGGCCCGGCAGGCCAAGGTCCGATCATCGATCAGGACGGGCACGAGATCCGTCCGGAAGAACTCGGCTTCGGCGGCAAGGGTTTCAACGGCCAGGCATTCCGGTTCGATCTCGGGCAGGGCGGCGCCAACCCGTTTCAGCCGCTGACCCGCGAACAGCGCGTGGCGCGGCTGGAAGCCATTTCGCAGTTGCTGGATGTCGCGTTTGTCGTGCCGGGCACCAAGATCCGCTACGGCATCGACGGCCTGATCGGCCTCATTCCGGTGGTGGGCGACATCATCACCACGGCGATCTCGCTGTGGCTGGTGCGCGAGGCGCGCGCGCTCGGTGCGCCCTGGCACATTACGGCGCGGATGCTGGGCAATGTCGCGATCGATGGGGCGGTCGGCATCGTGCCGTTTGTCGGCGATGCGTTCGACGTCATGTTCCGGGCCAACGTCCGCAACGTCAAAATGCTGCGGACCTGGCTGGACAAGCAGCCGAGACTCTAGGGTCGTAAACGGACCAGTCTCGGCGGCTGTTGCGGACTGGCTTACGCCGCGTCCGCGTCGTTGGTCTCTTCCGGGCGCGGACGGCGCTCGAGCGGGAAGTGCTCGCTTTCATACAGCGTGCGGATGCCGCGCTGGTCGAAGCGGGCTTCGTCGACCTGCAGATAGGCGCCATTCAGCGAGTCTGCCGGCAGCTGCTCCATCGCAAACTGAACTGCGGCTGCAGCCGTATCGAACCGGCGATAGGCAAAACCCGCGCGCTTCTTCTTGCGGATCGCAGCGGGAAAGAGTTCTGCGGAGGCATTGTAGCTGAAAGCTGCCATGGTGGGAGACCTCATCTGTTACGCAACGAAAGGGGCTGTCACTCGCGAGGCGGCCAAACCGGACGGCCACGGGCGGACAAGATGTCAGGACAGGACCACATATAAGCACGTTTCGCGGAAAAGCGACACCCGGAACTGCGCATGGCGTCACCGGCGCATCCAATGGTAATCGCGTAATAGGCGTGCATTTGCAGCAGGTTAGGAAAATACGGCCGGAAAAGGCGTTAAGCCTGTTGGCTATTGTCCGGTCATGTCCGGCAGCGGAACAATCTTGAGTGGCGTTGTATAAGGCTCGACACGCAACGCCTCGTTGGAGAGCAGCCCGATCTGGCGCAGCGGCGCCTGTTCCAGCGCACCCGCCTCGGCCTTGCGCACGCCATATTGCCAAGCGGTCAGCGTGCCCTTGTTGGCAAGATGCTTGGCGACGCCACCGGCATTCTTGGCTTCGAATGTGGAGAGTTGATCGTCATCGAGGCCGATGACGATCTCGTCCTTTGCGGTGATCACCTTGAACAGCGAGACCTTGGAGGTCGCCAGCGCGGGATGCGACACCACGCTTTCGAGGATGAGACCCGCAAGCGCGAGGCCAAGCAAAAGACGGTTTGAGCGGACGGACATTGGAGGCTTCTTATTCTTAACAGCGTGCATGCCGAAAAGGCATGTTCAAGTTAAAGGCAGTAACTGTAGTTCAGGACAGAAACGCCCCGCGTCACCGTTTAGGTCACGCGGGGCGAACATCTCGTTCAATGATGTCTACGTAATTACTTCGGCTGAAGTTTCAAGGCTGCAGAGTTGATGCAGTAACGCAAGCCCGTGGGTCCGGGACCATCGTTGAACACATGTCCGAGATGACCATCGCACTTGGAACACAGCACTTCCGTACGCATCATGCCATGCGTGGTGTCGACCTCTTCATCGACATGACTTTCGCGTGATGGCTGCGTGAAGCTCGGCCAGCCGCAGCCTGAATCGAATTTGGCATCCGATTCGAACAGCGTCTGCCCGCAGCCGGCGCAGGTATACGTGCCGGGCGTCTCGGTGAATTCGTATTCGCCGCTGAACGGCCGTTCCGTCGCCTTCTCGCGCAGGATGGCGAATTGCATCGGCGTCAGTTCGGCGCGCCATTCGGCTTCGCTCTTCACGACTTTACCAGCGGTAGTTTTGGTATCGGACATCATGCCTCCAGTTCCGCCGCGCGATCGAATATGACTGCCACATCAGTTCGTGGCTTTGGCCGCATTCACCAGCGTCGGCTTCTCGCTATAATTCTCCGCGAAGATCTTCTTCAGGTTCTCGATCTTCGGCAGGTCGTTATAGACAATATAGGGCTGATTGGGGTGAAGCGTCAGGTAGTCCTGATGATAGGCCTCGGCGGGATAGAAGGCCTGCAGCATCCCCAATTTGGTAGCGATTGGCTTCTTGTAGACCCTTGCGGCATTGAGCTGCGCGATATAGGCCTCGGCGACCTTCTTCTGTTCAGGCGTGGTGGCGAAGATTTCCGAGCGATATTGCGTGCCCGAATCCGGGCCCTGGCGGTTCAGCTGGGTCGGATCATGGGCCACCGAGAAATAGATCTGCAGGATCTTGCCATAGCTGATCTTCTTCGGGTCGTATTTGATCTCGACCGCTTCAGCATGGCCCGTGGTGCCGGTCCCGATCGCGGTGTAATTCGCGGTCGATTTGCTGCCGCCGGAATAGCCCGACACGGCACTGACGACGCCAGTGGTGTGCTGATAGACGCCCTGCACGCCCCAGAAACAGCCGCCTGCGATGACGGCGGTCTGCAAGCCGTCGGCCGCCTGAACATCCGCGGCGGGGGCTGGAATGATGACAGCTTCCTCGGAGGCAAAGGTCGGCGCGATCAGGGCCGTGGTGACGGCAAGGGCGCCGGCTGCGGCGGTGAGCGAAAGACGGCGGAACAGGGAGCGCATGGGCGGATCCTCTCAGGTGTCGCGTGCCGATATCGGCAGTCTAGCCCGGCGATGGCGGCTGGCAATGACCGAGGCCGGGCGGTCATTCGAGATACGAAGACCTTGCCTGCCTGTTACAGTCAGCGTCACACGACTTCGTGAGCTGCCAAAAGAAAAGCCGCGAGACACGCATCTCGCGGCTTTTTCAGATCGATGCCGTGATCGCTTACGGACAGGCGATACGCTGGCCGTTCTTGCTCAGATAGGTGCCCGAACCCGGGTCGTAGGAGCGGAAACGCTGCCCGCAATAAGCGTGGTTCTGCTGTTGCTGTGCAGCCTGAGCCTGGCTGGCGGCGATGGCACCGCCGATGATGGCGCCTACGGCCAAGCCGCCAACAATGGCGCCGGTGCTCGGGCCGCGACGATATCCGCCGTGATAGCCGTGGTGATGATGGTGGCGGCGATAATACTGCACCTGCTCGACCTCGGGACCGTTATTGCCGACGGCCGCCTGGCTGATCGCGCTCTGGGTCATCAAGGGCGCCGACACGGCGGGCGCCGCGAAGGAAACGGCGGTGACACCGGCGAGAACGACGGCGGCGGCGGACTTCATCAATTGCATTTCAACTCCTGCCTCGGATGTAAGGAAGGAACTAACGCCTTAGCAGCGTGACGGTTTCAGGGCAGCGGTATTTGGTTCCTGCGGCATTCCCGCGCATGCGCGGAATGGTGGTCACACCACGATGCTCAACCGCTTCGCCGCGCGGGTGATGCCCGTATAGAGCCAGCGCGCGCGGCTGTCCTGGAACGCGAAGCTCTCGTCGAACAGCACCACATCGTCCCATTGCGAGCCCTGGCTCTTGTGGACGGTCAGCACGTAGCCATAGTCGAATTCGTCATAGGGCTTGCGCATGTCCCAGGACAGGCCTTCGACGCCGCCGGTGAAGCAGTCGGCGCGCACCGAGACCTTCGTGACTTTCCCGCCAAAATCCTCGTCCGGCATGATGCGCATGGTGACGATGGCAGATTTCGACGTCGCCCGCGCGCGCACGCGCCACAAGCCGCCATTGAACAGCGCCTTCTTGCGGTTGTTGCGCAGGCAAACCAGCTTGTCGTCGGCGACCGGCAGCGGATCGGTGAGGCCGAGCTTCTCGCGCACCCGCATATTATAGGCGCGACGGGTGTTGTTACGGCCGACCAGCACCTGATCGGCGGCCATCACGCGGTCCGGATCCAGCGATTTGCGCGAGACGACTTCACTGTCGCCGAACGTGCCGAGCGCGAGCGGTCGGCCTTCGCGCACATCCATGGACATCCGCACGATCGGATCGTCCTCGGCCTGGCGATGCACCTCGGTGAGCATGGCATCGGGCTCGCTCTCGGTGAAGAAGCCGCCGCCCTGGATCGGCGGCAGCTGCGCGGGATCGCCGAGCACGAGCAGGGGGCAATCGAAGGAGAGCAGGTCGCGGCCGAGTTCGGCATCCACCATCGAGCATTCGTCGACGATGATCAGCTTGGCCTTGGAAGCCGGCGCGTCGTCCCAGAGTTCGAAATTCGGCGTTTCCTCGCCGGTCTCGCGGGCGCGGTAGATCAGAGAGTGGATGGTGGAAGCCTCGTGGCACCCCTTGTTGCGCATCACCAGAGCGGCCTTGCCGGTGAACGCGGCGTATTTCACCTCGCCATCGACGTCTTCGGCGATATGGCGCGCCAGCGTGGTCTTGCCGGTACCGGCGAAGCCGAACAGGCGGAACACCTGCGGTGTGCCATTCTCGCCGGGCTTGGCCTTCAGCCAATCGCCCACGGCTTTCAGCGCGGCGTCCTGATGCGGGGTAAAACGGGTCATGGGATCTCGGGAAAAGCCGGCATAGCGGCGACTCGGAGGGTGAAGCTAACCATTCGGGCGGCTGGTGCAAGCGCAGTGGTTCCGGCGGCAATATGCCTGCCATGACGGGTTGCCCGACGGCGTTTGATGTTCCAGTTATGGGAGAGGTCAACGAGGAGACGGCTTTGGAACGCAGACTGCTTCAAATCGCGCTGGCGATCGTCGGCCTGGTCGCCATCCTGTTCGGCGTCACCGGCCTGTTTTTCGGCACCAGCCTGTCAGGCGTCACCCTCGGCGTCACGATGGAAGGCTATGTGCGCTTCATCAAGGGCGTGCTGATCGCCGCCGGCTTGATCTATTGGTCGGCGATCCCGCGGCTGGAAGCGCGCGGCGAGCGGATTGGGGTTGTCAGTTTTCTGCTGGTGTTCGGCGCGGCCGGCCGGCTGCTGGCGGTGGTCGGTCATGGCTTTCCGACGGTGGGGCTGATGGTCAGCTTGATCGGCGAGCTCGTCGTGGTGCCGCTGCTGTGGTGGTGGCACCGCAGCTATGTCCGGCGCAGCGCCGCGACATGAAGCGTTTCGGCGTCTTGCTGGTCTATATCGTCGGCGCGCTGTCGATCGGCTATCTTGCGCTGTTCGCCTATCAGATGTGGCGCAAGCCGGATTTGACGCCGGGCGAGCCGATCAAGATCTTCCGCAAGCAGGACGCGCCGAGTTATTCGTAGCTCTCTCTGTCGTTGCCCGGCCTGGCCGGGCAACCCAGTAGACGCTTACAGTCGTGATAAAGCCGAGAAGTCGCCGTCTACTGGATCACCCGCTTTCGCGGGTGATGACAAGGCAGGATGCAGCAACGAACGTAGGTTACGCCGCACCCATCATCCCGCGATAATCGCCTGACCCTGCGCCTGCCGGCGTGATCGGCAGGCCACCATCGGCATATTCGTTCAGCTTGTTGCGCAGCGTGCGGATCGAGATGCCGAGGATGTTGGCCGCATGGGTGCGGTTGCCGAGGCAATGCTTCAGCGTTTCCAGAATGAGATCGCGCTCCACATCCGCCACCGTGCGGCCGACCAGCGCGCGGGTCACCGTCTCGGCAGCCATCGTCGCATGCGCCACGGCCGGTGAGGTTTTTGCGAGATCGAGGCGATCACCATCCGGCGTCAGGATCGCATCCGCGCCGATCTCGTCGCCAGACGACATCAGCACCGCGCGGTGGATCGTATTTTCCAATTCGCGCACATTGCCCTGCCAGCGATTGCTGGTGAGAACGCGGCGCGCCTCGGCCGAGATCGGCCGCACGGGCACGCCATTGGCCTCGGCATATTTCTTGGCGAAATGCTGGGCGAGTTCGAGAATGTCGGCCGGACGATCGCGCAGCGCCGGGATCTTCAGATTGACGACGTTCAGACGGAACAGCAGATCCTCGCGGAAGGTGCCGGCCTTCACGGCATCCGAGAGATTGCGGTTCGACGTTGCGATGATGCGGATGTCCACCGGCACAGGCTTGGTGCCGCCGACGCGATCGATCACGCGCTCCTGGATCGCGCGCAGCAGTTTTGATTGCAGCCGCACATCCATTTCCGAGATTTCGTCGAGCAGCAGCGTGCCGCCGGTAGCTTCCTCGAACTTGCCGATGCGGCGCGCGATGGCGCCGGTGAAGGCGCCTTTCTCGTGGCCGAACAATTCGGATTCCAGCAGATGCTCGGGGATCGCCGCGCAGTTGATGCTGATAAACGGCTTCTTGGCGCGGTTGGAGCGGCTGTGCACATAGCGCGCCAGCACTTCCTTGCCGGTGCCGCTCTCGCCGGTCACCATCACCGAGGCATCGGAGCCCGCAATCTGCTGCGCCAGCTTGACCACGCGTCCCATATTCTCGTCGCGGAAGATCAGGTCGCGGGAGTCATTGGCGACGGCAGCCAGGACGGCGGCGATCAGCTCCGGCTCCGGCGGCAGCGGGATGTATTCTTTGGCGCCGGCATGGATCGCGGCGACCGCGGCGCGCGCATCATTGGTGATGCCGCAGGCGACGATCGGCACGTGGATGTGCTCGGCCTCGAGCCGCATCACCAGGTCGCGGATGTCGAGGGCGACATCCACCAGCATCAGGTCGGCGCCCTTGCCGGATCGCAGCACGTTCATGGCCTGATCGAGGCCTTCGGCATGGACCACCGAGGCGCCGTTATCCATGGCGATCTTGGTCGCGGTGGTGAGCTGGCCCTTCAATGTGCCGACGATGAGAAGCCGCATGGTGATCTCCTATGGTGTCTTTGTCGCGCAGTGCGCGTCGATCCGTATGTTGACACTGGACACGTCGCCGTCATTGCGAGCGCAGCGAAGCAATCCAGTTCTTTTCTTCATTTGGCTTTCTGGATTGCTTCGCTACGCTCGCAATGACGAATGCGGGGCGATCCAGTCGAACTCAATTCTCGGCCTTGATGATTTCGGTCATGGTGACGCCGAGCTTTTCCTCGACCAGCACCACTTCGCCACGCGCCACCAGGCGGTTGTTCACATAGATGTCGATAGCCTCGCCGACGCGGCGGTCGAGTTCGAGCACGGTGCCGGGCCCAAGCTTCAGCAATTCACCCACATCCATCTTCGAACGCCCGAGCACGGCCGACACCTGGACCGGCACGTCGAACACCGCCTCCAGATCGGCGGCGATGCGCGTGACATTTTCCTCATCGGCATAGCCGACATCACCGCCCACCATCGGATCGCCGGCATTGAGGTCGGGAAGCGGCACCTGCGGATCGCTCATGATTCAGTCCTCATAGCCTTCAAGCCGTATTGCGGGACGCCATATAGCGTCCGACGAGTTCGTTGATCTTGACGTCGATGGAAGCGCGGTCGAGCACCATGCCGCCATCCGCCCATTCGATCTTGCAGTCGCCGTTCTCGATATCCGGCTCGGCGAGAATGACGAGGCGTCCGGCAAAGCCGCTCTGCTTGGCCTGCTTCTCGATGCGCTCTTTCGCTTCCTCATAGAGCGCGTCATTGATGCGGATCACGAGATGCGGCGTAGCGACGAGATGGCGGAAGCAGTCATGCACCAGCGCCATGATCTCGGTGAGTGGCTCGCGTGCCACCAATTCGCTGCAGAGTTTTCGGGCGACCGCGACGGCAACGTCCACCGCCTCGGTTTCCATCTTGTTCTCGATGCCGCCGACGCTCTGCGCGACGGTCGTGGCCGCGATGCCGATCTGCTCCAGCGCCAGTGCCATGCGGCGATCCGCTTCGGCTTTCGCCTCACGCTGTGCGGCATCGAAACCGGCGCGATAGGCATGCGCTTCGGCCTGGGCGATCTTCTCGGCCATTTCCGCCGGCGTGATGACCGGTGCGCGCGAGCGATCGGGTGCTGCGAAGTCGGTATCGAACAGGAATTTTGCGGGTGCTGCCATTAGTACACCAGCTCGTCGTCGGCGCGGTTCTTGGTCAGTACGATTTCGCCCTTGGCCGCGAGATCCTTGGCGAGATTGACCAGCAATGCCTGTGCCTCATCCACGTCGCGCAGGCGCACCGGGCCGAGCGCTGCCATATCGTCGGTCAGCATCTTGGCGGCGCGCGACGACATATTGCCCATGAAGAAGGCACGGACTTCCTCATTCGCGCTCTTCAGCGCGATGCCGAGCTTGTCCTTGTCGATATTGCGCATCAGCGTCTGCGCCGAACCGGCATCGAGCTTGATCAGGTCGTCGAAGGTGAACATCAGCGCCTTGATGCGCTCGGCAGACTCGCGGTTCTCTTCTTCCAGCGAGGTGATGAAGCGCGTCTCGGTCTGGCGGTCGAAATTGTTGAAGATTTCCGCCATCACTTCA
>NZ_JBIIOT010000042.1:0-42643 GCF_044336785.1 Tardiphaga sp. | reverse complement strand
GGCGGCGGGTCTGCGACAGGTTAGACATGAACTCTACGCGCAGCGTCTGCTCGACGCGCTCGATGACTTCCTTCTGCACCGCTTCCATGCGCAGCATGCGGTTGATGACGTCGAGTGCCAGATCTTCCGGCAGGATGCCGAGCACGCGCGCGGCATGCTCCGACTTCAGCTTGGACAGCACCACGGCTACGGTCTGCGGATATTCATTCTTGAGGTAGTTGGCGAGGACCTCTTCCTGCACGTTGGAGAGCTTCTCCCACATGTTGCGGCCGGCGGGGCCGCGGATCTCTTCCATGATGCCGTTGACACGATCGGCCGGCAGATACTGGGTCAGCAGCCGCTCGGTGGCATCATAAGTGCCCATCAGCGCACCGGAGGCCGACATGCGCGACACGAATTCGAGCATCAGGTCTTCGACCGTATCCGGTTCGATCGTGCCGAGGCTGGACATGTGCGACGACAATTCGCGGACCTCGTCGTCATCGAGCAGCGACCACACCTTGCCGCCGTATTTTTCGCCCAGCGCCAGCATCAGGATGGCGGCGCGCTTGGGGCCACTCAGCGGTTTGGATGGCGCGCGGCCGGCCTGGCGCGCGGCAAGGCCGGCAACCACGCTCTGGATGTCGCTGCTGTTGTCGCCGGTAAGTGCGGGAACTTCTGCCATCGGGATTATGCCGGTTCCTGCAGCCACTGACGAACGATGGCGGCGGTTTCATTCGGATTGCGGTCTGCCAGTTCACCCACGCGATGCACCGACTGTGCGTGCACCTGGCCCTGGATGGTGGCGACGTCGATCATGTTGGCGCCGGTGGCTGCGACGAGGGTCGTTCCATCGGGGCCGACCGTAACGTTGTCGGGCAGCGCCATCATGCCGGGCGGTGGGGTCAGCGCGGCAGGCGGCGTTTCCGGGGTGAGGATGCGGCGAACCAGCGGACGGACGACCATGAAGACCACCACGAGGCCGAGCAGCATCATCACGCCGAGCTCGATGACGTTCATCACGTCATCCTTGGTGAATTGCAGGTTGCCGAGCAGGCCGGTCGGCTCCGCATTCGGGGTCACGGCGGGACCTTCGGCGAATTTCAGATTGACCACTTCCACCTGGTCGCCGCGCTTCTGGTCGAAACCGATGGCAGAGCGGACGAGGGCGGCGATGCGGTCGAGTTCTTCTTTCGGGCGCTGGGTATAGACCTGCTCGCCCTTTTCGTTCTTGCTGTAGCTGCCGTCCACCAGCACCGCGACCGAGATGCGATTGACCCGGCCGGCTTCGGTCACTTCGGTCTTGGTAACGCGGGAGATCTCGTAATTGTTGGTCTCTTCCGACTTCTTGCTCTGGTCCTTGGCGTTTGCGGTGCCCTGGGCCTGATTGCCGGGAAGCTCGTTATTGACCGTGACCTGCCCGTCGCGTTCGCCGGTGACCGACTGTTCTTCGCGGCTCTGGCTGGATCGCAGCACCCGGCCTTCCGGGTCAAACTTGTCGGACGTCTGGGTCACCTTGTTATAGTCGAAATCGGCGGTGAGCTGGACGCGTGCACGGCCCGAGCCGACCACCGAGGAGATGATGGACTCCACCTGGTTGCGCATCCGCTTCTCGAAAGCGGTGCGGCGCTCGTCGCCGGCGGCGGTTTCGGCATTCGGATCGGCAGCGCCATCGGCAAGGAGCTGGCCGGCTTCATCGACGATCGAGACCCGGTTCGGCTTCAGCCCGTTGACGGCGGAGGCGACCACATGGCGGATCGCCCGAACCTGCTGCTGGTCGAGCGTGCCGCGGACGCGGACCACGATCGAGGCTGACGGCTCCGGCATGGAGCGTGAGAACAGCGGACGCTCGGGAAGGACCAGATGGACACGGGCTGACTGGACGCGATCAATCGCCCGGATGGTCCGGGCGAGTTCGCCTTCCAGCGCCCGCAAGTGATTGATGTTCTGAACGAAACTGGTGGTGCCAAGGGCATCCGACTTGTCGAAGATCTCATAGCCGACGCCGCCGCCCTTAGGCAGGCCGCCTTCGGCCAGCTTCATGCGCAGGCGGGTGACCTTGTCCTTCGGCACCATGATGGCGGCACCGTCATTCTTGATCTCGAAGGGAATGGCCTGGCGTTCCAGATCCTTGATGATCGCCGAGGAGTCCTCGGTGGTCAGATCGGTGAACAGCGTCGTCATCTGCGGCGTGGTCACGCGCATGATGATGAAAGCGAAAAAGCCGATCAACGCGACCGTGACGGCAAACATGGCCGCCAGGCGCGCAGCGCCGAGACTTTTGAAGAAACTGATCAGACCCTGCACAATCGGCCCCTGAGATTCGGCCTCAGGGACCGACTGGGCAATTTTTGCCGATCTATGGTTTCCAGTTGGTTAACGTTGGTTAACGGATCGCCATATATTTGGCAGACGGCAAAAACCGGCTTCCCAGGGGAAAGCCGGTTTTCATCAAACTTGAACCGTTAAGGTTTTGTTTACTGACGATACTGCTGGATGCGGGTGGTCCGCAGCCCAGCCAGACCGTGCTGGTCGATGGAGAACTGCCAGGACAGGAACTCGTCCACGGTCAGCGTGTAACGGCTGCAGGCCTCTTCCAGAGAGAGAAGGCCACCGCGGACTGCGGCAACAACCTCGGCCTTGCGTCGGATCACCCAGCGCTTTGTTCCCGGCGCGGGTAGATCGGCAATTGTTAATGGGCTGCCGTCAGGCCCGATGACGTATTTGACCCTCGGGCGATGGGGTTCTGTCATGGCGTACTCACACTACTCTCAACCACTGAACTCACTGAAACAAACTACGCCCGCCGGCTTAAAATTTGCCTAAGCCCACAACTCCAATGCGAATAGACTTTGTGAAAGGGTTTGTTGACGATTTGAAAAGGGGGAGAGGCGCTACGGATGAGCGGCATACTCTCGCCTGCAAGATAGGTTGAGCGCAGCGATACCCTTCACCGCATGCGCCTGGCCGTGATGGGTATCGCTGCGCTCAACCCATCCTGCGCAGTGGGGCGTCTTTCATGTCGGCCCGTGGGCCGTGGAATGGACAGTGGCGCGCAACGCCGTGCCCACCATGTCTCACTCAGGCGCGTGATGATGGGCACGCTTCGCTTCGCCCACCCGACGAGACGGTATCAGGTCGTCGGTGTTGTAGGCGTGGTTGGCGTGGTCGGTACAGTCGTCGGGCGCACCACGCGCTTGATCTTGTCGACGGTGTAGTTCGCGCCGTTGATCGACAGCAGCGCAGGGCTTGCCGACAGATCGACGGAGTCCACGATGCCCTGCACTTCCGTGGACACCGCGACGTCGCGGCCATTGTCGTCTTTGGCCGTGGCAGAGATCGTGTAGGCGCCTTCCGGATACTGCACGCCGTCATTGCCCTTGCCGTCCCAGACAAAGGTGCCCTGACCTTCCTTCAGCGAGTACTTGCCGCTGTAAACCACGTTACCGGCGGAGTTGGCGATGCTGATCGTGGCCGTCGATGCCTTGTCGGCCAGCAGATTCCAGGTCGCCGAGGTCTTGAACTGTGCGGTCGAGCCATCGACGGCGACATTGTTGCCGACATAGACGAGGGCCTGCGTCGCTTGCGTGGCCTTCTCCATCTCCACCAGCGACTTCAGCTGATCGTTCTGCTTGAGCTGCTGTTCGACGCCCGCGAATTGCACCAGCTGCTGGGTGAACTGGTTGGTGTCCAGCGGATCGAGCGGGTTCTGGTTCTGCAGCTGCGTGGTGAGCAGTGTCAGGAAGGTCTGGAAGTTATCGGCAATGCCCGTCGTGCTGCTGCTGCTCGTGCTGGAGCTCGAGGTTGCCGTCGACGTGCCGGAGACGACGGGGCTGGAGATCGTTGCATCAACTGCCATGGTTTACTCCTCAGATGCTGATATCGACGCCGCCATTGGCACCGTACATGCGGCCATAGCCGCGTGCTGCTGGAGCCATGGTGACGGTGTCGTCGTCATTGATGGTCAGGCGGTGCATGTGGCGACCGGACTGATCGCCGCTTTGCTGCTGCTGCTGTTGTTGCTGCGAGGATTGATCGCGCAGCGAGAACTGCATGCCGCTGTCATTGGTCTTGAAGCCGGCCTGTTCCAGCGCGCGCTGCAGCTGCGGCGCATCTTGGCGCAGCATGGTCAGCGTTTCCGGCTTCTCGACCGTGAGATGCGAGGTGACATTGCCGTGCTTGTCCATTTCGATGCGAACATCGATACGGCCGAGTTCGCCGGGATCGAGCCGGATATCGAAGGACGTCTTGCCGGCCTTGGCCGATTGCGCGATCTCGACGGCGACGCCGGACAGCGGCACCGGCGGATTCGCCGCGACCTGCGGCTGCAGTTGCTGGGCGGCGGCGTTGTTGGTCGCCTGCAGATGTGCCGGCTGCGGCTGTGGCGTCGCGCTTTGCAGGGTCTGATCGAACGAGGCTGGCTGTGCGGCCTGTTCGGTACGATGCGCGTGGGTCTGCTCGGCCGCGGGCTTTGCGTCGGTCGTCGTTGTGGCATTCGCATCCGGCTTCGGCGCGTTTGCTGCAGCCTGATCGGTCTTGGCGTCGGTCGCGAGTTTTGGCGCGACTGGGCCATCGGTTGGCGCTGCCGTGACCGAGGCGTCGGTCTTGCCGTCCTGCTTTGCGCCATCGGTCGATGTCGCGGTCTTGGTCGCGTCGCCGCCTTCGATCTTCTTCGTGCCTTTGGCGGCGCCCGGCGTTGCGCCCGCGATCATCGCGGCGAATGTCGCTTCGGCTTCTGCGGGGACGTCGGTCGGCAGGGCGCCGGTCTCGGGCGCGGCGACTTCGCCGGCATCGAGCTTGGCTTTCAAGGCGGCCGCAGCGGCGATAGCCAACGGCTGCGCGCTGCCGCCGGCTTCGGGCGTGTCGGTGCCGACAGCAGCATCGGTGGCAGCTTGCGCGGAGAGCGTCACGGCGACCGGCGCCACATCGACCTTCACCGTCTGTGTGGTGGCGTCGGAGGCTGCGCCATCGGCGGCGCCGTCGTCGCTTGCGGCATCTTTGTGGCCGTCGGCAGAATCTGCTTTTGTATCAGTAGTTTGATCGGATTTGGCGGGCGGGCCGTCCTGGCGCGCGGTTTTGCCGGTTTGCGATGCATCCGTTGCGGCATCACTGCGGCGATCCTGCGGCGGTCCTGCGGCACGGTCATCGCGGCGGTCGGCGGCTTTGGGCCGGTCCGTCGCGGGGCGATCGTCGCGGCGGGACGGGACAGGGACATCCGGGCGGGCGGCCTGGGTGGGAACCGCGTCCGCGTTTGAGCTGTTCTGTTCGACCAGCGAACCGAAGTGATCCGACACGGATGCTCCCTCGTCGCGCCCGGATTTGGCGCGCGCGGACTGCAGCGAGAGGGCAGAGGCGATATCGGACGAGACGCTAACCACGGGCAGCCTTTCGAGAACGGTTCCAGCTCTCGTTCAGCAAGGACCGGGCCAGCGCTGTGCCAACATCCAGAATATATATATTTCAATATGTTAGCCGCGACCCGTAGCCTGCTCCCGGCGTACTTTCACCCCTCCGTTTCTGCCCGGCGGCAAGATTTGCCGTTCGTATCCGGCCTGTCGCGATTGATTGAGCGCAACGCCCCCTATATTAAAGTGCACTATCCCAGCCATCATCGGACCTCTGTAAGTTCCGGGATTGCCTCGTGTTTTCCGATCGCGTCGGTTCTTGTCCGGGGCGATCACAGCCCATGGCCTTGAACCATGCTCAACAGTCTCGATCTCGAAGGTCGTCCGGAGGACACCCGCGTCGTCGTCGCCATGTCCGGCGGTGTCGACTCGTCGGCCACGGCTGCGCTGTTGAAGTCGCAGGGTTATGACGTCGTCGGTATCACCCTGCAGCTCTACGATCACGGCGCGGCCATGCATCGCAAGGGCGCCTGCTGTGCCGGACGTGACATTCACGATGCACGCGATGTGGCGGAGCGGATCGGGATTCCGCATTACGTGCTGGATTACGAGTCCAAGTTTCGCGAGCAGGTGATCGACAATTTCGCGGCGAGCTACGCGCTGGGCGAAACGCCGGTGCCGTGCATCGAATGCAATCGCTCGGTGAAGTTCAAGGATCTGCTGTCGACCGCGCGCGAGCTTGGTGCGCAGGCGCTGGCGACCGGGCATTATGTAGCGTCGCGGCATCTCGGCAACGGCTCGCGCAGCATGGTGTGCGCGGCGGATAGCGATCGCGACCAGAGCTATTTTCTGTTCGCCACCACGCAGGAGCAGCTTGATTACCTGCGCTTCCCGCTGGGCGACATGAGCAAGCCGCAGACGCGCGAGCTGGCGCGGCAGTTCGGATTGTCGGTCGCCGACAAGCAGGACAGCCAGGACATCTGCTTCGTGCCCACCGGCCGCTATACCGACATCGTCGAGCGGCTGAAGCCCAATGCCATGGAGCCCGGTGATATCGTCGATACCGATGGCCACGTCATCGGTCGCCACAACGGCATCGCCAATTTCACCATCGGCCAGCGCCGCGGTCTCGGCATCGCGTCGTCGGCACCGCTGTACGTGATCCGCCTCGATGCGGAAGCGCGCCGTGTCGTGGTCGGCCCGCGCGAGGCCTTGCGCATGCACAAGATCGCACTGCGCGACGTCAACTGGATCGGTGGCGGCCATATCGATGCGGCCATCGGCACCGGCCTCGAAATCTTCGTTCGCGTTCGATCGACCCGTCCGCCGCAGCCGGCCTGGCTGCGCAAGACCGAGATCGGCTACGAGGTCGAACTGGTCGGCGGCGAGGAGGGCGTGTCGCCCGGTCAGGCCTGCGTGTTCTACGACGCGCAATCGGGCCAGGCCCGCGTGCTCGGCGGCGGTTTCATCAAGAGCGCTGCGGCGAAAAGCTCTGTCGGTTCGGCTGCACGCAATGCTAATGTGCCCGACGTCGCAGCGATGCGCGTCTAGGGAGTTTGGGCAGGGGCATGGCTGGCGATATCGACCGCGCGGGGGTCGCGAAGGCTTACGGGCGCTGGGCGCCGGTCTACGACATGGTATTCGGCAAGGTGTTCGATGAAGGTCGTCGCTCGACCATCGCCGAAGCCGATCGCATTGGCGGCCGCGTGCTCGATGTCGGTATCGGCACCGGCCTCTCGCTGCTGGACTATGCGCGCACCACAAAGATCTGCGGTGTCGATATTTCCGAGCCGATGCTGCGCCGCGCGCATGAGCGCGTGCGCAAGCACAATCTGACTAATGTCGAGACGCTGGCGGTGATGGATGCGAAACATCTCGCCTTCCCGGACAATCATTTCGATGCGGTGGTGGCGCAATATGTGATCACTGCGGTACCGGACCCGGAAGCGACGCTGGATGATTTCATCCGCGTGCTGAAGCCAGGCGGCGAGCTCATCCTCGTCAATCACATCGGTGCGGAAAGCGGTCCGCGCAAAATCTTCGAGCTGGCCTTTGCGCCCTTGGCGCGCCGGCTCGGCTGGCGCCCGGAATTCCCGTGGGCGCGGCTGGTGAACTGGGCCGGGACTCATGGCGGCGTGTCGCTCGCCGAGCGGCGCCCGATGGCGCCGATGGGGCATTTTTCGCTGATCCGTTACGTGAAGGCCTGATCTTCTTTCCCTCCCTCAAGCCGCGAGGCGGTGCAGCGGGCAGCGTGGATCGAAGCGAGCGTCCAGCGAGCTTCTAGACGGGTGGGTCTTTCCTCTCGTGACGTTCTGCCGTGGGATAGACCCCACCTGGCGCTTCGCGCCATCCTCCCCATTCGCCGCGCTCCGGGGAGGGAACCACGCGCCTCGGCGTGATATTGCGGAACATCCGGCGTTGCCGGCTGTTTTCCCTGCATGAGCATTCATCGCACACTTTTCGTCGCAGGCCTGATGATCGCCGGTTCGGGCGCAGCCATTGCGCAGGCACCACCGGCACCTGCCACGCCGCCCGCACAGACAGCGCCGCCGGCGGCCGACCGCCCCAATGCCAATTGCACGCCAACGCAAACCAATGCGCAGGGCAATATCACGGCTGACACGACTGGAAAGAGTTCGGAGAACCTCGGCGACAAGCTGGCGAAGTCGGATGGCGTGCTGTGTCCGCCGAGCAATATCGATCCGGCCATGCGTTCGCCAGCACCGAAATCCGATAACAGCACTACGCCGGTGATCCCGCCGCCGGGCAGTCCGGGCGGTGACCCAAGCGTCCGGCCTAAATAAGCCTTACCCATTTGATGCGACGCAAGATGAACGCAGGCGTGAGCCGTCACGCCTGCGTTATTGCTGTTGAGCTATCTCAACGGCATGCATTTGGCCGCGTTGGGCGATGATGTTGCTGTTATTATTACTAGCGGCGAAATGCGCATATTTCGGTATTTAGCAACTGCATCTGGAAATGTTGCGACACAAAATCGGCGCGCGGTAGGTAGGCTTCCACGCGGCCGCGATGCGATCGTAAGAAGTATGAATCAAATTTTACGAATTGGTCGTGGCCCAATTAACGCAAGTTGTATCGGCTCGATTGTAGAACCTCGGCATTGGTCTATTTAAGGGCCAATCGCTTGTTCACGATCCGATTCGAGGCTCGATGCGCGTCGCTGTCGTACATGATTGGCTCTACACATTGGGCGGCGCCGAACAGGTGCTGCGCGAAGTCCTGCAATGCTATCCGGACGCCGAAGTGTTCGCGCTGTTCGATGCGCTGTCGCCGGAAGATCGCGACAAGATCGGTATCAAGAAGAAGACCCATACGAGCTTCCTGCAACGGATGCCGTTCATCAAGACCAAGCATCGCAGCTATCTGCCGCTGATGCCGATCGCGATCGAGCAGTTCGATCTGTCCGGCTATGATCTCGTGATCTCGTCGAGCTATGCGGTCGCCAAGGGTGTGATCACCGGGCCCAATCAGCTACACGTCTCCTATGTGCATTCGCCGATGCGCTACGCATGGGATCTGCAGCACGCTTATCTCAACGAAGGCGGTTACACCGCCGGCATCAAGAGCGCGCTCGCACGCGCATTGCTGCATCGGATCCGCATCTGGGATGTGCGCACGGCACACGGGCCGGACGCGATGCTCGCCAATTCCAACTTCATCGCCAAGCGTATCAAGAAGGTCTATGGCCGCGATGCCAAGGTGATCTATCCGCCGGTCACGTTGTCGTCGCTGCCGAAAAACCTGCCGGTTGGCGATCACTTCCTCGCGGCCAGCCGCCTTGTGCCTTACAAGAAGATCGAGGCGGTTATTCAAGCCTTTAATGCGATGCCGGATCAGAAGCTGATCGTGGCCGGCGACGGGCCTGAAGCCGAACGGCTGAAGGCGATGGCCGGGCCGAATGTCAGCTTTGCCGGCTTTGTCAGCGACGTGCGCCTGCGTGAATTGATGGCGACGGCGCGGGCCTTTGTGTTTGCGGCCGAAGAGGATTTCGGCATCATCGTCGTCGAGGCGCAATCGGAAGGCGCGCCGGTGCTGGCGCTCGGCCGCGGTGGGGCGCGCGAGACGGTGTCGGCTTCGCCGGAGCTACGGACGGGCATGTTCTTCGATGCCAATGAACCGGAAGCGATTGCCGAATGCGTGCGGGCCTTCATTGCACGCGAGCATGAGTTCTCACGCGATGTGTGTCGCGCCCATGCGCAGAAATTCTCGGCGGAGCGTTTCCGTACCGAGCTCATGACCTTCGTGAACGACAACATGAAGGGCTTTACCGGCGAGCGACGGCGCGGCCGCGGCTCGACGCCGGACGGCAGCAATTTCAAGCGCCGCTGGAGCGATACGCAGGAAGGCGGCAGCGTGCCCGAAGGCGGCGATCGCCGGGCGCGGGGGTAGGGCTGTGCGACACGCGCTGTCATCGCCCCACTTGATCGGGCGATCCAGTATGCGGCAGTGGTCGTGCTGAAGGAAAAAGCCAGTGTTTACTGGATCACTCGCTTTCGCGGGTGATGACAGACGGAGATTGCTCCGGCTGTAACGCTACGCATCCGCTTTCGGCGCAGACTTGTACTCCGGAAAGCGCGACACGAAGGTGTCCTTCAGCGCTTTGTAATGCGCGATGGTGCCGGTGAGGTCACGAATGCGGCGCTGGCCGTTCTGGATCTCGGTCTCGAACAGATCGAGATGATGACTGTCGAGGCTCTCACGCGTCAGATATTCGTCGTCGCCATTGCCGAACGTCACGGCGGCCCGGGCCAGCACGTCATCGACGCGCCTGGTCAAGCCGGCCTGCTCGGCCTCGGCGCTGGACAACGCCTGGTCGATGGCGCTCATCACGGCATCCAGGCGCTCGCGATCGGTCTCGGCGTCGCGCTCCGGCGAGCGGGCGCGGAATTCGCGTTCGCCGACGATGCTGCGCAGATAGGTCTGGGCGCGTGAACGCAGGAATGTCTGGAACATGGCATGCCCGTCCGATCCCGCGCAGCGGCATGCTGCGCGATGGCGCAGTGTGCCCGGCCATGGTGAGCAATCGGTTAAGAAATTGGGGCAGGGGTGGGGCGATGTCGGATGGGTATCGCTGCGCTCAACCCATCCTACGTGTTCGGCGATTCCTCACAGAACACCGCGATCACCACGTCGATCCGCTTGTTGATGGCGCGCCGGTTGACCTGATGGGATTCATCGACCATTGCGCGAAAATGGTCGTGGCTGAAGACGGCGCCGATCATCATTTCTGCGACGGTTCTCGCCGGCAGGTCTTCGAGCGTGGATTTCAGTTTGATGCGTTTGATGCAGTCGACCACGCCGTTGTCGCCGCTCTTGAAGATGACGTCAGTGAAGATACCGGCCAGCGCCGGTGACTGCTTTCGTTCCGCGACGATCAGGCGGTGCAGGGCGATCTCGTCGGAGCTGAAGACCACGTCGGCGATATAGCGCATGGCGTGCCGGAGTTCGTCGATGACCGGCATGTCCGGCCGGGACGCGACGCCGAACTGAAACCGCTGCAAATTGTTCATGAGCATGGCTCGGAACAGGTCGCTCTTGCTGTCGAACAGCTTGTAAAGCGTCTTCTTCGACATGCCGGCAGCGCTGGCAATGTCGTCCATGGTGGTCGCGGCGAAGCCTTTTTCGCCAAAGGTCCTTTTTGCGATGGCCAGCAATTGCAGAATGCGCTCGTCAAACGGGTCCGCAGCCGGTTCGGGCGTTGTCACGCGCTGGTCATTTTGCTGCGGCAAAACGCGCCCGCGCGGTTTCCTTGCGCCTGCCGATGCAACCATTGAACATGAACTCCGTTATATGAGCCGCTTCACAAACGCTTGAGTGGCATTGCCTGCCAGGCGCTTGACTTCGCGGGAGGAAACTAGCAAGTTTCCTGAGCGGAAACCAGAGAGTTTCCCAAAATTTCTCACGGCCACTTCAATCGCGCGGGATTGCGCGGTGTCGTGCGCCGTTTTTGCATTGGTGATGGTAATGACATCTGGAATTGCTCGCCCGCTGGCTCTGATCGCCGTGTTCGCCCTGGCCGGATGCGGCAAGCCGGCATCGGAGGCGAAGGCGCCGCCGCCGCCGGAAGTCGGCGTGATGGCGCTGAAGCCGCAGGAGGCCGCGATCTCGACCCTGCTGCCAGGGCGTGTCGTCGCTTATCAGGTCTCGGAAGTGCGTCCGCAGGTCACCGGCATCCTGATGAAGCGCGTCTTCACCGAGGGTGCCGAGGTAAAGGAAGGCGAGCTACTGTATCAGATCGATCCCGTGCAGTACCAGGCGGCGCTGGAAAGCGCTGAGGCATCGGTTCTGAAGGCGCAGGCCAATCTCGCGCTGGTGCGGCTGGTCGCAGAGCGCAAGGCGCAGCTGCTCAAGACCAATGCGGCGAGCCAGCAGGACGTCGACAGCGCCATGGCCTCCTTCAAGCAGGGCGAGGCCGACCTCAAATCGGCGGAAGCCAATCGCGACACCGCAGCCATCGCGCTGGATCGCACCAAGGTGCTGGCGCCGATCTCGGGCCGTATCGGCAAATCGACCATCACGCCGGGCGCGCTGGTGACGGCAAGCCAGGCCAATGCAATGACCACGATCCAGCAACTCGATCCCGTCTATGTCGATCTCGATCAGGCGACATCCGAGATGGATCGCATTCGCAGCGAGATCGCCAGCGGGCGGCTGAAGCGTCCGGCCGGTGGTGTCGAGATCGAACTGGTGCTCGAGAACGGCAAGACCCATTCGCAGAAGGGCAAGTTCGGCTTTACCGATTCCAGTGTCAACGAAACCACGGGTTCGGTCTCGACGCGCGCGATCTTCGCCAATCCCGATCGCAATCTGCTGCCGGGGATGTATGTGCGCGCCCGCGTGATTGCCGGCGTCGATCCGAAGGCGATCCTGATCCCGCAGCGTGCGGTGACGCGCAATCCGCGCGGCGAGGCGATCGCGATGTTCGTCGACAAGGACGGCAAGGTCGAACAGCGCACGTTGAAGGTCGCGCAGGCGATCGGGCCGAACTGGCTGGTCGATGACGGGGCCAAGGATGGCGACCGCGTCATTCTCGACGGGCTGCAGAAAGCGAAGCCGGGCGTGGTCGCGAAGACCATCGACGTGACCGTGGATCCGAAGACCGGCCTGACCAAGACGCCGGGCAAGGAAGCCAATGCGGCCGGCTCTGCCGAGCCGCGCAAGGACTGATCGACCATGTCGCATTTCTTCATCAAGCGGCCCATCTTCGCGTGGGTGCTCGCGATCCTGATCATGTTCGGCGGGGTGCTCGCGATCCTCGGCCTGCCCATCGCGCAATATCCGCAGATCGCGCCGACGGTGATCACCATCACCGCGACCTATCCCGGTGCCAACGCGCAGACGGCCGAGAACTCGGTGACCAAGGTCATCGAGCAGAACATGACCGGTGTCGACTATCTGCAATATATGTCGTCCTACTCGACCTCGACCGGTGTGGTGCAGATCTCGATCACCTTCACCAATGAGGCCAATCCCGACATTGCCCAGGTGCAGGTGCAGAACAAGCTGCAGTTGGCCACGCCGCTATTGCCGCAGGTGGTGCAGCAGCAGGGCATCAAGGTCGTCAAGTCGTCGTCGAGCTTCCTGATGGTGCTCGGCTTCGTCTCCGAAGACGGCTCGATGAATGCGAGCGACATCGCCGACTATGTGGCGAGCACCATCAACGAGCCGATCAGCCGCGTGTCGGGTGTTGGTCAGGTGCAGTTGTTCGGCGCCGAATATGCGATGCGCATCTGGCTCGATGCCGAGAAGCTGACCAAATACAACCTGATGCCGGGCGATGTGACCCAGGCGATCCAGTCGCAGAACACCCAGGTGACCGCGGGCCAGCTCGGCGGCCTGCCGGCAGTGGCGGGGCAGCAGCTCAATGCGACGATCACCTCGCAGAGCCGCCTGCAGACCATCGAGCAGTTCCAGGACATCATCCTGCGCACGTCGACTTCCGGCCAGACCGTGCGGCTGAAGGATGTCGCGCGCGTCGAACTCGGCTCCAAGAGCTATGACGCGGTGGCGCGCTACAACACCAAGCCCGCAGCCGGCATGGGCATCTCGCTTGCCACCGGCGCCAATGCGGTGGCGACTTCGGAAGGCGTCAAGACGCGCATCAACCAGCTGACGGCGAACATGCCGGCCGGGCTGAAGGTGATCTATCCCTACGACACCACGCCCTTCGTGAAGCTCTCGATCGAGAAGGTGGTGCACACGCTGTTCGAAGCGGTGGTGCTGGTCTTCCTCGTGATGTTCCTGTTCCTGCAGAGCTGGCGTGCGACCATCATTCCGACCATTGCGGTGCCGGTGGTGCTGCTCGGCACGTTCGGCATTCTCTCCATCGCCGGCTACTCCATCAACACGCTGACCATGTTCGCCATGGTGCTGGCCATCGGCCTGCTGGTCGATGACGCCATCGTCGTGGTGGAAAATGTCGAGCGCGTGATGGAGGAAGAGGGCCTGGCGCCACGCGAGGCGACCGAGAAATCGATGCACGAAATCACCGGCGCGCTGGTGGGCATCGGCGTGGTGCTCTCGGCGGTGTTTGTGCCGATGGCGTTCTTCTCGGGCTCCGTTGGCATCATCTATCGGCAGTTTGCGCTGACCATCGTCTCGGCCATGGTGCTGTCGGTGCTGGTCGCGCTGATCCTGACGCCGGCGCTATGCGCCACGATCCTGAAGAAGCCGGAAAAGGGCCATCACGAAAAGCGCGGCTTCTTCGGCTGGTTCAACCGCAATTTCGACCGCGCTTCGAGCGGCTATCAGTCCACCACCGGCAGCCTCGTGAAGCGGCCGGCGGCGGCGCTGATTGCCTTTGCGGCCGTGGTCGCCGCCATGATCTTCCTGTTCGTGCGGCTGCCGTCGTCGTTCCTGCCGACCGAAGACCAGGGCACCATCATCACGCTGGTGCAGCTGCCCGTCGGTGCCACGGCCGGGCGCACGCTCGACGTCATCCAGCAGGTCGAGAAGCAGTATATGGAGAACGAGAAGGACACCGTGCAGGGCGTGTTCGCCGTGCAGGGCTTCTCTTTCGCAGGCCAGGGCCAGAATGTGGGCCTCGCTTTCGTCAGCCTGAAACCGTTTGCCGAACGCGAGGATCACGCCAAATCGGCGCAGCAGATTGCCGCGCGGGCGATGGGCGCGTTCTCCAAGATCCGCGACGCGATGGCGTTTGCGGTGCTGCCGCCGTCACTGCCGGGTTTCGGCAATGCGTCGGGCTTCGACTTCTATCTGCAGGATAGCGGCAATGCCGGCCATGAGGAGCTGCTGAAGACACGCAACCAGCTGCTTGGCGCGCTCGCCGGCGATCCGCGCATCTCGCAGCCGCGCCCGAACGGCCAGGACGATACGCCGCAATTCAATCTCGATATCGATCAGGCCAAGGCGACGGCGCTGGGGATCAATCTCACCGATCTCAACACCACGCTCTCGGCGGCGTGGGGCGGTTCCTATGTCAACGACTTCATCGATCGCGGCCGCGTCAAGCAGGTCTATGTACAGGGCGACGCCGCCTATCGCATGGACACCAACGACATCGGCAAATGGTATGTGCGCAATTCGTCGGGCGGGATGGTGCCGTTCTCGGCCTTTGCCACCAGCCGCTGGAGCTTTGGCTCGCCGCGTCTGGAGCGCTACAACGGCGTCGCCGCCGTGCAGATCCAGGGCCAGCCCTCGCCGGGCACCAGTTCGGGCACCGCGATGCTCGCTGTCGACGAGCAGATGAAGAAACTGCCGGCCGGCTATACGCATGAATGGACCGGCCTGTCGTTCCAGGAGCGCCTTACCGGCAGCCAGACGCTGTATCTCTATGCGATCTCGGTGCTGATCGTGTTCCTGTGTCTCGCCGCTTTGTATGAAAGCTGGTCGATCCCGTTTGCGGTGATGCTGTCGGTGCCGATCGGTATTCTCGGCGCGCTGGGTGCTGCGACCTTGTTCGGCCAGAGCAACGACGTCTATTTCCAGGTCGGCTTGCTGACGACGATAGGCCTCGCGGCGAAGAATGCGATTCTGATCGTGGAATTCGCCATCGAGCAGCAACAGAAAGGCCTGTCGCTGATCGATGCGACCTTGCATGCGGCGCGCCAGCGTCTGCGGCCGATCCTGATGACCTCGATGGCCTTCGTGCTCGGCGTGCTGCCGCTGGCGCTGGCCACTGGCGCCGGCTCCGCGAGCCAGAACGCCATCGGCATCGGCGTGGCCGGCGGCATGGTGGCGGCGACGGTGCTCGGCGTGTTCTTCGTGCCGGTGCTCTATGTACTGGTCCGAAAAATCTTCCCGGGCGGCGCGAAGTCGAGCGCGCCGCAGCAGGCGCATCCGGCGGCAACGCCGGCGGAGTGACCGCAGCCGAACTTGGGTGTACATCATCCCGAACGCATTGGTTCGGGATGAGACATGCAGGGGCTGGACTGGGATCTGCTGCGCACGTTCTCCGTGATTGCGGGGGAGGCGAGCCTGACGCGCGCGGGCGCATTGCTGAAAGTCAGCGCACAGACGGTGAGCCGGCGGCTTGCCGAGCTCGAAGCCTTTACCGGCGTTCGTCTGATCGCGCGCTCGCTCGAAGGCTATTCGCTGACGCCGGCGGGCGAGCGGCTCAGCCGGCAGCTCGAGAACATGCGGCTGGAAGCGGTCCGGATCGAATCCGTGATCGCCGAGATCCGCGACAAGCCTGTCGGCACCGTCCGGCTGTCGATCACCGAGGTGCTGTCCGGCCCTTGGTTGATGGGCACGGTGGCCGAGTTCAATCGTCGTTATCCCGACATCATGCTGGAAATCCGCGTCGATGGCTGGCCGGCGTCGGTGCGGCGGCGTGAGGCGGATATCGTGCTTCGGCTGTATGGGCCAGGGAACGAGAATCTGGTTGGCCGCAAGGTGGGCCGCCTCGGCGTCGGCGTGTTTGCCTCAAAAGCCTATGCACGCGCGCACGGTCTGCCGAAAACGCGCGAGGAATGGGAGGGCCACAGCTCCATCGGTCTTGTCGGCGAGGGGCCTCTGATGGAGTGGTTCGACAGCGTCTCGCGCCATTCGCGCCGTGTGCTGCAATGTTCATCGAATACGGATCTGATGGCGGCGGCGCGCGCCGGGCTTGGCTTCGCGCCGCTGATGTGTATTTCCGGCGATGCCGATAAGTCGCTGGTGCGCGTGCTGCCGGAGAAGCTGCGCAGCTCCACGGAGATCTGGATGCTGTCGCATCCGGATCTGGTGGATGCGCCGCAGATCAGGGCCGTGCTGGATTTTATTGCGGAGCAGGCGAAGACGGATCAAGCGCGGTTATTGGGGTGACACACACTCTGCCCTCATCCTGAGGAGCGCGCTCTTGCGCGCGTCTCGAAGGATGGCCGCAAGCTCCGGAGCCAAGCCAGCTCATGGTTCGAGACGGCGCTGCGCGCCTCCTCACCATGAGGGAGGAGTTATGGGCGCTCAAATATGGACGATGGCATCTCCACATTCGGACGACGGCCCGCCGCTATTTCCCGCTATCATCCTTCCCAATCAGAACCGGGATGGAAACCACAATGTCTTTGCCGTCGATCTTCCAGAATCGCCTCTCCGTGCCCGTGATGGGCTCGCCGCTGTTTCTGGTCTCCGGGCCGGAGCTCGTCATCGCTCAGTGCAAGGCCGGCATCGTCGGTTCGTTTCCAGCGCTCAACGCGCGGCCGGTGTCGGTCCTTGGGGAATGGCTCGACCGGATCGAGACTGAGCTCGGTGAATATGCCGCGAAGAACCCGCATCTGCCGGTCGCGCCGTATGCGGTGAACCAGATCTGCCATCCCTCCAACGATCGCCTGCATGCGGACATGGAGATCTGCGTGAAGCACAAGGTGCCGGCGATCATCACCAGCCTGCAATTGCCGCAGTCGATCGTCGATGCCGCGCATTCCTATGGCGGCAAGGTGTTTCACGATGTCACCACCATCAAGCATGCGCGCCGCGCGGCTGACATGGGCGTCGATGGCCTCATTCTCGTCTGCGCCGGTGCGGGCGGCCATGCCGGCACGATTTCGCCTTTCGCGCTACTGCGCGAAGTGCGCCAGTGGTATAGCGGCACGATCCTGCTGTCGGGCTCCATCGCCGATGGCTATGGCATCGCCGCCGCCCAGATGATGGGCGCCGACATGGCCTATATGGGCACGCGCTTCATCGCCACGCAGGAAGCCAATGCGGCCGAAGGCTACAAGCAGGCGCTGATCGATTATGCGGCGAACGACATCGTCTACACCAATCTGATCACCGGCGTGCATGGCAACTATCTGGCACCGTCGCTGACCGCTGCAGGTCTCGATCCCGCCAATCTGCCGGTCTCCGACAAGTCGAAGATGAACTTCGGCTCCGGCGGCAATACCAAGGCGAAGGCGTGGAAGGACATCTGGGGCGCCGGCCAGGGTCTCGGCTCCATCAAGGATGCACCGGCCGTGGCCACAGTCGTCGCGCGGTTGCGCGATGAATATGATCAGGCGATCGCCGACTTCGGCGGCAAGCAGGTGGTCGCGAAACCCGCGGTCGCCGCCTGATGGCAGAGCGCCCCGGCAAAGAGGCTGCCTCGCGTTTTGCGACGGCCATTCGCCCGCGTCTGTCGGTGCCGCTGATTGCGGCGCCGATGTTTCGCGTATCGGGGCCGGATCTCGTGATCGCTGCCTGCAAGGCCGGCGTGATCGGCGCATTTCCTACCGCAAACTGTCGGAGCGGTGCGGAGTTCGCGGAGTGGCTGCAGCGTATCTCTGACGCGCTGGGGCCGGAGGACGCGCCGTTCTGCCCGAACCTGATCATCCGCCGCGAGACGCTGCAGGAGGATGTCGCTGCGGTGCTCCGCCAGGGCTGCGAACTCGTGATCACCAGCGTCGGCCCGCCCGATGCGGTGGTGCCGTCGCTGCATGAGGGCGGCTGCATGGTGTTCGCCGATGTCGCCTCGATCCGCCATGCGAAGAAGGCGATCGCGGCCGGTGTCGATGGTCTGATCCTGCTGACGGCTGGCGCTGGCGGGCAGACCGGCTGGGTCAACGGTTTCTCCTTTGCGCGCGCAGTGCGTGCGTTCTGGGATGGGCCGATGGTGCTGGCGGGCGGCGTCTCCGATGGCGAGGCGGTGTTTGCCGCGGAAGTGCTCGGTTGCGATCTCAGCTATATGGGCACCAAATTCATCGCCACCGACGAGAGCATGGCGGAGCCCGACTACAAGGCGATGCTGGTGTCGTCGGAACTGGACGACATCCTGCTGTCGCGGGCCTTCACCGGCCTTGACACCAATACGCTGATCCCCTCGATCGTCGCCGCCGGGCTCGATCCGAAGAACCTGCCGACCGACATGACCAAGGAGCGGGCCGACGCGCTCTATGGGCGCAACGGCAGTTCCGGGGTGACGCGCTGGCGCGATACGTGGAGCGCGGGGCATTCGGTGTCGGGCGTCCACGCCATCGAGCCGGTGGCCACGCTGGTGGCGCGGACGAGGGATGAGTATGCAGCCGCGCGCGCGGCGACGCTGAAGCGGTTGACGGCGTAGGATGGGTTGAGCGAAGCGATACCCATCACCGCACGCTCCGGAGATTGTGGTGATGGGTATCGCTCCGGCTGTGCCTCCGCTCAACCCATCCTACGGGCTCTCTCACGGCCCGCGGGAATGCTGCTTTGCGATGCAACCGGTGTCCGAGATTTGTTCGTCACCCTGCATTCACAAATGGTCACGCCGGATGTATTGGGGGCGGAGATTGCTGGTATGCCACCAAACTGACGAGGATCCCTCATGCGTGACTTCATGGCCGTTGCCCGTTCCGTCGCCGTTGCCGAGCACGGAATGGCCGCAACCTCACACCCGCTGGCGACGCTCGCCGCGGTGGAGATGCTGAAGTCGGGCGGTAATGCCATCGACGCCGCGCTGGCGGCGGTGGCCGTGCAATGCGTCGCCGATCCCGCCATGACGGGCATCGGTGGCGACTGCTTTGCGCTGTATTCGCCCAAGGGCGGCGCGCCGATCGCGCTGAACGGTTCCGGCCGGACCCCGGCCAAGATCGATTCCGAGAAATATGCCGGCGGCGACGCCCGCGACATTCCCGAAACCTGCATCGAGACCGTCACCGTGCCCGGCGCCATCGATGCCTGGTGCACGCTGAGCAAGGACCATGGCTCGAAGCCGCTGGCGGAGGTCTTCGCAGCCGCCATCGATGCCGCAGAAAACGGGTTTATCATCACCCCCCGCGTCGCGGCCGACTGGAGCAAATGGCGCCGCAAGCTGGAATTGCATCCGGATGCCACGGCGCAATATCTGCCGGGCGGCCATGCGCCGGCGGTGGGCGACAAGCGCGTCCAGCCGGCACTCGCCGCCACGCTGCGCCGTGTCGCGCGCGAGGGCCGCAACGGCTTCTACCAGGGCCAGGTGGCGGACGACATCATCACCACGCTGCGTGCCGTTGGCGGCGCCCATGAGGCGGATGATTTCGACGCGCAGCGCTCGGACTACGTGACGCCGATCGCGACAAGCTATCAGGGCCATGACGTCACCGAGATTCCGCCGAACGGGCAGGGCCTCGCAGCTCTGATGATCCTGCGCATGCTGGCCGGCTTCAATATCAAGAGCCTGAGTGAAGCCGATCGCATCCATGTGCTGGCCGAAGCCACCAAGGCGGCCTATCGCACCCGCGACGCTTATTTCTGCGATCCGGCGGTGGCGAAGACCGATGTCGAACGTTTCCTGTCGGACAAGTTCATCGGCGATCTCCGCGCCAAGATCGACATGAAGAAGGCGTCGCCGGAAGAGGAATGGGATTCCGTGATCCACAAGGACACGGTCTATCTCACCGTGGTCGATCGCGATCTCAATGCGGTGTCGTTCATCAACTCGCTGTTCGGCCCGTTCGGCAGCGGCATCTATGCCAAGAAGTCCGGCGTGCTGCTGCATCACCGTGGCTGGAGTTTCCGCGCCAAGCCCGGCCATGTGAATTCGCTCGGACCGCGCAAGCGGCCGATGCACACCATCATTCCGGGCATGCTGATGAAGGACGGCCGCGCCGTGATGCCGTTCGGTGTGATGGGCGGCCACTATCAGGCCACCGGCCACGCGCAATACATCTCCAATGTGCTCGATCTCGGCATGGACATCCAGGAAGCCGCCGAAGCGTCGCGCTCGTTCGCGACCAACGGTGTGTTGCAGGTCGAAAACACAATCCCCGAAGCGGTGCGCAACGAACTCGCAGCGCGCGGCCACAAGCTGCAGATGATGGATGCCGGCATCGGCGGCGCCCAGGCGATCCAGATCGATTACAAGCGCGGTGTACTGCTCGGCGCCTCAGATCATCGCAAGGACGGCATGGCGCTCGGGTTCTGAGTGCGTAGGATGGGTTGAACGGGGGCGCATAGCGCCGCAGCGATACCCATCACCGGATGCTCCGGTGCATCTGGTGATGGGTATCGCTTCGCTCAACCCATCCTACAGGCTAAGTTCCCGCGGGAACTTTTCTGCACAAGCTTGCGTTTGGTTGGGTATCCCAATCACGCAGGCTTGTTGTTGTGCATTCTACGGCCATCCTCGACAAAGCGCGTCCGCAAATGGACAGCATCATCGCGGAAGGCCGGACGGTCTGGCGCCATGTGGCGTGCCGGCGCGCCACCGTGCTCAACGATGCCGCCAATTACTTTCTCGCCCTGCGCCGCTGCCTGATCGAGGCGGAGCATACTGTCTTTATCGTCGGCTGGGATGTGCATAGCCGCACCATGCTGGTCGGCCCCGAAGGTACGGCGGATGATGGCTATCCCGATGAGTTTGGCCCCTTCCTGCATGCGTTGCTGGTCGAGCGCCCGGAACTGCGCATCCATCTCCTGATCTGGAATTCGCCGGTGATCTATGCAGGCGAACGCGAATGGTTTCCCTCTGCCAAATTCAGCGTACCGAACAGCGACCGGCTGATCTTCTGCTACGACGACTGCCTGCCGACTGGGTCGGCGCAGCATCAGAAGATCGCCGTGATCGATGACAGCATTGCCTTTTCCGGCGGGCTCGATCTCACGATCCGCCGCTGGGACAGCGATGAACATCGCGCGCATGATCCGAAGCGCGTCGATCCAGATGGCAAGCCTTATCCGCCCTTTCACGACGTGCAGATGATGGTAGATGGCGAGGCCGCGCGTTGCCTCGCCGAACTGGTACGAGACCGCTGGGCCTGCGCCAATTGCGGGGTGGCGTCGGATATCGGCGTGGAGCGCCGTATCTGGCCCGAGGGATTTGCCGCCGATTTCGAGCGTGTGAAGATCGGTATCGCGCGCACCGAGCCTTATGCAAGGGGACGGCCGGCCATCAATGAAGTCGATCGGCTGTTCATGGCATCGATCGACGCCGCCGAGCGCATGATCTATATCGAGAACCAGTTTCTCAGCGCGGAGCATATCGCGCGAAAACTGGCCGAGCGGCTCAAGCAGAAGCCGGAGCTCGAAGTGCTGCTGATCGCGCCGAAGACGCATGCGTCCTGGATCGAGGCGCGGACCATGCGCAATGGCCGGCTCGAATTCATGAAGGTGTTCGACGATGCCGGCGTCGCCGATCGTGTGCGACTGCTGCATCCGCAGGTCACGGAAGGCGCCACCGTCGAGGCCGTGATGGTGCATGCCAAGGTGACCATCATCGACGATCAGCTGCTGCGCATCGGCTCCGCCAATCTCAACAACCGCTCGATGGGCGCGGATTCCGAATGCGATCTCGTGATCGAGGCGAGCAATGATGCAGAACGCAACAAGATCGCCGCGATCCGCAATCGCCATCTCGGCCACTTTTGCGGCGTGTCGGAGCACGTGGTCGCCGATGAGCTGAAGCGCAGCGGATCGCTGATCGAGACGGCTGCCACTTTGCGTGACAACGGCCACAGCCTCCATCCGGTCGAGGACGGCATCCCTGACGCCAAGGAGATCGTGGATTTCGTCACACCCGTCGCCGATCCCCTGCGTCCGCTCGGCCTCGAGCGCGCGGCGCGGGCGACCGTGCCGACCTCGATCAAGCTGCTGACACTGGTCGGCGCCATCGGCGCGCTTGCGGCACTGTGGCGTTTCACGCCGCTCTATGAGTTCACCAATGCCGATACGCTGCTGGAGACGCTGCACTCCATTGAAGGCTCTCCCTGGGCGCCGCTGGCGATCGTGGCGGGCTTCATCATTGGCGGCCTGGTGTTGTTTCCTGTCACAGTGATGATTGCCGTCACTGCCGCGGCACTCGGGCCGTGGATAGGGCTAGGCTCGGCGCTGGTCGGTACGCTGGCCAGCGCATCGCTGCTCTATACGGTCGGACGCATTGTGGGCATCAAGCCGGTGCAGCGCATGCTGGGGCCGCGACTGCGGCGGATCCAGAACAAGATCGTCGGCAACGGCATCATCGCGGTGGTGCTGATCCGCATGCTGCCGCTGGCGCCGTTCTCGCTCGTGAACATGGCGGCCGGCGCCAGCGGCGTGCGGTTTCGCGATTTTATCATCGGCACCGTGATCGGCATGGCGCCGGGCCTGATCGCCATGTCGGTATTCGGCGCGCAGATCGCCGATCTCCTGCGCCAGCCGTCATGGGCTGATGTGGCGCTGTTATTGTTCGGCATCATGGTCTGGGTCGCGTTTTCCATCGGCGCGCAATTCGTGGTCACCTGGTGGAGCCGCCGCCGGTGATTGCGCCAAGCATCCGCATCATGACGTGGAACGTGCATGGCACCTTCGCGCTCAATCCGAAATTTGATCTGCCCGGCGTCATCGCGCTGATCCAGAAATGGTCGCCGGATGTGGTGGCGCTGCAGGAGATCGACTCGCGTGGCGGCGGCAGCAATCCGTTTCTTATTTTGCAGGAAGCGCTTGGCGGGCACAGTGTGGGCGTCAAATCCATCGTCACCACCGATGGCGACTATGGTCAGATGCTGATCAGCCGCTGGCCCTGGGCCGCGCCGCCCGAAATCCATGACATCTCGTTCGGCGAGCATGAGCCGCGCCGTGCCGTGGTCGCCGATGTCGCGACCAAAGGCGGCATCTTTCGCGTCATAGCCACGCATCTCGGCCTCAGCATCGGCGAACGCCGCCAGCAGACGCAAAAGCTGCTGACGCTGGCGAATGAGCCGACGCATCCGTCCGTGATCGTCGGCGATTTCAACGACTGGTTCTGGGTCAATTCGGTGCGCAAGTCGCTGGCGCGGCAGTTTCCAGCGCGCACGCGCCATCGCACCTTTCCGTCGCGCTGGCCGCTGATGCGGCTGGACCGGATCTATGGGCGCGACATCCAGATCGTTGGGAGCTTCACGGATCCGAACGCCAAAGCGATCTCGGATCATCTGCCGGTCATCGCCGATATCGTGCCAACCTTGCCGTTGCAGTTGGTGGCACCTCGCGAGAGCGGCGCGCTAAAGCCATCCATTGCGGCGGAAGCGCCAGTATAGGCCGGCGCAGATGGCGCCGATCACGCCCAGCACGACGAAATAGCCGTACTGCCATTTCAGCTCCGGCATGTTCTCGAAATTCATGCCGTAGATGCCAGCAAGGGCGGTGGGTACAGCGAGAATGGCGGCCCAGGCAGCAAGCTGACGGGTAACATCCGTCTGCTGTGACTGGCCCAGCATCAGGCTGGTCTCGAAGGCGAAGGCCAGCACCTCGCGCAGGCTGTTGATGTCTTCCTTGACGCGGTGGATGTGGTCGGTGACGTCGCGGAAAAGCGGCTGCATTTCGGGATCGATCTGCACGACTTCGGCATGCTCGATGCGATGGCAGACCTCGGTGAGCGGGGCTGCGGCATCGCGCAGGCGCAGCAGGTCACGGCGCAAAGTGTAGAGCCGCTCGATCTGGTGCGATGCCAATGTGCGCTTCAGCAGGCTGTCTTCGAGCTGCTCGACTTCCGATCTGATCTGATCGATCACTGGCGCATATTCATCGACGATGAAATCAAGCACCGAATAGAGGATGAAGTCCTCGCCATTGGCGAGCGTGGTCGGGCAGGCTTCCGCGCGCTCGCGCACGGCGCGATAAGAACTGGATGCGCCGTGGCGGACGGTCACGACGTAGCGCGGCCCAACGAACATATGCGTTTCGCCAAAGGCAATGCGGCCGTCGATCAATTGCGCGGTGCGGGCGACAACGAACAGCGCCTTGCCATATTGCTCGAGCTTGGGACGCTGATGCGCCTTCTGCGCGTCCTCGATGGCAAGGTGATGCAGATCGAATTGCTGCTGGATCTCATGCAGGAGGTCGTCGCCGGGTTCGAACAGGCCGATCCAGACCACATGGCCAGGCTTCGCCGTCCATTTCTTGGCATCCGCGATGCTGTCGAGATCCTTGACCTTGCGCCCCTTGGCATAGACGGCGGCGCCGACGATGCCTGGCTTGGGGTGGGATAGTTCGGGATGGGCGGTGACGGGGGTAATTTGATCCATGAGAGTGATCATGCCGCAATTGTTCAACTCAGGGCAACGGCCGGCCCTGGCTCTCGTTCCACAGGGCATCGAGGCCGCTGCGGTAATTCGGATATCGCAGGCTAACGCCGAGTCCGGTCTTCAGTCTTGCGTTGGAGATCCGGTTGCTTGAGGCATAGAAGCTGCGGGCCATCGGGGTGAGGTCGGCTGTGTCGAAATCCTGTTCGGGCGGCGGCGGAATATCCATCCGTCCGGCAGCGTAAGTCACCACGTCCTGCGGCGGTGCCGGTTCGTCGTCGCAGACATTCCAGACGCCGCCATGCGGATGCATCGCTGCCGCGGCGATCGCCTGCACGATGTCATCGACATGAATGCGGTTGAAGACCTGGCCGGGTTTGACGATGCGATGGGCGCGGCCGCGAGAGAGATTGACGAAGGCATTGCGGCCGGGGCCGTAGATACCGGCGAGACGAAGGATGCGCAGGCGATCGCCGCAGGTGCTCTGCCAGGCGGCCTCCGCGTGTGCGCGCAGGCCGCGCCGCGTGTCATCGCGGACCACGGTCGCGGTCTCGTCGATCCACGCGCCCGCATGATCGGCATAGACGCCGACGCTGGAGAGATAGATCACGCGGGCCGTGCTTTCCGCCAGTCCGGCTCCAAAATGTACAAGAACGGGATCGCCATCCTTGTCGGGCGGTACCGAGACAAGGATCACATCGGCACGCTCAAGCCGCTCGTGGATTTCCGGATCGGCATGCGTGCCATCGAACAGGAACGGGGCAAGGGGCTCACCGGCCAGAGCCGCATGGCTGTCCGCGCTACGCACGGTACCACTGATCTCCGCAAAGGCGGCGGCATGAGAACGGATGAAATGCAGGCAGCTATAGCCGATGCCGAACACAAACAGGCTTTTGCGCATCATCATCCGGAGAACTTATCCGTGCCGGTCGATCTGTTCAACGTGGTGCGCTGCCTGTTTCTTTGACAAAACCAAGCAGAAGCCGGCTGACTTCATCGGCTTGCTCCTGCTGCACCCAGTGGCCGGCGCCATCGATGAGATGCACGGCGCGCATGTCCGTGCACGCCGATGTCTGCATGGTCTCGATGGCGCCGGGGCGCTGATAGATACCCCAGTCCTGCAGACCGGAAATGAAGACGGACGGTACATCGATGGTGCGGCCGGAAAACAGTTCATAGTCGGCGTTGAACAGCCCTGTCGTGTTGCAGCGATACCATTGCAGGCCGCCCTGAAAACCCGTGCGGGCATATTCGGCGCTGTAGTATGCGAGTTCGCTGTCTGGCAACCATCTATTCACAGCAATGGCGTCGCGCGATGGCATTTCCTTCGCCACGGTTTCGGCCATCGTCTCGTTGAGATCCATGACGTAATAAGTCGGCAGTTTGGCGAGTTCACCGGCCGTCCAGCCCTGCAGCGGATAGGGCTTGTTGTCGGCCCAGTCTGCGCTCTTGTGATGATAATAAGCACGCAGGAAATCATGCACGCCCTGCGGCGCATGCTGCATGTGATCGTTGGCTTCGCGTGTCGCGTAGTACCATTGGTAGTGCTTTCGAGGACGCGGCAGGGCGGCGAGATCGCGATGGACGGGGTCTTCGGGCTTCGGCGTTGTCGGCCTGTCGGCCGTATCGAAAGGGATCGATGGCGGACCGGAGAATGGGGCGCTCATCAGCGCGACCGAGCGAAACACATCCGGTCGTGCGAGTGCACACCAGGCAGCGACGGAGCTGCCGAAATCGTGACCGACGACGGTATCGACATGGCGATAGCCGAGCGTTGCGACGAGGCCGAGTGCATCGCGGACGAGATTGAGCAGGTTGAACGGACGCAGGTCGCCGTCGTAATCGGCGCTCCAGCCGGTGGTGCGGCCATAGCCGCGCTGATCGGGCGCGATGACATGATAGCCGGCAGCGGCCAGTTGCGGCATCACCTTGCGCCAGCTGTAAGCGAGTTCGGGGAAGCCGTGCAGCAGCAGCACGCAGGGGCGGCCGGCGCTCTCATGGCCGGCTTCCAGCACATGCATCCGCAGTCCGTTGATGCCGTCGATGAAACGCGAGAGAATGCCGGGTGGCAGAATGTCGGAGCTGATGGGATCGAGAGCTGTCACGTTGCCTCCTGTGCTGCTCTTGCGCGGCAGCGTCATTGCCACTCCAGCGTAGTGCGGACGAAAAGACAACTACCTCGTGAAGCGGGCCACCAATTCGATATGCGGGGTGTGGCGGAATTGATCGACAGGTGTGACGTTGCCGAGCTTGTAGCCGCCATCGATCAGAATGCGCGCATCGCGGGCGAAGGTCTGCACGTTGCAGGAGACGGCGACGACCAGCGGCACCTTGCTGGCCGCGAGGCGCTCGGCCTGTGCCTGTGCGCCCGCGCGCGGCGGATCGAACACGACGGCGTCGATATCGCGTAGCTCCTGCGGGACGAGGGGGCGGCGGAACAGGTCGCGGGCCTCGGCCTTGATGGGCTTGAGCCCCTTCGTGTCTTTGATGGCCTGTTGCAGCGAAGCGATGGCTTTTGCATCGCTGTCCAGCGCATGCACCTTGGCTTTGGCGGCAAGCCGCAATGCGAAGGGGCCGATGCCGCAGAACAGGTCGAGGATCGTCTTGGCGCCCTTGCAGTGCTGCAGGACGAGTGCGGCGAGGGCGTCTTCGCCGGCTGCGGTGGCCTGCAGGAACGAGCCCGGTGGCAAGGCGACGCTTGCCGTGCCCATCGCGACCACCGGCGGTGCGCGCATCAGCACGAGTTCGCCATGCCGCGTTAGCCGGGCAAGTTTGTGCGCGGCCGAGAGGGCGGAGAGTTTTGAGATCAGTGCCGTGGAGATCGGTCCGCTTCCGCGGACGTCGATGTCGAGGCCGTTGTCGGCAGACGTGACCTGAATGTCGAGCGGCTTGTCCATGGGCTTCAAGAGCTCGGCAATGGCGCGCGCGGCATCGAGCGCGCCTGACAGCGCGGGATCGAGGATCGGGCAGGCATCGATAGCGACAATGGCGTGGCTTGCGGCTTCGGCGAAGCCGACCTGGGTCTCGCCGTCCTTGGTGCGCGCATGCAGCGTGACTCGGCGGCGGCCGGCGCCGTGGGCATCGACCAGCGCGTCGACGGGGCAATCGATATTCGCCTGGCTCAAAATGTCGATGACGATCTGGCGCTTCCAGGCCTGATAGGGCGTCGGTTGCCAGTGCTGGATGGCGCAGCCGCCGCAGCGGGTGAAATAGGTGCAGAACGGATCGATCCGATCCGGGCTTTGTTGTTCGATCCGTGTGAGGCGGCATTTGCCGTCGCGGCTTTCGGCCTCGACGACCTCGGCGGGGAGCGTGAACGGCACATAGGTTGGCGGACGATCGCTGCTGACGCCATCGCCGCGATGGCCGACATGATCGATGGTGATGCGCTCAGCCACGCCGCGCACCCATGAAAAATTCGATATTGCCATCGCCGCCCTTGATCGAGGACGGGAACACCTCGATGTCGGTGCAGCCGAGTTCTTTGGCGAATGTGGTGATGTCGTCGCAGATGGCCTGATGCACGTCGGCATGTTTGATGATGCCGCGCTTGGAGTGCTTCCGGTCGGCCTCGAATTGCGGCTTGATCAATGCCAGCAGGCTCATCGGTGCGGCCGCGAGGGAGAGGGCGACAGGGAGAACCGCTTTCAGCGAGATGAAGCTGACATCGATGACGACAACATCGGGCCGCGCGGGCAGGCGCTTGTTTTCGAAGTTGCGGATATCAGTCGCTTCCATCGACACGATTTTCGGATGGCCTTGCAGCGAATGATGCAACTGGCTGGTGCCGACGTCCATGGAAAACACCATGCTGGCGCCGTTGGCGAGCAGCACTTCAGTGAAGCCTCCGGTGGAGGCACCCACATCGAGGCAGACGTGATTCTCGATCTCGATCGGGTAATGCTCGAGTGCGCCGGCCAGCTTGACGCCGCCGCGCGACACCCAGGGATGCGCAGGCTCGGCTTCGATCGTGGCGTCGGGCAGCAACAGCTCGGAGACCTTGGCGACCTGTTTGCCATTGGCAATCACGAGACCGGCCTCGATGGCGGCCTGGGCGCGGGCGCGGCTCTCGAAGATGCCGCGTTCGACGAGGAGTGTATCGGCGCGCTTCTTCGCCGCCGCAGGTGCAGTCTGGGGTTTGGTCATGATCAGTAGGATGCAGCGAGTTTCAGGCAGGCTTCGAAACTGGTGAGGTCCTGCCACAGGTCGGATGGTGCCTCATGCGGAACGATCAGCGGCGAGCCGTAGAGATCGAGCGCGTGCATCATCATGAGATTGTCGGTGAGGCCGAAATTCTCGACGCTGAGGCCGTCTTTGTCGGTCAGGTGGCCATCGCTGTCGGTGATCTCGGTCAAGCGGCGGACGCGATCCACATAAGGTGCGGGATCATTGCTGTAGCCGAAACAGAGCTTGCCGTGGCCGGCCATGTATCCGAGTTCGAACACGGTGCCGGCATCGGCGCTGGGGCCGCGGAACGGGGTGAGATTGGCGATGACGATGTCGCAGCGATTCATCATCGCTTCGTTGCCATGGAATATCTGGCGTGAAGCATCGGTCGCGCTCACGTCCACATCGTTATCGAGCGGGAAGAAGCCGTGGGCGCCATAGCGCTTGCAGAGCGCAACCTTGCGCCGGCCGATCTCGGCGGCGTTAGGCAGGAAGACGTCGGGGCCAGCGAGATAGATGTTCATGAAGTCCCCGTCGTAATCGCGAAGCGGGCCGACTTTGACGCGTCAATTCAGACGAGAACGAGGCAATCCGGATTTCGAACTGCCTCGTTTTATCTTCCGCTTGTCGTCACCCGGCTTGACCGGGTGACCCAGTAAACGCGGGGAGTGCGGTGTGTACTGGATCGCCCGGTCGAGCCGGGCGATGACAGTGAGAGTGTGTCGCTTACGCGAGCTTGACGGTCTCGGCGGCAAAATCCTTGCCGAGGGTCTCGAACACCTTCTTGACGATGCCCTTCGAGTCCAGGCCGGCCTGGGCATACATCGCTGCCGGGGTGTCGTGGTCCTGGAACGTATCGGGCAGCACCAGGGAGCGCATGCGCAGGCCACCGTCGAGCATGCCGTGCTCGGCCAGGGCATTCATCACATGCGAGCCGAAGCCGCCGATGGAGCCTTCCTCGATGGTGAGCAGGATCTCGTGCTCGCGGGCGAGCTTGAGCAGCAATTCGATATCGAGCGGCTTCATGAAGCGCGCGTCGGCGATCGTTGCCTGGAGACCATGCGCTGCGAGTTCGTCAGCGGCCTTTTCGCATTCGGCGAGACGGGTGCCGAACGAGAACAGAGCGACCTGCTTGCCCTGGCGGATGATGCGGCCCTTGCCGACTTCGAGCGGGACGCCGACATCCGGCATCTCGACGCCGCGGCCTTCGCCGCGCGGGTAGCGCAGTGCGCTCGGGCGATCGTTGATGGCGACCTGGGTGGCGACCATGTGGACCAGTTCGGCTTCATCGGAAGCCGCCATGATCACCATATTCGGCAGACAGCCCAGATAGGCATTGTCGAACGAACCGGCATGGGTTGCGCCGTCGGCGCCGACGAGGCCGGCCCGGTCGATGGCGAAGCGCACGGGCAGGTTCTGGATTGCCACGTCATGGACGATCTGGTCATAGCCGCGCTGCAGGAAGGTCGAGTAGATCGCGCAGAACGGCTTGTAGCCTTCGGTGGCGAGGCCGGCGGCGAACGTCACCGCATGCTGCTCGGCAATACCAACGTCGAAGGTGCGCTTCGGGAAGGCCTTGTTGAAGATATCGACGCCGGTGCCCGACGGCATCGCCGCGGTGATGGCGACGATCTTCTCGTCCTTCTCGGCTTCCTTGACGAGGCTCTGGCCGAACACGTTCTGATAGGCCGGGGCGTTCGGCTTGGACTTCGACTGTGTACCGGTCGCGACGTCGAATTTCACGACCGCATGATACTTGTCGGCGGCAGCTTCGGCCGGGCCGTAGCCCTTGCCCTTCTGCGTGACGACGTGGACTAGGATCGGGCCGGTCTCCATGTCGCGCACGTTCTGCAGCACGGGCAGCAGGTGATCGAGGTTGTGACCATCGATCGGGCCCACATAATAGAAGCCGAGTTCTTCGAACAGCGTGCCGCCATTGACCATGAAGCCGCGCGAATATTCTTCGACGCGTTCGGCACGATCGGCGATCAGTTTTGGCAGATGCTTGCCCAACTGTTTCGCCGCATCGCGCAGGCCGCGATAGGTCTTGCCCGAATACATGCGCGACAGATAGGCCGACATGGCGCCGACCGGCGGCGCGATCGACATGTCATTGTCGTTGAGGATCACGATCAGGCGTGAATTCATCGCGCCGGCATTGTTCATGGCTTCATAGGCCATGCCCGCCGACATCGAACCGTCACCGATGACTGCGATGACATTGTTCTTGCCGCCCGACAGATCGCGCGCCACGGCCATGCCGAGACCAGCGGAAATCGAGGTGGAGGAGTGCGCGGCGCCGAACGGATCGTATTCGCTCTCGCTGCGCTTGGTGAAGCCCGACAGGCCACCGGCGGTGCGCAAGGTGCGGATGCGGTCACGGCGACCGGTGAGGATCTTGTGCGGATAGGCCTGATGCCCGACGTCCCAGATGATGCGGTCGCGCGGCGTATCGAACACGTAATGAAGCGCGGTGGTCAGCTCGACCACGCCGAGGCCGGCGCCGAAATGGCCGCCGGTGACGGACACCGTGTCGATGGTCTCCTGACGCAGTTCGTCGGCGACCTGGCGCACCTTCTCGACCTTCAGCTTGCGCAGATCTTCCGGGGTCCGGATGGTATCGAGCAGCGGGGTCTTACTAAAATTGGTCACGGCACTATTCCAATTTGACATGTCCGGGATTGCGGTAGTGTCCAGTTCGTCGCGCGAAGGCGGCAGACGGTTCGGACCAATCGCATTCCCCGGAACCGGGAAGCTTGTTTCGAGGCCTTATAATGGGCTTCGATTTTTCGTCGTGGTATCTAGCATGCTTGAAAACTTCGTCATCCGAACATTTTCGTCAGATGGTTGAAGCGCTTATCACCGTTAACGACCGGCCCAGCGCCTGGTTGCCTACGGATGAACCTTGTCCCTTTACACCAAAGCCACCGCCAAAGCCAACCATGGTGGTTAGGCCGGGTTCCCGCCCGCACATTCGCGCGGGACATTCAGCCGATGCGGCGGACCGCCGGCGACGCACCGCCTGAGGCGCCGGAAACCGCGCTTCTTTGACCCAAATCAAGCTTCTTCCATGCATTTTCGCGGGTTGCGAGGTCGCCATCGACCAGTGCGAGGGTTGTAGCCGGCTGCGCCATCCGCTCGCGCAATGGAACCGGGCCGCAGACGATCATGAAAAAATCGTAGGCATGCGGCCGCTCATTGGCCATCACGAACTGGAAGTGGACCCGGAAAAATTTCCAGCGGAAGCTGTTGTAGTGCTCGGGACGCACGATCTCGCGGAATCGCACCGGTATGATGGTCGGGTTCCGCTTCGCGCTGCCGACATCGATGCCATGGCCGGCGACCGGATCGAACGGATAGAAATTCATCACGTCCTTGCGGGACTGGCAGTCGATCCAGTCGATCGACGGCTCGGTGGCCAGCAGGCGTAGATTGTCGCGGAAGTCCTGCGCGCCTTTGTGGAAGCCGACGATCGGCATATTGCCGCCAAGGGTCAGCAAGACCACGCGGGGTCCGCGGCGCCCGAGATCGGGATCGAGCTTCAGGGCGCGGGCAAGGATTTCCGAGCCGAGGAACGAGCCCGAGCTGTGGCCGACCAGCACGATCTCCTGCGCGTCGGAGTTTTGCGCCACCTTCACCAGATGCTGCGCGAAGCGATCGATGCGGGCGTCCCATTCGGGCCGGTTTCCGTGGGCGAATTGCCAGGTGAAGATGGTGTCGGCCATCAAATAGAGCAGGTAGGTCCGCTCTTCCGTGTATTTCATCAGTGAGCCAAGCACGGCGATGAACACGGCGGCTGCGGCGCAGCCGACCAGAAGGCCGTGCACGCCAAGCCCCTTCAGCCCCCACGCCACCAGCCAGGCCGCTGCGGCCGACCAGATCGCTTCGTTGAGGAGCACGAAATGCGGCCAGCTGATGAAGGTGGCAAAGCGCCAATGGGCGCGCCAGAAGCGTCCCATGGTGCCGGAAAACACCAGCCCCCAATAGATCAGCATGCCGTGGATGGCGGTGCGCCAGATCGGGGCGGCGAGATCGCGCTGGATCAGGTCTTCCCAGCGCAGGAAATCGTAATCGGTTTTGGTCTGCCAGCCGTCGCCGGTGGTTTCGATGGTCCAGCCGGCGGATTCGTGGGCGAATTCACCGGGGGCATGTTCCTTCGGGCGGCCGACCGTGGTGGTCAGGCAGTAAAGGCGCCCGAACTTGCGAAGCTCGGTGCGGAACATACGGTAGTACTGCGCGAGGCCCCGTGGGTCGTATCCCTGCACATAGATGACATGACGGTGCTGGACGCGCACGCTGGTTCCCCGAACTGACAGCGGACTATAACAGGCCGCGCCGAGCGCCAAGCGCTAAAATCGACGCGCATACGCCGGTTATGGGTTGTGCCGTCGGGACAATGCGCCCGATTACTGGACGTCCAGCGGTTCTGTGCCGACGGGCTGACCGTTCGAATCCGTGGTGATCTTGTCGACGCGCGCTTCCGCCTGCCGCAGCAATTCGTCGCAACGGCGCTTGAGAGCCTCGCCACGTTCATAGATCGCGACCGATTCCTCGAGCGGCACCTTGCCCTCTTCGAGACGACGCACGATCGATTCCAGTTCTTCGATCGCGGTCTCGAAAGTCAGCTTCTTGACGTCAGCGTGGGTGTTCTCGGCCATTCGCTCTTCCGTGTGCGTTTGGGACGCATGATTCTATAGGGATGTTTGCGGGCGCAATGTGGCGGCCCGATTGCATTGCACGCAAGGTTAGACCGGTGCTTGCTTGCCCATCAGTTCGGTCACATGCGCCGCGACAGATTCCTGCAGGCCCTGCAGATCGTAGCCTCCCTCGAGCACTGACACAACGCGGCCGCCCGCGGTCTGATCGGCAAGGTCGAGCAGTTTTCGCGTCACCCAGCCGAAATCGGCGGCGTCGAGTTCGAGCGACGCCAGCGGGTCGCGGCGATGCGCGTCGAAGCCGGCTGAGATGATGATCAGCTCCGGCGAGAATTTCTGCAGCTGCGGCAAAATGAGATTATCGAAGGCCGCACGGAATTTTGCGCCGCCATCGCCATCGCGCAGCGGCGCATTGACGATATTGTCGTGCTCGCCACGCTCCTGCGTGGCCCCGGTGCCGGGAAACAGCGGCATCTGATGGGTCGAGCAATACATGACCGTCTTGTCGCCCCAGAAGATCTCCTGCGTGCCATTGCCGTGATGCACGTCGAAATCGACCACGGCGGTGCGGCCGATGCCATAGGTGCGCTGGGCATAGCGCGCGGCAATGGCAGCCTGATCGAAGAAGCAGAAGCCCATCGCCTTGTTGCTCTCGGCGTGATGACCGGGCGGACGCGTGGCGACGAAGGCGTTGGTGTGTTCGCCCTTCATGACCGCGTCGGTGGCTGCGATGGCACCGCCGACACCGCGCATCACGGCCTCCCATGTGCCGGGCGACAGCGACGTGTCGCCGTCGATATAAACGAGGCCGCTGGCGGGCGCGACGTGCCTGAGCTCGTCGATATAGTGACTGTCGTGGCACAGGCTGACGTGATCGAGGCTGCCCTCCGGCGCATCGGCGCGCACCAGCGCGTCAAAGCGTGGGTCGCCAAGCGCCTGCGCCACGGCGCGCATCCGATCCGGCCGCTCGGGGTGGCCGGGCGGCGTCAGGTGATCGAATGAGGCCTTGTGGGAGAGCAGCAGTGTGGTCATGCAAATGATCCCGGCGCGGGAGATGTCTGTTGCGACAACCTAACGCGTCGGGGAGGGTTCCGATAGGTCTCTCAACCTATCTCGCACGCCTTGCGATGAGATGACCTAATCCGCCGGCAATTCATTGATCTTGCCGACCCAGACGCGGACATCGGCGAGAACCTGCGGCAGCACAGCCCGCACCTGCTGCACGGTCATGCCCGCCTTGATGCGGGGATCGTACAGGATGTTGAGCAGATACTGATCGTAAATGTCGAAGAAGCCCATCGAGACATTGTCGTTGAACATGGTCCACGGCACGGAATTGGTGTCGTTGATGGGGCCGAGCGACTGCAGCATCTCTTCATAGGCGCAGTCGTAGAAGGTGAAATCGCCGTTGTCCGTGGTCAGGATCACGTCGGAGCGTTCGATCTCGAACTGATCGTTCTTGCGGAAGCCGGACAGGCATTGCGGATCGAGCGAGGTGCGGATTTCGTTGGCGCGGTCCTCGCCATAGAACGAAGCTAGGGTGGGGTAAAGGTCCCGGTCGCGCACCAGCTTGACCGTGACATTGGCTTCGTTGCCGTTCTCGACCATCGCGATGTTGAGATGCTGCACGCGTCGGCCGATATCGGCGACCACTTTGCCGATCTGCTTCTTGCGCGTTGCCGAGCCGCCATCGGTGAAGACCCTCACCGGTATCTCATATTTGCGGATGCGATCGACGCGTCCGGCGAGATGATATTCGGCGCCAAAGGCAGTCTTCAGAAAGCCGTCGATGATCTGGCTGTCGGTGAAGCTTTTCTTCTGGTGCTTCTGATGCGCGGCGATGATCGCAGGCTCGCTGGCGCCAGCAGGGATTGATACGAGCAGAGTGCCGGCCGCGATCAGGACGAGGCCAAGACGCTTGCCCGAATATGGAATTGGGGAGTGCATTTTGCGCAAGTTCGCGCACAAGGCGCAGCAGCGCAAGGGCTCTTTGGTCGCGCCCACGCAGAAGTGACGCAGGGAGTCGAAGGTCTCGCATGCGGCGAGACCTTCGGGGATCCGATCAGTTCTTGACGATGACCGTCGCGCCGACGGCGACGCGGTTGTACAGGTCGGTAACGTCTTCATTGGTCATGCGGAAGCAGCCCGACGAGACGGCCTGGCCGATGGTCTCCGGCTCGTTAGAGCCGTGGATGCGGTAAAGCGTCGAACCGAGATAGATGGCGCGGGCGCCGAGCGGATTGTCTGGGCCGCCTTCCATGTGGCGCGGCAGGTCTGGCCGGCGGCGCAGCATCTGGGCCGGTGGGGTCCAGCTCGGCCATTCCTTCTTGGCGGTGACGCGGTGCACGCCGCCCCAGCGGAAACCGTCACGGCCGACGCCGATGCCGTATCGCAGTGCACTGCCGCCCGGCTGGACCAGATAGAGCCGGCGTTCGGCGGTGTTCACCACGATGGTGCCGGGGGCGTAATTGCTCTGGAAGCCAACGGTCTGGCGCGGAATTGGGCTCGCCCCATTGCCGCCGCCATTGCCGAAATTGGAGAAGAAGTTGGACAGCGAGGGGCCGTCATCAACGACGAAATCGGGCTGCGCCGGCTGATTGCGGACGCGGGCCTCAGCGGGCATGGCAACCGCGATCAGGGCGGCTGCGACGGACAGGGCGGCAACGATGCGCTTCATGGACTCCTCGCCAGATGGAATGAGCCGCAGACTGGCCACAATTCAAGCTGCTCCGCAACCCATAGCCTCTTAAGAAACGCGGCTTGTCGAGAACCGCTCGAAGTGCAGGGAGACGGCGGCGCAATCGCCTGACGGCGTTGGCCGCTTGCCACGCATGTCTTGCGACGAAGCGTTGCGCCTGCCCCCTTTGACGCGCTCCCCGAACAATGATTGATCAACTCCGCGATTTCGCAGAAAAAACTTGGAGCTGGATAATGAACGGTGCGGAGAGCCTGGTACGGACACTGGTGGCAGGCGGCGTGGACGTCTGCTTTGCCAATCCGGGAACGTCGGAAATGCATTTCGTTGCGGCGCTCGACCGTGTCGAAGGCATGCGCTGCGTGCTCGGCCTGTTCGAAGGCATCGTGACCGGTGCGGCGGATGGCTATTACCGCATGAAGGGCACCCCAGCCTCGACCCTGCTGCATCTCGGCCCCGGCCTCGCCAACGGCCTCGCCAATCTGCACAATGCCAAGAAGGCCAATTCGGGCATCGTCAACATTGTCGGCCAGCATGCCGTCTATCACATCGAGCACAATGCGCCGCTGACCTCGGACATCGAGGGGCTGGCCCGTCCGATGTCGCAGTGGGTGCGTACCTCGCCGAGCGCCAAGACCGTGGCCGCCGACGGCGCTGCCGCCATCGCCGCCGCCAGCGGTGCGCAGGCGCAGATCGCCACCCTGATCCTGCCGGCCGACACGGCCTGGAACGAAGCCGATGGCATTGCTCAGGTGCCGGCGCCGGAGCAGCGCGCCAACTTCCATGCCCCGGCTGTCGATGTCGCCGCCAAGCTTGCCAAGGAAGGCGAGACCACGCTGCTGCTGCTGACCGGCTCGGCGCTGACCGAGCAGGGCTTGGCACTTGCCGAGCAGATCGCCGGCAAGACGGGCTGCAAGGTGATCAGCCAGACCTACAATCCGCGCATGGCCCGTGGCCAGGGCCGCTTCTTCGTCGAGCGCGTGCCCTACGTGGTCGACTCGGCACTTCCGGTGCTGAAGAACTTCAAGAACATCGTCCTGATCGAAGCCAACGATCCGGTGGCCTTTTTCGCCTATCCGAACAAGCCGAGCGTGCTGAAGCCGGAAGGCTGCAATGTGCACCGCATGACCGCCAATGGCGAGAATTCGGTGGCGGCGCTCGAAGCGCTGGCCAGCGCCGTCGGCGCCAAGCCGTCGGACGTCAAGCCGCAGAAGCATGCCGAACTGGTCAAGCCGACCGGCGCGCTGAACCACGCGTCGATCGCTGCTGCCATCGCACTCGGTATTCCCGAGAACGGCATCGTCATCGACGAGTCGATCACCACCGGCCGCGGCTTCTTCGCCCCGACCGCTGCGGCCAAGCCGCATGACTGGCTGCAGAACATGGGCGGCTCGATCGGCTTCTCGACCCCGGTCGCGACCGGCGCTGCCGTGGCCTGCCCGGATCGCAAGGTGATCTGCATGGTCGGCGACGGCTCGGCCATGTATACGCCGCAGTCGCTGTGGACCCAGGCCCGCGAAAATCTTGACGTCACCACCGTCGTGTTCGCCAACCGCAACTATCAGATCCTGAAGGGCGAGTTCGACAATGTCGGCGCCGGCGCCATGGGCAGCCGCGCCCTCGACATGCTGACGCTCGATCGTCCGAATCTGGATTGGGTTTCTATGGCCAAGGGCATGGGTGTTCCCGGCGTTGCGGTGACCACCGCCGAGGAATTCAGCAAGGCGCTCGACAATGCCAATGCCTCGCAGGGTCCGAAGCTGATCGAAGTGATCATGTAAGCTTCGCGATCCCGCAGCAAACAAACGAAAGGCTCCGGAGCGATCCGGAGCCTTTCCATTTTACAATTTTAGCAGGACGCGATTGCGTTCTTAGTTGCCGCCGCCGGCGCCACCAGCACCGCCGCCTGCGCCACCGCCGCCACCCGAGGTGCGGCCTTCAGCGGAATTGTTGCCGCCCATCCCGGTCGTGCCGGTTGCTGCATTGGAGCCGCCCATCGAGTTCGAGCTATTACCTGCCTGCGAACCGGTGGCACTCGGCGCCATCTTGCTGCCGCTCCGCTCCGGCACGTCCACGGCGGTGCCGCGGCTATTGGTACCTGGCTGTGTCACGCCGGTACCGGTGGAGTTCATCTGCGGAGCGTTTGGATTTGCGCCGCTCTGAGCGAAGGCTGCGGGCGCTGTCATCAGCATGGCGGCAGTCGCTGCGATCATCATCTTCTTCATAAGATCAGTCCTCTGTTCGGTTTCTTCCCCTGCCTCGCCAACTGCGCCCTTCACGACACGTTCCGACATTTCGGGACTTCGCATCGGTCTGTTTGTCGCAGCGCGATAGCTGGACCGCGGAACTGGTGGCGAGAGGCCATGTAGCCGTCTCCGCCATAATTCGAACTCTGGTCGCATGCGAAGTGAGGTGCGACCGCGGGCTGAAATCCGGCCGCGAAAGGAAAACTCACCGACGTGACCAGTGCTATCGAGGCGATCGTTGCCGCCTATGTTCAGACCAACCAGCTCGATGCCCTGCTCGATCTTCGCGCGCATCGCGAGCAGCTTGCCGCTTCGATCCGCGATCGCTCCGATTTCAACTTCGGCGTTCTGCTTGGGCAGCTCGAAGAGGACATCGATGCGATCATGACCGGTATTCGTCGCCTCCGCGCGACGGCCGATGCGCAGGCGGAAGACAAGTCTTAGGCAGCGTCTGAGGCAGTCAGCTCAAATTCGAGCAATTCCACTGGGGCATGGCGGCAATTGCCAGCATCATTGCTGGCGATGATGCTGCGGCGCGAAATTTGCAAGTTCCTCCCCACTGGCCAGGGCGCACAACCGCGACGCTTTCCCTGGCGCCAATGCAAGGGAAGCGGGAATGAACAGACGTGAATTCGGGAAACTTCTTGGTCTGAGCGCCACGGCCCTGTCCGGTATTCCACTCGGGATTACCCGCGCTGTCGGCCAGACCAAGGGCGGCACGCTCAATACGATCATCCAGCCCGAACCGCCTATTCTCGTCACCGCAATCAACCAGCAGCAGCCGACACTCACGGTCGGCGGAAAACTCTATGAGAGCCTGCTGCGCTACGACTTCGACCTCAAGCCGCTTCCCGGCCTCGCCAAGTCCTGGGATGTCTCGCCCGACGGGCTCGTCTATACGTTCAAGCTGTTTCCGGGCATCACCTTCCACGACGGCAAACCGCTGACCGCGGACGATGTCATCTTCACCATGACCAAGGTGCTGATGGAGACCCATGCGCGCGGCCGCGTCACCTTTGCGCGGATTGCGAAGGCCGAGGCTCCGGACCCGCTCACCGTCGTCTTCACGCTGAAATCGCCTTTCGCGCCTTTCCTCACTTCGCTCGATTGCACCACGGCGCCGATCCTCCCCAAGCACATTTATGAGGGGACCGACTATCGCAAGAACCCGGCCAACGCGCAGGCGATCGGCTGTGGCCCGTTCAAGCTGAAGGAGTGGGTCAAGGGATCGCATATCCACTTCGTCCGGCACGAGGGGTATCACCGCCCCGGCGAGCCCTATCTGGATGAGATCATCTATCGCGCGATACCCGACGGCGCGTCGCGCGCCGTGGCGGTGGAGCAGGGCAAGGTGCAGCTGACGCAATGGGGCGACATCGAATTCTTCGAGGTGGCGCGGCTGTCCAAGCTGCCGAACTATCAGATGTCCACCAAGGGCTACGAATTCTTCGCGCCGCATCAATGGATCGAGCTCAACAACCGCATCAAGCCGATGGACGACAAGCGCTTTCGTCAGGCCATCGCCCATGCCATCGACCGCAAGGGGATGCTGCAGCGGATCTATTTCGGGCTTGGCAAGCTGGCGACCGGTCCGATCTCGTCGAAGACGCGGTTCTACGACAAGAACGTCAAGACCTATGACTATTCGATCGACAAGGCGAAGGCGCTGCTCGACGAGATGGGGCTGAAGCCGGGCCCGGACGGCAAGCGCGTGTCGCTCCGCTATCTGATCTCGCCGGTCAGCGAGGCGAATACGCGCGCCGCCGAATTCATTCGCCAGTCGCTCGGCCGCGTCGGTATCGATGTGCAATTGCAGACCACGGACATTGCCGGCTGGGCCCAGAAGTTCGCCGAGTGGGACTACGATATGACCGCCAACCTGGTCTATCAGTTCGGCGACCCCGCGCTCGGCGTGGCGCGCACCTACATCTCGTCCAACATCAAGAAGGGCATCCTGTTCTCGAACACCGCCGGCTACTCCAATCCGGAGGTGGACCGCCTGTTCGAGGAAGCGGCGGTCGCGACGTCCGATGACAAGCGGCAGGAGCTTTACAGTCAGGTGCAAAAGATTCTGGTCGAGGACGTGCCGGTGGTCTGGACCTTTGAACAAGACTATCCGAACTTCATCGACAAGCGCCTGAAGAACGTATTGTCGACAGCCATCGGCGTGCACGAGACTTTCGGGGCCGTGCATTTCGGCTGAGCCGCCAAGCATCGAGAATGTCACTGTTGCGCAGCGATCGCGGTGCAGCATCTCAATTTACTGACTGTCTATCACTTTCGAGTATTGAATAGGGGATATAGATGAACCGACGTGAATTCGCGAAACTTCTCGGCCTCAGCGCCACCGCCCTTTCGGGCATTCCGCTCGGCGTCACCCGTGCCGTCGGGCAGACCAAGGGCGGCACGCTCAACACCATCATCCAGCCCGAGCCGCCGATCCTCGTCACTGCGCTTAACCAGCAGCAGCCGACACTGACACTCGGCGGCAAGATCTATGAGAGCCTGCTGCGCTACGGCGCCGATCTCAAGCCGATGCCTGGTCTTGCGCAATCCTGGGAAATGTCGCCGGATGGTCTCACCTACACCTTCAAACTGTTTCCCGGCATCACCTTCCATGACGGCAAGCCACTGACATCGGAAGACGTGGTGTTCTCGGTGACCAAGGTGCTCACCGAGACCCATGCGCGTGCGCGCGGCACGTTCATGCGTATCGAAAAGGCGGAAGCGCCGGACCCGTTGACGGTGATCTTCAAGCTGAAGACGCCGTTCGCACCTTTTCTTGGCTCATTCGACTGCACCACGGCGCCGATCGTGCCGAAGCATATTTATGAAGGGACCGATTTCCGCAAGAACCCCGCCAATGCGCAGGCCATCGGTTGCGGTCCGTTCAAGCTCAAGGAGTGGGTGAAGGGATCGCATGTCCATCTCGTCAAGCATGAAGGCTATTACCGCAAGGGTGAGCCTCATCTCGACGAGATCATCTATCGCGTGATTCCGGACGGCGCGTCGCGTGCCGTCGCGCTCGAACAGGGCAAGGTGCAGCTGACGCAATGGACCGACGTCGAACTCTTCGATGTGGCGCGGTTGTCGAAGCTGCCCAATCTGGAGATGACGACGAAGGGCTACGAATTCTTCGCGCCGCATTTCTGGCTGGAGTTCAATCTGCGCGTGAAGCCGATGGACGACAAGCGCTTCCGCCAGGCGGTGATGTTTGCCATCGACCGCAAGGCGATGCTGCAGCGTGTGTTCTTCGGCCTCGGCAAGGTGGCCACCGGACCTGTGTCGTCGAAGACGCGGTTCTACGAGAAGGACGTCAAGCAGTACGACTACTCGCTCGACAAGGCGAAGGCGCTGCTTGACGAAATGGGGCTCAAGCCCGGTGCGGATGGCAAGCGTGTCACGCTGAAATATCTGGTGCCGCCCTATGGCGAGTTGTGGACACGCTGCGCCGAATATTTCAAGCAGTCGCTCGGTCGTGTCGGCATCGACTTGCAACTCGAAAATCACGACATGGCCGGTTGGGCAGAGCGTGTCAGCAACTGGAATTACGAGATGACGAGCAATCTGCTCTATCAGCTCGGCGATCCCGCTCTGGGTGTGGCGCGCAGCTATGTGTCGTCGAACATCCGAAAAGGTATCTTGTTCTCAAATGTCGCGGGCTATTCCAATCCTGAGGTAGACAGGCTATTCGAGGAAGCCGCCGTTGCGACATCCGACGCCAAACGTCAGGAACTCTACACGGCTGTGCAAAAAATCGTCGTAGAAGAAGTCCCGATCGCATGGATGGTCGAGCAAGACTTCCCGAACTTCATCGACAAGCGGTTGAAGAATGTCATCACCTCCGGCATCGGCGTGCATGAGACATTCGGAGCCGTCACACTCGGTTGAAATTGAAAGTCAGCATAGGGCGGCGATCGCCGGGCGTGCCAGATCTGATGGTACGCATCTGGCGATCGCTGTTGTGAAAAGGAAAGACTATGAATAGGCGTGAATTCGCGAAGATGATGGGCGTGAGTGCGGTGGCTCTTTCGGGCATTCCGTTGGGCATAACGCGCGCTGCCGGCCAGACCAAGGGCGGTACGCTCAACACCATCATCCAGCCGGAACCGCCGATTCTCGTCACCGCGTTGAACCAGCAGCAGCCGACGCTGACGCTGGGCGGCAAGATCTATGAGAGCCTCCTGCG